>MUYB01000001.1 GCA_002015125.1 [Haemophilus] felis
CATTTTTGTCCATTACACCCGGATTTTTTATTTACCAATACAGAATGAGCTAAAGATACTGCCTAATAAATCATCTGAAGTAAATTGTCCTGTGATTTCACTTAAATGCTGCTGAACTAAACGTAACTCTTCAGCAAGCAATTCACCTGCATGAAATTGAGTTAATTGGATATGGCCTTGCTGCAAATGAATTTCTGCCTGTGCCAAGGCTTCCAAATGGCGACGACGCGCTAGGAATCCACCTTCCATATTAGTTTGATAACCCATAGAGCACTTTAAATGCTCGCGCAAATGAGAAATACCTTGCTTAGTTTTCGCTGATAGGGTAATTACCGTATATCCTTGTTCCTCAACAATCCCCTCGTTTTCGCCACTTAGATCTGCTTTATTACGCACAATAGTAACAGGAATATTTCCAGAGATCTTAGTCAAAAACTCCGCGCGAATTTGTTCAAAATCTTGTCCTTCTGATTGGCTACTATCTAGCATTAATAAAATACGATCCGCTTGTTCAATTTCATTCCATGCGCGTACAATACCAATGCGTTCCACTTCATCGCTAGCATCTCGCAAACCAGCGGTATCAATAATATGTAAAGGCATACCGTCGATATGAATATGCTCACGCAACACATCTCGCGTGGTGCCCGCAATATCAGTAACAATAGCTGCTTCTCTACCTGCAAGCACGTTAAGCAAACTTGACTTTCCTGCATTTGGACGACCAGCGATAACTACCTTCATCCCCTCGCGCAAAATTGAACCTTGTTTAGCTTCCGCGCGAACCTGTGCTAGTTGGTTAATAATGTCATCAAGATGACCTTCTATTTTTCCATCTGCAAGGAAATCAATTTCTTCATCAGGAAAATCAATAGCAGCTTCAACATAAGTACGCAAATAGATAATACTATCTACTAATTGATTGATTTTATTGGAAAATTCACCCTGTAAGGATTTTAATGCGGAACGCGCTGCTTGTTCAGAGGTGGCGTCAATTAAATCCGCAATAGCTTCAGCTTGAGCCAAATCTAACTTATCATTCAAAAATGCTTGTTCAGAAAATTCACCCGGTCTAGCAAGGCGGATACCTTCTAATTGCAGAATAGATTTAAGTAATAAATCCAGTACAATTTGCCCACCATGTCCTTGCAGTTCTAAAACATCTTCCCCAGTAAAAGAATTTGGTGCTTTAAAATATAAGGCAATACCTTGATCTAATACATTTCCAGCTTGATCTCTAAAAGGCAAATAATCTGCCATACGCGGCTTAGGGCATTTTCCTAAGATCGCCATAGCAACATCAACAGCTTTAGGACCCGAAATACGCAAAATTCCAATTCCACCACGCCCTGGCGCAGTTGCTTGTGCAACAATAGTTTCTTTCATAATCAATCTCTATTTATCCTAAAAATAAAAGGCACCATTTGATGCCTTTTATCTCGTTGTTCCAATCTTATTTATTGCGAGAATGTAGTCCTTTTTTCTCCAAACCGCGATAAATTAATTGTTGCTGTACGATAGTAATCAAGTTAGACACTAACCAGTATAAAACCAAACCAGATGGGAACCATAAGAAGAATACCATGAACATGAGAGGCATAAAATTCATGATCTTTTGTTGCGTTGGATCCGCTACAGGTGTTGGCGACATTTTCTGTAACAAGAACATTGAAGCCCCCATTAAGATTGGGAGAATGTAATACGGATCTTGAGCAGATAAGTCTTGAATCCATGCAAAGAACGGTGCATGGCGTAATTCTACAGCTTCTAGGAATGTCCAATATAATGCGATGAAAATTGGCATTTGTAACACTAAAGGTAAACATCCACCTAATGGGTTTACTTTTTCCTCTTTGTACAATTTCATCATTTCTTGACTCATGCGCTGACGATCTTCACCAAAACGCTCACGCATTTCTTGTAACTTCGGCTGAAGCATACGCATTTTCGCCATAGAAGTATATTGTGCTTTAGTTAATGGGTACAACGCCGCTTTTACGACTAAAGTAACGCCGATAATTGCAATCCCCCAGTTATGCACTAAACTTTGAATAAAAGTTAATAGCCAAAATAATGGTTTAGCAATGAACCAAGCCCAACCGTAATCCACAGTCAAATCAAGATAATTTGCAACACTTGCCATCTGAGTTTGTAATTTTGGCCCTGTCCATAATTTACTAGATATAACTTGATTTTCTCCAGCCGAGACTACTGTTGCTGGACCACGATAACCAATAAAAGCTACATTATTTGCGCTATCTGTAGACGTGTAAAGTTGGTTATTATTATCTTGATTTGGAACCCAAGCAGAAACAAAGTAATGTTGTAAGACAGCAATCCAGCCAGCTTTAGTCGAAACAGACAAATTAGCTTTTTGCATCTCTTCAAAACTATATTTTTTATAATTGTTTTCTGCTGATGAATAAGCACCGCCAGTATAAGTCGGCATAGCGACGTTACCAGTATCCTCTACTAAGGTATGCTTAATTTGTGCATAAGGCTCAACTTCTATCGCTTTTTCACTTTGGTTATTAATCTCAAAGTTCACATCAATACTATAAGCACCACGTTTTAACACAAATATCTTGCGGAAAACTACACCATCTTTCTCAAAAGTGAATGGCACAACAAGTTCATTTTGATCTTCCGCTAACTTGAAGTTTTCACCTTCAACTTGATAATTAGCACGGCCAGCTTTGGTATCAATACCGTCTTTACCAACTAAACCACTTTGAGCAACATAAATGTGATCTTTTTGATTATTCAGTAGAGTAAATGGCGTTTTAGAATCTAACTCAGCGTCATAATTTAATAACTCAGATTTAACAACATCGCCCCCTAGGGTATCCACTTGCAAACGAAATACATCATTTTCAAGGGTAATAATTCTGCCACTTTCTTGAGAAAGGGAAAGAATATCAGAACCTGATGCTTTAGAAGCAACTGTTACTGAAGAAACTTGCTCGGTAGTAACTGGTTTCGGCGTATGATAGTCCAATTGCCATTGTTGCCAAACAAGAAAAGAAAGAAAGAGTAGTGCGATGACTAACAGGCCACGTCTTGAATCCATTATTTATTCTCTTTGTTGTTATTGATCTTTGGCGGAACAGGGTCGTATCCACCTTCGTTTAAAGGATGACATTTTAATATACGTTTAACGGTAAGCCAACTACCTTTTAGCGCGCCATGCTGTTTTAACGCCTCAACACCATAGCAAGAACAGGTTGGAGTAAAACGACAACGAGGGCCGATCATTGGGCTGATGACCCATTGATAAACTCTAATACAGCCAACTAAGATTTTTGTGCCAAACGAATATGTCTGTGCCATAACTTATCCAGATGTTGATAAAAAGTCGGATTATCCAAACGAGCAATTCCTTTTTTCGCCACCACCACAAAATCATAATTAGGTAAATTATGCTGCAACAGACGGAAACTTTCACGGCATAAACGTTTAATTCGATTACGATCGTGAGCACGTTTTAAATGCTTTTTGGCAACGGTTAATCCTAAACGAGGATGCGTTAATTGATTTGGACGAGCAAGGATGGTGATTTCAGGCGTGCTGGCACGAAAAGGTTGTTCAAAGACGTATTTAAAATGAACGGGAGTTAACAAACGTAACTCCCTAGAAAAATTTAGCTTAACCACATCAAAGATGAAGATTATGCTGATAACGATTTACGACCTTTAGCACGACGACGAGCTAAAACTTGACGACCGTTTTTAGTTGCCATACGAGCACGGAAACCATGAGTGCGGCTACGTTTTAATACTGATGGTTGAAATGTACGTTTCATAATAATTAACTACCTAGAATATAAAATAAAAAATGTAGAAAAACAAGATTTGAGATTTTAGTCTTAAATCTCATTTTCGTCAAATCAAGAAAATCAAAATTTTCTAAGGTGGACTTAAAGCGGCGTGCATTATACGTTTTTTGAAAGAAATCTCAAGGCGGATTTTTATTTTTTATTCCTTTTTCCTAAAGATTTTTTGGCGGTTTTATTGTAAAATTCGTCGCCGATAATCAGTTCATCACGAATTTACATTTATTTTAGTCAACAGTCTTTCTATACCAAAAATGAAAACAGATCTTTATTCCCTTTGGCAACAATGCTTATCGCTGTTGCAAGATCAATTGTCCGTAATGGATTTTGAAACTTGGGTTCGCCCATTACAAATGGATATTAACGATGAAAATCACGTTACGCTTTATGCTGCTAATATTTTTGTGAAACAAAAAATCGATGAAAGTTTTTTGCAAAACATCACTCATCTGATGCAAAGTTTAAGCAACCATGAGGAACTGACGGTTAATGTTAAAGTCGGCGTAAAACCAAACAAGAAAAAAGCGGAAGAGATTGAAAAAAATCCGCCACCCAAAAAAGAAGTAAAACTTTCACCTGTTCGTTCAAATTTAAATGAAAAACTGATTTTTGATAATTTTGTCGAAGGTAAGTCAAATCAACTTGCTCGTGCCGTCGCTCAAAAAGTTGCACTTAATCCTGGCGAAGAAACCTCTAATCCCCTCTATCTTTATGGAGGAACTGGATTAGGTAAAACTCACTTATTACACGCCATCGGCAATGGCATTTTAAGCAGAAATCCTAACGCTAGAGTACTTTACATTCACGCAAACAGCTTTATGCAGCAAATGGTGAATGCAATGCGAGATAACAAAATGGACGATTTCAAACGTTTTTATCGTTCATTAGATGCGTTGTTGGTGGATGACATTCAATTTTTTGCGGAAAAAGAAAAAACCCAAGAAGAATTTTTCTTTATTTTCAATCGGTTATTTGAAACAGGCAGACAAATTATTCTCACTTCAGATCGTTATCCAAAAGAAATCGAAAAAATTGAAGAACGATTAAAATCTCGTTTCGGTTGGGGGTTAACCACAGCAATTGAACCGCCCGAGCTAGAAACTCGTGTTGCCATCTTATTAAAAAAAGCGGAAGAAAAAGGCATTGAATTACCTGAAGAAGTCGCATTTTTTATAGGACAAAAGCTACGCACGAATGTGCGGGAGTTAGAAGGCGCGTTAAATAGATTATCCGCCTACGCAGAATTTAAGGCTACGTCCATCACCATTGATTTTGTACGAGAAACGCTGAAAGATATGCTGGCGCTACAAGATAAGCTAGTGACGGTAGAAAACATTCAGAAAGTGGTTGCCGAATACTACCGCATTAAAGTTGCGGATTTAAAATCCAAAAGCCGCTCACGTTCTATTGCTAGACCTCGCCAACTAGCAATGGCACTATCGAAAGAATTAACCAACCGAAGCCTGCCTGAAATCGGGAAAGGATTTGGGGATCGGGATCATACCACGGTATTACACGCTTGCCGCACTATTGCAAAATTACGAGAGGAAGATAGCAATATTCAGGAAGATTGGTCAAACCTAATTCGCACATTATCAGCATAAGGAGAAAAATATGCAGTTTATTATTTCAAGAGAACAATTGTTAAAACCACTGCAACAGGTTTGTGGCGTATTAAGTAGCAGACCCAATATTCCTGTACTGAACAATATTTTATTACAAATAAGTGGGAATAAATTGGTTCTTACTGGCACTGACTTAGAAGTAGAATTATCGACGGAAGCAGAATTATTTGGATCGGATTTCCAAGGACGCACTACTATTCCAGCGAAAAAATTTCTTGATATTTGCCGTAGTTTACCGGACCAATCCGAACTAAGCGTAAGTTTTGAAGAAGATCGCGCCATAATTAAATCGGGTCGCAGTAAATTTAATTTATCTACCCTCCCGGCAGAAGAATATCCTAATTTAACCGATTGGCATTCTGAAGTTGATTTTACGATAGAGCAAAGCACATTACGCCGCCTAATTGAAGCCACACAATTCTCAATGGCAAACCAAGATGCACGCTATTTCTTAAACGGTATGAAATTTGAAACAGAAGGTAATTTACTAAGAACCGTGGCAACGGACGGACACAGACTCGCAGTTTGTACTATCGCCTTAGAACAAGATTTGCAAAGCCATTCTGTCATTGTACCTCGTAAAGGAGTATTAGAATTAGGGCGCCTGTTAGATAACAGTGAATTACCTGTTCGCTTACAAATCGGTACAAGTAATCTACGCATAACTCTAGGCAATATGGTCTTTACATCGAAATTAATCGACGGTCGTTTCCCTGATTACCGTCGTGTGTTACCTCGCAATGCCATACATATTTTAGAAGCGGATTGGGACATCTTAAAACAAGCTTTCGTGCGCGCTGCGATTTTATCCAATGAACGTTTCCGTAGCGTACGCTTACAATTAAGTGAAAATCAATTAACCATTACCGCCACCAATCCAGAACAAGAACAGGCTGAAGAGATTATTGATGTTTCTTACTCTGGAGATGAAATGGAGATTGGCTTTAATGTAGGCTATATTTTAGATGTGCTTAACGCCTTAAAATGCGAACGAGTAAGAGTGCGCTTAACAGATTCATCATCAAGCTGTTTGATAGAAGACTGCCAAGATGCCAGCGCAGAATATGTCATTATGCCAATGCGTATTTAAGTTTCTGACCACATGGCAATTTCTCGTCTGCTCATTGAAAATTTTAGGAATTTAACTGCCGTGGATCTTGAATTAGATCACGGCTTTAACTTTTTGGTAGGCAACAATGGCAGCGGTAAAACAAATGTATTAGAGGCTATTTTCTATTTAGGACATGGCCGTTCTTTCAAAAGTGCCGTAGGAAATCGGATTATTTCTTACGAACAACCTCACTTTATTTTGCACGGAAAAATTCAAGAGCAACAACATCAATGGTCCGTTGGCTTGCAAAAATTTCGCCAAGGCAATTCGGTGGTGAAAATCAATGGCGAAGACGGCAATAAAATTGCGGATCTTGCCCATTTGCTCCCTATTCAACTGATTACCCCAGAGGGGCTGAACTTGTTAAACGGCGGTCCGAGCTATCGCCGTGCATTTCTAGATTGGGGATTATTTCATCATCACAATTATTTTTATAATGCTTGGCAAAACCTAAATCGTATATTAAAGCAGCGTAATGCTGCTTTAGCACAAGTTAACCATTACGAGCAATTGACCATCTGGGATAAAGAACTGGTGAAATTCGCCACACAAGTGAGCCAGTGGCGCGCAGAATATGCCAATGCGCTAAAACCAGAAATCGCCCAAACCTGCCAACTTTTTTTACCTGAATTAGACATCAGCATCAATTTCTACCAAGGTTGGGAAAAAGATCGCGATTATGCCGAGTTATTAAAACAAAATTTCGAACGAGATCGTAGCATTGGTTACACCATTTCTGGCCCACAAAAAGCGGATTTACGTTTCAAAGCCAATGGCTTACCAGCGGAAGATGTGTTATCTCGCGGTCAACTTAAACTACTTATGTGTGCGCTACGCCTTGCGCAAGGTGAACATTTGATGAAACAAAAACAACGCGCCTGCATTTTTTTAATTGATGACTTTGCCTCTGAACTGGATCAATACAAACGAAGTTTGTTAGCAGAACGCTTGCAACAAAGCCAATCACAAGTGTTTGTTACCGCCATTACGCCAGAACAACTTAAACAAATGCAGCCTGAAAAACATCGTATTTTCCGTATTGATAACGGTATGATTCAGCCTATTGAGGCATAAAAAAACCTAGACTTGCCAGTCTAGGTTCAAAAGACATAAGGTAGCAGATAGAAGATTATTTTTTAATGATATTTTCCACTTCAATTTCAGTAGAACTGAAATTTTTGTCCACTTTTCCTTGAATTACAATGCGTTCATTTGGCTGAATAGTTTGTCCGTTCCATGCATCATCATCCACATCAATCTCAATTTCATTGCCTGCTAAATCACGGAAAAGAAAGTGATCTCCACTTATACGTTTTACAATGCTGCCCTCAATGGCAACTAAGCTATCGTCTCTAGCTTCTTTAGCCGCTTTAACAGTCGTGATAGCGGCACCGAAGCCACCAAACCCACCATTATTATTGGAGGCGTTAGATTGGAAACCGCCTTGCGCCACCGCCAAACTAGATACCGCTAAAAGAGAAGCTAAAGTCATTAATTTTTTCATAATAAGTTCCTATCAATAAAGGTTGTTGAATAAAAGTTGAGTTGAAAGGTTACGTCCTTTCTATGTGCTTATTAAAGCAATTAAATATTAAGCAAATATTAAGCGAAAGGAAATCCAACCATTTTTTTATAAAAATCACCAACAAATTTTTGCGGTGGTTCTCATCCCAAAATCCATTATGCCAAAGATAACTCAGGAAACAACATATCAATCACATTTTGGGTTAAACGACGTGATTTTCCAGCATAAGGGAAAATGTGCATCATCATCATCGGATTAAAATTCGCTTCAATCACCCCCCAAGAGCTTAAACTTGCTTGCGCTGGCGCCTTCAAATCGGGAATAATCAAATCCACGCCACACACTGCCGCGCCCATAGCTTTTGTAATGCCTACCGCCAGTGCTTTATAACTTTCGTGCATTTCATCAGTCATATCAATGGAGTCACCGCCAGTGCTAATATTGGAATTGGCACGCAATTGAACCAGTTGCCCTTGCGCTGGTACAGAATCTACGCTTAATCCCTGCTCTTTCAATTGCAGTTGTTCAATATCGCCTAAGGCAATTTTCTTTAATGGCGTTCTGCTACCGTCGCCGCGTAAAGGATGATCATTTTTCAGGGCGACCAGTTCCGCTACACTATGTACACCGTCGCCAATCACATTCGCAGGTACGCGCAGCAACACCGCTAAGGTTTGCTCACCTAGCACAAAAAAGCGATATTCTGTTCCCACCAAATAATCTTCCACCATAATTTCTTTGTCTTCACGAAAAGCAATTTCCACCGCTTTGGCAAAATCCGCGCGATCTTGCACGCCTTGTTGGAAAATGGTGATGCCCAATCCGTAATTGGTTGATTTTGGTTTAATCACCACCGCGCGTTTCTCAAACAATGGATAATTAGCTACCGCTTCTTCTAGCGAAGTAAATTCCACACTTTGAGGCACGTTAAAACCTGCTTTTTGTAGCACCTTTTTGGTAACCACTTTATTTTCCATAATAAGCGGCGAAATATAGCTATCTTTGGCAGTCATATTGCCATTTTTCACATATTCCAAATGGTCTTTGAATTTCACCGCAAGAAATTGATCATTTTCATCGAGAATTTCTACATTCAAACCGCGCTGAATTAAATCAAATAATAAGGCTTGGGTGGAAAGCTCCATGTTGTCAAAGGCGGACAGGGCATAAAAACGTTCACAAGCGCTTGCTTTATATTGTTGCGCCAGTTGCGCCCCGAATTGTTGGTAGCCGCCATGCGCCGATAATGCAACTAATAAACGTCCGCCAATGGTTAAACTTGGGTCATCAAATTGCGCTAATTTTTGTAGCACAATGTCTGTGATTTCTTGCGGCGCATCAATGTCATCAAGCATGCTTAACATTACCGTCAACACCTGCTCACCCTCTATACGAAACTCTGTTTGCGCCAATGGGTGTTCAAACGCCACTCGTGCTAATCGCTGCTTGCCTAGTTCAACATCCTCCTGATCCGCAATTTCATCCATCCAAATCATCAACAAGGCGAAATAATGAATGAATTTCGCATCGGATAAACTCATGCCATAAATTTCAAAAGGATTCAGATCAAACAATCGAAATTCAAGATAGCGAATACCGTTTTTCAGCAAATCGCGCGCCTTTTTGGCACCTCGCAAACGCACATTGGAATAAAATTCTTTTTCGGCAATCAATTTACCTGTCGCCACCCAATATTCTAAGGTTTCCACATATTGCTGCACGCTATCAAAAGACACTTTAATTTCAGGATCATTCACATAACCATATTGGCTAGAACGTAAACTACGCACATATTGTCCTTGCGCTAAAGGCGTGCCATGTTGAAAATAATTCGCCTCTACGGTTGGCGTCGCCGCGAGTAAATACACCAAAATCCATTGATAGCGTAAAAAGTTTTTCGCCATTTTTAAGTACAAATCATTTTGGAAATCCACTGGATTTTCATACTGGGTTTGCAATTTGAACAGGCTATCTACCAACGCTGGCGCCAGTTGAAAATTATAGTGAATGCCGCTCACCATTTGCTTATTCTTACCATAGACTTTCACTAAATATTCACGATATGCCACATCTTCAGGATCGTCTAACTGCGCCACTTTAATTTTATCTTCTGGCGGTAAGCCTGCTGGCATACTAAAAGGGAAGACATATTCATCTTCAGGTAAAGAACGTTGCACTACTTCATGAATAGCGGACAACCAGCGAAACGTATCTTCAATTTTATTATTGGGCGGTGTAATCAGTTCTAACTGACTTTCTGCAAAATCTGTTTGAATGTAAGGATGATAAGAGCGATTACCAAATACTTTCGGATGCGCAGTGGTCACCACTGAACCATCCGCATGTACTCGTTGGCTTTCTTTTTCTAAACCAAACGATCCTTGTTGAAACAATAAACCTAATTGATTTTCTTTAATAATTTTTTGAATTTCCATTTTTCTTCCTTCGCGGTAAAAAAGTGCCCTACATTATTAAAATTCGCAGCAAAAAGGCAAATAATAAAATCAGCTTTTTTATACCTTTTCGTTTGCCTGTTTCATTATTTATTTGGTTTTAAACAAAAAATGGTTCCTATTAACACCAAAATAGCCCCAAGACTTTGAGTAAGGTTAACCATTTCACCTAAAGTTAAATAACCAATAAATGCCGTAGAAATAGGAATTAACAGTTGAATAACATTGAATGTAATAATGCCTTGCCGCTGCACAATAAAAAACGCCATAAGCATGCCTGTCAACATACCATATACCCCCGCTAAAGCTAATCCCAGTAAATCAGTAAAAGCGACATCTCTTAACAACGCCAGTTTATGGTTATAAATAGTAAGAACAAGATAAAAACAACCAGACAAAAACGCCGTAAACGCACTAATCACAATCACATTAAGCTCTTTAGCAATACGTTTCACCAAAAGGTTTTGCAGCGCTTGAATACAAATCGCCACACTTAGAAAAATCGCACCTAATAAAAAATTGTCTTCTTGTCTGTGCGGATGCGCGGAAAACACAAAAATAAAGGATCCCAATAATAAAATAAGACAGCCTAAAACAAAGCCTTTTCCTTTTACTTTTTGTCTTTCATCGGGATAAACAAGCGCCGCTGCAATTAATGCTATTGGCATCGCCACGATACCGAAAATACTGCCAGATAAGGCTGAGGTATGTTGCATACCATTAATGAAAAAATACATATTTAATGTCATTAAACTAGCTAGCGTCAGCAAAATGGTAAGTAAGCGAACATTGTTAAAAACAAGCTTCAATTCACCTCTAAAACGAATAAAGCAAATAAGCACAAATAAGCTACCGCCCGATAGAAAACGAACCGCATTGTTGTTTAAGGTGTCAAAATGCAAGCTCATATAGCGCATAATTGGAAAGCCTAATCCCATTAATAATACATAGCTTGTACAAAGAACAAAGGTATTTCTTTTAAGTAATAAAGAATTAAACATATTAATCCTAAAAAGAAAGGCTGCATTTTATGTTAATGCAGCCTTAATATCAGTCGATTAAGAAATCAAGCCAGCTTGTTTTAAGGCATCTTCCACAATAGGTTGAGCGCCTTCGCTTAAAATAGTGAGAGGTAAACGTAAAATTGGGTAAGGAATAAGACCTAAACGATAGGCAGCCCATTTCACTGGAATTGGATTAGATTCCACAAATAAATTTTTGTGTAACCCAGCAAGTCGTTGATTGATTTGCTCCGCTTCCTCAAATTTACCAGCCAAGGCTAAATCGCACATTTTCGCCATATCCGCAGCGGCGACGTTATTCGTCACGGAAATAACACCTTGACCGCCTAATTTCATAGATTCTAATCCCGTTGGATCATCACCGCTTAGGAAAATGAAGTCTTCACCTGCAAGCTGTTTAATTTTTTGCACACGGCTTAAATCGCCTGTGGCTTCTTTAATGCCCACGATGTTATCAATTTTGGACAAGCGTCCCACGGTTTCAGGCAACATATCGCTACCAGTACGTCCTGGCACATTATATAAAATTTGAGGTAAATCAGTACATTCCGCAATGGCTTTAAAATGTTGATACATCCCCTCTTGCGTTGGTTTATTGTAGTAAGGCACCACAGATAAACAGCCAGCCACACCGCTATCATTTAATAATTTGGTCATCACGATAGCTTCACTCGTTGCATTTGCACCAGCTCCGGCGATAACAGGAATTCGGCCATCTGCAAATTCAACTGTTTTTAAGATAGTCTTCACATTTTCATCAATACTCAATGTTGCAGATTCGCCCGTTGTGCCTACAGAAACAATCGCATCAGTTCCTGCTGCAATATGATATTCCACCAATTTTTTTAAGGTAACAAAGTCCACCTCTCCATGATCGTCCATAGGGGTAACTAAAGCGACAATACTACCTGAAAATAAATAAGAATTAGACATAATGCCTCCTGATATAAGTAAATGATTATTGTGAGATTTGTGTTTGCTTGTAAAGGGATTAAAGATCGCTAAAATAGCGCTGATTTGCAAGCAGTTTTTTGCATTTTATCTTGTTCATAAACATAAATATCAAGGAGTAACTATGCAAACCTTAAAAATTGGTGAATTAGCGCCGACCTTTACCCTTTTAAATCCAAAAAAAGAATCAATTTCTCTATCACAATTCAAAGGAAAAAAGGTATTGGTTTATTTTTATCCTAAAGCGCTCACACCGGGTTGTACCACGCAAGCTTGCAACTTACGAGATTACAAAACAGAACTAGATAATCTCAATGTAGTTATTTTGGGAATTAGTCCTGATTCCCCTGAGAAATTGGCAAAATTTCAGGAAAAGAAAGCGCTCAACTTCACCTTATTATCAGATGAAAATCACGAAATAGCAGAACAGTTTGGCGTGTGGGGCGAGAAAAAATTCTTAGGCAAAACCTATGATGGAATTCATCGTACTAGTTTTTTAATTGATGAAAATGGATACATCGAACAAGTATTTAGCCAATTTAAAACATCAAATCACCATCAAATTTTATTAGATTATCTAACTCAAAAATAACAACAAAAAAGAAAAGGCGGTAAAAAACCGCCTTCTTATTCGTTGGTGCTCTGGGCGAGACTTGAACTCGCACGTCCGATGGACACTACCCCCTCAAGATAGCGTGTCTACCAATTCCACCACCAGAGCTGATATAAATTCTTTATATTATTGAGGAATATCGCTATTTTTAGATTCAACTGTAGGAACAACAGATTGTTGTTTTTGAATCTGTTCTGCCGTTGATGATAAATCTTCAAACTGGCTTTTAGTTACATTATCACGATGAGAATTAATGTTACCAATCACTAAACTGATAGCAAAAAATACAAACGCTAAAACTGCTGTAGTACGAGATAAGAAATTACCTGCACCAGCTGCCCCAAATACAGTACCTGATGCTCCCGCACCAAAAGAAGCTCCTGCATCCGCGCCTTTACCTTGTTGGAGCAATATAAACCCAACCAAAGCAATGGAAACAAGTAAATAAACAATTAATAAAGCTTGATACATTATATTCTTCTCGACTTTGTAAAATAGCAAAAAAATTAACGTGCGGATATTATAGAACTTCCTTTAGCAATGCAAGCGATTTTCCTCTGTTTTTGTAACTTTGCTAATATTTCAACCAATCTTTAAACAAAAAATATCACTTTATTTTTTATAGATTGATTCCGTTGTTTGCGTGAGGTTACTTAGCGCCCTTAATGCCACTAAATTCACATTCATCATTAACTGAGGTAATGCATTTGTTAATTTCCACATAAATTGCTGATAGCTCATTTCTTTTTGGCTAATGCTGGTTAATTGAGATTCCCAATGAGCAGTCATATCTGGCTGAGTAGCTAAATCAGGTAAGGCATTAATGAGAATTCGTCCTGGCTCTGTACTATGAATATAACGACCTTTTTTATGTAAGAATCCTCGCTTGAATAATAATTCAATAATACCAGCTCGAGTTGCTTCCGTTCCTAATCCATCTGTTTCACGCAAAATTTTTTTTATCTCTTTATCTTGCACAAAACGTGCAATTCCCGTCATAGCAGATAACAAAGTCGCATCCGTAAAAGGTTTTGGTGGTTGCGTTTTTTTACTGATAATTTCCCCTTGTACACAAAACAATAATTGTCCTTTTTTCACTATAGGTAACAAAGGTTCTTGCTGTTCATCGCTATCTTCTTTCCCTAACAATTGTTTCCAACCTGCTACTTGTAAATTACGCGCTTGAGCAATAAAGGTTTCATTAGAAATCTGTAGAGTAATTTTGCTTTTACGATAGGAAGCATCAGGACAAAATTGCATCAAATATTGACGTGCAATTAAATAGTATATGTTCCATTCTTTTTGAGTTAGATTGGTAGTTTTATTTTTTACCGTTGGAATAATGCCATGGTGCGCCTCTATTTTTTTATCGTTCCAACAACGATTTTTGTAAGTCAAATTCACAATATCAGGTAATGGCGAATATTCTGCGATATGAGCGGAAATTGCCTTAATCACCTTCTCTCGGTCAGTAAAATGATCTTCAGGTAAATAACGGCAATCTGAACGAGGATAAGTAATTAAACGATGCGTTTCATATAATCGCTGACAAATATCTAATACTTCTTGTGCAGAGAATCCATAACGTTTTGCAGCATCAATTTGTAACGCAGATAAAGAATAAGGTAATGACGCACTTTCTGTTTCTCGTTTATCCACAGAATCAATCACTAGCGCGGGTTGTTGATGAATTTTGCTAACGATATCAGTAACTATATGTTGAGAAAGCATCCGCCCTTCATCATCTTGTTCATCTTCATAATCTTTACTTGGTTGCCACAAGGCTTTAAATGCTGGCAATTCCGCTTGTTCCCTCTCAATTTTCTGAGGAGATTCTGATTGGATATGCGCTAATACTTCAAAAAAATCTTTTGGTTGAAAATTCTCTATTTCCAAATCCCGACGAACAATTAAACCTAAGACAGGGGTTTGCACTCGTCCAACAGATAATACGCCTTTATACCCTGCTTGACGGCCTCTCAAGGTGTAAGCACGAGTCATATTGATACCATATAACCAATCTGCTCTAGCTCTTGCTAGCGCCGATGTTGCTAGTGGAATGAAATTTTGATTTGATTGTAATTTTTGAATTGCCTTTTCAACGGCGCTAGGATTGAGATCGCTGATCAAACAACGCTGGATCTGCCCCAATTTTTCAGGACTCAATTGAGCGTAATGAAAAACCTCATCAACCAATAATTGGCCTTCACGATCAGGGTCTCCAGCGTTAACAAGAATATCCGCTTGATGAATTAGTTTTTCCACAATTTTTAATTGCTTATGTACATCTTTTCGCGGAATAAGTTGCCATTTTTGCGGAATAATCGGCAAGTGCTCTAATCGCCATTGCTTAAAACGAGGATCATAAAGATCAGGTTGCGCTTGTTCTAACAAATGTCCAACACACCAAGTTACGCAATCTTCATTGCCACATTTGATAAAACCATCACCTCGCTGATGCGGCTTTGGTAACACATCAGCAATAGCTCTAGCTAAACTCGGCTTCTCCGCAATAAACAATCTCATTTAATTAGATTAACCTAATTGGCGACGACCTAAGAAAGAATGCGTCAATGTAGTTCCGTCCACCATTTCTAACTCGCCACCCACAGGAATACCATGTGCAATACGAGTAACCTTAATATTCTGCTGTAGGCAAAGTTCTGCAATGTAATTTGCCGTTGCATCTCCCTCTGGGGTTGGATTTGTCGCAAGGATCACTTCGTGGAAACTTTCCTCTTGCAAACGTTTCTGCAATAAATGCAAGCCAATTTCTCTTGGACCAATACCATCAAGCGGCGATAGATGTCCCATTAGCACAAAATATCGTCCAGAAAATTGTCCCGTTTGTTCAATGGCTTGAATATCAGAAGGTTGCTCTACAACACAAAGTAAACCTGAGTTTTGACGGCGAGGATTTTTGCAAATAGAACAAATATCTTCTTCGGTGAATGTCCTGCAATGACTACAATGTCCGATTTTAGACATAGCCTCCGTTAATATATTGGCTAATTCCATACCGCCAGCTCGATTTCGTTGCAATAAATGATACGCCATTCGTTGCGCGGATTTAGGACCGACGCTAGGTAAACAACGTAAACTGTCAATGAGATGTTCAAGTAAAGGGCTAGTTTGCATTGCAGACTCTATAATTTCTGTTAATCAAAATAAAATCTGCACTTCAAACAAATTAGATAAATTCTAAGGCTCAAAGTGCAGATAAGTTAACAATTGGAATATTAATGAATAGGGAATTGAAGTTCTTTCTTCTGCGGTTTCTCTACATCAGAAAAATGATTATTTTTGTTATCTTCAATCAGTTTTTCGGTTTTAGCGACTAACTCGTTTAATCCCATCGCTTGATAGGCTTCTTTTAAGAAGGATAAAGCTTGATAAGTTGATTTAGCCTCTGGGTGAACTTGCATCATACCCACCACGCGATTTGCCACCGCAACATGTGCATTACGTTTCGCATAGAATTTTACAATAGCCAACTCATGGCGCGCTAAGGCTTCTCGAATATAATCCATTCTTGCTTTCGCATCTTCAACATAAGTACTGTTAGGGAAATGTTGGATTAAGGTTTGGAAATTTGCGTAAGCAGATTTCAATGAAGTATTTTCACGAGTCGCACGGTCGATTTTAAATAAATCTTGAATGAAGTTCTCCGCTAAAGAATAGTTAGTTAATCCCGCTAAATACACAACATAATCTAAATACGGACTTCTAGGAAACTCTTGTAAAAAACGATCTGCGAAAGTGAGAGTGGCAGTATAATCTTCCATTTTGTAATTAGCGTAAATTAAACTTAATAAAGATTGTTCCGCATTCGCGCTCGTTGGGAAGCGATTTCTTACTGCCTCTAAATAACGTGCCGCTTGAGCGTAATTTCCGCTTTCTAAATGAGTTTTTCCAGTTTGCAATAATTGCTGTTCTGGCGCTTGTTCTACCTGTTCTTTTGAGCCAGAACAGGCGGTAATGGCAACTGCAGTTAACGCAATAAGAGCGAAGGATTTTAATTGACGCATTGGATTATCCTTATTTTTACGAGCTTTGATAAATGGTTTACAATAGTGGGCTATTGTATAGAACATTATTAAATAATCAAACCTCATTAACGGATTTTTTCTTTATGGCACATATTACCCTATCGGCAGAAGTTGAGCTCTCTCAAATGGGACAACGTTTAGATCAAACTCTCGCTGAATTATTTTCTGATTACTCGCGCTCTCGTCTAAAAACTTGGATTGAATCTGACTTAGTTTTGCTTAACGGTGAAATTGCTAACATTCCTCGTGCGAAGGTTTATGGTGGCGAACATATTGAGATCAATGTGGAAATTGAAGATGACACGCGTTTTGAACCAGAAAATTTACCTTTGAATATCGTTTATGAAGATGAACATATTTTAGTGATCAATAAACCGAAAAACTTTGTCGTTCACCCTGGAGCAGGTAACACCAGCGGAACGGTATTAAATGCTCTACTCTACCATTATCCTCAAATCGCCGAAGTGCCGAGAGCTGGCATCGTGCATCGTCTAGATAAAGATACAACTGGGCTTATGGTTATCGCTAAAACTATTCCTGCACAAACAAAGTTAGTTCGAGATTTACAAAAACGAAAAATTACTCGTGAATATGAAGCTGTCGCTAGTGGGGTTATGACTAAAGGTGGAATGGTGGATCAACCTATGGCTCGGCACCCCACCAAAAGAACACAAATGGCAGTTCACCCGATGGGAAAACCCGCGGTAACACATTATCGTATTATGGAAAATTTCCGAGACTATACGCGCCTACGTTTACGTTTGGAAACGGGACGCACTCACCAAATTCGCGTGCATATGGCCCACATTGCTCACCCATTATTAGGGGATCAAACCTATGGAGGTCGCCCTCGACCGCCGAAAAACGCCACAGAAGAATTTATGACTGTGATGCGTGAATTCAAGCGTCAAGCATTACACGCCATTATGCTACGCTTGGAACATCCAATCACTGGAGAACTTATGGAGTGGTATGCGCCATTGCCCGAAGATTTCAATACGCTTATTAATGCGCTAAAAGCGGATTATCAACTACATAAAGACGAACTCGACTACTAAGGTGTTTTAATGCAATTTATAACTCCTCATTGGCAAGCGCCAAATAACGTAATAGCCCTATCAACTGCTAGGAAAGGTGGATATAGTTTAGCGCCGTACGATAGCTTCAATCTTGGCCTACATGTAGGAGATGAACAACATTTAGTGGAAAAAAATCGACAGCTATTAATAGAGCAAGGAAATTTACCCTATTACCCTAAGTTTCTAAACCAGATACATAGCACGCAGGTTATTGAGCTTCCAAATAATGACGAGGTTATTAATGCAGATGCAGCTTATACAAATCAAGCAAATCAAGTTTGCTTAGTGATGACTGCGGATTGTTTACCTGTGTTATTTACGAATTTTCAAGGTAATGAAGTAGCTGCAGCGCACGCAGGTTGGCGAGGTTTATGTGAAGGCATTTTGGAAAATACAGTGGCTAAATTTAGTTGCCCTAAAAATGAAATTATTGCCTGGTTAGGCCCCGCCATTAGCCAGCGGTATTTCCAAGTGGGACAAGAGGTATTAAACGCATTTTTAGCGCAGGATCCTCATAGTCATCAAGCATTTAGCGCCGATAAAAGAGAAAATGGAAAATATTTTGCCGATTTATATCAGTTAGCGCGTTTCAGACTTAAGGCGCTCGGTATAAATAAAATTTTCGGTGGGGAATTTTGTACTTATTCGGAAAACGATAAATTCTTTTCCTATCGCAGAGATAAACAAACAGGCAGAATGGCAAGTTTGATTTGGTTCACAGATTAATTATTTTTCAAACCATAGCGGCAAACTAACAGTAACACAAAGCCCCCCTATACGACTTGCTTGTGCCCAAACTTTGCCCTGATGCTCTTTAACCACGTTAGCAACGATAGCAAGTCCTAAACCTGTTCCACCTGTTTTCCGAGTTCTTGTTTCGTCAACACGATAAAATGGTTGGAATATTCTTTCAAACTCAGTTTCAGGTAATCCAGCACCATTATCGTCGATGACGATAAACAATTGCTTATGTTGTACAGACAGAGAAACTTGAATGCTATCTTTCGTATATTTCAAGGCATTTCGGACAATATTTTCAACCGCACTAATTAATAAACCTTGGTTACCATTGAGAAAGTATCTTTCTGGATTTTTGATAGTAATATTACGCACAAAATTAATTTTGCGTTGTTCTGCTTCAAACTGTGCATCTTCTAATACTTCCTCCCATAATTGATGAATAGGGAAGATTTCTCTCGTTAAATGGCTATTTAATTGTTGGCGAGAAAGCAAAAGAAGATCATGAATCATGGTTTCTAAACGCGCAGTTTCGGTTTCAATTCGTGTAATTTCTGACATATCTCCAACCTTTCTGCGTAACAGCGCTAACGCTAGTTGCAAACGAGTTAATGGAGTTCGCAGTTCATGGGATATAGAAGATAATAATTGACGTTGATTAGATAATTGCTCTCCCAAAGCTTCGGTCATTTTATTAAAACTATAACCTACTTGTCTGAGCTCTTTAGAACCATTCGTTTCTAGCTCTTTGTTACCTTTGAAATTTCCCAGCGCCACAGAACGTGCAGAAATTTGTAAATCGCGAATAGGTCTAGCGATACTACGAGATAACCACCACAACAATGGGCTAGAAATAAGAATAATCAGTCCAACCAAAACTGCTGGATGCGCAAAGATAAAACCAACAATTTCTTTTTGATAGGTAACATAATCTATGAAGAACAGGCGGTAAGATTCCTCTGTTTCTGTGGTTAAATGTAGCGAAAATGGACCAATTAGTTTTGTATTTTCAAAGGTTTTCTTTAAAGGATTGGTAAAATTATCTGAATTCATCGCAAATAGCCGGATGGATTCAATTTCACTCGCCTTAGCACCAAATATTTTACCTTGAGAATTAACTAGTATAGGACGAGGTCCAACAATACTTGCATCTAAATGCTCTGGCGGTACGCCAGCTAAAATACGCGCAATTTGTTTATCACGGATAGAAGAGATGATCTCTTGTTCATAATGGGTTAATTCATCTTGGTTAAGCGCTTTATAAAGATGAGAATCAACATAGGGGAAAGAAAATATAACGATAGTGAGTAAAGAAAATGTAAGCCAAAAAAAAAGAAACACCCGGAAAGAGAGAGTATTAAAAAAAGATTCTTTTTGTAATGGCATACATTCCTCGATGCTAAATATTAAAATCGAACTATTCTGGTTCTTTAACTAATAAATAACCTCGACCTCTTAATGTCTTAAACCATAACCTATCATTCTCACGAACAGGTAATTTTTTACGGAGGTTTGACATATGCATATCAATCGATCGCTCAAAAGGCGTTAATGACTTACCTAGAATTTCTAAACTCAAAGCTTCGCGAGATAAGATAACTCCTGGGTTAAGCACCAATTTAAGTAGCAATGAAAATTCAGTTCCAGTTAAATTTAAATTAACACCCTCATAATAAGCCTGTGCGCAACTAGGGTATAAAACCAATCCACAAAACTCTAATTCATTTTTCAACATGGAACTAGAACCACTACTTTTATGATCTAATTGTACTTTTGTGCGCCTTAAAATAGCCTTAATTCGAGCAATTAATTCACGATCATTAAAAGGCTTGGGAATATAATCATCAGCGCCAAGCTCAAGGCCTAAAATACGATCTATATCGTCACCGCGAGCAGTTAACATAATCACTGGCGTATCATAATTAGCGCGAATAACTCTTAAAGTATCAATCCCATTCAGCTCTGGCATCATAATGTCTAATAAAATAAGATCATAGCCAAAATCAAGCTTTTCTATAGCTTGAAGACCATTATTAGCGACATCAATCTGAAAACCTTCTAGGGTTAGTAATTCAGCTAATAATTCAACCAACTCTACATCATCATCAACTAATAAAATTTTAGATTTCATAATTTTCTCAGTAAATCAGATACTATAGAAAAAGCGTATAAATATTAGAGCCAAACTATTTCCAGAATTTCCACCAAGGTTTAGATGGAATATCTTGATGAGAAATAATCTCATTATTTACCACTGGAGCTAATGAATCAGGAAGAGGTTTATCTAAATCAAAGCCAGTTACAACACCGGTGTTGTCAAAGTTCACAACCAAAGTGTATTGTTCCGCTTTCTCGTATGCTTTTTGTTGTAAGAAAACATAATACCAACGAGTAACTTCATAAGGATTATGTAATACTGGAGTACCTAATAAATATTGTACTTGTTCTGCATTCATACCGACTTTTAACTGTTTAACTGCATCAGATTTAAGATAATTTCCTTGAGGAACATCAATACGGTAAACCACTTTATCCAAAGAACAAGCAGCCATACTTAATGACAAAGCAGCCACCATAATAATTGATTTTAATTGCATAGTTTTTACCTCTTTAATATGAGCAAATTAGGTGCGATGATACCTAAACTTTACCTTTTTGTCGATTATCAAATCATTCAGATGCTTTCAGTTGGCGCCGCAATTGATCGCGTAAATTAGCAGGCAATCCTTTTATAGTTAAAGTATCGTTCTGTTCGTCCCAAAAGATACGTTGTTCGATCAATTCCGCATCAAAACTGATATTTATACCTTTTCCGGCGCCAGAAAATTTTGTTAATGATTTCAATGCATTGCGAACAGGTGGAATACTGTCTTCCAATCCATAATCACCCAATTCCGTAAAAGTTTTAAACCCTTGCTCATTTAAAACAGGCATTGCATCTGACAATTCTGCTAAAGCAATTTCTTCGCCTTGCGCTATTTGCCCTTTACAATATTCAAACACTTGTTTTTTCACTGCTTGAGTTTGCGTGTTATTCAACTCGCCTTGTTCACAATAATCACTTACCGCCTGCAATAAGCATTGATTCTGTACTTGTGGATTTAAACCTTCTTCCGCACCTAAAAAGTCCATAAAGAAGTCTCCAACTTTACGCCCGACTCTACCTTTAATAAAGGTTAAATAACGGTTGGATTGAGCATCTAACCCTAATTCAGTTAAATTAATCCGTGCGGCGATATCAAATTGACTAATATCCAAATATTGCGTTTGATGAATATCTAAATGTTCATCAACCAACATACTCACCCGACTATCTAGCATCGCGATGAACAAATAATCCGTCGCTAAAAAATTATAACGACAAAACACAAGAGTGCCTTGTTCAGCAAAAACATATTTCCCCAATTCCATTGCTAAAAGTGATGTTGCTTGCTGACTAAACTTTAGAAAATCAATCTCTTGCTCAAGAAAATGATTCACTTCTCTAGCAAAAACAGACTCCGCCGCAAAAAGCGCATAAGCTTTTGATTTACTTTGATAAGCTTGATGCAAATGCAACATCATCTGCTCAATTTCTGGCGTAATACTCAAAGGAAGTTGGCGGAATTGAGGTGCTAATCGAATACTGTCTTGTTCTACTTGTTTTACTAACTGATGTAACACGATTTCATTTACTATAATGCTCATATAGACTTCTCTATTAAAATGACTCAATTCAAAAAGGGCTTATTATACCCTGACATTTTTAACTGTATAGCCGAGAAAAATTTCTAGGTTATAATCAATAATAGAGTATGATATTAAACTTCTTATTTCCTATATATCTAAATAAAAATGGCAACACATTCAAAATATCAAGACACGCAAATTAACGCGATTTTAACCGAAATGACTGCAGTACTAGAAAAACATCAAGCGCCAGTAGATTTATCCCTTATGGTGCTTGGTAATATGGTTACACATTTGTTAACGCATTCTGTAGGTAGCGCACAAAGTACAGTGCTTGCACAAGCATTTTCAGATGCATTATTTGATTCAATTAAAGGTAAAAAATAATCAAAATGTGGTGGCGTAACAGCAAACAATTCCGTGAAGAAACCTCAAAAAAAATCTCATGGGGGCATTGGTTTGCCTTATTCAATATTTTGTGGGCTATCACTATTGGTTCTCGCTACGCCTTCATCATTGATTGGCCTGATACCTTATTTGGAAAAATTTATTTCTTTATTAGTTTACTCGGGCATTTCAGCTTTGTTATTTTCACTTGCTATTTGTTAATCATCTTTCCTCTCAGTTTTCTGATCAAAAATGAGCGAACATTTAGAGGACTCACCGTTATTTTTTCCACCATTGGATTAACTTTGCTGTTAGTTGATACTGAGGTGTTTTTTAGATTTAACCTGCACTTATCGGCGCTAGTATGGAATCTATTAGTGAACCCAGACAATGGCGAACTTTCAAGAGTATGGCAAATTTTCTTCGCGCCAATGCCAATAATCCTATTGGTACAAATGCTCTTTTCCCGCTGGTCTTGGCAAAAGCTACGCAGTTTAGAACGACAAAAATGGTTAAGACCTGTAGGTATTTTCTTTTTATGTAGCTTTATTACCGCACACCTTATTTATGCTTGGGCAGACGCTTTTATTTACCGTCCGATCACAATGCAGAAATCAAATTTTCCCTTATCTTATCCAATGACCGCACGTTCATTTTTGGAAAAACATGGTTTTCTAGATAAAGAAGAATACAGCCAACGTATTGCAGAACAAGGAAGACTTGATGCGTTAAAACTTGACTATCCGAAACATCCACTGGTTTCTACAGAACAACAAAATCCTAACTTGATTTTTATTACCCTATCTGGCTTGCGTAGCGACGCTATAGTTGCGGATAAAATGCCGAACTTATCTGCCTTCGCAGAAAACGCCACACAATATCAAAAACATTACAGTAGTGGAAATCAAGAAAACACAGGCTTAATGGGATTATTCTATGGTTTAAGTGCAACCTATTTGGATAGCGTATTAAGTCATCAAACTCAGTCTGTTTTGCTTCAACAATTACAACAACGAAAATATCAAATTGGTGTTTTTTCAAGTTCAGAAAACAGCACAGCATTATTCAGACAGGCACTTTTCCCACAAATAAAAAACACCACAAGAAAGCTCTCCAATGAGCAACAAACAGCAGATTTCACCAAATGGCTTGAGCAGAATAAAAATTCAGGCAAACCATTAATGGGCTATTTGAACTTAGTCATTCCAACAGGATTGTCTGAACAGGATTACTTAATACAGCTGGATAAAATCGATCAATTACTGGCGCTAACATTCCCACAAATAGCAGATACCGACATTGTTATCATTACTGCATCTCATGGGTATATATTCGCTAATCAAAACTCATTGAATAATCGCTTCACGGAAGAAAGTATCCGAGTACCATTAATCATTTCTTGGAATGCGCTAATGAAAGGGAAAGTAGAAGGCTTAACTAGTCATGTAGATATCCTACCGACGCTAATGAAACATGCTTTCAAAGTTAACAATCCAATTAGCGATTATTCTCAAGGGCAGGATCTTCTCACTGAACCTCAGCATAATTGGGCATTAGTCGCCAATTACCGTTGGAATGCCATTATTACCGCCGACGGAACACAATATCACATTGATAAAAAAGGCAACTACCAGAAATATAACCAACGTAACCAATTAGAATCATCAAATAGACCGCCATTAGGCCTATTCCTTGAAGTATTTAACAAAGAGCGTTCATTTATCAACAAGTAGGAAGAATCAAACATTAACAATCAATAGCCAAAACCAATTATATTTTTGATTCGCTTACCCTTATACTAACGCGCGACTTTTTAGGATAGAAGCCAAATGTTATTAATTAAAAATCAGAGAATTTTTCATAACATTAATCGATCACTTATCAATCGCTCAATCAGATTGAGCTCTTCTCTATTTTCCTTTAATAACAAATCCTCTTTTGATGAGGATTTTTTGTTTTCTAGCGCTTTACCATTCTCAATCGTATATCTTCCAGAGGAAAACCATGAAAAACCATGTTCGTAGCTTTAAAACTTTCATTCGTGATGAAATTATCAAAAAAGGGGGCTGGGTAAATGCACATGCTCACGCAGATCGTGCTTTTACTATGACTCCCGAAAAAATTGGTATTTATCACAATAGTAATCTACAGCAGAAATGGGATTTAGTTGATGAAGTTAAAAGAACCTCTAGCGTCGATGATTATTACGCACGTTTTTGTCAATCCATTGAGTTAATGATTTCTCAGGGGGTAACCGCCTTTGGTACATTTGTTGATATTGATCCTATTTGCGAAGATCGTGCCATTATCGCCGCACATAAAGCAAGAGAAGTGTATAAACATGATATTACCTTAAAATTTGCTAACCAAACCTTAAAAGGCGTTATTGAGCCAACTGCCCGCCGTTGGTTTGATATTGGTGCAGAAATGGTTGATATGATTGGTGGTTTGCCTTATCGCGATGAACTTGATTACGGACGTGGTTTAGAAGCAATGGATATTCTGTTAGATAAAGCAAAATCCCTTGGCATCATGTGCCATGTTCATGTGGACCAATTCAATTCGCCGAGAGAAAAAGAAACAGAACAACTTTGCGATAAAACCATAGAACATGGTATGCAAGGACGTGTTGCGGCTATTCATGGCATTTCTATCGGTGCGCACTCCAAAGAATATCGCTACAAACTCTATGAAAAAATGCGCGAAGCACAAATGATGATGATCGCCTGCCCAATGGCATGGATTGACAGTAACCGCAAAGAAGATTTAATGCCATTCCATAATGCTTTAACGCCGGCAGATGAAATGATCCCAGAAGGTATTACCGTGGCTATTGGCACTGACAATATTTGTGATTATATGGTTCCTCTTTGTGAAGGCGATATGTGGCAGGAATTAAGTTTACTTGCGGCTGGTTGCCGTTTCCCTGATTTAGATGCAATGGTTAACATCGCTAGCATTAACGGCCGTAAAGTGTTAGGTCTAGAAGTTTAACGAACCACTTTTTATAAAATTTAGCTCATAAAAAAACCAAGCATAACGCTTGGTTTTTACTCTTCGATAACGAATTATCTGATTAGTCTAAGCGTTTAGACATCGCTAACCAGTCTGCTTTAAATTCACGGCGCATATTATCAATTGCATCAATAATATCGTGGTGAACAAGTTTTTCGTTTTGAATACCTACACAGTAACCGCCTTTACCTTGCAATAACAAATCAACGGCATAAACTCCCATACGAGAACCTAAAATACGGTCGAATGCACAAGGTGTACCACCGCGTTGAACGTGGCCTAAAATGGTTGCACGAGTTTCATGTTTTACTCTTGATTCAATTTCACGGGCTAACTCATTTACATCACAAATTAATTCAGTAATCGCGATAATCGCATGACGTTTACCTTTAATAAT
The DNA here is from genome assembly GCA_002015125.1 of [Haemophilus] felis. Lineage (GTDB taxonomy): Bacteria > Pseudomonadota > Gammaproteobacteria > Enterobacterales > Pasteurellaceae > Pasteurella > Pasteurella felis. Next base: position 26,467 of record MUYB01000001.1, read on the forward strand.
ACTGCGCTCAATTTGTTGAATGAGTTCTTCACGGTTAAATGCCACTTCTGAAGCAACAATATATTCACATCCACCAGCAATACCTGCAGAAATCGCAAGATCACTACAATGACGTCCCATAATTTCTACAATAGAAATACGTTGATGAGAACTTGAAGTATCGCGTAAACGGTCGATAGCATCTACAGCGGTCTCTAATGCGGTTTGATAACCAATGGTATAATCAGTACCAGCGACATCATTATCAATTGTGCCTGGAATACCCACGCAAGGGAAACCATGTTCTTCAGTGAGTAATTTTGCTCCCATATAAGAACCGTCTCCACCAATAACCACTAAAGCATCAATGCCATGTGAACGTAAAATTTCCGCACATTTTGCACGAACCGCAGGATCTTTAAATTCAGGAAAACGAGCAGAACCTAAAAAAGTACCGCCACGATTAATAATATCGGATACGCTATAACGAGTTAATTGTTTAATTTTATTGTGATATAGACCGTAATATCCTTCGTAAATACCATATACTTCTAACCCTTCGGCTAGTGCGGAACGAACCACGCCGCGAATAGCGGCATTCATACCAGGCGCATCACCACCACTAGTTAATACTGCAATTTTTTTAATCATAATAATCCCTTCTTAATGTTAAATAATGAATTGAAAAAACGGCGCTAAGATTACACTATTCACCTAAAGCGCTCTAGTAAAATTTATAGAAAATTTCTCAAGGTTTGATCTAGCTTCGCATTTTATGTGTAGAGCTTTGAACAACACTGCTAGGCTCATGATGAATCACAATATCCACATACTCATCAAAGCGGAAAAGAGATCTAACACTGAATCTGCAATAGAAGCCAACATCGCCATAGAGTCCGTCCGCCACCATGCAAAGCCTTTTACCAATATCAAAATCAACGCAGTCAAAATAGCAAAGTGCGCTGCATTTTTCACCTGTTGAGAATAAAGGTTAGACATTATTCACAATTCCACTTCCAATGATTATTTTTCAGACGAGCCAATTCTTGTGGCGCAATGCTATCGGTCAATTGCGCTAAGTTTTCAGAGGCAGGAAATTTTCTTGAAAATTGATACTGCATAAAACCGCAATTTTGCACATTTCTACCTTGCAGAACATCTATTTGCCAATCTTGATGTTTTTCTGTTGGGGGATAAATAATCACGCCCCAAAGACTATTATTTTCCAAATAAAGATTTGCATTGCGCACCCCAGTATTTTGGTAAACTCGGTTACGCAAAGCCAAACGCTGCTCTAAACTTTGTGTTAGCACATTAGGATCTAGCAATAACTCTAATGCACTTTGCCAATTATTTAACTGCTCATTTTCGGTTAAATAGACAAAGCGAGCGATAGTTCCTAAATCTTGTTGTGCTTGTAGCTGATAAGTGCGTTGCTGGTAATGAAGTTCTTTGGGAACACCAGAAATTACAGGCATTAAACCTGTGCTACAAGCTACTAACACCGATATAGAAAGCGCAATAAAAGAAAACTTAATTTTTTTCATATTATTCTGCAATATCACGTTTAAACACAAATTCAGTTTCTGTGGAGTTCTGTGCATCAAACCAATAACCACCTAAATCAAATTCTTTCAATTGTTCTACTTCAGTTAAGCGGTTTTGAATCAGATAACGGCACATTAAACCACGCGCTTTTTTGGCATAAAAACTAATGACTTTGTACTTCCCATTCTTGTTATCTAAAAACACAGGTTTAATAATCGTTGCATTTAATTGGCTTTCTTTAACAGATTTATAATATTCATCAGAGGCTAAATTGACTAATACATTATCCCCTTGAGCGTCTATTGCTTGTTGTAAATGGGTTGTAATAATATTTCCCCAAAACGCATATAAATCTTTACCCATAGGATTTGCCAATTTAGTTCCCATTTCTAAACGATATGCTTGCATTAAATCTAAAGGTTTTAATAGACCATATAAACCAGATAGCATACATAAATGCTGTTGTGCAAATAACACATCATTTTCAGATAAACTTTCAACCGCCAAACCTGTATAAACATCACCTTTAAAGGCATAAATTGCAGCTCGAGAATTCTGCGTATTATGTTCTTTTTGCCATTCAGCAAAACGAGCGCAGTTAAGCCCCGCTAATTTATCGCTAATGGACATCAAAGAAGCAATTTCAGCGGGAGAAAATTGACGACAAATATCAATTAATTGCTCGCTATACTTAGTTAATTGTGGCTGAGTAAACTCAAATGAAGGAACTTCATTTTCAAAATCTAAAGTTTTGGCAGGAGAGATTATGGCTAACATATTGTTGTTCCTAATAAAAAATAATTAAAGATTGGAAAGATGCCAATCAATCGGCGTTAACCCTTGCTGTTCAAGATATTGATTAGCTTTAGAAAAATGACCACAGCCAAAAAATCCACGATGAGCAGATAACGGAGAAGGGTGCGGTGCGGTTAAAACACAATGTTTATTACGGTCGATAAACTGCCCTTTTTTCTGAGCATGACTCCCCCACAGCATAAAAACAAGGTTTTCTCGATACTCATTTAAAACGCTAATTACTTTATCGGTAAAGGTTTCCCAGCCAAAATTCGCATGAGAATGAGCAATGCCTTGTTCCACGGTTAACACCGTATTCAACATTAATACCCCTTGTTGCGACCAAGAAATTAAATAGCCATGATTTGGGATCTGAAAACCGACAATATCCTTTTGCAATTCCTTATACATATTTGCTAAAGAAGGGGGAGGTTGAACGCCTGGTTTCACCGAAAAAGCTAATCCATGAGCTTGATTCGGCCCATGGTAAGGATCTTGGCCTAAAATCACCACTTTAACCTCGCCAAATTCAGTTAATTTAAAAGCGTTAAACACCTCTTCGTTAGGCGGATAAATAATTTTTCCATCTGCTCTCGCTTGATTAACTTGCTGTAAAATTTTCTGAAAATAAGGCTGTTTTTTTTCACAACCAAGCACTTCTTTCCACGTTTTCATAGCGGTACCTTTGGGTAGAATTTAACCTTGTTGATCATTATAAAGAAGCCTAGAATAAATTCATAGACCGAAGCAAAATGTTAATAAAATGTAAAATTAATGTTGCATTATTTTTAATTTAAAATCAAAGACATAGATATTATCTTGATATTTATCAAAACAGAAAAAACACCACCTAAAAAGTCTTTGTTCCATATCAAAATAATTTGAAATCATCAAAAATCTTGATAAAATTTTGCGCGTTTAAATTGATTAACTCATCGCCAATTAGGAGGCATACAAATGATCAAAGGTATCCAAATTACCCAAGCAGCAAATGACAATTTATTAAATTCATTTTGGTTATTAGACAGTGAAAAAGGCGAAGCTCGTTGCTTATGTGCAAAAGGCGATTTCGCAGAAGATCAAGTAGTAGCAGTAAGTGAATTAGGAAAAATTGAATATCGTGAATTACCAGTTGATGTTGCTCCAACAGTAAAAGTAGAAGGTGGTCAACACTTAAACGTGAACGTGTTACGTCGTGAAACATTAGAAGATGCAGTTAAACACCCAGAAAAATACCCACAATTAACTATTCGTGTTTCTGGCTATGCAGTACGTTTCAACTCATTAACACCGGAACAACAACGCGATGTAATCACTCGTACTTTCACAGAAAGCCTATAATTTAGCTATTTAACTTACATAAAGTTATAAATCATTAAGACCGTTTACTAAATCGTAAACGGTTTTTTTTATCTTTTAATCGTTCCCCTTTCATTATCCTCTCCTCGCTCTCATACAGAAAAGAAGAGAGAAAATTCTTAAAGCTCTTCGGAGAGAGTGCAATCAAAAAAGTAGGGCAGGCTTTTTTCTAACTACACTTAAATTAAGCGCGAGAAATATAATCTCCAGTACACACCCATTTATAGGTGGTTAAAGCTTCCAATCCCATTGGACCTCGTGCGTGCAATTTTTGTGTGCTTACCGCCACTTCCGCGCCCAAACCAAATTGCCCACCGTCGGTAAAACGTGTGCTTGCGTTCACATACACCGTAGCAGAATCCACTTGAGCAATAAATTGTTGTGCCAATTGTTGTGAGCTTGTCAAAATACCGTCAGAATGCTGGCTACCATATTCGCGAATATGCGCAATCGCTTGGTGAATATCCTCTACCACAACCACGTTCAAATCATAAGAGAGCCATTCTTGGCGAAGCTCCTGCTCTTGCACAGCAAAAGCGCTATCTGTGCAATTTTGTAAAATTACCAATGCTTCCTCGTCAGCATGGAAATTCACTTTTTTAGAGGCTAAATGGTTAGCTAATTTGGGTAAAAACACCTTAGCGATGCTACGTTGTACCAATAAGGTTTCTAAAGTATTACAAGTGCTTGGCCGTTGAGTTTTAGCATTTTCAATAAGAGGTAAGGCTTTATCTAAATCCGCACTTTCTTCTACAAACAAATGACAAACACCAATTCCACCCACAATCACAGGAATAGTAGAATGTTGTTTGCATAATTCATGTAATCCCGCTCCGCCACGAGGAATTATCATATCTACATAAGCGTCAAGTTTAAGCAATTCCATAACTAAGGCTCGATCAGGATCAGTTATCGCCTGTACCGCCTCTTTAGGTAGCCCAGCCTGTTGTAACGCCTCCTGCACCACTTCCACCAAAATTTTGTTTGAATATTGAGTTTCTTTTCCGCCACGCAAAATCACCGCATTGCCTGTTTTCAAACATAAGGTTGCCACATCAATAGTAACATTCGGGCGCGCTTCGTAAATTGTACCAATCACGCCTAAAGGAACTCGCACACGCTCAATGCGTAAGCCACTATCTAACACACCGCCATCAATAATTTTTCCCACAGGATCGGGCAAAGAAATCACATGACGCACATCATTAGCAATTGCGCTTAAACGAGATTTGGTAAGCAATAAGCGATCAATTATCGCCTCTGATAAACCATTTTCTTGTGCAAGTTGAATGTCTTTTGCATTTGCTTGCAAAATACGTTCTGATTGTTGTTCTAATTGATCTGCAATTAGCGATAAAGCTACATTTTTTTGTTGCTGAGAGAGTTGAGAAAGGATAAAAGCTGCTTGTTTTGCTTGCTTACCAATTTGTTGTAGTTCGCACATAAATATACCTGTGAATTTGAAATAAAAATAACATTAAACAAGGGGCTGTAGTAGATTAGCCCTAAATTTCACACCATTTTCTTAACGTTTTAAGTTGCTCTTTGGGTGTCCCAAAATTAAACCGAAATTCACATTCTTTCAAGAATAAAGGAAAGTTTTTTCGGTTAATTCCATTATATTTTCGGAGTATCCGCTTAGCTTGATTCCAAAAATTCTCAATGCCGTTGATGTGATTTTGTTTCACTGCAAACAGTTCCGAATGGTTAATTCGTTCGTGGTGAAATTCGCTCACATCAAGGGCATCATAACTACGATAAGTGTCTGTATAAACCCAGCTGTCAGGCTTGATTTTCCTTGCTATAACAGGCATTAGCGTTGTTGTTTTCGTATCATTGACGACCACAGTAAACACTTTCCCTTGCCTTTTCAACACCCCAAAAACAGCCACTTTTCCTGCTGCTCCACGACCTCGTTTTCCTTTACGATGTCCACCGAAATAGCTTTCATCCAACTCAACTTGTCCGTCAAATACTTCATCAGCCTCAAGTGCTAAATGATAGCTAATGACTTCACGGATTTTACGATAAAACAAGATCGCTGAATTGGGCTGAATACCAAGTAAATCCGCTGCTGAACGAGCTGTTACTTCTAGTACAAAAAACTCAAGGAGCCTTTTCTGTATAGATTTCTTTAATTTACAATGAGTTATCTTCATTTTTGTAGATTAACATACTAGCTAATCTACGTCAGCCCCAAAAATTATGCTAATCCTGGTCCATTAGGCTTATGTGGTTTTGCTTTAACAACTTGGCTACTCAGTTTAATCAACGGTGGTTTTTTGATAGCCAAAACATCGGTTTTGTTTTAGGTATGGCTTTTGCATTTGGTGGTACCGCTCAAATGTTTGCTGGAATGTTTGAATACAAAAAAGGTAATACCTTTGGTTTCACTGCGTTTATTAGTTATGGTGCATTTTGGTGGTCTTGGGCGTTAATTACCGTATTCTTCAAAGGTAATGCAGAACCTGCATTTATCGGCTGGTACTTAACTGTTTGGGGAACATTTACACTAATGATGTTCTTAGCAACCTTCAGCAAACCAAAAGCATTGCAAGCAATCTTCTTTTTCCTAACCTTAACTTTCTATACATTAGCTTTCGGTGATGCAACTGGCAATCATGGGATCGTAAATGTAGGCGGTTATTTAGGTTTAATCACTGCATTATGTGCATTCTATTTAGCCGCTGCAGAGATGATCAACGAATCTTATGGTCGAACAGTTTTACCAATTGGAGAGAAAAAATAAGCTTATTTTTTCAACAAAAGAGCTGAAAAAGTCTATTTTTCAGCTCTTTTTGTTTTAAATGTGAACTGAATCACAGTCTTTATTTTCTTTTGTGAATATAATGTAAATAAGTTGTTACACCCCAACTATAAATTATAGTTAGTGTAACGATTACTGCTGTTTTGTAAAAAATAGCAATATAACTAAAAAACTTTCATAAGGAGAATAAAATGATTATTGGTTGTCCAAAAGAAGTAAAAGTTCAAGAGTACCGCGTTGGTTTAACGCCTGCTAACGTACAATCTTATGTTGAAGCTGGACATAAAGTTTACATTGAAAAAAATGCTGGAGCAGAAATTGGGTTTAGTGATGAAGCATACGTCAAAGCAGGTGCAGAAATCACGGATAAAGCAACGTTATTTGCGAAAAGCGATATGATTATCAAAGTTAAAGAGCCGATTGAATGTGAATACGACTACTTTAGAGAAAACCAAATCCTTTATACCTACCTCCACCTTGCAGCAGATAAACCCCTCACAGAAATGCTTCTAGCGAAGAAAATTCAAGCTGTGGCTTATGAAACTATTAAAACCCCTACAGGTTTACCTTGCTTAGCGCCAATGAGTGCGATTGCTGGTCGTTTAGCAACTCTTGAATCTGCAAAATATATTCAAAAAACCTTCGGTGGCGCAGGCGTATTATTAAGTGGTACCGCGGGCACTCCAAAAGCAAAAGTTGTGATTTTAGGAGGTGGCGTAGTAGGTCTTAATGCAGCACAAATCGCCATGGGTATCGGTGCTGATGTAACGATTTTAGATATTAACGCAGAACGTTTAGCTTATATCGATCAAATTTTCGATATGAAGATCAAAACTCGCACTAGTTCAAGAGGTAATATTTTAGATTTATTACCTGACGCGGATGTGGTTATCGGTGCAGTATTAATCCCTGGTGCAAAAGCTCCACATTTATTACGCCGTGAAGATCTTAAATTAATGAAAAAAGGCGCGGTTTTAGTAGACGTTGCAATCGACCAAGGTGGTTGTTTTGAAACATCAAAACCAACCACACACAATGAACCAATTTATGAAGTTGATGGTGTAATCCACTACTGTGTAGCAAACATGCCAGGCTGTGTAGCACGCACTTCAACCTTAGGTTTAACTGATTCAACATTAAACTATGGTCTGAAAATCGCTAAATTAGGCGTGAAAGAGGCTTGTCTTTCTGATCCAGCCCTTTTACAAGGCTTAAATACCTATAACGGTAAATGTACATTCAAAGGCGTAAGTGATGCCTTTGGTTTAGCATACACTGCACCAGAAGCAGCGTTAGCTTAATTTAATATAAAAAATGGGCGTAGTAATACGCCCTTTATTAACTTTTAGACGAATACTTGATTATTTTTTATCGTCTTTTCATCGTTTTTCTAACAATGCAGTTTTCATTAGAAAAATTCCTCCCCTAATCCTTTGAGAGGTGTACACAATGACAACAAAAAATCGACAATCTTGGTCTAGTCGATTGACCTATGTATTAACCGTTGCAGGTGCAACGATTGGTTTTGGTGCAACTTGGCGTTTTCCTTACTTAGTGGGTGAAAATGGTGGCGGTGCTTATGTTTTATTATTTTGTATTGCAATGATCGTCATCGGCATTCCAATGATCCTTGTGGAAAACGTTATCGGAAGACGAATTCGTGTCAACTCTATTGACGCTTATGGTGGCGAAGCCAATGGAAAAAAAATTAATCCTGCGTGGAAAATTCTAGGCTATATGGGATTACTCGGTTCATTTGGTATTTTAGCCTACTATATGGTGCTTGGTGGATGGGTGCTTACCTACATTGGTAGCTTAATTACGGGCAATTTAGATTTATCCGCTCCCGTAACTAATGAGCTTACATCAACATTCTATTCAGATCACATTCAAAATAGCCCTGTTTCTATTCTGCTCTATACCGCTTTATTCGTATTAGCAAACTACATTATTCTTGCTAAAGGGGTAATGGACGGTATCGAACGTTCTGTGCAATATTTAATGCCAATTTTATTTGTTTTCCTATTAGTTATGATTGTCCGCAATGTAACATTACCGGGGGCAATGGAAGGTATTAAATTCTATCTCGTACCTGATTTCTCAAAAATAACGCCTAAACTGTTTGTGTTCGTACTAGGTCAAGTCTTCTTTGCATTAAGTCTTGGTTTCGGCGTGTTAATTACCTTATCAAGCTATCTTGATAAAAAAGAAAATCTCGTAAAAACCGCTACAATTACAGGTGTAGTAAATACCTTAATTGCACTTGCCGCTGGTTTTATGATTTTCCCTTCATTATTCACTTTCGGCGTTGCACCAAACTCAGGACCAACCTTAGTATTCCAAAGCTTGCCAATCGTATTCTCCCATATGCCATATGGTACCGTGTTCGCTACGATTTTCTTTAGTTTATTAATGATTGCCGCACTTACCACGTCCCTGACAATCTATGAAGTGATCATTACCATATTGCAAGAAAGAACAAGGCTTAGTCGCAAACAATCTATCGCAGTGACGTTAGGGGTCATCTTTGTGTTAGGTAATATTCCATCAGTGCTTGGAGATAGCACTTGGAAAGATTTCACCATTATGGGTAAAAGCATCTTTGATACTTTTGATTATGTCAGTGGTAATATTTTGTTTATCTTAACGGCACTTGGTGGGGCGATTTTCGTTGGTTTCGTTCTAAAAGATGAGGCAAAAAAAGAATTGGGTGCAAGTGAAAGTTTTACCAAAATATGGTTCAATTACGTGAAATATGTTATTCCTGTGATTATTCTTGTGATTTTTTATAACTCGCTTTAATGCGTTATTAAACACAATCCGCACGTTTCACATGCGGATTGTTATTTTATATCTATTTATTAAGCAATTTTTCTATTTTACTTTCCAATAAACGAATTCTTTCCTCATAACTTTGATTTCTTTTATGAAGGTCGTTAATTTTCATTTCATAGGATCTCACTGCATTTTTTAACGCACCAATTTCTATGTGGCTATGCGTTGGTTGCTGACTGTGTGTCGTTTTAGCTCCAAAAGCAAAGCCAATACCTGCACCAACTCCCCAAGCACCGCTTGTGTCATAAGCCCCTGTAATTTTCCAAATCATATTATTTGTATTGTTTTGTCCAGATAAACCAAGGGCAAGGGCTGCTTCACCGCGGTATGAGCCAACGCCAATACCAAAGGTTTGGCTTTGAGTACTGTTTTGTGCAGTTGGCACGTTAGCAGAAGCGATTGCACTAGCAATACCACCATAAGCATTTTGTTCAAGACGATTAACTTTTGAGGTAAGTCTATCAACTGGGGCAAATTTCTCATTTAATTGTCTCACATTGACCACCTCATCATCCTCTACCCCATCAGCAACACCAGAAAGTCTGCCATATTGGTCGATACGAATTGTTTTTGCATCAGCACCCGTACCTGTCGTCAACGAAATACTGTCTGAATGTAACACTATTTGCGAACCATTGTGGCGTGTCAAGGTTAAGTTGTGGTTTTCTTTTGATTTAATAGCGTTTACATTGGTTAGATTTTCTTTAACATCCACAATATATTTGATTTTTCCTGCCTCAGTGTCATTTTTCGTTATAGTGGTATTCGTACTTGCTTCTACAATAAATTCGTTTGTAGAAGCAATGGCCGAATCAATTTTATCTCTTGTTGCCTTATCAAGCCCGATAGTAACAATGCCATTTGCTTCCGTTGAGATTGCGATACCTGATTTAACCACTCCAACATCACTACCATTCGCCGTTCCTGCTTTAAAGGTCAACCCATCGGAAAGCTTGACTGATTTTGCGGCCTCTGTGTTGTATTTATATTTTATTTCTAATCTATCAAGGGCGTTACCTACTTGCGTATCCGTAACTAAAATATTTTTACGTTTCGCCGCCTCTGTAATATTGGCATTTTTGGAAAGTGCTTTCGCATAATTTTGTTGTGCAACTTCCTCTAATGCACCTTGGTCATTGTTCACTAAATTTGAACCGTCTTTTTTCGCAAAGTTATCTGTGGTGTAAGAGGTAACGCCTGAAGCGGTAACTAATTTGTTAGCATCAGCATTATTCGTGCCACCATTAGGGGGATTCGCTATGGTATTGGTTGCCAGTTTGGTTGCGAGTTTAGTGGTGTCAATGCCTAGTGTGAATTTCGCCCCATGAGCTATTTTCATTTTCGTAGTATAGCATTGATGCTAATCTAATACAGCCCTTAAACAATAAATCTTAGAAATAGGAAACTTTGACCCAGCTTTTGAATTTCTGCATAATGTGCCGTCCATTTTTAATTGTTCAGGAATCATCATGAGCGACCACAAACAACCAATTATTCAAACCGCATTCTTTGCTAGTTTCCCTATTTTACTCTTACTTATTCTGGATTTTTTTGCCTTATTCTTACAAACGGAAAATAAAGCGATTCCGCATTTAGCCGTTGCTGTATTAAGTGCTCAATTAATTTGCATCTTGGTGTTTATCAAAGGACAAATCTGTCCCGGACAACGTTCCCGCTTGGCTAAAGTAAATCTTGCTCCTTTGCTGTTCTGGGGAATTTGGTTTTTAACTAGTTTATTCTCAAACTATCATTTTGCCTTAACGGATATGATCTGTTTAATGGGCATTGGTCTAGTTATCGCCACAAATGCTCAAGCGGAAGATAAAAAAGCGTTACGCGCAGGCCTTATGATGGCAGCCTTCATTGGTATTTTAGCCGGACTAAGCTACCTAATTATTTTCTTTGAACTTTCCCTTGAGCAATATCTTCCTTACAACATTTTTGCACAAATACTAGTGGGGATCATCTTAGCGAACATCTTCTTAGTGGTGAGCAAAAACCGCTTACAAGCATTTATCGACTTATTACCATTCGCGATGATATCGCTATTGTTTATCAATGCGCTCAGCTCATTGCTTTTATTAGCATCCCAAGCATCTAATCCATTATTTATCAATCCATTAGCGTTGATTTTATATTTTGCATTACACCTAATTATCGCCCTCATTCTTGCTATCCATATATTCAAGAAATGGAAACTAGGCTTTATTACTCTGCTTATTTTACTTTTTATGGCAGCTAGCCTGCCAATTTGGAGCTTGCTTGCAAAGGTGCACTAATCACCAAGCAGAAAAATTAATCTAAAATATCAGATACCTTACTTATTATTTTACCTTGCGCTAAAGTGGTGGTGATTTCATCCCCCACTTTAACTTGCCGCATATCTGTAAGCATAACGCCATTGTGATCAGCGGTCATAGAATAACCTCGAGCAAGCACATTTAACGGACTTAAACTGTCTAGATGGCCACAAGCTTTGGCCAATTGATTCTGCTTTAATTTAAACTGATATTGAATAGCTCGAATAAGGCGTTGTTCAATTTGTTGTATATATTGTTGATGTTTCTCTACTTGAAAACCAAGATTACTCGCCAGTAAGCCTTTATGCAAAGTCTGGAGCTGATATTGGTAATTTTGTAAATAATGCTTAGTTGCAAGTTGCAAAGATTGCTTGAGCTGTAAAAGTTTATACTTTTGATGCTGTAATTTTGCTTGAGGGTGCAACTGTTGTAAGGCAAATTTAAGTTGTTGTAATTGCTGTTGTTTAGCTTGGAAAACTCTATCTAAGGCCATTTCCAAACGTTCTTGGTAATATTGGAAATGTGCCAGCAATTCCCCTTGATTACGGCTCACTAACTCCGCAGCAGCAGATGGCGTTGGTGCTCGTAAATCCGCCACGAAATCCGCAATAGTAACGTCGGTTTCGTGTCCAACGGCACTGATAATCGGCAATTGAGAATCAAAAATCGCCCGTGCGACAATCTCTTCGTTAAAGCACCACAGATCCTCAATTGAACCGCCACCACGCCCCACGATAAGCACATCCACTTCTTTTCGCTTATTCGCCAGTTCGATCATATTGACAATTTCTGTCGCAGCCTCTTTACCTTGTACCGCCGTTGGATAAATCACTACTTTTAAACTCGGATCTCGGCGTTGCAGAATGTGCAAAATGTCTTGTAGCGCAGCCCCTGTTTTGGAAGTTACCACGCCTACCGCGCGACAAAAATGGGGCAATTGTTTTTTCAGATGTTGTGCAAACAATCCCTCCGCCGCTAGCTTCATTTTTAACCCTTCAAACTGCTGTTGAAGTAAACCTTCTCCAGCCAAGTTCATACTTTCAATGATGATTTGATAATCACCACGCGGTTCATACAAACTGACACTAGCACGCACAAGCACTTGCATACCATTTTGTGGTCGAAAATTAACGCGCAAATTTTTCTGCCGAAACATGGCACCACGCACCTGTGCATTTTCATCTTTTAAGGTTAAATACCAATGACCAGAAACAGGCTGGGTAAAATTAGAAATTTCCCCTGTCAACCAAATGTAGCCAAGTTGGTTTTCCAACATAAGACGCACAGATTGGTTGAGTTGGCTAACAGAATAGATATGTTCAGACATGTTTTTTTGTGTGTAATGAAAATGGGTACGAATTTTTGCTTCGTACCCAAAGGAAAATTATTGATGATATTTTGCTAAAAAATTGGCTAATTTGCTCATGGCGCTTTCAATTTGATGGGCATAAGGCAAGGTAACCACACGGAAATGATCAGGCGAATGCCAGTTAAATCCTCTGCCATGGACCAACAAGACTTTTTCTTGCAGCAACAAATCTAGCACCATTTTTTCATCATCGTAAATATTGAATTTTTTCACATCAATTTTCGGGAACATATACATAGCGCCCATTGGTTTAACGCAGCTCAAACCGGGAATTTGATTGATCAATTCATAGGCTTTGTTGCGTTGTTCTAATAAACGACCGCCTGGCAAAATAAATTCATTAATGCTTTGATAACCGCCTAGCGCCGTTTGAATGGCGTGTTGCATTGGCACATTCGCACATAAACGCATTGAGGCTAGCATATCCAAGCCCTCAATGTAGCCTGCCGCGTGTTTTTTCGGTCCGTTTAAAATCATCCAGCCCTGACGGAAGCCCGCCACGCGATAGGCTTTGGATAACCCATTGAAAGTTACGGTTAATAAATCAGGCGCTAGCGCCGCAATATGATGGTGCACTGCACCGTCGTAGAGAATTTTGTCGTAAATTTCATCAGCAAAAATCATTAAATTGTGTTGACGTGCAATTTCCACGATGTCCAATAACAATTCTTTGCTATATACCGCGCCCGTTGGATTGTTAGGATTAATAATCACAATAGCTTTGGTACGGCTGGTGATTTTGCTTTTAATATCCTCAATATCAGGAAACCAATTGGCTTCTTCATCACACAAATAATGTACTGCTTTACCGCCTGACAAGGTCGCTGCGGCTGTCCAAAGCGGATAGTCAGGTGCTGGGATTAACACTTCATCGCCGTTATTTAATAAGGCTTGCAAAGACATGGTAATCAGTTCAGATACGCCGTTACCAATGTACACATCGTTTACGCTGGCGCCATGAATGCCCTTTGATTGGTAATATTGCACAATGGCTTTACGCGCGGAATACAACCCTTTGGAATCACAATAGCCCTGTGCGGTAGGTAAATTGCGAATCACATCAACTAAAATCTCATCTGGCGCTTCAAAACCAAAGGGCGCTGGGTTGCCAATATTAAGTTTTAAAATTTTATGCCCCTCTTCTTCAAGTCGAAGAGCTTCTTTGTGTACAGAACCACGAATATCATAACAAACGTGATTCAACTTATCGGATTTAGGGAAAAATGTCATCGCCACGACCTTATGTTGTATAACTGAAATAGCCATTTAGAAGAAATGTTGCGAGGTATATTGTTGGAAAATATTTTATGAAAATTTCTGCTAAAGTGCGGTAGAATGAGTGCTTATTTTTAACTTATTTTTATGCTAAAAACAATGCTTTTTCAAAATGGATAATTTGCAATTTATTAAGGCACAACTTATGGCGCAACTTGAAACCTATCAAGTACAACCTGAGCCTGCCATCACTTGCTTAAAAGTGGTAACTACACCAAGTTTTAATCTATTAAATTGGTTAAAAGCACAAACAAGTTATCCGCAGTTTTATTTGAATATTCGCGATGGTTCAAGTGTGTGGGCTAGCGTTGGTGAAGTTTGTCGCTTTGAAGATATGACACAAGCAGAACAATTTGTGACGCAACAACAATTACCTTTGTTGGGTGGAATGCAATTCACAGGCGCCACCGAATTTATTTTGCCTCGTGTGTTATTGCGTCAAAATCAACAGCAACTGGAAGTGAGTCTGTTTATCTCAGCACAGGATCTCGCCTCAAACACCACTCAATTGAAACAGCAAATTTTACAAGAATTACAACATTTTGAACGCACATTGCCCTTTGCGCCTGTGCAACAATCCATTCAACTACAACGCCAACAAGCGGATCAAGCACAGTGGTGCAACTGGGTAGAGCAAGGTTTAGCCCAAATTAAACAAGGTGCTTTGCGCAAAATTGTGTTGGCAAATGAAAGTGTTTTTAGTACGGAAAAAACCTTAAAGGGTATTGATTTTCTTGCAGAAAGTGAACGTCATAATTTAGGCTGTTATCACTTTTTATTTGCGAAAAATGCCAATTCTACTTTTTTAGGATCAACCCCTGAATTGCTTTATCGCCGTCGCGCTGAACAACTCAAAACAGAGGCGCTAGCAGGTACCGCGTTTATGACCCAAGATGAGGCACTAAATGAGCAACAAGGGCAATGGTTATTACATGATCCGAAAAATGAATATGAAAACCAGCTTGTAGTCAATGGAATTTGTGAGCAATTAGAGCCATTTGTTAATCATATTCATATTGAACCAGTGGAATTAAAAAAACTGCGCAAGGTGCAACATTTAAGACGAAAAATCCAAGCTGAGTTAAAACAAGATGCAGGCGATAAGGATATTTTAAAAGCGATCCACCCAACGGCAGCTATTGCAGGCTTACCGCAACAAGCAGCACAAAAGGCCATACAAAACATCGAAAACTTTGATCGCCGTTGGTACGCTGGCACATTAGGCTATATCAGTCCTGAACAAGCAGATTTTTGCGTTACCATTCGCTCTGCCTTTATCGAACAACAAGGACATCAAAGCCAACTGCACGTTTTTGCAGGTGCAGGGATTGTTGAAGGTTCAATACCCTTGTTAGAATGGCAAGAAATTGAACGTAAAGCCACAAGCTTGGTGTCTTTACTACAACAGTAATTAATAGAAAAGAGGACGTGAAAATGTCAGTAAGTGTATTTAATCGTTGTTGGGCGAAGGTGATTTTAGAAACCTTAGTACGTCAAGGCGTATCCCATTTTTGCATTGCTCCCGGCTCACGTTCAACTCCTTTAACCTTGGAGGCGGTAGCACTACAACAAAATCAACGCATCTTGTGCCATACTCATTTCGATGAACGCGGATTAGGCTTTTTTGCCTTAGGTGTTGCTAAATCAACCAATAAACCAGTGGCGGTAATCGTAACCTCTGGCACAGCTGCAGCAAATTTATATCCTGCGATTATTGAAGCGCGTCAAACCAGTGTTCCACTGATTATTTTAACCGCAGATCGCCCACCTGAATTATTAGAATGTGGGGCAAATCAAGCCATTCTACAACAAAATATGTTTGCGGATTATCCTACCTCCGCACTCAATCTACCGCGCCCAAGTAAGGATTATCAACCAAGTTGGCTAATCTCTCATATTGAACAAGCCTGTTATCAGCAACAAAGCAAGGGCGGTGTGATCCACCTTAATGTGCCTTTCGCCGAACCCCTTTATGGTGCAACCCAAGAGGAAGTTGACAGCCATCCTTGGCTATCCAGTATTCAATCTTGGCTAGCCAAAAATCAACCTTGGATTACCCATGAAAAAAATCAAGTGGAGGTTGTTGTACAAAAAAATTGGGATCATTGGCGCACACAACGCGGCATCGTGGTGGTAGGACATCTGCCATTAGAACAAAGTGCTGGCGTCAGCGCATGGGCAAATAGCATGGGATGGGTACTGTTAACGGATATTCAATCAGGTGTCACCAGCACCACCCCTTACGCTGACATTTGGCTAGCCAATGAAACCGTTAAACAAAAATTACTGGACGCAGATATTGTGATCCAGTTCGGCTCAGGATTGATCAGCAAACGCCTTAATCAATTCCTCGCGGAATTCAACAAAGAATATTGGATCGTAGATACCACCCACAAATTGATCGACCCTGTTCACCATAAGCACACCCGTTTCCACGCCAAAGTACATCACTGGCTGCGCGCACATCCACCGCTACGACAAAAAGCTTGGTTACTTGAACCTTTAGCCTTAGCAAAATTCTGTAGCAACTTTATTGAACAACAAGTGGGCAGTAGTTTGAATGAAGCCTCGCTAGCACATCATCTAGATCGCATACTGCCAAATAAAGGCGTGCTATTTTTAGGCAATAGTCTGTTTGTACGCTTGGCTGATGCATTAGCTAAATTACCAGAAAACTATCCAGTTTATACAAATCGTGGTGCAAGCGGTATTGATGGTTTGTTAGCCACCGCAGCAGGTGTTAGCGTCGGTAACAACTTACCCTTAGTGGCAATGATTGGGGATTTATCTACGCTTTATGACATCAATTCATTGGCATTATTCAAAAAAGTTAAACAGCCTACGATTATTTTTGTGATCAACAATAATGGCGGTGCCATTTTTGATATGTTGCCTGTGGATGCGGAAGTGAAAGATCGATTTTATCGCTTGCCGCATTATTTAGATTTCTCTCAACTTGCGGCAACTTTCGATTTGAAATATACTCGCCCATTTACTTGGGCAGATTTAGGCTCAGCGCTTAAACAAGCTTATTTACGCAGAGAAACCACGATCATCGAAATAAAAGTTGGTCCGAATGATGCAACTAACATCTATAAACGCTTAGTTGAACAAATTACCCATGCCGTTATCGGCTCATAATCCTTTTTCACTCACTTTTAAGGAGAAATATCATGTTTGAAGACTGGAAACATCAAACCGCTCATACAAAACAATCTTTTGCTGAACTCGGTAAAAAATATCCAAAAATGTTACAAGCCTATGGCGCTTTAAACGCTGCAGCAACAGAAGGCAATGTTCTTGATGAAAAAACGCGCGAACTTATTGCACTTGCAGTTGCGGTAACCACACGTTGTGAAAGTTGTTTAAGCGTGCACGCTGCAGCGGCGGTAAAAGCGGGAGCAACGGAAGAAGAAGTTGCTTCTGCATTAGCAACGGCGATATCACTTAATGCAGGCGCGGCTTACACTTATTCTTTACGTGTTTTAGAAGCCTTTAATCAACAAAAATAAAATGAACTAAAACGATGCTATCTAGCATCGTTTTTTTACAACAGTACAAAGTGATGACAAAAACAACGCCACATTTAATTTTCTTGCATGGATTGTTAGGCGATAGCACAGAATGGAGTGCAATCAGAGCTGCCCTACCACATTTCTCTTGTATTGCCTTAGATCTTCCTTGTCATGGTTCTGCAAAAGAAATATGCGCAGAAGATTTCAATCAAGTTTGTGATTATCTGTGGAAAAAAATTCACCAAGCGATCGCTCATGCTCCCTATTATTTAATTGGCTATTCCCTTGGTGGAAGAATCGCATTGCACTATGGTTTGCATTGGTGCAAAAACAATCTAGAGCAAGCAAGGCAATTACAAGGGCTAATATTAGAAGGCGCGAACTTAGGGTTAAACCAAGCACAAGAGAAACAAATTCGCTGGCAACAAGATTGCCATTGGGCAAAGCGATTTAGCCAAGAAAAAATCGAATTAGTGCTACAAGATTGGTATCACCAGCCTGTTTTCGCTCAACTTAGCGCACAACAACGTTTGAGTCTAATTCATCAACGAGCACATAATTCTGGACAACATATTGCGCAAATGCTCAAAGCAACTAGCTTAGCTAAACAGTTAGATTTTAGAAATGACATTAAGAAAAGCGATTTAGCAATTCATTATTTTTGTGGCGAAGAAGATCAAAAATTCAGCGCAATGGCAGCGCGAGCTAATCTGACAGTCAATCTAATCCCTAATGCAGGGCATAATGCCCATTGGGAAAATCCGCAAGCCTTTGCACAAGGCATCGAAAAGAAAATTATTGAAGATCTAAGTCAAGGTAAAAAATAAAAGAGCATTTCTGTTCTCTTATTTTTTACAAGGATTCTTCCATCCACTGTAATTTGTCTAGTAATTTCTGATGAATACCGCCGAAACTCCCATTGGACATCACCAAAATATGATCCGTTGGTCTAGCTTCTTTCACTATCATATCCACCAATTTATCTAAATTCACATTCCAAGTTGCACTTTGAACACATTTATTCACAATATCTACAACGTCCCAACCAATATTTTCTGGTTGATAAAAAAACACGGCATCCGCTCTTGCTAAAGAAGGGGCAATTTCATCTTTATGAATTCCCATTTTCATTGTATTAGAACGCGGTTCAAGCACCGCTAAAATACGTTGATTAGCGCCGACTTTATCTCGTAAAGCGGTAAGGGTGGCAAGAATCTCCGTCGGATGATGAGCAAAATCATCATAAACTGTTATCTTATTCACTTCTCCTTTAATTTCTAAACGACGTTTAGGGCTAATAAAAGAACTTAGCGCCTCACAAGCATCTTTAATCGCAATGCCTGTATGGTGCGCAGCAGCGATAGCCATTAAAGCATTGTGCATATTATGCTGCCCAACAATATTCCAATGCACTTCAGCCACTTTCTGGTCAAAATGGAATACCTCAAATTGAGTGCAATCATTGGTTAAACGTTGGGCATACCATTCTTTATCCTGTCCTAAAAATTGGGTTTCAGACCAACATCCCATTGCTAAAGTTTGTTGAACCGTCTTTTCATTAGCGCCAGAAAGCACTAATCCAGAGGCAGGCATAGTGCGAATCATATGATGAAATTGACGTTGGATGCTTTGAATATCATCAAAAATATCGGCGTGATCAAAACCTATATTGTTAACAATTAAGGTCTTAGGATTGTAATGCACAAATTTAGAACGCTTATCAAAAAAAGCCGTATCATACTCATCAGCTTCAATCACAAAATATTCACTTTCCCCTAAACGAGCAGAAGTGCCAAAATTGCCAGAAATCCCACCAATTAAAAAACCCGGTTTTTTACCGCATTTTTCTAAAATCCAGCTCAGCATACCTGTAGTTGTGGTTTTACCATGTGTACCTGAAACCGCGAGCACCCAGCATTTACGCAATAAATTATCATGCAACCATTGAGGGCCTGACATATAAGGCAATCTATTTTCTAGCACATATTCCACACAGGGATTTCCGCGCTTCATCGCGTTACCAATAATCACTATATCTGGCGTGGGTTGTAATTGAGAGATGTCAAAATGCGGAATAATATCAATACCGCTTTCACGCAAAAAAGTACTCATCGGCGGATAAACATTAATATCTGCGCCAGTAACCTTATAGCCCATTTGTTTCGCCAGAATGGCCACGCCTCCCATAAAAGTGCCACAAATGCCTAAAATATGAATATGTTTTGTTGTCATTGGATAATTCTCGATGAAAGATTTGTACAAATATGTGTCCCAGATCACATTGTCTGTATTAGGTTGTTGCTATAATAAATCAACTTATTTGAGGTGTAAATTTGATTCATCTATAGGGAAAAAGCTATGAAAACACTCGGACAATTTATTGTAGAAAAACAAGCAGAATATCCTCATGCAAAAGGCGAATTAAGTGGAATTTTAAGTTCTATTCGCTTAGTTGCCAAAGTTATTCATCGTGATATCAACAAAGCAGGATTGACCAATAACATCTTAGGCAATTCAGGGGTTGAAAATGTGCAAGGTGAAGCACAAATGAAATTAGACTTGTTTGCTCACAACACTATGAAGCACGCCTTAATCACCCGAGAAGAAGTGGCTGGATTTGCCTCAGAAGAAGAGGAAGATTTTGTCGCATTCAATACAGAACGAGGCAGAAATGCGAAATATGTCATACTGACAGATCCTTTAGATGGCTCTTCAAATATTGATGTAAATGTGTCCGTTGGCACGATATTCTCTATCTACCGCCGAGTATCGCCTATCGGCTCTCCTGTAACCTTAGAAGATTTTATGCAACCAGGGCATCGCCAAGTGGCTGCAGGTTATATTGTTTATGGCTCATCAACAATGTTGGTTTATACCACTGGACATGGTGTAAATGGCTTTACTTACGATCCTTCACTAGGCGTCTTTTGTTTATCCCATGAAAATATGCAAATGCCGAAAGACGGTAAAGTCTATTCTATTAACGAAGGGCAATATCTCAAATTCCCTGATGGAGTAAAAAAATACATCAAATATTGCCAAGAAGAAGATAAAGCCACCAATCGCCCTTATGCTTCTCGTTATATTGGCTCATTAGTTTCCGATTTCCATCGCAATTTACTCAAAGGCGGTATCTATATCTATCCTAAAGCGACTAATTATCCAAATGGAAAACTTCGCTTATTATATGAAGGCAACCCAATGGCATTTTTAGCAGAACAAGCAGGTGGATCTGCTACCGACGGTATTAATCGAATTTTAGATATTCAACCAACAGAACTACATCAACGTGTTCCTTTCTATGTGGGCTCATCAAATATGGTTGAAAAAGCCAAGGAATTTATGTGCCAATATGGCTAAATAATAAATATAAAACAAAAAGAGCAGATCATAATAAATCTGCTCTTTTAGTATTAAACTATCGCAACTATTTTTTAACCACTTTCGCTTGTTTAATCATATTTTCCGCCACCTCTAAAATGGTGATCTCAAGATCATTAATTTGACAAACTCTACCTTCTTGTGGGATTTCCTGTAAATATTCTAGAATCAAACCATTAAAGGTTCTGGCTTCCTCCGTGTCCAATTGCCAGTTAAACAACTTATTTAAATCACGCAAATTAGCAGAACCATCAATAATCATCGAGCCATCAGATTGTGTCGTTACTTCTTCATCAATAGAAGGTGCCATAGAAGTAGTAAATTCGCCGACAATCTCTTCCAAAATATCTTCTAAGGTAATTAATCCTTTAATATCCCCATATTCATCAACAACCAAACCAATACGTTCTTTATTGTTACGGAAATTAATTAATTGAGAATTTAAAGGCGTGCCTTCTGGAATAAAATAGGCTTCATCGGCAGCACGAATTAATGTTTCCTTGGTAAATTCATTTTTATCCAACATTAATCGATAAGCTTCTCGAACTCGCACCATACCGAGAATATTCTCGTCCATACTGCCTTTGTATAAAACAACACGACCATGAGGAGCATGATTTAATTGGCGCATAATCGCTTTCCAATCATCATCAACATCAATACCACCAATATCATTACGTGGCACCATAATATCATCCACGGTAACTTGCTCTAAATCCAAAATAGACAACAACATTTCTTGGTGTGCAGAAGGAATAAATTTTCCAGCTTCATTCACTATGGTTCGTAATTCTTCGGGATTTACTGAAGGCGATTTATTTTCAGAACGCAACCCCATTAAACGCAATAAACCTTGAATAATTAAATTCATCAAATAGACCAGCGGCGTAAATAAACGTAACAATACCGCCAGTAAATGACTAGAAATAAAAGCGACTTTTTCTGGGTGTCTTGCTGCAACGGTTTTCGGCAAAATCTCAGAAAAAATGAGCATAAAGAAAGTTAGCAATCCTGTTGCAATTGCGACACCTGCATCACCATACAAACGAATCCCAATAATCGTGGTAATTGCTGAAGCAGAAATATTGACTAGGTTGTTACAGATAAGAATCAGGCTAAGTAGTACATCGGTTTTTTTCAATAATTTTTCCGCTTTCTTCGCACCTTTATGCCCTTTTTCCGCAAGATGACGTAAGCGATAGCGATTAGCAGATAATAAACCTGTTTCAGAACCAGAGAAGTACGCAGAAACAATTAATAAAATAATTAAGGTAATAAACAACGTACTAAGGGGAATGCTGTCCAAAATATTTCCTTTTAAGAGTTGATCAAAAATAAAAGTGCGGTTGTTCCAATTAACCGCACTTTCGTACCATAGAATAATGAAATTATGCTTATATTTCAAGCATACCTCGTAATCCTAGACTGGAATGAGGAATCTTCATCATTTTCTAGGAAATCAATAGGATTTTAGTATAATGACAAGCAATTTTTGCTTATGAAATTATGGGATTATCTATGTTTGAGAATTTATCAGACCGCCTATCAAAAACCTTACGCAACATTAGTGGTCGTGGACGTTTAACGGAAGATAATATTAAAGAAACGCTACGAGAAGTACGCATGGCGCTTCTTGAAGCCGATGTTGCCTTACCTGTTGTTCGTGAATTTATTAATCAGGTAAAAGAACGCGCTATTGGCGTGGAGGTAAACAAGAGTTTAACGCCGGGACAAGAGTTCGTCAAAATCGTTCAAGCCGAACTTGAAAAAGCCATGGGCGAAGCAAATGAGGGCTTAAATTTAGCGACTCAACCACCAGCAGTGATTCTCATGGCGGGTTTGCAAGGGGCGGGTAAAACCACTAGCGTAGGTAAACTTGCCAAATTTCTAAAAGAACGCCACAAGAAAAAAGTGATGGTGGTATCTGCGGACGTATATCGCCCTGCCGCTATTAAACAATTGGAAACCCTTGCTCAAGCTGTCGGTGCAACATTCTTCCCTTCTGATGTCAGTCAAAATCCGGTGCATATCGCAGAAAGTGCCTTAGCGGAAGCAAAACTAAAATTCTATGATGTTTTGATTGTGGATACCGCGGGTCGTTTGCATGTTGATGCAGAAATGATGACTGAAATTCAACAAATTCATAGTGCGTTAAACCCTATTGAAACCTTGTTTACCGTTGATGCAATGACAGGGCAAGATGCCGCGAATACAGCAAAAGCATTCAATGAAACCCTACCATTAACAGGGGTAATTTTAACTAAAGTGGATGGCGATGCTCGCGGTGGTGCAGCACTTTCTATTCGCCAAATTACGGGGAAACCAATTAAATTCCTTGGGGTTGGTGAAAAAACCGATGCTCTTGAGCCATTCCATCCAGATCGTGTCGCATCTCGTATTTTGGGAATGGGGGATGTGCTTTCTTTAATTGAGGATCTGCAACGTTCTGTAGATCAAGAGAAAGCGGAGAAAATGGCACAAAAATTCAAGAAAGGTGATGATTTTACCTTAGAGGATTTCCGTGAACAGTTAATCGAAATGAAAAAAATGGGCGGAATGATGTCTATGCTGGATAAGTTGCCCGGCGCTAAAAACCTGCCTGCTCATGTAAAAAATCAAGTAGATGATCGCATGTTTATCAAAATGGAAGCTATCATCAACTCGATGACACTCAAAGAACGCGCTCATCCAGATATCATCAAAGCTTCTCGCCGTCGTCGTATCGCCGATGGTTCTGGTACAAAAGTTCAAGATGTGAATAAACTGCTCAAACAATTTGAAGAAATGCAACGTATGATGAAAAAAATGCGTAAAGGTGGCATGGCTAAAATGATGCGCGGTATGCAAGGAATGATGGGCGGGCTTGGCGGTTTAGGTAATATGTTTAGACGTTAATATAATAAAAAAACCTAGGTAAAGCTCAATTTCAATGATGTACCTAGGTTTTTTTATGCTTATTTAATAGTAAATTTCACTGGAATAGTTAATTGATTACCTAATCCTGCTGGTGGGGGACCAATAGGTCTAGCTTCATTTACTGCACTTAATGCCGCTTGATCTAACTCGTCTACTCCTGAACTTTTTACTACATGCACGGCGCTAATATTACCATTTGCATCTATATTAAAGCCAATTGTCACCACACCTTGTTTTCGCATCATTTTAGCTCGATTAGGATAACGTTTATGTTTCTCAATTTCACGTCTTAGCGCAGAACGGTAAGTGCTTAGCTCATCGGCACTACGCCCTTGTCCCACAAGATTTGGATTATTGGTTGTGACTGGTCCTGTTGTGGTTGCTTGCTGATTAATCAAAGAATCCGAATTCACTTGCTGGTTGGATTTTGGTAAATCCTTGTTTTTTGGTTTTTTCTTCATTTTTTCTTTAGGTTTCTCTTTCGGCTTTTCAGGTTCTTTTGGTTTTTCAGGTTGTTTCACGGCTTCAGGTTTCACAGTGGGATCCGCCACGTCTTCCTTTGGTAACTCTTCTTGTTTCTGCTGTGGCTTTGGCTCAGGTTCATTAATAATAGAGGCAGCGAGCATTTCCATGGAAATACTGGTGCTAATAACATCTGCCTGCAGACCATTAGCCCCCTCATTGTTCTGCTCAACCGTCCAAAACAAAAAGCCGACTAAACTTAAATGGACGAATAAGGAGAGCAAAAACCCAACTCGTGAACCATTTTTTTCAATCATTGTGTACTCGCCTTTTCTTTCATTGTGACGATAGCAACATTTTTAATATCATTTTTAGCCATAAGATCGGTAATGGTAACAAAAGACTGAAATGAAGCTTCTGCATCCACTTTCAAAGTAACTTTTTGATCCTTAGACCAGCCTGCAACTTCTTGCTGTAAAATTTCCAATGTAATTGGCTTATCATTAAAAAATAGCTCCCCATTTTGTCTCACAGTTAACAATTTTGCCAAATCATCAGAGCGAAAAGCGACTGATGAACTCGCTTTAGGCACATTAACTTGAATTTTCCCTTGAGAAATAAAGGAGGCAGTAATCAATACAATTGCCAACAATACCAACATAATGTCGATAAAAGGAATAATGTTGATTTCATCAAACTTTTTCACTGATATCCCCTACTATTTGCTAGCATTTTTTTCGTTCAGTGCGAACCATTTCAAACGGTTAACTTCCACTTTGCGTCCTAAGCCGTTATAAAATACCATTGAAGGAATCGCCACTAAGATCCCGACTGCGGTTGCTTTTAGTGCAAGGGATAAATGCACCATAATAGATGCTGCATCGATCTCGCCGCCAGAATGCCCCAATTCATAGAAGGTTAGTAAAATGCCAATAACGGTTCCGAGTAACCCTACATAAGGTGCGTTAGAACCGATACTTGAAATCGCCGTTAAATTACGTTGTAAATCAATATCTAATTCATGAACATTGTCATACTCAGCTACGTTAACTTTATTTAAGAAAATAAAACGCTCAATCACCAGCCAAACCATGATAAAACTCATAATGGCGAGTAACCCAAGAATAATGTAGTCAATGTATTGTTGTAAAAAATCTAAAAACTGAAACATAAACGTTCCTTTATTTGCATTGAAAAATAAAAATTATACGCTATTGAGAATTGATTTCAATTACGAATTTTCTGTGTTGCAAAATCCTCTCTAAAAATTGTTATTAAATCAAAGAAGACTTCTTTGCTTTTATTTCCATCAATGCTAGAATTCCGCACTCGTTTGTCATCGCTGAATTAGAGATCGGCGATTGATGTATATCAACATAACTAGTTAGGAGTTATCAAATGTCTCTAAGTACAGAAAAAAAAGCGGCAATCGTTGCAGAATTTGGTCGTGATGCAAAAGATACTGGTTCATCTGAAGTGCAAATCGCATTATTAACTGCACAAATCAACCACTTACAATCTCACTTTGCAGAACACAAAAAAGACCACCACGGTCGTCGCGGTTTATTACGTATGGTTTCTCGTCGTCGTAAACTTTTAGATTACTTAAAACGCACTAATCTTGAACTTTATAGCGCAACAATCGCTCGTTTAGGTTTACGTCGCTAATTAAGCAAACTAAACAAACAAAAAACCGAATTAGTTTTTTCTAATTCGGTTTTTTTATGCAAGATAGCAGAAAACTATTCCGCCTTACCTAATAACTGCGCAATGAGCGACGCACTTTGTTTTTGCTGATGCGCTAAGGTTAATCGCTCCGCACGTAAAATTGCCTGAAAATCCGCCAACGCCTGCTCAAAATCATCATTCACAATCACATAATCATATTCGTCATAGTGCGAAATTTCCGCAATGGCTTTCGACATTCTATCCGCAATCACCGCTTCGCTGTCCTGTCCACGTCCAATCAAGCGACGTTCCAGCTCTTGCAAAGAAGGGGGCAAAATAAAAATACTTTTCGCCGTAGGCACTTTCTTCCTAATTTGCTGCGCCCCTTGCCAATCAATATCCAAGAAAACATCAATACCAGCAGCTAAATTTTTCTCAATAGCAGGCAGCGAAGTACCATAATAATTACCACCAAATACTTTCGCATATTCCAAAAATAAATCTTGCGCGATTAAACGTTCAAATTCCTCCACTGACACGAAATAATAATGCACTCCCTCAATTTCCCCTGGACGAGGCCCTCTTGTGGTATGAGAAACCGACACCATCATTTTTTTCTCTTGATCTTGTTGTAATAACGCCGAAATTAACGAGGATTTTCCCGCCCCACTTGGAGCAGATAAAATATACAAATTACCTTGAGTCATATGCGTTCTCCATAAAATAAAATTGCCATTATTATGCCGATAAATAGTCTTTAAATCAGCTAAAAAAATCCAAAACAATTTAGCAAAATAAAAAAATCTGCGTTAGATCACAGAATTTTATATTCTTCATTGCAAACTAAAACGTTTTAGTTAAAATTAAATGTAACAAAGTACAAGATTAAAAGGATAAAAATATGGATAAAATTTGGGTATTGGGCGATGCTGTTGTTGATCTTCTTCCTGATGGAGAACAACATTATTTGTCTTGTCCTGGTGGAGCGCCTGCAAATGTAGCCGTAGGTATTGCTCGATTGGGGCAAAATGTAGGTTTCATTGGACGAGTCGGTGAAGATCCTTTCGGTTATTTTTTACAGCAAACCTTACAAAAAGAAAATGTCTGTACTAATCATATGATTTTTGATAAATCACATCGCACTTCAACCGTATTGGTCTCCTTGGATAAGGGTGAACGTAGTTTTACCTTTATGGTCAATCCAAGTGCGGATCAATTTTTACAACAATCTGATCTACCAAAGTTTAATCCGAAAGAGGGCTTACATTGTTGTTCTATTGCTTTACTAAACGAGCCTTCTCGCGCTACAACTTTTTGTGCTATTGAGGAAATTAAAAAAGTAGGTGGATTTTTCTCTTTTGATCCGAATTTGCGTTTATCTCTTTGGCAAGATTTAGGGTTAATGAAATCTCTTGTAAACAAAGCAATTGCCTTTGCCGATGTGGTTAAATTTTCTGAAGAAGAAATTATTTTATTAACCGAAAGTCAAAATTTAAGCGACGCTATCGATAAAATCACATCGCTTTATCCACATAAATTAATGATTATCACCTTAGGTAAAGAGGGCGCTCTTTGTTTACTAAATGGCGAGCAAAAGAAAGTTGTAGGTAAAGCAATACAACCAATTGATACTACAGGGGCTGGTGATGCTTTTGTTAGTGGTTTATTAGCAGGACTTTCACAACTTTCCCAGTGGGAAAATCTTGATAAACTTGTTCCTATTGTGCAACAAGCAAATGCTTGTGGGGCTTTAGCGACAACTCAGAAAGGGGCAATGTCTGCTTTACCAAATAAAGCACAATTACAACGATTTCTCGCCGCTACACAGTTATAAATAGGTTTATAAATGCATATTTTTAATCAAAGTAAGTATAAAAGTTTACACGCTCAACAAGAGGGTGAACTAGCCAAAATTCGTCAACAAGTTTGTCAAGATACAGATTATCGCCCAACCTATCATATTAGTCCTGAAACAGGTTTGTTAAATGATCCTAATGGGTTGATTTTTGATGGTGAAAAATATCATCTTTTTTATCAGTGGTTCCCTTACGGTGCTATGCACGGAATGAAGCACTGGCGACACTTAATGACAAAAGATTTCCAACATTTTTGTAGCGGCGATACGTTAATTCCTGATAGGTTATTTGAATCCCATGGTTGTTATTCTGGTGGGGCAATTTTATGGCAGGATCAGATTGTGGCATTTTATACAGGTAATACACGAAATGAAGAGAACCGACGTATTCCTCATCAAAATATCGCTATTTTTGATAAGTCGGGTGAATTAAAGCAAAAACGTTGTTTATTGGCTTGTCCACCGCAAGGTTACACAGAACATTGTCGCGATCCCAAACCCTTTTTAACCCACGAAGGGAAAATTCGTTTTGTGCTTGGCGCACAACGTGAAAATTTGACAGGAACTGCCCTTATTTATGAAATGGATAATCTTCAATCTGATCCTGTTTTGCTAGGTGAATTAACGCTTGAGCAATTTAATGATCAAGACATATTTATGTGGGAATGCCCTGATTTATTTGAATTTGAGGAAAAATACATTTTCCTTTGGTCTCCGCAAGGTAAAAAACAACAATCTCGACGTTTCCAAAATAACTACCATTCCATTTATGCTGTTGGTCAATTAACGGATACTAAATTCATTACAGAACACATTGATGAACTTGATCAGGGATTTGATTTTTATGCACCACAAAGTATTTGGCAAGGTCAGGGCATTTACTTTGCTTGGGTGGGGCTACCTGATATGACTTATCCAACGGATCAATTCCAATGGCATTCAATACTAACTATGCCTCGTCAATTACAATTCAAACAAGGTAAATTATTTCAACAACCGATTGAGGCGATTTACAATCAGATGAATAATTATCAACAATATCAAATTGAAAATGAGCAAATTATTCCAAATTTAGATCGTTCGTATCTTAAATTTAAGCCTTCAAATGGTTCATTTCAATTAGAGTGCTTTAGCAATTTACAAGGACAAAAGCTTATATTTAGTTATGAAAAAGGAATATTTAGTTTAAATCGAAGTTTGAGTGAACAAACGGAGACAATGAAAAAATTCGGTGATATTCGTTATTGTGAAATTGAGCAGCTAGATTGTGTTGAGATTTTCTTTGACCGCTCTGTCGTAGAAATTTTTCTTAATCAAGGTGAACGCGTAATGACCTCACGCTTTTTTATTCCACAACGAGAAAATACACTACGCATCTCTCGTCCAATAGTGTTTTCTGTGGCAGAATTAACGCCAATTTCAATTAGGTAACAGGTTATCAAAATGCCAGCCAAACGTACCACTTTAGCTGATATTGCTCGCTTAACAGGGCTTTCTACAACGACGGTTAGTATGATTTTAAATAATCGTGGTGAACAGTTTAAAATCAAACCTGAAACTTGTCAGCGAGTAAAACAAATTGCACAACAGCAAGGTTATCGAGCAAATATTTATGCCAAATCACTTAAAACTCAGCGTTCAAATGTGGTTGGTCTTATTATTCCTGATCTAACTAACTATGGCTTCGCTTGCACTGCAAAAAATTTAGAAAAATTGTGTCGTGAAAATGATTTACAGCTCGTCATTGCTTGTTCTGATGATAATCCTCAACAAGAAAAAATCGCCATTGAAAGATTGCTAGATAGGCAAATTGATTTTTTAATCACGGCACCAACTCATCAAGATCCCAATTATTACTCAAAAATCAAAAAACAAGTTCCTCTATTGCAATTAGATCGATATGTTCCCAATAGTGGTCTGAACTATGTTATCAGCGACGAACAACTCAAGGTTTCCACTCTAGTGGGATATATGATCAACACTTATGAATTAAAGGAATTTGTCTATTTTGGGGGGCAGCTCGAGCTATCGCCAAGTAAGGGGCGTTTAGAAGGGTTTAAGCAAGGTTGTAATGCTCACCAAGAGGTCGAACAATGGATTTTTCAACATACCTATCAACCTGAATCAGGCTATAAAATGATGAATAAAGCAGTACAACAATTGGGGCATTTGCCTCAAGCTGTCTTTACGGCATCCTATACTATTTTAGAAGGTGTACTTCGTTATATTAGTGAAAATCAAAAAATTGATGCTGTATTACAAAAAAAAATGCATTTAGCAACTTTTGATGATCATCATTTATTAAATGCGTTACCTCTACATATCCATTCTATCCAACAAGATCACCAACAAATTGCACAGCATTTATTTCGCTTAATTCAACATTATTTTAATCAGCAAAAACTCGAAAATTGTCTTGTAGATTGCCATATCATTTATCGTGATTAGCATTCAAATATTGTGAAATAGATCACAAAACTAAAAGCTTTTAGTTTTAAAACTAAAACGTTTTAGTTAAAATAAGATCAGGTTAAATTAATCTCTTTTTTAAAAGGTAAATCAAATGAACTATGCTTTAATTGCTCAACAAGTTATTGAAAAATTAGGTGGTAAAGAAAATATTTCTGCCGCCGCTCATTGTGCCACTCGATTACGTCTTGTGGTGATTGATGAACAAAAAATAGATGCTCAAGGCATCGAGAATATTGAGGGAGTAAAGGGTCAGTTTGCTGTTGCTGGACAATATCAAATTATCTTTGGCTCAGGCACGGTCAATAAAGTGTATGAACAACTCAGTCAACAATTAAACATTAATGAAATGAGTAGCTCAGAAGTCGCTAGCGTCGGCAGCGAAAAACAAGGTTTGCTACAACGCCTTGTGAAAGGGCTAGCGGATATTTTTGTGCCTATCATTCCTGCTATCGTCGCAGGTGGTTTATTGATGGGAATCCACAGTATGCTAACTGCTAAAGGCTTCTTTGTTGATGAAAAAAACGTAGTGGATTTATATCCCGCTATTGCTCATCTTGTTGATTTTATTAATACAGTCGCTAATGCCCCCTTTGTATTCCTGCCCGTATTACTCGGTTTCTCTGCGACTCGAAAATTTGGTGGTAATCCTTTCTTAGGGGCGGCGTTAGGTATGCTATTAGTTCACCCAGCACTCGCTGATGGTTGGAACTATGCTTTAACGCTTGCGAATGGCAACATTCAATATTGGAATATTTTTGGCTTAGAAATTGAGAGAGTGGGCTATCAAGGCACCGTTATTCCTGTTTTAATTGCCTCTTGGGTACTTGCGACATTAGAAAAAAACTTACGCAAAGTGGTTCCTTCATTTTTGGATAACTTAATAACGCCTCTCTGTGCTTTATTTATCACAGGTGTGCTTGCTTTTACCCTAATCGGACCTTTTGGGCGTGAAGCTGGTTCGTTAATCAGTATGGGGTTAACTTGGCTATATGATTCCCTTGGTTTTATTGGTGGTGCGATTTTCGGTACGCTATATGCTCCTATCGTTATCACTGGCATGCATCAAACATTTATCGCTGTAGAAACTCAGTTATTAGCAGATATGATCCATACAGGTGGAAGTTTTATTTTCCCAATTGCGGCAATGTCTAATATTGCACAAGGGACTGCTTGTTTAGGTGCGGTAGTTGTAATGAAAGATGCGAAAGTTCGTGGTATCGCCCTTCCTTCAGGAATTAGTGCTTTATTGGGCATTACCGAACCCGCAATGTTTGGGGTAAATTTACGTTATCGTTATCCTTTTATCGCCGCAATGATCGGTGCTGGCGTCTCCAGTGCGTTTATCGCTTTGTTCAATGTAAAAGCTATTGCTCTCGGTGCTGCAGGTTTACCCGGTATTCCTTCTATTAAGCCTGATAGTCTAGCAATGTACTGCATAGGAATGTTAATTTCTGCCAGCATCGCCTTTAGTCTCAGTGTCTTTTTGGGTAAAAAAGCCCAAAAATAATCGAGTTGAATCAACTACATAAAAAATAACCTTAGCCAATGTCTAAGGTTATTTTTATCGCAATATCTTTTCACTTTAACCCAACACGCGATTTAAATCCTGTTTCAACAAGATTAAAGTCGCACCGATTAGCAAATATACAAATCACCTTGTTCTCCATAGAATTAAGTTGCGATTATTATGCTTATAGAGCAAATTTTATCTCAATAATAAAGGAGGGATTTTAAAATTTACTTAACCCTCGCTTTAATAAATACCAAACTCCTCTTAATAGGCACTGTTTGAGCGATTGCCTTTTCGATAATCCACGCAACCAATTGTGTCCGCCATATCTAACATGAGATTTATTTCTAATAAGAATTTTTACCCCTCTTTCTTTTGCTTTTCTTTCAACAAACAAAGATTTGAAAAAAGAATTAGCAATATCTTCCTCTGGTGTGCCATAAATTTCGGACAAAATGAGTAATTCAGGTTCGTGTTCAAAAAAATATTTATTAATATGACTTTCATCGTGCCATAAGGCAATAATATTTTTCTCTAAATCTTGCTGAATATTTTCTTTTAATTGATGGATCAATCTTAAATAGTGATTTTTCTCACCACCATTCAGACCTCCCATAAAATAATAATTTCCTTTTCCATCTTCCATATAGGCAAGAGAATCTGGATTTTTATCATAGGTGAATTTTTCTTTATCCACACCAACAAAACCGGGGTGTTTAACTGCAACTAGAGGCTTACTGACATTAAAAAACTCTTGTGGATAAATATAGTCAACTATTTTCATATTCGCATTAAAAAAGAAAAGATAATCCATTTCTTCTAATGCTTTTTCTGCTTTCAAAAATATATCAAAACGCATTAATGTATCATAAGGCCAGCCTAACTTCTCTTGATGAATAATATGAATGCATTTTTGTTTGTTTGTTTGTTTTCCAAAAAATAAATCAGAATCAGTGTAAATAAAATAATGCTTTTCTTCAGTTGGCAAAAAGTATTTTTCCATACTCTCATAAAATTCTTGCCAAAAGACTGTATATCTTCCAGTTGCAATATACAAAATACCAATTTTTTTCTTTAAACTCATTTTTATGCCTTTTATTTTTTAGCTAAAAAATATTAAACAGTATTGTCATTATACTTAGGCTATCTAAAACTTACTTATTTCTGTTTTTCCGTTCTAAAAATCGTATATGACGGATAGCAGCCATTCTTGCGATCAAGTAACCAAGAGCTAAGCAAAACACCATAAAAAAGACAAACTCGCCAAGATCAAAACCTTGAACTTGAAAAGTGATAGTGAAAATATCCATAAGCTGCTGAATTGCCAAACTAAAATAATTTGTTAGCACATAGCTAAAAAGTAAGGTAAGCAATCCACTAATTAACATATAAATTAACCCAGTATAAATAAAAGGGCGCAAAATAAATTGATCTGTCGCGCCAAGTAACTGCATCACTTCAATTTTATCTTGACGATTATAGACATCTGCTCGGATGCTGTTGCTAATCACCAGTAATAGGGTCAAAAACATTAATAAACTCGCCGCTACAGAAATTCTTGAGCTTAACCCTTCTAACGCCGCTAATTTGTCTAACCAATCATTATCCAATTGCACTTCCTGCACACCTTTAATTTTGATCAGTTCATCATGCAAATAGTTACGCTTTTGTGGCGATTGATAATCTGAATCCAGCTGTACAATCACGACCGCTGGTAGTGGGTTTTCCTCTAGCACATCCAACTCGTCATGAAAGCCAGACCAACTACGGAAGTTCTCTAAACTTTGTTGACGAGAAATATAGATCACATCTGCTACGCCCTTTTGCTGGCGAATATTTTTAACAACTAACTGACTATCTTTTTCACTCAAGATATTGTGTAAATACAATGTCATCTCACTTGCAGGAGAAAACTGCTTTATCGCCTGATTCGCATTTTTCCAAAGCAGATAACTAATCGTTGGTAAAGTGAGAGACACGCTAATGACCAAAAGGGTAAGAAAAGTAGCGACAGGACGTTGTACTAATTCTTTGAGGACAGAACGTAAAACATAATGTGTTTGCACCCAGAAAGGCGCTAAGCTAAAACGAGATGACATAATTTTTCCTTAGCGTAAGACGCCTTGTTCTAGCACTAAACAAGGTTTAGGAATTTGTTTCAAAATATCTAAATTATGCGTAGCGATAAGCACAGTCATTCTCATTTGGTTTAACTCTGCAAATAAATTGAAAATCCCTAAGGAAAGTGAGTAATCTAAATTGCCAGTAGGTTCATCGGCCAATAATAATTGGGGCTTATGCACGATAGCACGCGCAATACTCACCCGTTGCTGTTCACCGCCAGATAGATGCACTGGCAGATGTGTGGCACGATCGCGCAAGCCTACTCTATCTAGCGCCGCTAAAGCTCTGCTTTCTGCTTCTTTAGGATGAGCGCCTACTACAACTAAAGGCAAAGCAACATTGTCTAGCACCGACATATCGGGTAATAGATGATAATCCTGATGCACCATACCTATTTGACGGCGCAAAAATGTGGTTTCATAACGAGAAAGGCGAGTAATATCGCGCTGATTAAAAAAAATCTTTCCACCGTTAGCGCGTTCCATTCCCATAATCAACTTTAATAAAGTGCTTTTACCAGCGCCTGAATGCCCGACCAAATAAGTCATACCGCCTACGGGTAAATGGAAACTGATATTTTGCAAAGCAGGCTTACCGCCACGATATGCTTTGCTCACATTAGAAAAAGAAATCATAGTAACTTACGAGTTGTTGTCTTCTTGAATAAATAGCGCTTCGATAAATTCATCGGCGTTAAATTCGCGTAAATCTTCAATTTTTTCCCCAACGCCAATGTAGCGAATCGGTAACTTGAATTGATCTGCAATGGCAAAAATAACACCACCTTTCGCTGTACCGTCCAGTTTCGTCAGAGAAATACCTGTTAATCCAACCGCCTCATGGAACAGTTTTGCTTGGCTAATGGCATTTTGCCCTGTGCCAGCGTCTAGTGTTAACATAATTTCGTGCGGTGCGCTTTCATCATATTTTTTCATTACGCGGACGATTTTTTTCAGTTCATCCATTAGATTATTTTTGTTTTGCAAACGACCGGCGGTATCCGCGATTAAGATGTCAATGTTACGTGCGTTAGCGGATTGCATTGCATCAAAAATTACAGAAGCAGAGTCAGAACCTGTGCTTTGCGCAACTACAGGAATATGGTTACGCTCGCCCCACACTTGAAGTTGTTCTACCGCTGCCGCGCGGAAAGTATCGCCCGCCGCTAACATCACTGATTTGCCTTCATTTTGGAATTTGCGAGCTAATTTACCAATAGTGGTAGTTTTGCCCACTCCGTTAACGCCGACCATTAAAATAACATAAGGCTTTTTACTTTGATCTATCACTAAAGGCTGTGCTACAGGCTTAATGATTTCCGCCATTTCAACTTTTAATTGTTGGTAAAGTAGTTCCGCATCTTGTAATTGTTGGCGACTCGCGTGTTGGGTGAGATTTTGAATAATTTTATTGGTTGTTGGTACGCCTAAATCTGCAATTAACAATTGTTCTTCCAGTTCTTCAAATAACTCGTCATCAATTTTTTTACCCAAAAAGAAGGAACGAAAACCAGCGCCAATATTCTGTTTAGTTTTTAATAAGCCTTTGACTAAACGGCTAAAAAAACCACCTTCGCTTGGTTTTTCTTGCTCAATAAGTTGTGAACCATCAGATACATTATTTGTAATTTCTTCTGCATCGACTTTTTCGAGGTTTTCTTCATCTGCCAAACAACTTTCTTGAGGACTTTCAAGTTCATCAGTTAAGTGATGGGAAAAATCTGATTCTTGTGAGGATTGTACTGACAAATCTACTTCTATGTTTTCAATTGTAGAGGATTCTGGCTGAGAATTCGGTTCAATAACAGATTCGGTAGGTGCAATATTGTCAGTATGATTTGAATCGGAGGAAATTTCTTCGTTATTTTTCTTTCCTAATCCAAACCAAGAGAAAAAACCACTTTTTTTGTTTCCTGTTGACATAGTTTACTCGTGCAATAATGAAATAATTTTATTAATAAAAAAACGGCGCGTAGTTTATCATTTAATCGCTAATTTATGGCAGAAAATCATAAATTTTGCTGAAAAAAATCTTGTTTCGCGTAGAATTTGCCACTTTCCTTAAATAAATCCATCTCCCTTAACTAATAGATACTCAATGATGAAAAAGCCGATAAAAAAGACCAATCTATCAAATACAAAAGGTGAAGTACGAATCATTGCTGGCTTATGGCGTGGTCGAAAATTACCTGTGCTTAGCGTGCAAGGATTACGCCCAACAGGCGATAGAGTAAAAGAAACATTATTTAACTGGCTAATGCCTTATATTGTGCAATCCTGTTGTTTAGATTGTTTTGCAGGCAGCGGTTCTCTTGGTTTTGAGGCACTTTCTCGTCAAGCGAATAAAGTACTTTTTATTGAGTTAGATAAACAGGTGGCTAATCAATTAAAACAGAATTTACAGCAGCTAAAATGCACAAATGGTGAAGTACTCAATCAAAATACTTTGCAATGGCTAACCGCACCTCAACCACAGCCACAATTTGATGTGGTGTTTGTTGATCCGCCTTTTCATTTTAACTTGGCTCAACAAGCGTTGGATTTGTTGGAACAACATCATTGGCTCAAGGACGGCGCTATCGTCTATGTGGAAACAGAAAAAGATCATGTATTACAACTAGATCAAAATTGGAACTTATTAAAAGAGAAGATTACTGGACAAGTCCATTCAAGGTTGTATCAATTTAACAGGAAGAAAATTGGTTAAAAATCGCCAATAATTCGGAGACTTGTACGCGCTTTTCTTTATGCTGACTGATAAAGCGATTCACCTGCAATTTCTTCAATTTTGCCCCCTTGTAAATCTTACGCGTAAAAGGCGTGTCATGATTAGAAATCACCACTGGGATATTGCGCTCTTGCGCGGTAATTCTTGCTAGCGTCGCTAAACCAATCTGATTTTCCTCAGAAAAATCATTTCCTGAATAACGGGTGAAATTTGTTTGTTGCAATAAAGGCGCATAAGGGGGATCACAATAGATCACTGAATCTTTATCCGCTAATTGGAAAGCTTTCTGAAAATCCCCACAGATAAACTCAGCTCGTTGCGCTTTTTCTGCAAAAAAATATAACTCAGCCTCAGGGAAATAATGAATTTTATGGCGACCAAAAGGGACATTGAATTCATAGCGTGAGTTATAACGACATAGACCATTAAACCCAAAACGGTTTAAATATAGGAAAAGTATTGAACGTTCAAAAGGATCTTGTGAAGCATTAAAACGCGCTCGTTGCGCATAATAATAAGTTGCTTGATTAGCTTCGGGGTGAAAAAAAATCTGACGACTGGCGCTAATGTAGGTTTCCACATCTTGTTTTACCAGATTAAATAAATTAATCAGATCGGCGTTAATATCCACCAAAATATAGCGCTCAAATTGGCTATTTAGAAATACCGAACCTGCTCCAACAAAAGGTTCGATTAAACAGCTTTTTCCTTTGGGAAAACAAGCATTGATTTGCTCAGTTAAACGAAATTTGCCCCCCGCCCACTTCAAAAAAGGGCGACATTTATGGTTTTGCTTAAATTGTTTTAGCAAGCTAGAAGTAGGCTGAGAAGAAGGGCTGCTCATTGTATTTTATAATTTGCGCGCACAAGTAATTGCGTTAAGAACAAGTTGGCTATCAATATCTTTTGCCACATAAGCCTTACCAAGTTGCTTTAACAATACCAAACGTAGCTTTCCTGCTAGCACTTTCTTATCTCGTAACATAAGTGGTAAATAAGCATCAAGAGGCATTTCATCAGGAGCGTTAACAGGTAACTTGGCCTGCTCAAACAAATTCTTCAAGCGCTCAACATCTGTGTTAGATAAATCCCCTAACTGTTCAGACAAATAAGCCGCCATTACGCTTCCTGAGGCTACGGCTTCACCATGCAGCCAATTACCATAACCTAAATAAGTTTCAATAGCATGGCCAAAGGTATGGCCTAGATTGAGCAAAGCGCGATCCCCTTGTTCGGTTTCATCTCGAGAAACAATTTCCGCTTTTAATTCACAACAACGGGCAATACATTGCTGTAAAGGCTTCTCTTTAAGTTGCATCAAATCAGAAATTTGTTGTTCTAGCCAAGCAAAGAATTCCACATCTAAAATCGCACCATATTTAATTACTTCTGCAAGCCCTGCACTAATCTCTCTTTCAGGCAAGGTTTTTAATGTATTGGTATCAATAATCACGGCGCTAGGCTGGTAAAAAGCACCAATCATATTTTTACCTAATTCGTGATTTACTGCGGTTTTTCCTCCCACAGAAGAATCCACTTGTGCAAGTAATGTTGTTGGAATCTGAATAAAATTAACGCCACGTTGGTAACAAGCTGCTGCAAAGCCAGCTACATCACCAATAACACCACCACCTAAAGCGATAACAGTTGCATCACGTCCATAATTCGCCTCTAGCAAGGCGCTAAAAATTAGATTGAGCGACGTTAAAGTTTTAAAGGATTCGCCGTCAGGTAATAACACAGATTCAACGGAGCAACCAATGCTCTCTAGAGTGCTTTTTAGAGGGGAAAGATAATGCTGTGCGACAGTAGGATTGCTGACAATCATCACTTTATCGCCAGACTTTAACGGATAAAGTGCCTGATTAGATAATAACCCCGCACCAATATAAATAGGATAACTTCTTTCTTTTAATTCAACATTTACGCACAACATTATCAGCTCATTAGGTCTAATTAACCATGAATATTATCAATTAAATCAACGATTTGCGTTGCCATTGCCTTAGCGTTTTGTTCATCCGTTGGTAAAACAATATCTGCAATTTCTTCGTATAACGGATTACGTTCTTTGGCCAAATTCTCTAACACTTGGCGAGGATCTTCTACATCTTGCAATAAAGGACGTTTTTTATCTCGTTGTGTACGTTGATATTGTTTTTCTACCGTTGTTTCTAAGTAAATAACAATACCGCGAGCGGATAAATGATTACGATTTTCTTTGGATACCACAACGCCACCGCCAGTAGAAAGCACCACGCCTTGTCGTTGTGTTAATTCATTGATAATACGTTCTTCACGCTTACGAAAACCTTCTTCACCTTCTACATCAAAAATCCAACTAATATCAGCCCCAGCACGTTGTTCAATTTCTTGATCAGAGTCCACAAAATCCATACTCAATAATTGAGCGAGTTGTCGTCCAATAGTGCTTTTACCTGCGCCCATAGGACCAATTAAGAAAATATTACGTTTTTCTGCCATATCTCTTTTTTCTTTTTCATTCAGAATATTAATATTTTGATCTTATAAAATAGATAAGCGACTGAAATCAGTCGCAAAAGATCACCCAAAAATATTTGCGATTATCGCAATAAATAGCCCTCTATTTCAACCTTAAAGGGCTATTTATTTTAAATAATCAAGAAGGGAATCTATTTTTTTCTTCGAGGTTTTTGGGATTCATCAGGTTTCATTGGCAAGGTTGAGGAAGACATATTTTTTACAATGCGTGGGGTAACAAAAATAACTAACTTTCGTTTTTGATGACGCTCTCCTTCCTTACGAAATAAATGCTTAATTAAAGGAATATCACCCAGCAGAGGCACTTTATCTACCGCCTTACTCACGGTATCGTGGAATACTCCGCCTAAAACGATAGTTTCCCCATCTTTAGCAAAC
This sequence comes from [Haemophilus] felis, assembly GCA_002015125.1. Lineage (GTDB taxonomy): Bacteria > Pseudomonadota > Gammaproteobacteria > Enterobacterales > Pasteurellaceae > Pasteurella > Pasteurella felis. The sequence goes on from MUYB01000001.1 coordinate 66,225, forward strand.
ACTTGTGTGTTGATTTCCTGTTTATCTATGGAAACTACCTCTCCTTTTTCATAACGAATAGTTGGTCCTAAAGCATTCTGTGTAATGATTAAATCCAACAATATATTGTTATCTTTAGAAATATGTGGCGTAACATCTAGCCCTAACACGGCTTCTCGGAATTCCACAGTTTGGCTGTCATTTTTTCCATTACTGATGATATAAGGAATTTCTGTTCCTTGCTTAATACTTGCACTCTTCTTATTGGTGGTAAGTAAACGTGGACTTGCAATAATCTCCACATTATTTTCCCTTTCTAGCGCACTTAACTCCAAATCCAACAAACGTCCATTAATTTTGGCTAATTGAAGTGCAACGGAAACCGTTGATGCAACATTGGTGGCAAAATTAACATTTAATTGATCTCCAATATTTTGAAAACCATTAGCAGCTAAACTACCAGCTACCCTATGTGAATTTTCTGTCGGATTAAACAGCCCCCAATTTACGCCTAATTCTTTTAAACTTTCATCTGTCATAGTAACAATGCGAGCTTCAATAATAATTTGCTCTGTTGGTTTATCCATTTCTGCAATCAGTTTTTTTAAATTATGTACAGATTGTGCAGTATCTTGGACTAAGATGAGGTTACTTCTGTCATCAAAGCTTAAACTCCCTTCTGGGGAAAGTAATACACCATTTCCTGTCGTTAGAGATTTCATCACATCAGAAGCTTTCGCAAAATGTAACTTAATAGAACTTGAGATTTTAGGTTCATTTACATCTGAAGCTCCAGCCTGCTCAAAAGCATTTAAATAATAGGTATTTTGCTCATAACTCAAATTCAACTTTTTAGATTTCGCTACTACGCGTAAAAAATTATCAAAGGTGATGTTATCAAGTTGCAAAGATAAAGTGCCTTGTAACTCATCATCAATCACCAAATTTTTATTCTGCTCTAAAGCTAATTTTTGCAAAGTAGCTACTAACGGCGCTTGTTGTAAGCGCAAAGAAAAGTTATTTTCTTGGTCAGAAGATGCAAATACGTTTGTGAAATGTAAAAGCAATAATATGAAATACTTAAGTTTATTCATCATCGTTCCTTAGAATTGTAAATGTACAGATTCCCTCAGATGACAACTGCCCTGTTGTCTAATACTTAATGTAATTTGCTGTTTATCAATACTTTCAATTTTGGCAAATTCTCGTGCTAATACATCGCCGACTTTCACCAGCACTACCTGTCGATTATTTGAAAATAACCCTTGCCAATGCCCTTTTTGTTGTAAAATTCCGACTAATTTAAGATCAGAAAAATGACTATCACCCCATAACACTTGGTCTGGTGTTTTTTCACAAATAATCATTTCTTTTGTAACTTTCAGTTCTGTCTCCAATTTCTCTGTTTTCTCAATCACTTGAGACTGATGCTTACGATTAGTTTTATTGAAAGGATCTGCCTGTAACGGCAAAGCTAAACACAATAACCAAATAGCATATTTTTTCATTCGGTTTTCCCCTCAATTTGTTCCCTCTGCTGTAAGCCAAATTCTAGTCTGCTCGTGATATTGCCAAGTGCTCCTTCGTTACGTTTAATTTCCAAAGTTAACAAAGCAACATCATCGACTGCTAAAAAACTGTCTAAAAAACTCACTAAACCCGCAAAATAACTTTCTACTTCCAACTGTAAAATTGCGCCTTGGTCAAATTTCCATTGTGATGACAAAATATGGATATGATGCTTACTACGTTGTAATTGTTGATCTAATTGTGCAACTTTAGTTGTGATCTGAGGGGTTAATAATTGTTGTTGCTGTCTTTGTTTTAAACTAGCAATTAAACGCTGTTGGTGTTGTAATTCCGCACTAATTTGCTGTAACTGCAATGCTTTTTGCTGATAACTCAGGTGTTGTTGCCATAAGCTCCAACAAGGGTAACAGAGCAATAGCAAACATAGCGCCGCTAACAATCCCAAACGCTTTAACAATGAGAGTTGAAGAAATTGACCAAATTGATTATTTGCTTGCAAGAAAAAAGTTAAGTTCATAGCGCCTCTCAAAATTTAATTTTCGAAAAGTAATTCAATCTCAAATACAATCTGCTGTTGCTCAGGCTGAAATTGCAGTAAAGAGATTTTGCTAAATAAGTTAGATTGATTAAGTGCTTGGTGTACCTGTTCAAATTCTTGTTGATGCTCAACAGCCCCCGTTAAAAGAAGTTTCTTCGCATCTAAACTGAGAGAAGTGAGTTCCCCTTGCTGCAAAGGAAGAGCTATCAACAATTGAAAAACCTGTTGTAATGTCTTGGAGCTCACTAGCTCTTTTTCCGCAGAGATGTAGTTCTGTCTCAAGCTGTGTAACGAACTTTGCCCCTGTTGTAACTGTTGTTGCAATTGAGATAAATTTGTTTGTATTTGATAATTTTTTTGCTGAATCCCTTCTTTAAAGTCCAATAACGCCACATAGGAAACGATCAATAAAATAAGAACGAGCAATAATTGATATAAAAAATGAATCGCCTTTTGTTTATGTGCCTTCTCTCGCCAAGGTAATAAATTAATTGTTGATGACATAATTTCTCCTTAGAACACTTCTTGTGTGTCTTCCTGCCACAAAGCATTGCCTAGCGCCACAAGTGGCAATGAAGTTTCAATCTCTTGCCAATTTGTCGGCAACGGCGCTAAGGCACTATCAATACGATAGATATATACCTGCGTTGGTTGTAACTCATAGCGCTGACAAAACTGTTGATACACATCCTTAGGATCTAAATTAGTTTGTTGCAAAATCTGATTTTGATAGCGTTTCGGTTGAATCACTAACACTTGCTCTCCCTCTTGATAAATCAGAACATCTTCTCCATTAAGTTCTCTTTTCAACAAATATTCAAAGGCACGAATAATGGCGTGTACTTGATTATCCAGTACTTCAATCTTTAAAGGCGCTAGCGCCGCTAAATGCGCTTTTGCAACAGTACGTTGAATGGCAAAAATTTCCAGTTGAAAACCTTGTTTTAAGGTATTAGAACGATAATCAAACCAAATTTGTTCTAAGGGAATGGGAAGTTCTTGCTCCAAAATAAAACGACATTGTTGATCAAGTTCATTGCTTGAAAGAGGCTGTGGTAACAACAGGTTTTTATGCCAAATTTGATGGGGAGAAATGGCGCTAATAAAAGCAAAAGGTAATTTTTTTCCTTGAGTATTTGTTAAATGTAACCTCATTTCAGAATATAAACTTTGAAGGGATTGTTTATCTAGCGTTAAAGTTTTTACATCACCTTGTTGAAACCAAAGAACATCAAATTCTTGTTGTCTTTGCCAAATGCCTACTTTTAACTTTTTGATGATTTTTGCCATCGTTACACGCCCTATTTCTCTTTCTCAGAATCCAAGATAATTGGATTTTTAGCTTTAGATTTACTCTATGAGTATTTATACTGTGGCAGATTTTCCTAAAATTTCATTTCAATGCACTAACCTAGAGAGAGTTTTTCGATGCGGATCGCAAAATTAACATTTAGTTTCTTACTCAGTCTGACTTTATTTACAGTTATCGCTGCTTGTGCTGGCTATTTTTACTTGAAAGCAGATTTGCCTGATGTGAATACCTTGAAAACTGTGGAGCTGCAGCAACCAATGCAGATCTATACCGCCGATGAAAAGTTAATTGGCGAAGTGGGGGAACAGCGTCGTATTCCTGTTACCTTAAACCAAATTCCAACTAAATTAATTGAAGCAGTTTTAGCCACAGAAGATAGTCGATTTTATGAGCATCACGGACTTGATCCTATCGGCATTGCGCGTGCGGTATTTGTGGCGGTGAGCAAAGGCGGTGCATCACAAGGAGCAAGTACCATTACTCAACAATTAGCGCGGAATTTCTTTTTAACCCCAGAAAAATCCATTATCCGTAAAGCGAAAGAAGCTGTTTTAGCAATTGAAATTGAACGCGCATTAACAAAGAATGAAATTTTAGAACTGTATTTGAATAAAATTTATTTAGGCTATCGTTCTTATGGTGTTGCCGCAGCCGCCAAAACCTACTTTGGTAAAGAATTAGATCAATTAACCCTCTCTGAAATAGCAGTTATTGCTGGCTTACCAAAAGCCCCCTCTACCATGAATCCGCTTTATTCACTGAAACGAGCAACGGAAAGACGCAATACGGTGTTATGGCGTATGCTCACAACAAATTACATTGATCAACAAGAATATGAAGCGGCGCTAAAAGAACCAATTAATGCCCAATATCATGGTTCTGCTATGGATTTTCGCGCAGATTATGTTACCGAAGTAGTGCGCCAAGAAATGGTAAAACGTTTTGGCGAGGAAAAGGCCTACACTAGCGGATTTAAAGTTTATACCACTGTGCTTTCTCAAGATCAGGAAGCTGCACAAAAAGCGCTACGCAATAACCTAATTGATTACGATATGCGACATGGTTATCGCGGCGGTGCACCACTATGGAAAAAAGAGGAAACCGCTTGGGAAACTGATCGTATTGTTGGATTTTTAAAAAAATTGCCGAATGTTGAACCTCTGCAACCTGCAGCGGTGTTAGAAATACAAAAAGAGGGCGCTAAATTATTACTCAGCTCTGGTGAAAGCTTATTGTTACCTCCTAGCGCCAGCAAGTGGACAGGAAAAGCCAAACCTTTCAATGTGGGCGAGCAAATTTGGATTCGACAACAAGCAAAAGACAAATGGATTTTAGGGCAAATTCCCGAAGCAAACTCTGGCTTAGTGTCCTTAAATAGTAATAACGGCGCTATCGAAGCGTTAGTGGGTGGTTTTAGTTTTGAACACAGCAAATTTAACCGTACTACGCAATCGCTAGTTCAAGTAGGCTCGTCAATTAAACCATTTATTTACGCTGCGGCGTTAGAAAAAGGTTTAACCTTATCTAGCGTGTTACAAGACTCCCCACTAATTTTGCACAAAGCAGGTCAAGCAAATTGGCAGCCCAAAAATTCTCCTGATCGTTTTGATGGTCCAATGCGCTTACGCGTTGGCTTGGGACTATCCAAAAATATGATTGCAATTCGAGCAATGCAAATGGCTGGCGTTGAGTTTACCGCCGAATTTTTGCAACGCTTTGGCTTCCAAAAAGATCAATACTATGCCAGCGAAGCCTTAGCGCTCGGTGCAGCTTCATTTACACCGCTAGAAATGGCAAGAGGCTATGCCGTGTTTAATAATGGTGGTTTTTTAATTGAACCTTTTATTATTAAAAGTATTAAGGATAACTCTGGTAATGAGATTTTCTTAGCTAATCCAAAAATTGCGTGCATAGAATGTCATGATATTCCTGTACTGTACGGTGAAACTGAGAAATTAGAAAGTTTTAAAAACTTTGATCTAAGCATGGCACAAACCCTCCCGGATACAGCACTAAATGGCGAAGAGGGCGATATGGAAGCGGCGCAAGATATTCCTGATTTCCAACCACAAGTGAAAACAATACGAGAAGATAACCAACTAAATTTCATGGCGGCAGATAAACATGAAAATAGTGAAACACAATACGCGCCTCGTGTGATTAGTGGCGAACTGGCTTTTCTCATTCGTAGTGCATTAAATTCCGCAATTTTTGGCGAAGCAGGACAAAAATGGACAGGCACGAGCTGGCGTATTGCACGAGAATTTAAACGTCAAGATATTGGTGGAAAAACAGGAACGACCAATAATTCCAAAGTGGCTTGGTACGCTGGGTTCGGCGCTAACGTTACCACCGCAGTTTATGTAGGTTTTGATGATAATAGACGCGTGCTCGGACGTGGAGAAGCTGGCGAAAAAACTGCATTACCCGCATGGATTGATTATATGAAAACCAGTTTGGCAAATATTCCTGAACGCAAACTCGCACTACCACCCAATATCATACAAAAACAAATCGATCTTCGTTCAGGATTATTAGCTAGCGACGGTGGGAAAACGGAGTTTTTCATCAAAGGTACAGAGCCTAAACGCAATTATGTGGAAGAACAGGGGAATTATATTCCAATTGTGCCATCGCAAAATCCACATTTCCCAGATGCAAACAGTTCCGAACTCAAAGAAGAACTGTTCTAACCTCAATTTTTATTTAAGTTATAGGAGAGCAAAATGAAAACTGCATTAGTTACCGGCGCTACCGCTGGATTTGGTTTAGCCATTTGTAAAACTTTGTTGCAAGCTGGTTATCGTGTGATTGGTACAGGGCGAAGAGCAGAGCGTTTGACTCAATTGCAACAAGAATTTGGCGATCAATTCTTCCCTTTAGCCTTTGATATTAGTGATATGCAACAAACGGAAGCGGCGCTAAATAGCAGACCTGAACATTGGCAGCAGATAGATTTGTTAGTCAACAACGCTGGGTTAGCGCTTGGCATTGAACCTGCACATAAAACCAATTTGCAAGATTGGCATCAAATGATCGACACCAATATCAAAGGCTTAGTAACCATCACACGCTTATTATTGCCTGCAATGGTAGAGCGAAACCAAGGACATATTATCAATTTAGGATCCATTGCAGGGAATTATCCTTATCCGGGCGGTAATATTTATGGCGGTACTAAAGCCTTCGTCAAACAATTTAGCTTGAATTTACGCGCTGATTTAGCAGGCACAATGATTCGAGTAAGTAATGTTGAACCCGGATTATGTGGCGGCACAGAATTTTCTAATGTGCGTTTCAAAGGTGATGATGAAAAAGCCTCAAACCTTTATAAAAATGTGAAATATGTTACCGCCCAAGATATTGCGAACATTGTCCTTTGGTTAAATCAACAACCTGAACACGTGAATATTAATCGCATTGAAGTTATGCCTACGGCACAAACTTTCTCTGCTCTTGCGGTACACCGTGATTAACTAATCAGATCTGTTTTCTAAGCGCATTATTCTAGAATATTGGCGCTTTAATTAACGGAGAAAATAATGAAAAAGCTTACTTTATTGTGCGCAATTTCTAGCGCTTTTTTTGCAAGCAATAGCTTTGCTCACAATGTTCAACTAAACAGCTCACTACCTGCGGCACAAGTGACAGATAAGGGTGAAATGCTGTTAAATAATGGGGAAATTCACTACCAAGCTTGGCAATCGGAAAAATTAGCAGGCAAAGTGCGTGTGCTGCATCATTTTGCAGGCCGCAGCAGTGTTAAAGAAAAAAATGAGCCATTGATGAATGCCATTCGTGAAGCGAAATTTACCCCTGAAAAATATCAAACCACCTCAATTATTAACGCAAATGATGTGGTATTTGGAACAGGCGGTTTCGTGAAAAGCAAGGCAGAATCAGGTAAGAAAGAAAACGCTCATAGCCAAGTGATTTTGGATCAACAAGGAAGTGTTAAAAATGCGTGGCAATTAAAAGAAAAGGAAAGTTTAATTGTGGTGCTGGATGCGACAGGAAAAGTTCGCTTTGTGCAAGAAGGTGCACTTAGTCAACAAGAAGTTCAACAAGTTGTCGGACTTGTTACTGAGTTAACAAAATAACGAACAATCTTTAATCAATCAAACAGAAAAGTAAAAAAATAAAAATAGCGAAGCCGCATTTTTCTCTTGAGAATTTTGCATTTTTACCTTTATTGAAAGCGCATTTTTATTTCATATTAAATACTTTTCTGTTTTTTTGATGACTTATTTGGATCATTTTTTAAACGTTTCGATTGTTAAATATTCAAACGAATAGTTTTTTGAATTTTTTTTAATTTTAGCTGTTGACTTGATATCTAAAAAAACGTTTAATACGCACCACTGATGCGTTGCCTCGATAGCTCAGTCGGTAGAGCAGGGGATTGAAAATCCCCGTGTCGGTGGTTCGATTCCGCCTCGAGGCACCATTCATCAGATAACTTCTCTACTCCTCCTTAGTTCAGTCGGTAGAACGGTGGACTGTTAATCCATATGTCGCTGGTTCAAGTCCAGCAGGAGGAGCCAACTTATTACTCTTTCCATTTATATCCATTCGATAAAATTTTAGATAATTATTTCAATAATATCCATTGGCTTTATTTTTTCATCTTATTTAACAATAAGATATAAGCATTTTTTCAACGAATCGGTATAGCTCTTTTTATCGACACTATACCGCTCTACCAAATCTTTCTCACTTAATCTTTTCTAGCCACTTTTCCAAACTAATAGTTTCAGCGCGCCAAAATTCATTTAAATATTGCACCCAATTGCCAATCTCTTGATGCCAATTAGGGTTATTTTCATCTTGCGCTAAAGTAGCTATTTGCGACAATTTTTTTAAACCAATAGAACCTAACGCGCCTTTAATTTTGTGCGCGCTAGAGGTTAAGGCTTGTATTGATGAATGATCCTTCTGATATACTTGATAAGCCTCCAGTAGCTCAGAAATATATTCTGGCATCATTTGCTGGAGCAACCTTAAATTATTTTTCACAGCGGTAATTCCAAGCACATCAATTAATTCTTTTAGCATTGAATAGTCAAAACACTCATCGGCGCTATTCTCAGAGTTGCTAGCATTAGAAGCCATCATTTGCATTTCAGAATCAGGGAAGAAATCTGACAATACGGCGCTTAGCTCTTCTAAGGCAAGCGGTTTGCGTAACACATCGTCCACGCCCTTCTGTTGGTATTCAACCTTATGACTCATTACATTCGCTGTTAAAGCGACTAACGGCGGTAAAGCATCATAAATGCCCTCTTCATAACCTTGTCTTAATTTCTGAGCCACATGGAATCCAGAAATATCAGGGAGTTGAATATCTAACAAAACTAAATCATAAAACTTCTGCTCAAACATTTTAATGGCATCTCTACCACTCATCGCCACATCAACCTTATAACCTAATTTTTCCAAGACAGACTTAGCAACAATAACGTTCACTTCTATGTCTTCCACTAGCAGAACATTCAATCCGATAGGAAAAGCTTTGATAACTTGCTTATTCTGAGCAATGATTAAAGGAATATGAAGCTTAAAAGTAGTGCCTTTACCTAATTCACTTTCTACGCTCAAATCCCCGCCCATAAGTTGAGAAATTGATTTCGCTACCGCAAGGCCAATCCCGCTGCCAAGAGGCTTATATTCTGCAGATTCTACTTGATAATACATATTGAAAATTTTGCTCTGTTCTGTTTTAGAGATTCCAATTCCAGTATCACTGACTTGAAAGATCAATTGCTTATCATTATCTAAAGTATAGACCTGCAAATTCACCATACCTTTTTGTGTGAACTTCACTGCATTACTGATTAAATTCCATAAGATTTGACTTAACCTTGCATAATCGATCATTATCCAATGAGGTAAGTTTTGTTGAGCGGTAAGCTGGAAAGTTAATTTTTTTTGTTCTGCCATTAAATTAGCAAAGTTACCAATATCATTGAGTAAAGCATTTAGTTCCGTTTCTTTTACATTCAATTCAATACGTCTTGTATCAATTTTTTCTAAATCAATGATGTCGCTAAAAATATGCCCTAGAGATACCGCGCTAACATTAATTGTTTTCAAATAATTTCTTTGTTTTTGCGAAAGTTCTTCCTCTAATAAAATTCGGCTTAAACCAATAATGCCATTGAGCGGTGTTCTTAATTCATGACTAATGGTTGCCATAAGACGGGTTTTATCACGGCTGGTTTGCTCAATATTGTCTAGCGCCACCGACAGTTTTTTCTCCGCTGCAATGCGCTCTGACACCTCATTGCGCAGATCGCTCACCAACCTTGCTAATCCCTGCCGAGAATATTCCAACTTTTCCACCAATACGGTGAAAAAATAAATCACCACAGGTGCTGAAATCAGTCCAAACACAATGGATCGCAACATATCCAGCCAATTGATTTCGCCAATAACCAACCAACTGAACAACACCTGAGTACACAACGCCCAAAGCGCCAGCAAAATCAATCCCAACAAAGAAAAGCGAACTCGCCCCAAGCGAATCACCCAATCTACATATTTTTGTGCAAAATAACGAAGGTTTCTCATTTAACTCTCTTATTCATAAACCTTAAAAACCAAACCAATTTTTCAACACATCAATCACTTCAATAATCCCAAGAGCTGACAATAAGATTCCGAGAAATGCAAGACGATTATTTCTAGTTTCACTAATTTGATTTTCTTTTTTCTGTTGACGATAACTCAGAATTTGGTGAACTTGCACAAGTTGTGAAGTAACTTCCTGGTTTTTTTCTTGTAAATGATAAGCTTCTCGAATATCTTGCCATGCTTTAAAGGTTGGGTAACGAGAAAACTCAATAGGATTATGGAAATAATAGCAAGCATTAAATTCGCTAGCGTCTTTGTATAATTCATCTAATTGTTCAATAGTATAATTTTCCGATAACATACGAGCCAACTCATCATTTATTTGTTGTAATGCTCTATAGTAAGCAAGCCCAAGCATGACTAAAAAAATTTCTCTTTTCGCCTGCGCTACAAAACAATTTTTTCCAAATAAAACAAGTCCTCTGCCATCAAGAGAACGCCATTCATTAGGTAATTCTTTTAACTCCTCTTCATTCAAAGTTTCCGACTTTCGAATAAATTTGGACGCTCTTTGTAATAATATCCCTTGCTTAATATCGTTTTCCTGAACCGATACAGCAATCGCAATTTTCCCCAATACAATAGATCCTGACTTAGGCGGTTCTATACATTCTTTATCAGAAGTTACGTCCCAAAAACCCGCTTTCCGACAAGAAATGGTTTGGCAAAATCGACTTTTTGTGAAAAAGCTAATTTTCATCTCAAAGTCATCTTCCACGGACTCTTCTACTTCAATTTGTTCTTTCAAAATAGGATTAAGCATCCAAACATTCTGTCCGCACAATGATAACCCTCGATTTTTGACAACTAAATTTTCAACTTCTAATCTTAAAAAGGTGATTTTCTTCATTATTTCTCTCCTATTAAAAAATATCCCTCATAAAGAGGGATACTTCTATTGATTATAAATTTTCAATCGCCAAATATTGCTGTTTGAGTTTGTCTAACCCTTCAGCGTATTCTGCCATTTTGGCACGCTCTTTGTCGATCACCGCGGGTGGGGCTTTGGCAACAAAGGCTTCGTTGGCGAGTTTGTTTTCAATACGTTGGATTTCGCCTTGGTATTTTTCAATCTCTTTATTCAAACGAGCCAGTTCTGCGTCTTTGTTGATGAAACCTGCCATTGGCACGAGCACTTCGGCGTTGCCCACTAATTTCGCTACGGAAAGTGGGGCGGTGGCGCCAGCGTCGAGTGCGTTCACGCTGTCGAGCTTCGCCATTGCCTGCAACAAGCGGTGGTTTTCTGCCAAGATGTTGCGATCTGCGTCGGTGATGTTACGAACGAGTAAATCTAGCGGTTTGCTTGGGGCAATGTTGCTTTCGGCACGAATGTTACGCACGGCGACGATGATTTCTTTCAACCATTCGATTTGTGCCACCGCTTCATCGTCCACAAGGCTTTCGTCAAATTGTGGGAACGGTTGCAACATAATGGTGTCGCCTTCCACGCCTGCAAAGCCTTTCACTTTCTGCCAAATTTCTTCGGTGATAAATGGAATCACTGGATGAGCCAAACGCAATAATTTCTCCAATACGTTCACCAGCGTGAAGCAAGCCCCCCGTTTTTGGGCGTCGGTGCCGTTGGCAAAGACAGGTTTGGTTAGCTCTAAATACCAGTCGCAGAATTGGTTCCACGTGAACTCATAAAGTGTATTCGCTGCTAAGTCGAAGCGGTATTGTGAAAGTGCGGTGCGGAACGTTTGCACCGCTTGGTTAAACTCTGCTTGAATCCAACGATCCGCCAAGCTGAATGCTTTTTCGCCTTCGCCAAGCTGTAAGTTATTGATATTCATCAGGGTAAAGCGGCTGGCGTTCCACAATTTGTTACAGAAATTGCGGTAGCCTTCCAAACGTTTCATATCCCAGTTAATATCACGTCCATTGCTGGCAAGAGCGGCGAGCGTGAAACGCAATGCGTCTGTACCGTGTGCGGCAATGCCGTCCGCAAACTCTTTGCGTGTGGCTTTGGCAATTTTTTCTGCTAATTGCGGTTGCATCATATTGCCAGTGCGTTTTTCAAGCAGATCTTCAAGACTGATGCCGTCGATCATATCGATCGGATCCAACACGTTACCTTTGGATTTGGACATTTTCTGCCCGTTTTCATCACGAATTAGCCCCGTCACATACACGGTTTTGAACGGCACTTGCGGTTTGCCATTTTCGTCTTTGATGAAGTGCATCGTAAACATAATCATACGCGCAACCCAGAAGAAAATGATGTCAAAGCCCGTGATCAACACATCTGTTGGGTGGAACATTTTCAGATCTTTTGTTTGTTCTGGCCAGCCAAGAGTGGAGAACGTCCACAAGCCAGATGAGAACCACGTATCCAACACGTCTTCATCTTGTTTTAACACTAAATCCGCAGGCAAGTTGTGCTTCGCACGCACTTCCGCTTCATCACGTGCCACATACACATTGCCTTGCTCGTCATACCACGCTGGAATGCGGTGCCCCCACCAAAGTTGGCGAGAAATACACCAATCTTGAATATCACGCATCCAAGAGAAGTAGAGATTTTCATATTGTTTCGGCACAAATTGGATTTCGCCGTCTTCCACCGCTTTTACCGCCACTTCCGCCAGCGGTTTCACGCTCACATACCATTGGTCGGTCAGCATTGGTTCGATTGGCACGCCACCACGATCGCCGTAAGGCACTTTCAAATCGTGCGGTTTAATTTCGTCTAACAAGCCAAGGGCTTCAAAATCTGCCACAATTTTCTTGCGAGCGGCGAAACGCTCTAAGCCTTGATAATCCGCTGGAATAAGTGCGGTGTAATTCTCAAGAATTTTACCGTCTGAACCGACGATTTCCGCTTCCGCACGAATATCGGCGTTCAAGGTCATCACATTGACCATTGGCAACTGGTGACGCTTGCCCACTTCGTAGTCGTTGAAATCGTGGGCTGGAGTAATTTTGACCACACCCGTACCAAATTCACGATCCACATAATCATCGGCAATAATTGGAATTTCACGATTGGCTAACGGCAACACCACGGTTTTGCCGATAAGTGATTGATAACGTTCATCTTCAGGATGAACCGCCACCGCCGTATCGCCCAACATTGTTTCAGGACGCGTGGTTGCCACCACTAAATAATCCTTGTCGTCTGCGGTTTTCGCCCCATTTGCCAACGGATAGCGGAAATGCCAAAGTGAACCTTTGCTCTCTTTGTTTTCCACCTCCAAATCAGAGATCGCAGTGTGAAGTTTTGGATCCCAGTTCACAAGGCGTTTGCCACGATAAATCAAGCCTTCTTCGTGCAAACGCACAAACACTTCTTTCACCGCATTGGACAAGCCTTCGTCCATTGTGAAACGCTCACGATCCCAGTCAATTGAGTTGCCCAAACGGCGAATTTGTTGGCTGATCGTACCGCCTGAATAGGCTTTCCAGTCCCAAATTTTTTCGATGAACGCTTCACGCCCGTAATCGTGGCGAGTTTTGCCTTCTTCCGCGGCGATTTTACGCTCCACCACCATTTGGGTCGCAATCCCAGCGTGGTCAGTCCCTGCCTGCCACAAAGTGTTGTTGCCCTCCATACGGTTAAAACGGATCAGCGTGTCCATTAAAGTTTGCTGGAATGCGTGCCCCATATGCAATGACCCCGTCACATTCGGCGGTGGAATTGCGATACAGTAACTTGGTTTGGTGGTATCTTCAGACGGTTTAAAATAACCGCTCTCTTCCCAGTGTTTATACAGGGCTTGCTCTACTGCTGACGCATCAAAACGGTCAGCCATTTCAAAGATTTTTGTCATTGGTCTTTCTCTTTATTCACATTTAATCTGCTAATAGCGTAAATTTTAAATTCAGTAATTCCACTAAAATATTTTCACACCAATATGGTAATTGGTTATTTATTTTCGCCGTATTTTATAAAAGGTAAATTTCCCTGCACCATTGGTACCACAATAAAAAATCGCGATAGGTTTACTAGGCATATTCAATCACTTTAACGCTTCCATCAGGATAATGCTCGATTAAATCGCCATTTTCTTGACGATACGTCAACACCTCGTGCTTTTTCTTTTCATTCATCCAAGCGGTGAATAAAACGTCTAATTCACGCTGTTTCTTCAAAATTTCTTCACGTTTGGTCATTTTTTCCCTTAACTAAGCGCCATTGAGCGTTTTTCTGCAATGAGCTGATCAATATCATCAAATGCATTTTGCAATCGTTCAATATGATAAATTTCATACATATCATAAATAAATTGCGTTAAATTTAAGTTATCCCATTGTTGTAATATTTTATTCGCTGATATTTTCTTATGTTCAGCATAGCGTTCTAATAGATAAATAAAAAAGAGAGTTTCTTTAGTCAATGTTATCACTCCTAATATAAGCGGAATTACGTGGATTTCCTGTTATTTTTTCATTTTCCCACAAATCAAATAAAATATAAGGGCTAACTTTATATAATTCTAAATCAGGATCAATGAGCATTTTATAGGTTTCTGATTGAATAAAGGCATTTATTGCCTCTAATTCGGTGAAGCCATATTTATCAATAATTAATTGCCCTACTTGTCTATCAAAAAAATCTAATGTGCGAGCTGAAACGTTCATTTTTATTCGCTCCGTAAAAAGGATAGATAAGTTAATGCGTTTTCCGTTAAAAAAGCATATTGATCCGTTAAATTTTGCGGCAATAAACGGACAATAGCTTCCTCTTTTGTATATTTTCCATCCATATAATCATCAATCACAGGTAAAGTTGCATCATCGGCAACAGGTCCAATAACGAGATCATATTGTTGTGGCATCGGTAGCATTTTTCGATTCGCCACCACAAACTCAAGCCAATCTTCGTCAGCAGCGTTGAAATGCAATACAGAAAGTTCGGTAAAAATCTTTTTATCCAATAAATAGCAATTCACTGTGGCTGAACCTTGCTGTCTTCTTTTGGTGACCACGTGCGACCAGCGTTGTGCTTGCTGAATGTTCGATGTCAAATAGAAACCGCCACCAAAATCTAACGCTCTTAGATTCTGGCGAATTTTAGGCTGTTTAATTTCTTCATTACTGCCATGATAAAGTTGCAAAATACCACATCCTTAATTTTTTGTTTGAGTACCTAAAAGGATTGCCAAATATCGCTCTAACTCTTTCAATTCATAATCCGCAATTAAATTTAATAATGGCTGAATATCTTGTCCATTTTTATGGTATTCATCGAAGCATTGATAATATTTCCCTCGATCAGTGAATTTAATATCCACTGGCAAATAGCCTTGTTTTAATAATTCAAAATTAAGTAATAAACGCCCTGTTCGACAATTGCCATCAATAAAAAGGTGAATATTTTCAAATGCCAAATGCAACCAACTAATCGCTTCAAGTGGGTGGTAAGCGGTTAATTTTTGCTGATAATTTGCAATTAAGCTCGCCATTTCTTCTGCGATTAAATAAGGTACAGTAGGTTCATTTTCAGCACCTAAAATTCGCACTGGAATTTTGCGATAAACACCCCGATTTTGTGCATCATTCATTAAAACGAGCGAATGAATATCTTTAATGGTTCGCTCGCTTAATATTTCATTATTCGCCACTAATTCATAAATATAATGAAAGGCATCTTTAAAGCCGATAATATCTAAATGCTCTTGAATCGGCTTTTCGGCTATGGTGACGCCTTCTTTTAGAATCAGCGCGGTTTCACGCAAGGTAATAGTATTGCCTTCAATCGCATTGGAATTATAGCTACTTTCAATAACAAACTCTTCACGCAACCTTTTGACTTCTGATATCGAAAGTGGGCGAAGCAGGCTAATTTGTTGTTTTAATTGATCGATTTTCGCTAATTTATTCATTGTGCTATTTCTGTTCGCTATTTTAATGGGATCTACCACAACATTTTTTATATTTTTTACCGCTTCCACAAAGGCAAGGATCATTTACACCTATTTTCTTCCCTTCTCGAACATAGGTTTGATTGCTCAAAGGTAAATAAATTTCTTCACGAATATACTTATAAATTCTTGCAACGGCAATTTCTATCCTTCTCGCTTTTTCTACTTCTTTTTCATAAGAGAAAGGGACATCAAGTTCATTTTCTTCTTCATTGTATTGTTTTAATAAATCTAACTCTGGTTGAATAATGTCAGGCAAACGATTGATGCCTAAAAACTCTAAACCTTGGAGATACACTATTAGCCAATCACTATATACGGCAACTATTTCTCCATTTTCTAACTCTATTTCTTCAAAAGCAGCTGTAAATGCTTCCCCTGAACTTTTGAGAATAGTACTAACAAAATTATGACAGCGAAAAAGATAATCCATATAACGAGAAACTTCTTCTTTGCTATCCCAATTAGGTTGATTAGCCCCCCATATTCTTGGAAGCCACTGACTGGGCTGAATCGGTGTTGGAGAGCATAAAATTGCCGTAAGAAACGCATCCATTTCAATAAAATTGGTAATCGATAAGTCATCATCATTGGCATATTTCAAAATTAACTGATCAAATTCTTCAATTTCGTCATCGGTCAACGGTTTAAATAAATTATTCATTTATATTTCCTATGGGGCTGTCCTAGATAACTAACTCAAACTCCCTTTAACTAATTGTTTTAAAATGGAAATTTGAGATTTTAAGTTACTGTGATTAAAACGCCATTCGCATTCCTTCAAATACAGCTCAAAATGGGCTTTGGGAATACCATTAAATTTGCGTAAATGGCGTTTTGCTTGATTCCAAAAATTCTCAATTCCGTTAATGTGATTTTGTTTTTCTGCAAAGTGTGTGCTGTGGTTGATACGAAAATGGTTAAATTCACTCACATCAAGCACATCATAGCTTCGGTAGAAATCCGTGTAAACAATGCTATCTGGTTTAACTTGCTCTCGAATTATCGGTAACAAAGTCGTGGATTGCGTGTTTGGTACAGCAACGGTGCAAACCTTACCATTGCGTTTCAACAGCCCGAATACCGCAGTTTTACCCGCCGCACCACGTCCACGCTTACCTTTTCGTGTACCACCAAAATAGCTTTCGTCGGCTTCTACTTCCCCATCAAACATCTCTAAATGTGGGCTGTTTTGATAGATGAGTAATCGCAAGCGATGAAAATAGTAAGCGACAGTCGTTTTGTTTACATTCACTAGCTCAGCCGCTGTTCTCGCAGTAACTCCTGCAACAAACAGCTCAATAAGTTTATTTTGTTTATGCTGACTTAAACGACTTTTTCTCATTCAACTATCTTAACCTAAATCGAGTTTTTTGTCGTTATCTAGGACAGCCCCTTTCCTATTGTTAATTTTTATTCTAGAAAAGACTGTAGTTCAAATAAACATTTATATGTTTATTTAACCCCAGTGCTTGACTAAATCAACCCAAGAATGTCTAACATTTCATCAGGCAAATAGGCTTTTGCTTGTTGTTTGAAAGTCTCTGGCACGCCGTAATTTGGCAAAAGGATTAGCATTTTTGCCTATCTTGGGGCGATTATGAGCGCTTGTGGACTATATTTTTTATCAAACTCCGATGTGGGATTTGGACTTGGCGAGCTACTTTCAGTAATCTGTGCTTTGGCGTATAGTTTTCACATAATCTTAACCGGCGAGTTTGCCAGACGCTGCGAAATTTACAGCTTTGTCTGTGCTCAGTTCTTTGCTGTGGCGGTGCTTTGCCTCGTGTGCGCGCTTATTTTTGAGGACGCAGTGAAATTTGACCAGCCATTTTTTATCGCAGTAGGCATCACGGCGATATTTGCTACCGTTTTAGCCTTCATCGTCCAGACCATCGCACAAAAATACACCTCAGCGGTAAAGGCATCTTTGATTTTTACATTTGAACCAGTAAGTGCTGGATTAATCGGCTATTTTCTTGGCGGTGAAATTTTGACGCCGATGCAGATTTTTGGGGCCTTTGTTATCATCGCTGGGATTTTATTTAGCGAAAGTGGAGCATTTTTCAAAGATAAAATTTTAAGCACTCTTAAAAATAAATGATATAATTAAAGGAAAATTTACGAAAGGAGAAAATATGAACGAAAGATATGAGTTGAATAAAAATTTAGCACAGATGCTAAAAGGTGGGGTAATAATGGATGTTTCAACGCCAGAACAGGCAAAAATAGCCCAAGAGGCTGGGGCTTGTGCGGTAATGGCACTTGAGCGCATACCTGCTGATATCAGAGCAGTGGGCGGTGTAGCCAGAATGAGTGATCCTGCTATGATACAAAGCATACAAGAAGTAGTCTCAATCCCCGTGATGGCAAAAGCAAGAATAGGACATTTTGTTGAAGCACAAATTCTAGAAGCCATCGAGATAGACTATATCGACGAGTCAGAAGTTTTGTCGCCAGCTGATGATAAATTGCATATTAATAAAAGAAAATTTAAAGTCCCCTTTGTTTGCGGCGCAAAAGATTTAGGCGAGGCCTTAAGACGCATAAACGAAGGTGCCTCAATGATACGAACAAAAGGCGAACCAGGGACAGGCGATATCATACAAGCAGTAAGACATATGAGAAAAATGCAAGAAGATATAAGACGCATAACTTCAATGTGTGAAGACGAGCTGTATCACGCCGCTAAAGAGATGCAAGTTCCTTACGAGTTAGTCTTGTTTGTCCATCAAAACAAAAAACTACCAGTGGTAAATTTTGCAGCTGGCGGGGTGGCGACACCAGCAGACGCAGCCTTAATGATGCAACTTGGAGCCGAAGGAGTCTTTGTTGGGTCTGGAATATTTAAATCAGGCGATCCTGTAAAACGGGCAAAGGCAATTGTAAAAGCCGTTACAAATTTTAATGACCCAAAAATTCTAGCTGAAATTTCAAAAAATCTAGGCGAAGCAATGGTTGGCATCAATGAAAATGAGATACAAATTTTAATGGCAGAAAGAGGCAAGTAGTGAAAATAGGAGTACTCGCCCTGCAAGGTGCCTTTTTGGAACACAGAAAAATGCTAAAAAAATTAGGCATCGACAGCTTTGAAATACGACAAAACAGAGATATTTTGTGCGATTTTGACGGCCTGATACTCCCTGGTGGCGAAAGTAGCGTAATGGGCAAACTTTTAAATGAGCTAGGACTGATGCAAATTTTAAAGCAAAAAATAGCAGACGGTATGCCTGTTTTTGGGACCTGTGCTGGAATGATACTGCTGGCTAAGGAGATAGACAATGACAGGGCTAGGCACCTTGCATTGATGGATATACAAGTCAAAAGAAACGCTTATGGACGGCAATTAGGTAGCTTTGATGCTAAGGAGAAATTTGCCGATAAAATGGTAGATATGAGATTTATTAGAGCCCCTTATGTAAGCAAAATACTCTCAAACGAGGTCGAAATTTTATCTGTAGTGGATGAAAAAATAGTAGCCGTAAGGCAAAAAAATATGCTAGCTACAGCCTTTCATCCTGAGCTTTTGGACGATTTACAGATACATAGATATTTTGTAAAAATGCTAAAATAGACTTTGCTTTTTTGTAAATATTTTATTAAATTTTGCAAGAGAGTTTGATCTCCTTGCAAAATTTATGGTAATGCTTCGGCAATGGATCCTGTAATCGCTGCCAACGTGTCGGAGTCGCCTCCTAAAGAAATGGATAATCTTATTGCTTATTCAAAATCTGTGCCTTTGTAGTTATTCCACTCAAAACGAGAGCCGATAATATCGCCAATTGCTGCACCTAACATAGTTATCCTCCTAAAGGTTGTTTATCAATTTTGGCATTTCAAATAACGCCAATGTCAGTATAAACAACGGGTGCGACAGGTTGCGTCGTTTGGTTTTATTTCAACACCGCTAACACTGCCTCGTAGTTCGGCTCTTGTTTAATTTCTGGTACAAGTTCGCTGTGCAACACTTTATTATCTTTGTCTAAAACGATCACAGCTCTCGCAGTTAAACCTGCTAATGGGCCATTCACCATCACGCCCAAAGTACGGTGAATTTCTTTATTGCGGAATGTGGATAGCGTCACCGCTCTTTCAATCCCCTCTGCGCCACAAAAGCGTCCGTGCGCAAAAGGTAGATCTGCAGAAATACATAAAACAACTGTATCGGCAATTTGAGCGACTTGCTCATTAAATTTACGCACCGAAGTGGCACAAATTCCTGTATCAATGCTTGGGAATATATTCAATATTTTTCGTTTCCCTGCAAAATCAGTAAGGGAAATATCTTCTAATTTATTGTTTACCAAAGTGAAATTTTCCACATTTTCATTAACTTGTGGAAAATGTCCTGACACTTCAATTTCTACACCAGCAAGCGTAATTTTATTCATGTTGTTTTCCTTATTCTTCATAGGTTATAGGTTAAGTTATAACATTTTTTCAGTGCTAAGTTGCCAGCCTAATTCTCGCAACTGTTTATAACGTTCACGCGCCAACGCTTTTTGCGCTTCCTCCACTGGCACAAAATCAATGAGTTGATTAAAACTGCTCACATAATCAGGTAGCCTTTGCTGTAAATTGATCAGCACATCGCGACGCTGCGCATTGCGTTTTCCTTGCCAACTAATCTCGATCTGTGTTGGCGATGATGTCGTTTCACCAGATAAATTATGGGGAACAAACTCTTCAGGTTCCCTTTGCCATAAAGCCTCATCAATATCTAGCGCTTGCTGTTCAGTTTCACAGGCAATTAAAACACGTTTACCCAAGCGCCAAGCAGAAGCGGCAAGATCACAAGCCATATCTTCTGTTTTTTGTTCGTTATTAAGTAGATAAAATTGGGCACTTTTACTCATATCATGTTCTGATCTTTTGCAGGAAAAATTAGATTCGAAATTCTAATGGAAAAGCAGCGGAATATAAATGTCAATTTAACTTATTATCCGCCTAAAATTTGCTTTTGTTTCCATCTAAAATTTGGCGCTAAATATTTAAGATACTTTTTACAAAAGGGATCGTTAATTTTCTTTGCGCTTGTAAAGAGGCTTTATCAAGTTCTGCTAGCGTATTAAGTAGATTCTGCATATCACGATCAAGTCTTTTCAATAGGAATTGTGCCGTATCCTCTAGCAATTCAATCCCTCTTAAATGAGCAGCAGTTTGCAAAACTAGTATTTTTTGCTCTTCATTTAAGCCCTGTAATTGATAAATTTCGCCCCAATGCAGACGAGAAGATAAATCAGGTAAATCAACATCTAACGCATTTGGAGAATACTCTGAGCTGACCACCAATAAGGTGTTACCTGAAGATTTAATACGGTTGAAAAGATCGAAAATTGCAATTTCCCACTCAGCGTTCTTCATCACTTGATGAATATCATCTAAACAAACTAATTGTTGGTATTCTAAGTTTTCTAATACTGCTGGTGAAAAATAACAAGCTTTATTCAAAGGGACATAAATTGCCCTACGCTGTTGCTTATAAAAATGATGGGTTAATGCTTTAAGTAAGTGAGTTTTACCGCAACTCTTTTCTCCCCAAATATAGAAAAATGACTGCTCTAGTTGATTAATATTTTTTTGTAAGGAATTAAGCAACAACAAATTATTCTCAGGATAGAAATTATCTAGAGTTTCATCGTCCATTTGCTGAATGGGTAAAGGAAGTTGTTGTTCTAACAAAGTTAATCCTAATTTTAAATATTCCCAATAATAGGGAATTGTTACAGAACTAATTAGAGAAATTTAAGTTGGGTTAAAAAAATTCATTGATAAACAAAAAATAGCGGTATAAAAACAACCGCTATTTTTATTTCTATTAGAATGGCATTTTGAAACCAGGCGGTAATTGCATTCCCGCAGTAACCGAAGCCATTTTTTCTTTTTGTAATTCTTCTGCGCGACGAACCGCATCGTTAAATGCAGCAGCTATCAAATCTTCCAACATTTCTTTGTCGTCTTCCATTAAAGAGGGATCAATTTCAATACGACGGCAATTATGCGCACCATTAATCGTAATTTTTACCAGACCAGCGCCAGATTCACCTGTCACTTCTAACTGAGCAATTTCTTCTTGTATTTTTTGCATACGATCTTGCATTTGTTGCGCCTGCTTCATTAAATTGCCTAAGCCACCTTTTCCGAACATAATTTATCCTATTGTTAAAGTAGAAAATGAGGTGCATTTTAACGAAAAAGCCTTTTATTGCAAATAAGAAACGTGATCTAGACTAAACTTTTATAATTTGCTTATTGAGGACATCGGCCTAACGTATTATGATGCTTTAACATTTTTTTAACTATTTGATTCACGCTTTTTTTAAAAAGTCGTGCTTTTTAATGCCAACCTAGCGAGGTAACCTATGTCTCACTTTCTACAAGAATACCAAAATCATATTGATAAACGTTCGGCATTAGGCATTGTGCCCAAGCCATTAAATGCGGAACAAACAGCTCAATTAATTGAACTCCTCAAAAATCCTCCAATAGGAAAAGAATCCTATTTGCTTGATTTATTTGAAAATAGAATCCCTGCTGGAGTTGATGAAGCAGCTTACGTTAAAGCATCATTTTTAGCGGCGATTATCCAAGATGAAGCTCATTCCCCTTTAATTCCTGCAGAAAATGCGGTGCAAATTCTAGGTACGATGCAAGGTGGGTACAATATAGCGCCGTTATTAACCGCTTTAGATAATCCTACCTTAGCGCCGATAGCCGCTAAAGCCCTTTCTCACACCTTATTAATGTTTGACAATTTCCATGATGTGGCAGAACGTGCCAAAGCAGGCAATGCCTTTGCACAGCAAGTGTTGCAATCTTGGGCAGATGCCGAATGGTTTTTATCTCGCCCGAAACTGGCTGAAAAATTAACCGTCACCGTGTTTAAAGTCACGGGGGAAACCAACACGGATGATCTTTCACCTGCACAAGATGCATGGTCTCGTCCCGATATTCCTTTGCACGCATTAGCAATGTTGAAAAATGCCCGTGATGGCATTGAACCTGACGACACAGGCAATATGGGGCCGATTAAACAATTGGAAAAATTAAAAGAAAAAGGCTTTCCATTAGCCTATGTGGGCGATGTGGTGGGAACGGGTTCTTCTCGTAAATCCGCCACCAACTCAGTGCTTTGGTTTATGGGCGAAGATATTCCGCATATTCCGAATAAACGTGCAGGCGGCGTGGTGCTAGGGGGCAAAATTGCACCGATTTTCTTTAACACCATGGAAGATGCGGGCTCACTTCCCATTGAAGTGGATGTCAGTGCATTAAATATGGGCGATGTCATTGATATTTACCCTTACCAAGGCAAAATTTGTCGCCATAATTCTGATGACGTGTTGGCAGAATTTAGCCTAAAAACCCATGTACTTTTAGATGAAGTGCGGGCAGGGGGACGTATTCCTTTAATTATTGGGCGTGGATTAACCCACAAAGCCCGTTGCGAACTGGGTTTAGCGGAAAGCGAGGTGTTTGCCAAACCGCAAAGTGCGGTGGAAAATCAAAAAGGTTTTACCCTCGCACAAAAAATGGTGGGGCGTGCCTGTGGCGTGGACGGCATTCGTCCAGGGCAATATTGTGAGCCTCGAATGACCTCTGTGGGTTCGCAAGATACCA
This sequence comes from [Haemophilus] felis, assembly GCA_002015125.1. GTDB lineage: Bacteria > Pseudomonadota > Gammaproteobacteria > Enterobacterales > Pasteurellaceae > Pasteurella > Pasteurella felis. The sequence continues at coordinate 89,701 of MUYB01000001.1, forward strand.
CAGGACCAATGACCCGTGATGAGCTTAAAGATCTTGCCTGTCTTGGTTTCTCCGCCGATCTGGTAATGCAATCTTTCTGCCACACGGCGGCGTATCCAAAGCCTGTTGATGTGGTGACACACCACACCCTGCCCGATTTTATTATGAACCGAGGCGGTGTATCCTTACGTCCGGGCGATGGCGTGATTCACTCTTGGCTTAACCGTATGTTACTGCCAGACACCGTGGGAACGGGGGGCGATTCTCATACCCGTTTCCCGATTGGGATTTCTTTCCCAGCAGGTTCCGGCTTAGTGGCGTTTGCCGCCGCCACAGGCGTTATGCCATTGGACATGCCCGAATCTGTGCTAGTGCGTTTTAAAGGGGAAATGCAACCTGGCATTACCTTGCGTGATTTAGTGCACGCCATTCCTTACTATGCCATTAAGCAAGGCTTGCTTACCGTTGAGAAAAAAGGCAAGAAAAACATTTTCTCTGGTCGCATTTTAGAAATTGAAGGTTTAGAACACTTAAAAGTGGAACAAGCCTTTGAGCTGTCCGATGCCTCAGCAGAACGTTCTGCGGCGGCTTGTACCATTAAACTTGCCAAAGAGCCGATCATTGAATATCTCAATTCCAATATTGTGTTATTGAAATATATGATCGCCGAGGGCTACGGTGACGCCAGAACCCTTGAGCGTCGAATTAAGGGTATGGAACAATGGTTAGCCGATCCACAATTAATGGAAGCAGATCCTGATGCAGAATATGCCGCAGTGATTGACATTGATTTAGCGGAAATTAAAGAACCAATTTTATGTGCACCGAACGATCCTGATGATGCCCGTTTATTGTCTGAGGTGCAAGGCGATAAAATTGATGAAGTCTTTATCGGATCTTGTATGACAAACATTGGGCATTTCCGTGCCGCAGGGAAATTACTCGCCAAATTCAAAGGCATGATCCCGACTCGCTTATGGATAGCGCCACCGACCAAAATGGATGCTACCTTATTAAGCGAAGAAGGTTATTACAGCATTTACGGCAAAAGCGGTGCCCGCATTGAAGTGCCGGGTTGCTCATTGTGTATGGGGAACCAAGCACGCGTTGCCGATGGTGCTAGCGTGGTGTCCACCTCCACCCGTAACTTCCCGAACCGTTTAGGACAAGGGGCAAACGTCTATTTAGCCTCCGCCGAATTAGCCGCTGTGTCTGCGATTCTCGGTAAGCTCCCAACGCAGGAAGAATACCTTGCCTTTGCACAAGATCTGCAACAGGATAAAGAGGATACCTACCGCTATATGAACTTTGATCAAATCAACAGCTACAAACAAAAAGCAGGTGAAATCATCTTCCAAAGTTCATGTTAGTTGAAGCATTCTAATCGGGACATTAACTAAGGCATAGCATATAAACAATTTATTTGCTATGTCTTACTTTTAGATAGATGTTTCAGTAATGGATTAAACCATTTCACCCATTGCAAATGAATTTCTTCTAAAAGATTTGTATCGAAAGTTTGCTGTGCTAAAACACGTTGCCAATAAATATCACCTTTCCCGCTATATTGATCGCCAACGGCATTTTTTTGCAAAAATGATTGCAGCTTATCCAAGCTAACAGCCTCATCATTCATCAAATTTTTAGCATATTTTTCTATGTTTTGTGTTGGAAGCAAAATGAGCTGACGGTAACTCAATAGATAACTTTCTATATAAATTTGTAATTGTGCTAAAGCATACTGCTTAGCACTCAAAGAATCAGTAGTATCCAAAGAAGAAAAAGTAACGCTACCGTCGCTAGCATAAAAAATAGGAGGGTCAACATCCTCACAAACTGCACATTGCACTAAATAGCGAATCCAAAGTTCAATAATATGCTTATCTTTCACACTTCCTGCGTGCCAAAACACCATTTGTCGTCCATACAAATTGTTTAAATTTCCCTCTAATTTTACCTCGCCCTGTGATGTGGAGAAGATAAAATGAACAGGTTGCAAATCGGCGGTTTGAGCTAAATACGGCGCAATATTTTCTCTTAAAGATTGAACATTTTGTTGCTGTTGTTGCTGATAAATTTCTGCAAATGCCCCTCTTGGCATAACACCTTTAATATTCAGTTTTTCAAATACCTCTTCATCTTGTGATGGATCGCAATATAACAATTCATTTTTTATGAAGTAACTGGTTAAACCATCTAGATCGAAATTTTCACATTCGGGAATCTCTTCTTGTTTAACGGAAAAATAAACACCTAAACGTTGCTGAAAGAAAAATGCAACAGGATTTTGTACAAATCTAATCAATTCAGTGAGAGAAATATGGCGATCTTCATCAGTTAATTGATAATCTAAGATATGCAAGAAGTCGTTAGCGCCGCTACTCCTTTCTACCTGCGCTAAAGGTAACCAATGTTGTGCAAAAGAACGTGGCTCTTGACTAAAATTTAGCGGGTTAAATGCAGTCATGCTGTGTTGCTGCACCAATTTTTCACGCCAGTCAGATTGCGTGTGAGCAAGACAATCTTTTAAATAATCCAATAATTGATTAACTAGCACCGACGGCTCTTTAGGGCGGTTATCCACAATAGATCGCCCAATAAAGCTCACATAAAAATAAGATTGCGCAGAAAGCAGCGCTTCTAGGAAAAGATAGCAATCATCATCACGACGAAAACGATCTCCCTTGCGACGATCATATTGCATCAAATCAAAACTATTGGGCGTGTGCTGGCGCGGATATTCACCGTCATTCATACCAAGTAAACAAACCACTTTAAAGGGAATGGAACGCATAGGTAGTAAGGTGCAAAAATTCACCTTCCCCACAAGAAAACGCATATTATTAGGATCTTCCTGTAATGCGCCTTCTAAAACGGTAGTTAACACTTCAATGCCAATATCATCGTTAAACTGGCTTTGTTGAATATCCGTTAAACATTGAATAATAGTTTGTTGTAAATAAGTGAGCGTGCCTACATTTTGTTCATCAACAATAAACATTTGCTCAACTAAATCCAATAAATCCTGTTGCCATTGAGCAACGGACTGAGATAGTTGCAGTTTTTGCTGCCAATGTTTTAACCGCTCAATATACTCACAGAGTTTCCCCACCAGCTGCCCTTGCAAACCATAGCTACTATCGAAACCCAAACTGTCTTGCCAAATACCATTTTCTTCGCGCATACCATGCCCAAGGAGCATATTTTCTAGCCCTGATTGCCAAGCGTTATAGTTGGTTTGTTCTACCTGATATTTATCTAAACCATAACGAATACCCACTTTTTCAATCCAATAACGCGCTAGAGATAAATCCGCCAAATTAATTTGGAATTTTTCCCGAATAGCTGGCACATCCAATAATCCAAGCAGTTCTTCTGCGCTAAACTGACTGGATTTCAAATTGAGTAAATGAATAAAACTGGCAATCAGCACATCGTTTTCTGTCAATTTGTTATCGGCGATAGAAAAAGGAATTCGTGTGGCAACGTCAGTGGATTTTTGTCCAAACACTGCATGAATATAAGGAGTGTAACTATCAATATCAGCCGACATCACCACCACATCTTTTGGCGTAATTTCAGGATTTTCTTGAAACAGCCTCAACAAATAATCATGCAGGACTTCCACTTCGCGCATTTGACTATGGCAAGAATGAAAGGTTAAAGAACGATCTTCTGCGGCAGGTTCAACTAAGTGATTGTTAGAATCCAAATTTAAGATTTTTGATTGCACTTGTGTAAGTAGCGTTCGGCTATTGGATTCTACATAAGCTTGGATGCCATACACATTATCTTGCTGTTCTAACTGAGTGAGTAAATATAAAAAATCGCGACCAAGCTTGCCCCAACTGGATAAAAGCGGGTGACCGCTGAAGCACCATTCCTGTTCTGCCGTAATTTCAAAAGCATTTTGCTGTTCTGAAACCACATATACTTTCTCAAGCGCTCCCCTTAATTTCTGAGGATATTCAAAAGAAACACATTCTCTCTGCTGTACTCTTAACTTCTGTAAAAAATGTTCATCAATTAAATCTCCCCAATAAGCTTTACACATATTGGTAAAAAATAAATGGACTTCACAGTGCTTACTCATCCCTTGCAATGTTTCTAAATAAGAGCTTGGTAGCGCCGCTATCCCAAATACAAAAATACGTTTAGGCAAATGAAGTGTTTTTTGGCTATTGAGTAATTGTAAAAATTGCTGTTGTAAATTTGCACGGTGTAAAGGAATGTCGCTTTGATATTGTTGTTGAATATCTTTAACTAAAGCTCGCCACAATATACCCTGCCACACTACATCACTAAATAATTGCTCTGTTGGTTTACCTTGCTTAACTGAGAAACTTTTCCATAATCTTTGATCCTCATTTGTTTCCCAATAGTTAATCCATTCCGGACGATAAACTAAATATTGGTCAAATAAATCAGCGATTTTATAAGCTAGTTGATACAGTTTTTGTTCGTCTAATGAGTTGGTTTGGGAAAAATAATTGCGCAAAGCAATAAATTCAGGGCGATCTAAATAATTAGTAATTAAGCGCATTAAACGCCAAGTGATTGAGGTTTTATTGAAAGGATTTTGAGCTTCCACATTAGTTAAATTGAGAGCATATTGTTGCCAAATAAAACTTGCAGGTAGAGGGAATTTAATGTTACTAACAACGCCTTTTGCTTCGGCTATTTTCCACTGTAACCATTGCGCCATTCCTGGACTTTGCACCAAAATCACTTCAGATTCAAAAGGATCCGTCAAGGGTTTATCTAGAATCTCTAATAATAAATCTTTTTGCACATCAAGATCGTTGGAATGATAAATAACAAACACGGTAGCCTCTCGCTCTTATGGAAAATCTCGCTATTTTTCCGTAGTTTGATTAGGATAGCAAGGAATTTACCAAGCAATTTCTCCCATAGGATAAGTGACAGAAATCTGATTATTTTGGCAATGAACACGAAATTGTAATCCGTTCATCTCAATTTTCGATTGACAGCCCAGACCAAACATCTGGCGCTGTTTTTGATTTTCAGCAATTTGAATAGCCTGATAGCGTTGATAAGTTATTTGTGCTTGTTTAGTCTGTTGCTCTGACCATTTTTGAAAAACCAACAAAATAGCACTGAATAAGGTTAACGCCAGTAAAAAGGTAATTAAACTGCTACCTTTATTGTACCCCATTGAAATCATACCAACTATTTTCCTCTTCCTGCCAATAGCTCAGATTGTCATACCAATATTTCACTGCATCCTCTTGATAATTCAATTTAATGTTGTTATCCAATTCCAACCTTCCAGCGGTAATAATAGTACCGTTGATATTTCCCTTGCCACGAATAGATAAATTACCAGTTGCTATGATAACTCCATTAATATCTTTGGATAATTCCCACACTTGTTCAGATTGTTCAAACCAGTAAAAATAGTAAGGCGTATCTTGATTATTGAGGTTTATTTTAGCTCGGAAAAAATTGCTCATTTTAGAATCTATTATCTGATTGAATTCCCCAGTATAACTGGGCTTATTCGGCATTTTTTTGAATAAATGGATATGCCTACACCAAATATAATGACTAAATTCAGAATAATTTGAGCGGATAGGGAACTTAACAAGATGCTCACCTGAAGATAAAGATAACCTTTGACAAGCATTAGCATGCTCTTTCAAACTTTTTTGTTGTGCATCTAAACTCATTTTCACATATTGCAGTCTTTGCGAAGATAGCGATGAATAGAAATATAAAATATCAGCATTCAGTAACATCGTAAGTAACAAGACCGAACTAAGTAATAACAGAACTGTTACAGTCATTATGCCTTTATGTAAGCGCACTACCACCCTCCATTATTCATAATGGGAACAATTATGCTGGTTTCATAACGAACTTTATTTTTCTTTTTTAACTGAGCTGATACATCAATCTTTAACAGCTTATTTTCAATCAACCATTGAAAATTAAGACGAGTGAATTTAATTCTATCGCTATCCAATAAATCAACCCACCGCCCTTTTTCACAAGCTTCTTCCTGCAAATATTGCTGACAGGCGGTACCTATACATTTTTTATCTACATCAGTTCGGCGCAAATCACGAGTTTCTATCATATTTCCATTTAAACGGTATCCAAATAATTCTCGCCCAATATCATTTGCTCTATTTTGTAGAGAAACCTTACATTGATCACTTTCATTTCTCACCCCGATACAACCATTTTCATCCGCATCGTATAAAAACAAGGCACAACTCATTTCCTTCTGAGTAGAGCGCTTAAATAAAAATAAGTGTTGCTTAATATGTATCGAAAATAAATCAACATTGGAACTGTTATTCCCCAATGGCTTCCTAAAACCAGCTCTTCTCATATCTTTTGCCATCAGTTGAACAACTTGCTGCACTTCTGCTTGCAATTTTAATAAAGAAAATAGTTCATAACTCTTTTGTTGAGTATCACTATAAAATTTCAATATCATCAATAAAAGGAAAGAAGATAAACTCAGAGATAAAACAAAAGAAAATAAGGTTTGTCCACGGTATAACATTAATCACCCTCAATCGCTTTCTTACAATGACTTAAAGATTGAAAGCTTTTCAAACGAATGCTTCCAACCATATACAAAGAAAAGAACGTTTTTAAATCTGCTACTTGCAAAACAAAGCAAGTAGAAAAAACTGTATTTCGAGCACCATTAAAAGCAGTTGTTCTTTCAGGAAAATATTTGGGAGTACTAATCATTGTTTTGCCATTTGCATGAGGATAATAAAATTGAGCATCCACCGACTTTGGACAAAGATGAGGTTTTAAGCAATCACACAAAATATCGTGTTTAGTTTGCACAGAAAAACACCAACGTTTTTCAGATAAATTTCGATTGGTAAATAACCATAATGGTTCTTGTAAATTTTCAGCCCTAGCTTGAATTTGCCGTAAAAATAAGACAACTTTTTGTTGTTCTTTATTTAGCAAAAGTTGCTCATCAACATTTTGCCAAAAAGGAATCCCAACTAACAACAAGCTAGATATCAAAAACACAACAAGTAATAATTCTAGAATAGTAAAACCAGTCTTCATTTTTATCCTCTTTTTCCACTTACTTTAGTCATACCGCAAAAAGATATGAAGAAGGATTAATGAGTTTTGGAATGAAGATCGCAAAAAAGAATTTAATAAAATAAAAAATATAGCGATGAAAAGAATTTACTAAACTTTTGAGAAATTAATATTGGTGGGTCGTGAAGGATTCGAACCTTCGACCAACGGATTAAAAGTCCGCTGCTCTACCGACTGAGCTAACGACCCAATAGATAAGTGATTTGCGTTTAATTGAAAAGAATAAGTAGATGGATTTGATTGGTGGGTCGTGAAGGATTCGAACCTTCGACCAACGGATTAAAAGTCCGCTGCTCTACCGACTGAGCTAACGACCCAAGACTTATTATATTTTAACGCAGAACTTTGTTACGCATAATTGGTGGGTCGTGAAGGATTCGAACCTTCGACCAACGGATTAAAAGTCCGCTGCTCTACCGACTGAGCTAACGACCCAAGTGTTACCACCGCGTAATGGAGGCTTATGATACTTGTTTTATTTTAAGAATCAATAAAAATTTTTATTTTTTAAGTTAATTGAACGAATAGTCATCAAACTTAAAAAATTAAAAATAAATCAAATAAAACCTAACTAACAGATAAAAAAATAGGACCTTAATAGGCCCTATTTTTCACTTCAAAAATTAGTATGCTAATACTGCACGACGGTTTTTAAAGTAAGCCGCTTCATCATGACCTAATACAGCTGGTTTTTCTTCACCGTAAGATACTGTTGAAACTTGGCCTGCTTGAACACCTTTAGTTGCTAAGTAAGCTTGTACTGCATCAGCACGACGTTGACCTAATGCGATGTTGTACTCTGGAGTACCACGTTCATCAGCATTACCTTCAACAACCACTTTAGCTGCTGGCATAGCATTTAAAAGCGCTGCATGTGCATCTAAAATTTGAACATATTCACCTTCGATATTGTATCTGTCAAAACCGAAATAAACAGTGTTATAACGTTGTTTTAAATCTTGAGCAGAGTAACCACCGAACATTTGTTCTGCCTTGGTTTCAACTTGTTTAGAACCACAAGCTGCTAATACCGCAACTGAACCTGCAATCGCTAAAACTTTAGCTAATTTTTTCATTATTTGCTCCTTAAAAGAGAGTTTTTAGTTTGTTAAATATGGAGACCAAGCAGGGAATTTTACTTGTCCATCATTTCCTGGTAAACGCGCCTTAAAACGACCATCAGCGGATACCAATTGTAGCACCTTTCCTAAACCTTGAGTAGAACTATAAATAACCATGATTCCATTTGGAGAAATGCTTGGGCTTTCATCAAGGAAAGTAGAGCTTAAGACTTCAACATTCCCTGAAGCTACGTCTTTTTTCACAAGACTATCACCACGAATCATAATTATAGTACTACCGTCGGCAGTCATTTGCCCACTGTAACTTGGCCCTCCCGCACTTATCAAAGATGCAGCACCACCATAAGCGCTCATCTGATAAACTTGAGGAGAACCACTTCTATCGGAGGTGAACAAAATTGTTTGCCCATCAGCAGACCATGAAGGTTCGGTATTATTACCGGCTCCAGAAGTCAGCTGGGAAACTTGTCCACTACCTAAATTAATCACATAAATATTTAGCACACCATCTTTCGATGAAGCGAAAGCCAATCTCGTTCCATCTGGAGAAAAAGCTGGTGCACCATTATGCCCTTTAAAAGAAGCCACGACTGTACGTGAATGAGTACTTAAGTCATGTACTACCAATTGCGATTTTCTATTTTCAAAAGAAACATATGCTAATTTTTTACCATCCGCAGACCAAGCGGGAGACATTAAGGGCTGGCTACTACGATATGCCGTAAATTGATTAAATCCATCATAATCTGAAAAACGAATCTCATAAGGTTTTGAACCACCGTGTTTCTGAACAACATAAGCAATACGCGTTCTAAAAGCCCCTTTGATACCAGTGAGTTTCTCAAAGGACTCATCACTTACCGCATGAGCTCCCCAACGTAGCCACTTTGTATTTGTTGTAAATTGATTTTGGCTTAACACTGCACCTGGAGTTCCAGTTGCCCCGATAGTATCGATCAACTGATAAGCAATCTGAAAATCACCAGCTACCGGCGTTATTTGCCCAACAACAACTGCATCAATGCCTAGAGCAGACCAAACTTCAGGATTTATTTCTGCAGCAGATGTAGGCTGCTGAGGCATTCTCGACACAGGAATTGGATTGAACTTACCACTGTTACGCAAATCTGCTGCAACAATATCCGCGATATTCGCAGGTGCGCTACCCGGGCCATTCCATTTAAAAGGAACAACAGCTATCGGTCTTGCGCTATCAACGCCCTCATCAATCACGATGCGAACTTCTGCATGAGCAACATTCATCATCAAAAATAAAGACAAAATTAGCGCCCATATATGTAAAACTGCTTTCATTAAAACCACCTTATAACGATAACCTTATAAAAATATAACAATTATCTTAATTTAAACTCAATTGGAGATTTTTTATATTTCTCATAAATATCATCAGTTGGCGCTGCTGGAACTTTTTTGGTTCGAGCAACCGCACTTAACGCAGCACCGCAAATATCATCAGGACCAGAAATTCGCGTGTAATTGGTAATCGTGCCATCACGTAAAAATTCCACTTCTACAACACAGACTTTATTAGCAAAAGAAGGTTCTTTTAAGAAGCGCCTCTGAATTTCTTTTTTGATTACACCAGCGTATTGATCCCCAGTTTTACCGCCATCACCACTTCCATTAGCCGCCCCCAGTCCCTGGGATCCAGATTTATTAGCATTACCGCTTTTAGTAGCGCTACCGCCACCAATATCACCACCACTTAAGAAGTCATCTAAAGCTGCTTGCTCAGCTTGTCGTTTAGCTACATCTGCCTTCTCTTTTTCTGCTTTAGCTTTCTCTGCTTTAGCTTTTTCAGCCTTGGCTTTCTCAGCTTTGGCTCTCGCTTCTTTTTCTTTGGCTTCTTTTTCTGCCTTAGCTTTAGCTTCACGTTTAGCTTTTTCTTGTGCTTCCTTTTCAGCCTGAGCTTTTGCTAATTGTTCTGCTTTTGCTTTCGCTTCTTCTTCCGCTTGTTTTGCTAAGGCTGCTAAACGCTTTGCTTCTGCTTCCGCTTTTAATTTTGCCGCTTCTGCTGCTTCTCTTGCTTTCGCTTCTTCTTGCTTTTGTTTAAGCAAGGCTTCTTGACGAGCTTGTTCCTCACGTTGCTTTTGTTCTAGTTTTTGCTGCTCTAACAACTTTTGTTTTTCTAGTGCTCGCTGCCTTTCTACTTCCTGTTGCTTAATCAATTCATCATTAGGATCAATTGGCTTAGATTGAGAAACTTGTCCTTTTTTTTGCTGTTGAATACGACCCCATTCTTGTGCTGCCGAACCAGTATCCACCATAACCGCGCTAATAGATTCGCCTTCACCTTCTCCGCCACCCATAATTTCTAACTGTTGGTAAAACGACCCCAATATCAATAAACCAAACAAAATGATATGCAAAACAACGGAAATCAGAACCGCGTTAAAACTTTTATTATTTTGCTTATTCATGATACAACCCACTCAATTAAATAGGGTTAGTCATTAAGCCTACAGACTTAATTCCTGCGAGATGAAGTAAATTCAATGCCTTGATAACTTCCTCATAAGGCACATCTTTAGCGCCCCCCACTAAAAACAACGTATTATTATCTTTATCGAATTCTTGCTTACTCAATTGAGTAACCATTTCTTCAGTTAATTGCTCTATACGTTCTGAGCCAATAGATAAGGTATATTGCCCAATGCCTGATACTTCTAAAATAACAGGTGTTTTATCTTCTGCAGATACATTCTGGCTTTCCACCGCATCAGGTAATTCTACCTGAACACTCTGACTAATAATGGGTGCTGTTGCCATAAAAATTAGCACTAATACTAATAATACATCGAGAAAAGGTACAATATTAATCTCTGACTTTACATCTCTACGCTTACGACGGTAAGACATAATTACCTCTAACTTTTTAAATGTTTTGTATTATTTGCAATACATTTAACATTTATAATTTCACAAACTAATGATGATTTTTACCAAAAACTTGACGATGTAGAATAGTGGTAAATTCATCAATGAAATTTGCATAATTTTGCTCAAGCTTACTAATTCTCAAACTTAATCTGTTATATGCCATCACTGCTGGAATTGCAGCAAATAACCCAATTGCAGTGGCGATTAATGCTTCTGCGATGCCTGGTGCCACCATTTGTAAAGTGGCTTGTTTAGCACCGCTCAGTGCCATAAATGCGTGCATTATTCCCCAAACTGTACCAAATAAACCAATATATGGGCTGATCGAAGCTACCGTCGCTAAGAAAGGTACTCTTGTTTCCAATTCTTCAATTTCACGATTCATTGCCAAATTCATCGCGCGAGAACACCCTTGAATAATAGCCTCTGGTGCATCAGGGTTAGCTTGCTTAAGACGCGAGAACTCTTTAAATCCAACGTAAAATATTTGTTCAGCCCCAGTCAATCCATCACGACGATTATCTAATCCTTCGTGAAGTCGCTTCAGATCTTCACCCGACCAAAAACGTTCTTCAAAGATCACAGAATCTTTTAGGGCTTTCGTCAGAATACCACTACGTTGAATAATAATTGCCCATGAAATAATTGAAAATAAAATCAAAATGACAATAACAATTTGTACGACAATACTTGCTTTTAAAAATAATTCTAAAAAATTCAAATCAGAACTCATTATATACTCCGAAAAATAGCAATTAACTCACTAGCGCCGTTTTAATAGCTTCTGGAATCCCTACTGGTTTCATCTTTCCAAGATCAACACAGGCTACCTTAATGGTAGCCTTACATAAAATCTTCTTATCTCGCATTAACACCTGCTCAAAAAGTAAACTTGCATTTCTTATATCTAACAACTTAGTTTCGACAAGTAAGTATTCATCTAACTTTGCAGGTAAAATGTAATCAATATTTATATTTTTTACTACAAAAGCTAATCTTTGCTCATTCAACAATTCTTGCTGAGAAAAAGATAACGCTCGTAAAAATTCTGTTCTAGCTCGTTCAAAAAAATGAAGATAACGAGCATGATAAACCACACCGCCTGCATCAGTATCTTCGTAATAAACACGAACAGGATAAATAACACTGGTTGATGTCAAACAACACCCTCATTTAATCAACACTCGAAATGGTGGCGTATTTTAAATCCTGTATGAATGATAAGCAATAGTGCTATTACCTATAAAACTAATTTATTTTTTCTATGATAACCAACTTAGGTAAATGGCTAAAAACATTCCGACATATCCTAAAACTGGCATAAAAATCAATTTAAAAAATGCATTTCTGATTTCAAATCCAATACCGTGGCTCCAGCCAATGCCCAAAGACCAAATAATAAATAAAATAGCTGATGGGTGAGCACTGCGCAAATTTGTTGAAAACTGATTTATGTTAAAGAAAAAACAAATTGTTATAACAATCGCGAGAAGAAATGAAAGGGTTCTAAACGAACCCTTATTGAATAATTGATAAGCTGAATTAATCATCAAATTTTCCAGAATTATCTTTAGCAAGTGTTACGATAGCACTCAACATAACTGCACAGAAAACACCCACTATCCAAATTACATAAAACATAATGCTATCTCCTTAGTATAATGAGTTTTTGTTTTCTTCAATGAATTCTTTATCAAGTCTGCCAAACATTTTCCAGTATGCCCAGATTGTGTAAGAAAGTAGGATAACAACAAACACTAATGCAAAACCTAACATTAGGGTTAATGTCCATTTACTTGATGTAGAATCCCACATTAACAAACTTAAATCAGGATGTGTGATTGATGGCATTACGAATGGGAACATTGCCACGCCGCAAGTTAAAATCACACCTGCCATTGTTAATGAAGAGAATAAGAAGGCGAAACCACAACGATTTGCTTTTGAAGCTAAAATGTTGAGTAAGGCGCCACCCACCGCTAATAATGGGAAGATAAACAACACTGGTGCTGCTTTATAGTTGTTAAACCAAGTGCCAGCTTCCACCGCAACGGTTTTACCAAATGGGGTAGAGGGTGCGTTATGGTCAATCACTGAAGTGACGACAAAACCATCTTTAAAGTATAACCAAACACCTGCTAACACAAAGGTTACCAATGTTGCTAATGCACCCACTTGAGTAATCACACGAGCACGTTCACGCAATTCAGCAGTGGTTTTTAATTGCAACCAAGCTGCACCTTGAGTCGTTAACATAGAAAAACTAATCAAACCACAAAGAAGCGCAAATGGATTCAATAAACCAAAGAATGAGCCTGTGTATTTTACTTGGTGTAAATCATTGAACTCAAATGGTACGCCTTGTAATAAGTTACCAAAGGCGACACCAAAAACTAATGATGGAACAAAACCACCTAAGAACAAGCCCCAATCCCAAAGGGTACGCCAAGTTGGATTATCAATTTTGGCGCGATATTCCAAACCTACTGGACGGAAAAATAACGCACCTAACACCAAAATCATCGCGATGTAAAAGCCTGAAAATGATGTGGCATAAACGATAGGCCAAGCGGCAAACATGGCGCCACCGGCAGTCAATAACCAAACTTGGTTTCCATCCCAGTGTGGTGCGATTGAGTTGATCATAATGCGTTTTTCAACTTCTTTTTTACCCGCAAAAGGTAATAAGCTGAGTACGCCCATATCAAAGCCATCAGTTACTGCAAATCCAATAAGCAATACACCGACTAATACCCACCAAACAAAACGTAAGAATTCGTAGTCAATCATCATTTAGCTCCTGCTTATTTAGATTGTTCAAAGTAATAACGACCTGTTTTCAATGAACTTGGACCTAATCTCGCATATTTGATCATTAGATACATTTCAGCCACAAGGAAAACAGTATAAAGAGCACAGATCAGAATTAATGAGAACCAAAGATCTGTTGTCGTTAATGCAGAGTTAGCCACCCCGACTGGCAAGACTTCATAAATCGCCCAAGGTTGACGACCGTATTCTGCCAAGAACCAACCACTTTCAATGCCAATCCAAGGTAGTGGAATTGCCCATAAAAGCAATCTAGAGAACCAAGGTTTAGAACCGATGGTGTTACGCACGTTTTGCATAAAAGCACCAAAGGTGAGAAGTAAAATTAAACCACCCGCAATCATCATCACACGGAATGACCAGAAAGTTGGTCCCACAAGTGGAATAGTATCTGCAGCTGCTTGTTTAATTTGTTGCTCAGTAGCATCAACCACATTATCGGTATAACGTTTTAGCAACAAGCCGAAACCAAGATCTTTAGATACAGCACTAAATTGTGCTTTGGTTTCTTCGCTAATTTCACCTGCTTTTTTCTGTGCGCGTAATTGTTGCAATAAATCATAAGCAACTAAACCATTACGAACACGTTGCTCATTAAGGTTTTTCAAATCATGAATACCAGCAAATTGCTTATCAATAGAACGAGTCACAATAATCCCTGCTGCATAAGGAATTTGAATAGCGAAATCATTACGCTCTTCTGCTTGGTTTGTAATCACAAAAGCATTCCAAGAGGCTGGCGCTGGTTGAGTATGCCATTCACCTTCCATCGCAGCTAATTTCACAGGTTGTGTTTGACCGATTTCATAACCAGATTCATCCCCCATGATTAACACGGAAATTGCAGCGATAATACCAAAGGTAGAAGCAACAGAGAACGAACGTTTGGCAAAGCCAAGGTCGCGTTTTTTCAATAAATAATAAGAGCTAATACCTAACACAAAAACAGCAGAACAAACATAACCTGCAGATAAAGTGTGTAAGAATTTGCTTTGTGCAACTGGATTTAACCAAAGTTCCATAAAGCTGCTCATTTCCATACGCATAGTTTCAAAATTAAATTCTGAACCTGTAGGATGTTGCATCCAACCATTTGCTACTAAAATCCACATGGCAGATAAATTAGAACCAAATGCAACGCAATATGTGGTCAATAAGTGTTTTGCTTTAGAAAGTCTATCCCAACCAAAGAAGAATAAACCAACGAAAGTAGATTCTAAGAAGAATGCTAATAATGCTTCGATGGCCAACGGCGCACCAAAAATATCACCCACATAATGAGAATAATATGACCAGTTAGTACCAAATTGGAACTCCATTGTGATACCAGTAGTCACGCCAAGAGCAAAGTTAATACCAAATAACTTACCCCAGAATTTAGTCATATCTTTATAAACTTGTTTGCCTGTGGCAACGTAAAGCGTTTCCATAATCACTAGGAGGAAAGTTAATCCCAGTGTTAATGGCACAAACAAAAAGTGATATAACGCAGTTAATGCAAACTGCAATCGAGAGAGTTCAACAACGTCTAACATCTCAACTCCTTGTAATGCTACAAGACCTTCACTATGATTACCAAGTAATCACCCCATATATTTTTAAAAGGAACCCCTTTTAACCATCTATGAATGCTCTCTATAACCACCACTTACAACATAAAATTCACATAAATTTTACACATGTAAAGCAAAGATTATACAGTCCACCCAAGTTAGCGAGGTATTCTACTATCAAAAATCAGGATAAAAAATAGGAAAAATGTTGTATAGATCACATTTTCCCCAGCAAATCAAAAAGATTAAATTTTTAATGATCTATATCAATTGCACCAAATCAATTTCTTAAATTAATTAACATTTTGTTAACAATTAAAAAACAAATACTTCATTATGAATTGAATAAATGCCTAGACCTTTATGAGATATTCTGATACTTTCCGAAAGTATTAAAATCCTTGGAAAATACCTTATGACTAGAATAAAAAAATCCCTCGGCTATATCTTCTTGTTATTCGCAGCAAACTACGCTAATAGCTCATTAACAAATACAAAAGAAATGCATTCAGCCTGTGATAAATTATTTCAAGAAAGCGAACAAATTATCGTTGAAGCAGATAAACAACCGGGAACACATGTACAGGTAGAAAAAATCAAACAACAAATAATACAAGCCAAAAAAGAAATTTTGTCCACGGATAAAACAACACAAGAGAAAACTTGTGAACTAGGAATAAGAAAACTAGAAAAGTTAAAACAGCAATAAAAATAGCACTTATTTTTCTTGTTTACTTAAACCGAAATGGAGGTAGGTATTTGAAGTCGCTATTCTTCCTCTTGGAGTACGCTGTAAAAAACCCTGTTGGATCAAATAAGGCTCTAATACATCTTCAATAGTTTCTCGCTCTTCACCAATGGCGGCAGCAAGATTATCAAGGCCTACAGGCCCCCCATCAAAACGCTCAATAACAGCATTCAATAACTTACGATCAAGATAATCAAAACCAGCATCATCAATATCTAGCATTTTAAGAGCATCCCTTGCAACCTCTGTAGAAATTAATCCACCATTACGAACATCTGCAAAATCACGCACTCGACGTAATAAACGATTAGCAATTCTCGGCGTACCACGAGAACGACGCGCTATCTCATAAGAAGCATCATCAACAATAGATAAATTTAAGCAACTAGCGCTTCGGCTAACAATAGATGTAAGATCCACGACAGAATAAAATTCTAAACGTTGTACTATACCAAAACGATCTCTCAATGGAGAAGTCAAAGAACCAGCTCTAGTGGTAGCGCCGATTAAAGTAAAAGGCGGTAAATCTAATTTGATTGATCGAGCAGCTGGCCCTTCACCAATCATGATGTCCAATTGATAATCTTCCATAGCAGGATAAAGAACTTCTTCTATCGCTGGTGAAAGACGATGAATTTCATCAATAAAAAGCACATCATGAGGTTCAAGATTAGTCAACATCGCCGCTAAATCCCCTGCTTTTTCCAAAACTGGGCCTGATGTTGTTCTAATATTCACCCCCATTTCATTCGCAACTATATTAGCTAAGGTCGTCTTCCCCAAGCCTGGTGGCCCAAAAATTAACAAATGATCTAAGGCATCTTGGCGTAATTTTGCGGCCTTAATAAAAATATCCATTTGTTCGCGAACCTGTGGTTGGCCAACATAATCACTCAGTAATTTTGGTCGAATAGCGCGATCAACAGCATCATCTTCAAATTTTGCGCTTGCACTAATAATTCTATCTGCTTCAATCATAATAATATTCTTAAATTACAAAGAGGCTTTTAATGCTTCTCTAATTAATTGTTCGCTAGATAAATTTTCCCCAGTAACTTTTTTCACCATTTTTTCAGCTTCTAATGGCTTATAACCTAAAGCAACTAAGGCAGAAATTGCTTCATCTTTTGGATCATTAATTTCATCAGACAAATGAGATGTAGGAATATGAGAGCTTTCCACAAAAAAGTGAGTCTGCTTCGTTTCTTTAAATTTACCTTTTAATTCAACTAACAAACGCTCCGCTGTTTTTTTCCCAACTCCGGGAATTTTCACTAACTTGGAAAGTTCTTCTCTCTCAATTGCGTAAGCAAATTCATTAACTGACATGGCAGATAAAATCGCTAAAGCTAATTTAGGACCAACTCCATTGGTTTTAATTAACTCACGAAAAAGACTACGAGCACTTTTCTCTGAAAAACCAAATAATAGATGAGCATCTTCGCGAATTACGAGATGAGTAAAAAGTGATATTTGTTGTCCAATTTCAGGTAAATGATAAAAGCTTGTCATAGGTAGCAATAATTCATAACCCACACCATTTACCTCTAAAAGAATTTCTGGCGCTTGCTTTTCAATTAAATACCCTGTTAGATAACCGATCATAATTTCCTCTTGGTTCAAAATCGCTCGCAAGAATAAAACAAAACTGGATAAATATCCAGTTAAATTTTTAAACGAAAACGCCCTCGACTATATCTCGCCTTTAAAAGTGAAGTCATTTTTTCAGGGGTTTTACTGGTGTGATTTGCTGCATTGACGACATGAAAACTATGTTGAATAGAATGGGCGTGTGTAATAGCAATGGCTAAAGCATCTGCTGCATCGGCTTGGGGTTTTTCAGACAGTTTAAGAATTCGCGTTACCATATCCTGCACTTGCACTTTATCCGCAGAACCTATTCCTACCACCGTTTGTTTTACAAGGCGGGCTGCATATTCAAATACAGGTAAATCTTGGTTAACCGCCGCTACCATCGCTGCACCTCTTGCTTGCCCTAATTTCAATGCAGAATTCGCATTCTTGGCTAGAAAGACTTCTTCAATCGCAAACATTTCTGGTTGAAACTGAATAATAATTTCAGTTACTCCAGCATAAATACGTTTGAGTCTTGTTGGCAAATCTTCAACGGAGGTACGAATTACTCCACTCCCCAAATATTCTAGTTGCTTTCCAACCACCTGAATCACACCATAACCAGTAATTCTAGATCCAGGATCGATACCTAAAATAATTGCCATTTCTGCCTCATAAAAAAATGGATCTTAGCATAGCTAAGATCCATAAACATTAAGCAATATTTTTACTTAATAATTTCACAATTTTTTGCAACGATTTTATCGTTACTACGGTATTGGACTGGTACAGTGGTCTCAAGAGTTTTTTGAGAGAAACCACTGTCTAATGACCATACTCGTTTACCGTTACCAGCTACAAAACGAACACCGTCTTCGTAACTCTTATCTAGTTTTAAATCACCAACAACTTTGCCATCGATAGTTAAAGTTACAGATTCTGTAGCACCACCTACAAATTCATAGGTAGCAGAAACAACTTTTCTTTTACCATGAACATCACAGCGATAAGCTGCTGGTACCAAAGCAGGTGCTGAAGATGTAGGTTCAGTCATCGTTTGAGCTACTTTTGCTTGAGAATTGGAAGTTTGAGAACAACCAACTAGCACACCAGCAACGAGTAAACTTGTAGCAAATGTTGTTAATTTCATAAATTCTCCTAAAATATAATTGTATTTAAAAATACAAAGGTCTTAATAAATTCTATTAACAATTAATAGAATAAAATTACAGTAATGCCGCTACCTCATCACTAATCTCACCATTATGATATACATTCTGCACATCATCACAATCTTCTAGCATATCAATCAATTTTAATAATTTTGGTGCAGTTTCCGCATCAAGTGCCACTGTAGTCGATGGAATCATCGTTACTTCCGCATTCTCAATTTTAATGTTCGCCGCTTCTAATCCATCACGCACAGAACCCAAATCTTCCCACGCAGTATAAATTTCAAAACTGCCATCATCTTGTGGCTGAACATCGTCAGCACCTGCTTCAATTGCGGCTTCCATAATGGTATCTTCATCGCCAGCAGCAACCAAAATCAATCCTTTTTTGCTAAACAAATAGCCAACCGAGCCTTCTGTTCCCAAGTTGCCGCCACATTTAGTGAAACTCGGGCGAACTTGCGAAATGGTACGGTTGGCATTGTCGCTTAAACATTCCACCATAACGGCGGTACCGCCCGGTCCGTAGCCTTCGTAAACTTTAGTTTCCATATTGGTATCATCGCCGCCACCAACGCCACGCTCAATGGCACGATTAATGGTGTCTCTTGTCATATTGCTTGATAACGCTTTTTCCACCGCCGCTCTTAAACGCGGGTTCGCACTCACGTCGCCACCGCCCAATTTCGCCGCCGTAACCAATTCTTTGATCAATTTTGTAAAAATTTTACCGCGTTGAGCATCTTGTGCCGCTTTGCGGTGTTTAATGTTAGCCCACTTACTATGACCTGCCATACTGATTTACCTTTATTTATCCAATAAAAAATGCGGTGTAACCACAAAAAATATTCACCGCATTTCACATTAACGACTGAAAATTTGAGCTGCTATTTATAACGAAAATTGCCTAAAATTTCAAATGCAATCCTAAGCTATTTCGCATCTTAGTGAAAAAATACATCCAACAAAAAAAGAACGCCTTCAATGTAAAAATGCCTTACCGTGCTTATTTTGCTCATAAAAAATCTGCCCCAAACACAATAAAAAAACTTGACAACATTGCCTCGGGGGGGGGGGGGAGAATTGCCATTTGTTTTTTTTAAATAAGGGGATAAAACAATGAAAACAAGCAGTCAAAAAATGGCGTTAGCGACGGTTTTAATTTTGATGTGTGCGAGTGGAAATGTGGCGATGGCACAGAATCTAGCAGCTGATAAAGAAAAAATTGAGATAGGTAAGAATGCATCAGCTGGAAATAGTAGCTTTACTATTGCAATTGGTCCTTCGGCAAAGGCAAGTAAAACTAGTGCTGTGGCTATTGGTTATAAGGCAGAGGCAAAATCATATAATGATATAGCAATTGGGTATGATACAAAAGCAACAGGAGCCCATAGTACTGCTATCGGTGAACAGTCAAAAGCGGCGGAGCAATATTCTACTGCGATAGGTTATAAAGCTAATACTAATGGCGCTAAATCAATAGCATTAGGTTCTCAATCAAAAGCAGAAAAAACCAATACCATTGCTATTGGTGCGAAGTCTAATGCGTTGATAGATCAAGCTATTGCTATTGGTGGTGATACATCAGCGGCTGCACAACATTCAATTGTAGTAGGTTATAGAGCAAGTACACAAAAAGGTAAAGATTTTGCTGTTGCAATAGGAAGAAGTGCTCAATCTGATGCAAAGGATGGAATAGCACTAGGTTCATTTTCTAAAGCTGAGGCTGGATTATCAAAAAACGGCAAAATAGGTGCTTACTCAGACTTAAACGAAGAAGAGGTTAAAGCTAAATTTATAGAAATTGAAAAGGACACAAATAGAAATAATCTTGAAGCTAAAAAAATAAGAAAGGAAGTATCGACTTGGGCACCAACATTGGGGGCTTTATCAATTGGAGATTTTAATGAGGGTTATACTCGTCAAATACAAAATGTGGCTGCAGGGACAGAAAATACGGATGCAGTGAATGTGGCACAACTGAAGAAATTAGAAGAAAATACTGATAAAAAAATCGTGAAAATTGATAGAAGAGTAACTGTTCTAGAAAACTTGGAAAAAAGAATGACACATTCGACTAATAGACTTGCTAAAGAAATACAAACCGCAAATGCTGGGGTTTCATCTGCAATGGCGATGGCAGCGATAGGGAAAATAAGCCCAAGCTCAAAATCAAGATTTGCCGTAGGCGCTGGCGTCGGTTCCTACAATGATGCGAAATCAGTGGCTATTGGTGTAAGCGGTATTAATAGGTCAAGAAACGTTATTTACAATGCGAATTTAAGTATAAATAACGAAGGCAAAGTGGGAGCTGCTGCTGGCATATTGTTTCAGTTTTAAAAAATAAATGTAAAAAAGGCTGTTCTGAATTGAGGACAGCCTTTTATTTTTAGGGGGAGTGGGCTGCGTATTGCAATCCGCATCCCCTTTTCAAATTTTATTTATTCTCAAAAATAATGGCAATGCACCATTTATTTCACCTGCATTCCTGCTTTCACCCCCGCATCGGCGTTGAGCAAGAATAAATCCGCACCGCCAGTGCCTGCACTTAAAATCATTCCTTCTGAAACGCCGAAACGCATTTTGCGTGGGGCGAGATTGGCTACCATAATCACAAAACGCCCTTCTAACTCCGTTGGGTTGTTGTAAGCGTCTTTAATGCCTGAGAACACTTGGCGGGTATGGTCGCCCAAATCCAATTCAAAACGCAATAATTTATTGGATTCTGGCACAGCTTCACATTTCATTACTTTTGCCACGCGCAAATCTAATTTGGCAAAGTCATCAATGGTGATGGCGTCGGCGATAGGTTCAACCGTTGTGCTGCCTGCTGATGTGGTTTTAGTATTTTTTTGTGCTGCTTTCTTTTGCTCTAACGCTTGTTGCTGTGCAAATTGTTCTTTGGTTTCATTCACAATCGCCTCAATTTGTTTTGCTTCTAAGCGTTGTGCCAGTGCTTTAAATGGCAAAATTGAGTGATTCACTAATGGACGTTGCAAACTTTCCCAAGTCAATTCATCTTGTAAGAAGGCTTCTGCACGTTCGATAATTTGTGGAATCACCGGTTTTAAATAAATGGCAAGCACACGGAATAATTGCAATACCATAGAGCAAACGCCGTGCAATTCCGCCTCACGACCTTCTTCTTTTGCGATTACCCAAGGGGCTTTGTCGTCGATGTATTTATTGGCTTTATCTGCCAGCTGCATTACCTCTCGCACCACTTTGCCAAACTCACGCTCTTCATAATAAGTGGCAATCTGTTCTGCTTTCGCTACAAACTCTGCCAATAATTCAGGTTCAGCGACGTCGCTAAATAACTTGCCGTCAAAGCGTTTGGTGATAAAACCTGCACTGCGTGAAGCAAGGTTGACGAATTTGTTCACCACGTCCGCATTTAAACGTTGCACAAAATCCTCAAGATTTAAGTCTAAATCTTCAATGCGGTTGTTTAATTTGGCGGCGTAGTAATAACGTAAATATTCAGGGGCAAGATGACGCAAATAAGTGGACGCTTGAATGAAGGTGCCACGAGATTTGGACATTTTTACGCCATTCACGGTTACATAACCGTGGGCAAACACATTGGTCGGCTTACGCAATTCACAGCCTTCCAACATTGCAGGCCAAAACAAGCTGTGGAAATACACAATATCTTTACCAATGAAATGATAAAGTTCGGCAGTGCTGTCTTTTTTCCAAAATTCATCAAAATTGAGACCGCACTTATCACACAGGTTTTTGAACGATGCCATATAACCAATAGGTGCATCTAACCACACATAAAAATATTTGTTTTCTGTGTCGGGAATTTTAAAACCGAAATAAGGGGCATCACGAGAAATGTCCCATTGTTGCAATCCTGCTTCAAACCACTCTTGCATTTTGTTGGCGATTTCAGGTTGAAGTGAACCTGATTTCGTCCAATCTTTCAGCATATTTTCAAAGGCAGGTAAATCAAAGAAAAAGTGTTCTGATTCTTTCAAAATAGGAGCGGCGCCAGACACCACAGAGCGAGGATTAATTAATTCTGTTGGGCTGTAAGTGGAGGCACAAACTTCGCAGTTATCGCCATATTGATCTTCTGCTTTACATTTCGGACAGGTGCCTTTTACAAAACGATCTGGTAAAAACATTCCTTTTTCTGGATCAAAAAGTTGCGAAATCGTGCGGCTTTTGATAAAGCCATTAGCACGCAATTTTTTATAGATTTCTGCGGTGTAATATTCGTTTTCTGGGCTGTGCGTCGAGTGGTAATTATCATAACTAATATTGAAGCCAGCAAAATCCGCCACGTGATCCGCTTTCGAGCGAGCGATTAATTCTTCAGGCGAAATGCCCAATTTATTCGCATTCAACATAATCGGCGTACCGTGGGCGTCGTCAGCACACACAAAAAATACTTGATGCCCACGCATTCGTTGAAAACGCACCCAAATATCCGCTTGAATATGCTCCAATAAATGCCCTAAATGAATTGCACCATTGGCATAAGGTAATGCACAAGTAACTAAAATATTACGTGCTGAATTGCTCATAATTTCATTCCTATTTTTAATCGAAAAATTGGTGCTTATCCTACCTGATTTGCGGAATTTTTGCTATATTCACAGCAAACGCTAAAAGACGAGAAAACAAAAAAGGGAAATAAATTCATTTCCCTTTTCATACGATCAAATTTTACAAAAATTATCACATTTATTAGATAAGCACCTTAGCTGGAGAAAGATACCCCTGTGGCACATCCTGTTTGTCTTCAAATGTAACAAATTCCCAAGCGGATTGTTTGTCTAACACGGCTCGCAATAATTTGTTGTTTAAACCATGTCCTGATTTGTATGCTTTAAAATCGCCAATAATGTTGTAACCAGCCATATACAAATCGCCTATAGCGTCTAACATTTTGTGGCGAACTAATTCATCTTTAAAACGCAAACCATCTTCATTGAGAATGCGGTAATCGTCTAACACAATAGCGTTATCAAGACTGCCGCCAAGTGCCAAACCTTGGGATTGCAAATACTCAATATCTTTCATAAATCCGAAAGTTCTTGCACGACTAATTTGCTGTACAAAAGTTTGAGCAGAAAACTCCATAACATAGTTGCACACGTCTTTACCAATTGCAGGATGTTCAAAATCAATGGTGAAATCTAAACGGAAACCGTTATAAGGTTGAAATTCCGCCCATTTGTCGCCGTCTTCAACACGAATGCATTCTTTTATGCGAATAAATTTTTTCGCTGCGTTTTGTTCTTCAATGCCTGCATCAAGAATAAGATAAATAAAGGGGCTGGCACTGCCGTCCATAATAGGAATTTCAGGGGCATCAACTTCAATGATGACATTGTCGATACCTAAACCTGCTAAAGCTGAATTTAAATGTTCTACGGTAGAAATTCTTACGCCAGCGTCATTAATTAAACAAGTGCAAAGCATTGTGTCTCGTACAGCATTTGCATTTGCTGGGAAAACCACAGGAGGATTCAAATCTGTTCTACAATAAACGACACCCGTATTAGGCATAGCTGGACGTAAAGTTAAGGTTACTTTATTACCGCTATGCAACCCAACGCCAGTTACTTTTACACTTTGTTTTAATGTTCTTTGTTTGATCATATATTTCTCTATCTATTCCAAATACATCTATTTATTATGAGTATTACGGATAAAGTTTTGCACATCAACTAGCTCATCAGCATTTCTAATATGTGGCTGATGACGAGCCGTAATAGGCATATCTAGGATATTGTTTGTTGATAAATTTGTTGGTTGTAAAGGTGCTTTCGTGTGCTCATTTACAGGATTGCGATCAACGGTATTTGTCAAAGATTGATTATTATAGCCTCCATATCCAGAATGAGATTTGACTATAGGTTGTGGAATTTTTACATCTGGAGTATCTAGCTCACCAATACCAGTCGCTACGATAGTTACTCTAATTTCATCAACCATTTCAGGCACCAACGCTGTACCAACAATGACAATTGCATCATCGGATGCAAATGATTTAACGGTTTCACCGACAATTTCAAATTCATCCAAACCGAGATCCATACCAGTGGTGATATTAACCACAACACCTTTCGCGCCAGATAAGTCAACATCCTCAAGTAATGGGCTAGCGATAGCTTCTTGAGCGGCTTTTTCTGCACGACCATCAGCAGGTGTACCATAAGCAATACCTGTTCCCATCATAGCACGTCCCATTTCAGACATTACTGTGCGTACGTCCGCAAAGTCCACACCAATTAAACCTGGAGAGGTGATCATATCGGAAATACCAGTTACAGCATTGCGCAACACATCATTCACCGCAGCAAAAGCCTGAATCAAGGTTACATTTTTACCTAAAACTTTTAATAGTTTTTCATTTGGAATAACAATCAAAGAATCCACATATTTGGAGAGTTCTTTAATTCCCATTTCAGCAAAAGCCATGCGCTTTTTGCCTTCAAATGAGAAGGGCTTAGTTACCACCGCAACAGTTAAAATACCGAGTTCTTTAGCAATTTGTGCCACAATGGGGGCGGCGCCAGTACCTGTACCACCGCCCATACCAGCGGCGATAAAAACCATATCTGCACCTTCTAACATTGCACGAATAGCTTCTTGATCTTCTTCTGCTGCTTGACGACCAATATTTGGATTTGCGCCTGCACCTAATCCTTTAGTAACAGCTGCACCAATTTGAATAGTCTGTTGGACTTTGCTACCACGCAATGCTTTAGAATCCGTATTCACTGCATAAAACTCAATGCGTCCATATTGATCTGAATTCAACAATGATTGCTCAATGGAAGAACTGTTTTGAGATTCAACAAAACTACTTACCATATGATTAACTGCGTTACCGCCGCCACCGCCGACGCCAACAACTTTAATTAGCGCCCCGTCCATATTACCCAGATCATACTCAACTGGTTCAAACATATTCATTCTCCGTCATGCAATTCATTGTTTACCGGTCAGCACATTGCCAAAACCAAATTATTACTATTTTAGATGAAAATTCTAAATTATCAAAACTTTGATGCAATCTTCTTAGCAATTTTCTTCGTGCTATTCCAAATATTCTGTAATGACCCACTAGAATTCACATCTTCAATAGGTTCATCATTTGTGCTGTAATCATACTGCAGCAAGCCAAGCACAGTAGCATATTGAGGTTTGTTTTCCACATGAGCCGTAATACCCGTAATATTCAGAGGAGTACCAATACGAACATGAACACCAAAAACATTCATAGCACATTCTTTTAGCTCTTTAATTTGAGCACCACCGCCGGTAATCACAATCCCAGCAATTAATTCAAACTTAATCTGTTTGGCTTCAAGTTCATTTTTTAGCGTAATCAATTCTTTCTTCACTAAGCTCAACAATTCTTCATAACGCGCAGCGCTAACCATTGCTAAACGTGCTCGTGAACAACGTTTCGTTACCCGCCCATCGATGCTCATCACATCAAATTCATCATTTGGATTATTCAATGGCGGGCTCACGGCGCTACCATACTTCACTTTAATATTTTCTGCTTCCACATGAGAAGTGGTTTGATCGTAAGCAATATCAGCGGTAACTCTATTACCGGCATAAGGAATTACTTTGCTAAAGCGCAATGAACCATTGGTATAAACCATCACTTCCATTGTGCCTGCACCAAAATCAATCAAACAAACACCAGCATCTTTTTCATCTTCCGTTAACACGGAATGGCTTGAAGCAATACCTGAAAAAATCACTTTATCAATTTTCAAGTGGCAACGTTCTACCGCTCTTTTCAGATTATTTAACCAATCTTGATGACAAGCAATTAAATGCACATTTGCGGTTAAACGACCGCCTTGGAATCCCAACGGGTTTTTAATATTTTTCTGTTGATCCACTGCATATTCTTGCGGTAAACGATGTAATAAGGTCAATCCCTCTGGCATTTTAATGGAACTTGCCGTATGTAATGCGGCATCGATATCTTCTTGGGTAACTTCATCATTTAAAATAGGTGCTGCACCGCTGTCGTTCCAACTTTGAATATGCTCACCTGTAATTGCCAACATCACACTCAAAATTTGGCAATCCGCGGTATATTCGGCTAGTTCCAACGCATTTTTAACAGAGGTAACAACCGCATTTAAGTCGGTAATATTCCCCTTATCAATACCTTTTGCTGGGCAACTTCCCACCCCAATAATATTTACCACACCATCAGGCAGAAGCTCTCCCACTAAGGCAACTACTTTAGAAGTTCCAACTTCTAAACCAACTATAATTTTGGATTCCACAATGCTTGTCATTTTATTTTTCGCTACAGATTAATTTACATTATTGATAGGTGAACCCAACGGCTGCACCCACATCGTATCTTAAATCAACATAAGATAATTTTTTATTTGCTGGGATCTCGATTTGAGGATAAATCGTTGCAAAGCGCTCTAATTTATCTTGCCAATTTCCTCTGCCCAATTTGAGTAAAATACCACTATCTAAAGTAACTAACCACGAACCTCTATCATCAATGGCTAATTTTTTTAACATTAACCCTTTTTGTTTTAAGTTAGCATCAATTTTATACCAGTTCTCCAACACCAGATTACTTTGATAATCAGGCCCAGATAACAAAGGTAAATCTTTATTTTTCAGCCTTTCCATCGGTAACTGAAAAACCAAGCCATCATTAGATAAAAAATCAGAGTCATTCCAAATAGCAATTGGTTGATGCTCCGCGATGGTTATACTCAATTTATCAGGCCAAATTTTTCTTACTGCGACACTTTTTATCCATGTCATGGTTTCAATTTGTTTTCTGACAACCTCAATATCTTGACTAAAAAAACCACTTAGCCCCCCCATTTTTACTATGGTATCGCGAATATCATCATAACGAGTAAAGGATGTAGGATTAGTCAACACAAAGGCACTAATCGTTCGATTATTATCTAATTTTTCCAGTATTTTTTGCCAATTCACACAAACATAGGTTGCGCAGAAGAACAATACAAATAGTGAAAATACACGCAAATATATTTGCAAGCGCGAGGTTTTAGCCACGTACTGCACACCTTGTTTCGGCTTGCGCTTACCAAATATCATCATTTTGCGCTTAACTCCAAAATTCGCACTACTAACTGTTCAAAGGAATAGCCCAGGGTTGCGGCTGATTTAGGGAATAAACTATGACTCGTCATGCCCGGATTGGTATTTACTTCGACCAAACGGAATTGGTTCTGTCCATCCATCATCACATCAATACGACTCCAACCTCGACAACCAACAATATCATAAGCACGTTTAACCAATTCCTTTAATTCTTGCTCTTTTTCTGTGCTCAGCCCTGCTGGACAAAAATATTGCGTATTATCCGAAATGTATTTCGCCTCATAGTCGTAAAATTCACCCTCAGGCACAATGCGAACCGCTGGCAAAACTTCATCACCAAGAACAGGAACGGTAAACTCATCCCCACTTAACCATTCTTCAATTAAAATTGTATCGTCATGAGATAAGGCTAAATCAACAGCATCAGCTAATTGTTCGACGGTTTTCACTTTGGTTAATCCCACACTCGATCCCTCTAAAGAAGGTTTCACCATAAGTGGTAATCCTAATCGTTCTACCACTAAATGAGGGTTAAGTTGTGAACGAGTCGCTTTGGTTACAATTTCCATTTCCGCTACAGGTAAACCAAAGGCTTTCCATAACATTTTAGTGCGCATTTTATCCATGGTTAGCGCCGAAGCCATCACACCACAGCCGGTATAAGGAATACCAATCTGCTCTAATACCCCTTGAATAACGCCATCTTCACCACCACGCCCATGTAAAATATTAAATGCTCGATCAAACCCTTGAGTTTTCAAACGTTCCACAGGGTATTCTTTAGGATCAATCGGATAAGCATCAAATCCCTGATTTAATAACGCTTGTAATACCGCCTGACCAGAAACCAAAGATACTTCACGTTCTGCAGATGAACCACCAAGTAAAACGGCGATTTTTTGTTGTTTTAAAGCTTTTTCCATTTTTCTGTATTCCCAAACTCAAAAGTTATTGGTTTTCCCATTTTTCTGCTAATTGACGAACAATTTTACTCACATTGCCCGCGCCCTGCGCTAACACTAAATCTTCATCTTGCAGAACTTGATCCAAAATTTCACTTAACTGTGCAGTATCCGCAACAAAAATAGGATCAACCTTACCCAAGTTACGAATAGAACGACATAGACTACGTCCATCAGCGCCGATAATCGGACTTTCCCCTGCAGCATAAACCTCTAATACCAACAATACATCCACTTGAGAAAGCACCTGCACGAAATCATCGAATAAATCTCTTGTACGCGAATAACGGTGTGGTTGGAATATCATCACAATACGTTTATTTCCCCAACCTTGACGTGCAGCCTGTAGCGTTACCCCGACTTCTGTAGGATGATGTCCGTAATCATCGACTAACATCACTTTACCTTTTGGTCGGATGAATTCACCAATTTGATCAAAGCGTCGCCCAGCCCCTTGGAAATCAGTTAGCGCCGCTAAGATAGCTTCTGTTTCGATGCCTTCTTCTTTGGCTACCGCCAATGCAGCCGTTGCATTCAAGGCATTATGATGACCTGGTACATTTAACAACACATTGATTATTTCACCAGTAGGTGTAATTACTCTGTAATGTCCTTGGAATCCTGTTTGCTCATAATCCTCAATACGATAATCTGCGTGCTCACTAAATCCATAAGTGATAATTTGGCGGCCGACCTTAGGCATAATTTCCTGCAATACAGGATCATCAGCACAAAGCACAGATAAACCATAAAACGGTAAATTATGTAAGAAATTCACATAGGTCTGTTTCATTTCTTCAAAGGAGCCATGATAGGTTTCCATGTGATCCGCTTCAATATTTGTTACCACCGAAACCATCGGCTGTAGATGCAAAAACGAAGCATCGCTCTCATCAGCTTCCACAATTAAGTAGCGACTACAACCCAAATGGGCATTTGTTCCTGCGGATTTTACCAATCCCCCATTTACAAATGTGGGATCTAAGCCAGCTTGCTCATAAATCATAGCTAACATTGCAGTTGTTGTGGTTTTTCCATGGGTTCCTGCCACTGCAATACCATGACGAAAACGCATAATTTCAGCGAGCATCTGTGCTCGTTGAATCACAGGAATTCGTCTTTCTTTGGCCACTAACACTTCCACATTATCAGGCTTAATCGCACTAGATACCACCACTACACTTGCACCTTCCACATTGTTTTCTGCATGTGAAAAGGCAATCTTAGCGCCGAGAGAAATAAGACGGCTAGTAACTGCATTTTCTGCAATATCTGAACCTGTTACTTTATAGCCTTCATTGACGAGCACTTCTGCAATTCCGCCCATACCGGCGCCACCAATTCCCACAAAATGAATTTGGCTTACACGACGCATTTCTGGAATCAAATCTCTGACTTTCTGTCTAAATTCTTTAGCACAAATTACACTATTCATACTGATTATCCTTTACTTCGCTACCTGCTGAATAACATCAGCTACTTGTTGAGCAGAATCTGGGGTTGCCATTTCTTTTGCTTTAATAGCCATTTCAAGCAGCTGTTTGCGATCTAATTTATTTAATATTTCAACTAATCTCTCAGAGGTTAAATCCTGTTGTTGAATAATTTTTGCCGCGCCCACATCCGCTAAATATTTTGCGTTTAAATATTGCTGTTGGTCTTTATGTTGGAATGGTACAAAAATCGCCGCACTTCCCACCGCCGCTAGCTCACACACTGTGAGTGCGCCAG
This sequence comes from [Haemophilus] felis, assembly GCA_002015125.1. Classification (GTDB taxonomy): domain Bacteria; phylum Pseudomonadota; class Gammaproteobacteria; order Enterobacterales; family Pasteurellaceae; genus Pasteurella; species Pasteurella felis. The sequence continues at coordinate 120,433 of MUYB01000001.1, forward strand.
AGCGACAAATCACAACATCAGCCCAAGCGTAAACCTCTGCCATATCGTCGATGAATTCAGTAATCTGTACCTGTGCAGACTCCGGATACAATGCTTGTACTGATTCAAGATTGCCTTGCCCTACTTGATGTAGGATCTCAAATTTATCGGCTAATTCTTGTATCGCTTTTGGAACCCTTTGATTGAGAATACGCGCACCTTGGCTACCGCCGACTACTAATAAACGCAAACGTTGCTCTTGTGCTCTTGCTTGGAAGCGCTGTTGAGGCAATTGTTGTTCAAAAAGCGCCTCTCGAACAGGATTCCCCACTACTTTTTTATTCGCAAATGCGCTTGGAAATGCTTGTAATACAGAAGTAGCAATTTTTGCAAGCCAACTATTTGTTAAACCAGCTACCGCATTTTGTTCATGTAATACTATGGGAACACCACATAACTTAGCGGCAACACCACCTGGGCCTGAAACATATCCCCCCATACCAAGTACGGCGCTAGGCTGATAATCTTTGATAATTTTATAAGCTTGAAAAATTGCCCTTAAAATCTTAAATGGTGCACTCAACAACGCAACAGCGCCTTTGCCGCGTAAACCAGAAATTTGAATAAATCGAATGGGAATGCCATATTTCGGTACAAGTTGCGCTTCCATTCTATCACGAGTCCCCAACCAACAAATATCCCAGCCTTGCTTTTGTAAATGTTGAGCCACCGCTAAGGCTGGAAAAACATGTCCACCAGTTCCACCAGCCATTACTAACAATTTTTTCTGTTGTTCTGACATTAAATATTCCTGAATTTTAATTATCTCTAAGTAAAGCTTGACCTGTTCTATCTAAACGATTTTCATGATCAATACGCAACAAAATCCCAACGCATAAAGACATAATAATGAGACTCGAGCCACCATAGCTAATTAAAGGAAAAGTTAAGCCTTTCGTTGGTAACATTCCCATTGCCATACCTAAATTGACAAAGCCTTGGAAAAATATCCAAAAGCCAATACCAAAGGCAAAAAAACCTCTAAAACGTTTTTCATCTTGGAGAGATTCCCGACCAATTTTTAACGCACGAAAAACCAATAAAGCAAGCAATACAACAATGATCAAAATACCAATAAAACCAAATTCTTCGCCCACTACCGCAAGCACAAAGTCCGTATGCGCTTCGGGTAGATATTCCAATTTTTGAATGGAATTGCCTAATCCTTCACCGTCCCATTGACCGCGTCCAAAGGCCATAAGGGAATTGGTTAACTGGAAGCCAGTGCCATAAGGATCTTTAAAGGGATCTAAAAAACCCGTAAAACGCTTCAACCGATAGGACGCCGTTAATACTAACCAAATAAAAAGCACTAATCCTAAAATAAAGAGGAAAACGAATTGTAAAAATTTGGCACCCACAATAAAAAGCAAACCGAAAGTGATCACAAATAACACAACCGTACTTCCTAAGTCAGGTTGTAACAATAGGAAAGAACCAAACGCCCCCATTAGTACAAAGGGCTTAACGGCGCTTGCATTATCAGAACGCGCTTCGTCATAACGACGGGTAAAATAGCTGGCTAAAAAACAAGTCAAACTCAGCTTTGCCAATTCCGCAGGCTGAAAATTCACCGAACGTAAACCAATCCAGCGTCTTGCCCCATTCACACTTAATCCAATGCCTGGAATTAACACTAATAACAACAAAAACAAGGTAAAGAAAAAAAGATGTACATGGTATTTTTCCCACATACTCGTTGGAATCAATAAAGCGCCAAAGCAAACTGCTATTGAGACGATCACATAAACCGCATCGCGTTTGGCAAAATGGAAGGGATCATCAAACAAACGTGTACTGATAGGAATGGAAGCGGAAGAAACCGCAATCAAACCAATAGATAACAAGATCAAAAATAACCAAAGCAACGCACGATCATACAGTGCATTGCTCGGTGTAATGCGTGTCCATTGCTCTCGTTGTTGATTGAGTTTTTGCCAAAAAGACATGATGCGTTCCTAACTTAATTTCGCCAAACGCGTAAATTCATCACCACGCGCTTCAAAGCAACTAAATTGATCCAAACTGGCACAGGCTGGCGATAACAGCACGATGTCGCCTGCTTGCAGCGTCGGACGCAAATATTGAATCGCCTGTTCCATGGTCTCAAATAAATGACTTTGTGCCGAAAGCTGGCTTAACTGCGCGCCGTCTTGCCCAAAACAATAGCAATAAATATGTGGTTGATTAATCAAACTCTGTAGCTCAGAAAAATCCGCACCTTTACCGTCGCCACCAAGCAATAGATGCAATTTGCCCTCAACATTCAATCCTGTTAACGCCGCCACAGTGCTGCCCACATTGGTGGCTTTTGAATCATTGATCCAGCGCACCCCATGGGCAAAATGCGCCAATTGGAAGCGATGATCTAATCCTGCAAACTCACGCAATGCCCGACGAATACCCTCCATATCCACGCCTGCTGCTTGCGCCAAGGCAATAGAGGCTAAGGCGTTCATATAATTATGACGTCCCACTAATTTCATTTCCTCGCAAGGCAACACCATTTGATCTTTCGCCATTAAATAGCTTTTGCCGTTCTCTGTTTTCAGCCAATAATCCGCATTTTTTTCGGCAAAACTTAATTGATTTTGTAATCCTTCGGTTAACGTCAACGGATCCTCAGCATTAATCACTGCAGTTTTGGCGCCAGCGTAAATTTTTAGTTTGGCTTGGCGATAATCTTCTAAATCCACATAACGGTTCATGTGGTCTTCCGTGACATTCAGCACGGTGGCGCTTATTGCCTGTAAACTATCTGTGGTTTCCAACTGGAAACTAGAGAGTTCAAGCACATAAAGATCATAGCCTTTTTCCAACAAAGACAGGGCAGGAATACCGATGTTACCGCCCATTGCCACCTTTATTCCTGCAGCTTTTGCCATTTCGGTGACTAGCGTGGTCACGGTGCTTTTACCATTGGAGCCTGTAATAGCAATGATTGGCGCCACCGCTTCGCGACAAAATAATTCAATATCGCCCACCACATCCACGCCAGCTTGAATAGCGGTTTGAATCTCAGGGGTTTTTAATGCCAACCCAGGACTGATCACAATCAAATCACTGTCTAACAACCATTGTTGATTGAGACTACCTGTATGCAAAGGCACATTTTTTGGCAATTTATCCGCGCCAGCAGGATGTTTACGCGTATCTATCACGCGCACATTGGCTTGTTTCGCCAATAAAAAATCCACACAGGAAAGCCCTGTTTTACCTAAACCGATTACGGTGATTTGTTGGTTTTGATATTGCATTTTGTTCTCTTAAAAAATGATGTTTGCTTACATTTATATGGTACTGGCACCACCGCTGAAGAGGAATAGTTGCGGTTTAGCGCAGCTTTAAGGTCACCAGTCCGATCAATACGAGCATCAGGGAAATAATCCAAAAACGTACGATAACTCGTGGCTCAGGCCAGCCTTTTAATTCAAAATGATGATGAATAGGCGCCATACGGAAAATACGTTGCTTACGCAGTTTGTATGAACCCACTTGTAAAATCACAGAAAGGGTTTCCACCACAAACACACCGCCCATAATCACTAACAAAAATTCTTGGCGCACTAAAACCGCTACCACGCCTAAAGCACCGCCTAGCGCCAGTGATCCCACATCTCCCATAAACACTTGAGCAGGATAGGTGTTGAACCACAAAAAGCCTAAACCAGCGCCTACAATGGCGGTACAGAAAACCACCAATTCCGCGCTAAATTTAATGTAGGGAATGTGCAAATATTCGGCAAAATTAATGTTGCCCGTTGCCCATGCGATTAAAGCAAACGCGCCAGCCACTAACACCGTCGGCATAATAGCTAAGCCATCTAAACCGTCCGTTAAGTTCACCGCGTTACTTGTACCCACAATCACAAAATACGCCAACACAATATAAAACAAGCCCAATTGGGGCATAATTTCTTTGAAAAATGGCACCACCAAACGGGTGGCATCAGTATCTTTGCCAATGGCATACATACCAAATACCGCAATCAGCGCAATAAATGACAACCAAAAATATTTCCAACGCGCCACTAAGCCGTCGGTATTTTTACGCGTAATTTTGCGGTAATCATCAACAAATCCCACCGCACCATAACCGAGCAACACAAATAAGCTAAACCAAATATAAGGATTGGCTAAATTTGCCCACAATAACGTACTGACGGTAATGGCAAATAAAATCATCACACCGCCCATGGTGGGTGTACCGCGTTTTTTAAAATGGCTTTCAGGACCGTCATTGCGCACTTCTTGTCCAAATTTCAAAATTTGTAACCGACGAATCACGGTCGGACCAATCCACAAGGAAATTAACAAGGCGGTCAACAATGCCAAAATCGCACGCACCGTAATATAAGACACCACATTAAAGCCGCTGTGATATTGTTGTAAAAACTCACCAAGCCAAACTAACATACGAGGTTTTCCTTTAAATAATGGATCACATCTTCCATTTTTATGCGACGTGATCCTTTTGCTAATAACACAATATTTTGTTGTTTTTGTTGAATAATTTCTTGTGCGTAACGGCAAAGTGCTGCTTTATCGGTAAAATGCTTGCCAGCACAGGTTTGCGAAATCACGGCACTTTCTTCTCCAAAAGATAGCACCAAATCTAATTGTGCGGCGGCAACAACTTTCGCCACTTGTTGGTGGCAAGTAGCACTTTGTTCACCCAGCTCCGCCATATCACCCACCACTAAAATGCGATAACCTTGATAACCTTGCAGCACCTTAATCGCCGCCGTCAGCGAATCCACATTAGCGTTGTAAGTATCGTCCAACAACAAAATTCGTTCATTTAATGGAATAGCGAACAAGCGCCCTTTCACCGTTGAACCTATTGCCAAACCTCGCTGCACCGCCGACAAATCTGCTCCCACATTCATCGCTAACGCCGTTGCCGCCACAGCGTTCTTCACATTGTGCTCTCCAAGATAAGGCAAGGATACCGCAACAACACCTTGCGGCGTATGCAAATCAAAAGTAGATCCTGAAGAATGAAAACGCACATTTTCAGCATAAAAATCGGCATCCTTATCTTGATAAGCGAAAAATTGAACTTGACGCTCGCCAATCTCTGCTCGCCAAAGCGCCAAATGATTATGCTCTTTGTTAATCACGACGACGCCGTCTGCAGCGAGTCCACGATAAATTTCACCTTTCGCCTGTGCCACACCAGCCAAGCTGCCGAATCCTTCCAAATGTGCCGCCGCCACATTATTCACTAACGCCACATTAGGCTGTACTAAATCTGTGGTATAAGCAATCTCACCCATATGATTTGCTCCCAGTTCCACGACGGCGAATTTGTGTTGTTCCGTCAATCGCAACAAGGTTAAGGGTACACCTAAATCATTGTTTAAATTACCAAAAGTGTACAGCACCTCATCATCACTAGCGGTCAACTGCTGTAAAATTTTCGCCGTCATTTCTTTGACGGTGGTTTTGCCTGATGAACCTGTCATCGCCACCGTTTTGGGCTTGATTGTATTTTTCAGCCATTTTGCCAACTGCCCCAAAGCTAGGCGAGTATCTTCAACGATAATTTGAGGAACAGAAAGTGCCATTTCTCGTGCCACCACCACGGCGACACAACCCTGCTCAACCGCTTGTACCACATAATCGTGAGCATCAAACTTCTCACCGCTCAAAGCAAAAAACAAGCCCGCCTTCACCTCTTTTCGGCTATCGGTGCTAACATTCTCAAGAACCACATTCCCATCACCAACGAAATTAGCTCCTAAAATTTCCGCCACTTGCTGCGTTGTTAACTTTATCATTTTGAACCTTGAGAAAAATAATTGAACACAGTTTCCTGATCAGAAAAATGATGTTTCGTTGTACCGATAATTTGATAATTTTCGTGTCCTTTGCCTGCAATTAACAACACATCTTGTGGATTCATTTGTTGTAAAGCGGTTTCAATGGCTTGTTGGCGTGAGTGGATGACTTGCACTGCATTTGGACGCTCAAAGCCTGCTAGAATATCTTGCATAATTTGCGCAGGATTTTCTGTGCGAGGGTTATCGTCGGTAACAATCACTTTATCGGCGAATTTTTCTGCGATTTGTGCCATTAATGGGCGTTTACCACGATCACGATCCCCACCGCAACCGAACACGCAATAAAGGGTTCCCTGACAATGTAAACGCGCGGCTTGCAAGGCTTTTTCAAGGGCATCAGGCGTGTGCGCATAATCCACAATCGCGGTGCCTTGTGCATGCGGGTTGGGCGAACTTAACATTTCCATACGACCGCAAACGCCTTTGAGTTGGGCAACGGTGGCACTTAACACCTCTAGGGAATAGCCCAAACGCAACATGGTTGCGGCTACAAGCAATAAATTGCTGACATTAAATGCGCCAATTAATTGGCTGTGCAAAGTGCCGTTCCCCCAACTCGAAGCAAATTCAATGATCGCGCCTTGCTGAGTAAAATTCACCGATGTGGCTTTCAACCAAGCCGTATGGTTTGCTTGAAAATCAGCTCGACAACTTACCGCCACCGCTTCAGGTAATTCCGCTAGCCATTGCTCACCAATAGGATCATCGGCGTTAATCACTTGGTAACGTGTTTGCAATTCGCTAAACAAGCGCTTTTTAGCCTCAGCATAATTTTCCATTGTGAGATGATAATCCAAGTGATCTCGGCTCAAATTGGTAAAAATGCCCACTTGAAAGGTTAACGCTTCCACGCGATGTTGCGCTAAACCATGGGAAGACACTTCAATCGCCGCAAAATCAACGCCTTGTTGCACAAAATCCGCTAAACTAGATTGAATTTCCACCGCAGAGCCTGTGGTGTTCGCGGCGGCTTTCACTTGCCCCAAAATACCGTTTCCAATGGTGCCCATCACGGCACTTTTATGCCTTAGCAATTGCGTCCATTGAGCTAACAATTGCGCGATAGTGGTTTTTCCGTTAGTGCCCGTAACGCCAACCAAAGATAAACGAGTTGAGGGATGCTGATAGAAGGCGCCAGCCAATTGGGAAAGCTGTTGCTGTAATTGATAGAAATAAATGATAGGCACATTTTGTTGTACACTCAGGCTGAGATGCTGGCTAACACAATCCGCCTCCGCGAGCACTGCGCTGGCGCCATGCTCAATAGCTTGTGCAATATAGCGCCGCCCGTCCACTTGATGCCCTTTTATAGCAACGAAAAGACAGCCTTGCGTGACGGCTCGGCTGTCTAACACCATTTCGGTTAACTCTACTTCTGGGATATTTGCTGATTTTCCCAAAAGCGCATCTAATTTTGTCATTTTCTAATTCATTTTTCCTTTGGCTTCGTTATTTATACGAACAATACGTTTCACTGTTTTTTCTTGGACTAAACTATCTGGTGCAACATTATTGTTGCGTAATGCATAACCCATAATGCTAGAAAAGACAGGAGTTGAAACCGCACCACCATAATATTGCCCTGATTTTGGCTCATTAATTAACACTACAAGGGCATAACGAGGATTGCTAATCGGTGCAATGCCGGCAGTATAAGCAATATATTTATCTACATATTTACCATTTTCGATTTTTTTAGCAGTACCTGTTTTTATACCGACTCGGTAACCTTCTACCATGGCTTTCTTATTTTTAATCGCCACTTTTTCCATCATATTTACCACTTCTCTAGTGATCTTTTCAGGAAAGACTCGCTCACCAATCACTGGCGGATCTACTTTAGTAATAGATAGAGGGCGATAGATACCAAAACTACCAAGCGTAACGTAAGCTCTTGCAATTTGTAATGGGGTCGCGGTAATCCCATAACCATAAGCTACACTAGCACGCTCAATATCCGACCAACGCTTACGGTTAGCATTTAGTACGCCTGATTGTTCACCAATCAAACCTAGGTCCGTTGTTTTCCCCAAGCCTGCTCTTAAATAGGTTTCCATCAGTGCGTTTGGAGGCATACGCAAAGCTAATCGACTCACGCCTCGGTTACTAGAATTTTCCAAAATACCATCTAGAGTTAATTCATTGCGCGGTGCAACGTCTTTGATTTCATTACCATTTAAAACGAGAGGGCCAGTATTAATCACTTCATTACGTCTCACCACTCCACGTTGCAATGCAGAGAGAACAACAAAAGGTTTTACTGTAGAACCGGGCTCAAAAGTATCTGTAATAGCACGATTGCGCATTAATTCTGCCTTAACGCCCACGCGGTTATTCGGGTTATAAGAGGGGGCATTTGCCATTGCCAACACTTCGCCTGTGCGGATGTCCACTAAAACAGCGGTGCCTGATTCCGCTTTGTTTTCTTGTACCGCTTTTTTAATTTCGCGGTACACCATAGATTGCAGATTTTTATCGATACTTAAAGAAATATCTTGGGCGTCATATTTTTTGATGTCATCAATATTATCAATGATGTTGCCTTTCTTATCTTTGCGATAAGTTCGCACGCCTGATTTGCCCATCAATAAGCTGTTAAAACTTTTTTCAACGCCTTCGATACCTTGTCCGTCAATATCGGTGTAGCCAACTAAATGCGCAGTTTCTTCTATGCGAGGATAAAAACGACGAGGCTCTATTTTCAGAGAAATGCCTGTTAAGCGTAAGGTTTTGACATAATCAGCAATGGTTGGTGATTCTTGACGAGATAAATAAACAAAACGACTTTTAGGATTTTTTTGAACTCGTTTAATAATCTCATCATAAGATAGGTTTAACGCCTTTGCCAACGCGCCCCAGCGTTCTTTGTCTTCCAACCCATTGTTATCTAAAATAAATTTAGGATCAGCAACCACAGAATACATTGGCACACTCACAGAAAGTAATTGCCCATTTCTGTCTAAAATTGAACCGCGCACAGAAAGTATTTCTTGTGAGCGTAAAGAACGCTTATCCGCTTCTTCTGATAATTCTTCTGAATTAATGATTTGAACAAATGCGGCTTGTGTTATAAGAGCGGTTAAGCCTAAAAAAATACAAATAATAGCCCATATATAACGACCTTTTAAAAAGCTGTTGTTATAAACCACTTTAGGCTTATTCAGCTTAATAGAGTCATTGTTGATGATTTTTTTTCTTTTCTTTTTTGTATTAAATTTAACCATATTACAACTCTCTATTATTCCAAAATTAACACTTCTTGCTCAGGTTTCACTGTTTGCATACCTAATGCATTGGCCTTTTTCTCAATAATTACGTTATGGCTATAAGTATTTTCCTCAAGAGTTAAATTCACAAATTCGTTATCTAATGCTTGCTGTTGAATAACTAAATTGCCTTTTTCAGTAATTAAAAGACGAGAGTGATGAGTGATCCAAATGGTTGATAAAGCACTCAACAACACAAGAAAAAGAAGTAAAAGCAAAATTTTATTATTCGCAAATAAATCATCTAAAACGATGTTATGCAGTGGATAACGAGAATTTTTTAGCATGCTATTTTCTCCGCGACACGTAACACCGCACTTCTAGAACGTGGATTTTGTTTGATTTCCGCTTCACTCGGGATAATCGCTTTGCCAATGACTTTTAACGTTTGATTACGCTGAATTTGATCTTCTCGCAAAGGTAAACCTTTAGGAATGCTTTCCCCTTTGCTTTGCTTGCGCATAAACTGCTTCACCATGCGATCTTCTAACGAATGGAAACTAATAATAGATAAACGCCCTTGTGGCGCTAGCACACTGACGGCACCCTGCAACACTTTTTCAAGTTCATCTAATTCAGCGTTAATAAAAATACGGATCGCCTGAAAACTGCGCGTCGCAGGATGTTTATGTTTATCTTTGAAAGGAACGCTTTGGCTAATCAATTCCGCCAACTGTGCCGTGCGTTCCAACGGCGATGTGCCATTTTGTTTAGCCCGATGATTATAAGCAACGATAGCGGCGGCGATGCGTTTTGCAAATCGCTCTTCACCAAAGGTTTTCAACACCCAAGCTAAATCTTGTTCTGATACTTGTTGTAACCATTCGCTCGCAGAAATACCCTGTGTGGTATCCATACGCATATCCAACGGACCATCTTTCATAAAGCTAAAACCGCGTTCAGCTTCATCTAATTGTGGTGAAGACACACCAAGATCGAGCAAAATACCGTCCACGTTGCCGATTAATCCCAGCTTTTCACAAATTTCAGGAATGGCAGAAAAAGCCTGATGTTCAATATGGAAACGAGGATCTTGAATTTTTTGCGCTTCTTCAATGGCTCTAGGATCACGATCAATGGCAATCAATCGACCATTTTCACCCAGTTGAGAAAGGATTAAACGAGAATGACCACCACGACCAAATGTACCGTCAATATAAGTACCATTTTTTTTCAACGCCAACCCCTCAACTGTTTCATGTAACAAAACAGTGAAATGTTCAGGCGATGAAAAAGCATATGTATCATTCATAATAGTGACCAATGGTACAAATAATCAGAATTTATAATTAGGAAATGTAGATAAAATATGCGGTGCATAGAAACTGCACCGCATATTTTGCTAGTGCTGCTGTTCTTGATTTAGAAAATGATTTCTTATAATGACAGCATTTTTAATTCTTCGGATAGGGCAAATTCGTCGCTTGCACCTAATTCCATATCTTTCTCAATTTGGCTATACCATTCGGTTTCGCTCCAAATTTCGAATTTGTTTAATTGTCCAACTAACATTAGACCTTTTTCTAATTTTGCGTGTTGACGTAAAGGACCACTCAGTAAAATTCTGCCTGCGCTATCTAATTCACACTCGGTGGCGTATCCCAACATCACTCTTTGTAAACTACGTTGTTTAGGATCAAAATTAGAAAGCGAAAGTAATTTTTGCTCAACAATTTCCCATTCATCTAAAGGATAAAGCAACAAACAAGGCTGACGAATATCAACGGTACACACCATTCTGCCTTCGTTTTGTTGCAAAATTTCAGGGCGATAGCGAGTAGGGATCGCAAGACGACCTTTTGAATCTAAATTCACCGCTGATGCGCCACGAAACATAAAAAATGCCCCTGAAATTGGATTTTTACTTTTGATTTAGGATAAAAAATGCATTTTTTACCACAAAACACCACTTATCCCCACTTAACTGACAAGTTTAGTCTGACTTTGATTAAGTTGCAAGCAATTTACACAGGGAATTGCATAAAAATTAACAGGAAAGATAAGGGGAAAGACAAAGAGAAAAGCAAACAAAAATGCGCTATTAACAAAAGTCATTAATAGCGCATTTATTCGATTTTATCAGCTAAAAATTACTTAGCACCAATATCATTAACTAAGGCATCAGGATCGCCTTTTGCAATTGGTTTCAACAAGGTGAAGAACAAGACTGTACATAATGCAGTTAAGCCAAAACCGATATATACCGACAATTGGTAATCTAAACCAAAGCCAATTTTGTTATTCGCCAAGAAAGTGAAACATACCGCGCTAATAAACATCGCAGGTAAAGTACAAATCCAATGTAATTTACCGTAACGATACAAGTAAGCCGCAGCAGTCCATAGCATTACCATTGCAGTGGTTTGGTTTGCCCAGCTGAAGTAACGCCATAAGATACTGAAGTCAATTTTTGACACGATAAAGCCTAATACGAAAAGTGGAATGGCGATAATTAAACGTTTCACTAAGCTACGTTGTTCAAATTTAAAGAACTCAGCAATGATTAAACGGGCTGCACGGAATGCAGTATCACCAGAAGTAATCGGAAGAATAACCACACCAAGAATCGCAAACACACCACCAATTGCGCCTAAGAAGTAAATGGCAGAATCGTACACCACTTTAGACGGAGAACCTGCGGCGATAGCCGCTTGTAATTCTGCTGGATCTTGGTAGAAACTTAACCCTACGGCACACCATACTAAGGCAATCACACCCTCTGCAATCATTGCTCCGTAGAAAATGAATCGACCTTCTTTTTCATTTTGCGCACAACGGGCCATTAACGGAGTTTGTGTTGCATGAAAACCCGATAAAGCACCACAAGAAATGGTTAAGAATAACAATGGCCAAATAGGAAGATCACCTTTCGGTTGGAAATTTTGTAAGAATTTCTCAAAACTCAATCCGTCAACGGAACGGAAAAATTCAATTGGGTCATTGGCATTTAAGTGACTTGAAACTAAACCATACATCATACCGAATGTCATAAACAGTAATAATGCGCCGAATAATGGATAAATTCGTCCGATGATTTTATCAATTGGTAATAAGGTCGCAACGATGTAGTAAATGAAAATAATCGTCGTCCAAATCACAAGAATAGTAGCCGCATCATAACCGAATACAGTAGCGGTAGCGCCAGCGCTCTCAACCACACCTAAATTTTCCATGGTTAAGTTACTTAGCAATTTTGCTGGACTTGCTACAAACACAACACCCACGAGAAGCAGCAACACAACTGCAAGTAAGTTAATAAATGCTTTTACTGGGGAACCCAAATATTTACCTGCTAACGCCGGCATAGAAGCACCGCCATTACGCACACTTAACATACCGCAGAAATAATCATGCACCGCACCTGCAAACACACAGCCTAGCACGATCCATAGCATAGCCACAGGTCCATACAACGCACCTAAGATCGGACCAAAAATCGGGCCAGTTCCCGCAATATTTAATAATTGAATCAACCAAATTTTCTTGGTTGACATTGGCATATAGTCAACGCCATCAGCCATTGTAAATGCTGGGGTTGCTTTCTTTGGATTAATAACGAAAACCTTTTCGATAAACTTTCCGTAAACAAAGTAGCCCGCGAGCAATAGCGCAACGCAGAAGAAAAACCATAACATAAGCAATACCTATTAAAATAATCTAATATGAAATTTAGCGACTAAAAAGTCGGCGCTATTCTATTGAGATGTTACAAATAAGTAAACTGTTCGATGAAATACTATTACAATAACTTTAAAAATTTGTGATAAACATCACATATTTTTTAAATATAAAAAATAAATACACAAATAATTTTGCTTTATTTGCGTTTTTATTCTAAAACTCAACAAAATTTCACCCTGAAAGGAATAAAACAAATGGCTTTGCAACGTTGCCCTGAATGTCGCCACAAAATTAGTGAAAGCGCCCAAGCCTGTCCCAACTGTGGTTTCTCTTTTGATGAAGAAAATTTGCAGTTATACCGAGAGAAACTAGAACAACGCCGCTTACATAATGAAGAGATAAATAAGAAAAGTGTCAAAATCCATTTAATTTGGGGAGCGATTTTTGCGTTAGTAATCATCGTATCAAGCTTACTAACGCAATAAAGAAGAAAAATTATTCCACTGAAACGGAATTGATAATCACATCTTCTGTTGGCACATCTTGGTGGAAACCTTTATTACCTGTTTTCACCCCTTTGATTTTATCAACCACGTCCATTCCTTCAATCACTTCGCCGAATACCGCATAGCCCCACTCTTGTACCACGGTTTTGCCGAACATCTCTTTGGTGCGATGATCTAAAAAGTTATTGTCAGCTACATTGATAAAAAACTGGGCTGATGCAGAATGAGGATCAGAAGTGCGAGCCATTGCAATGGTGCCGCGTTTGTTACTTAAACCGTTATTTGCTTCATTTTTGATTGGTGCACGGGTGGATTTTTCACGCATCCCCACTTCCATACCACCGCCTTGGATCATAAAACCGTCAATCACACGGTGGAAAATGGTGCCGTTATAAAAGCCATCTTTGCAGTAAGTTTCAAAGTTTTCAGCACTAATCGGTGCTTTTTCAAAGTTTAACGCAATTTTAATATCGCCGAAGTTGGTATGTAATGTAATCATTGATAAATCCTATAAGTTTAAAGGGGAAAAATAAGGGCGACATTATGAAAAAGTTTTCGGGAAATTGCTATATTTAAGAGCTTTTTATGTGGAAAAAATCCGACATTTTGTTTTTTTATCTAGCCCATCCTACCCCGATGCAATTTCCCTACCCCATCCTCCCAAACAAAAACGCCACGCGTTCTTCGTCGTTGGGGTTGCCTTGGTAGCCGTAGGCGGTGTCCACGGCTTTGTCGAGGGCGGTGTGGGCTTGGTGGAGTTTGTCCCAGTGGCTGTTGGTACGGTAGAAATCGGCGAGGCTGGGTGGGGCGATGGGGTCGCCTTTGGCGTCACCGTTTGCAATTTTTTGGTTGTAATCCGCCGCTTGTTGGCGGTAGAAATCCCGTGCGTCGAGGATGGCTTGGGCGGCGGTTTCGATGGCGGCGATGTGTTTGGCGAGGTGGGCATTTCCCCCTTGGCGTTCTTCAAAGCTGAAGGGGAAAGGGAAGTTGTTGTACACAATGGTGTTGGAATAGCGGTAGCGGCTTTCCAGTCTGCCTGCAACCGTTCGCATAAAGGCGTTGTGCATTGTGGAACAGAGTATGCCGAAGTGGTAGAGGGTGGCGTTCGGCAAGCTGAAATTGGCATTGCTGTTGATCACTTGGCTTTCCACATAATCAATGAGGATAAATTGTCGTGTTTCTGAAGAAACGCTTGGAATAATTAGGTAATTGCCTGAGGTGGGTTGGCGAATTTCATCAAAAAGATGTGCCGTTTCAGCTCCTTTTTGGGTGGCAACTTTTGGGGAAGCCAACCGCATTTGGCGAACCTTTTCAATGCGTTGAGCGACCTGTGGCATTTTTTGTAAATCTTGATTGAGCAGAACTTCTGGCACGTCGGCGAACCATAGGCACCAACGTTCTTTGCCGTTGATAAATTCGTCTGCCCCTAAAAATGGGCGAATATATTTTTTCGCAAGCGGTTCTTTTTGCACTAAAGTTTGCATTTCTTCGGTGTTCATCAACAGGTTACCGCCATCGGTGGGTTTGTTTCCGTAAACCATTTCCGCTTCGCCCGAAATCACTTTTTTGGCTTTGTCAATGATGACATTCGGCGCATCAATTAAATAGGGGTTGATGTGTTGGCAAATTTTTTCGCTGATCTCGCCACTTGCGTCGGTGGTGAACAGGCGTTTTGTTGGGGCGGACGCTGAGCTTGTCGAAGCACAGGTCGTTTCGACAAGCTCAACGGCCGAAGTATCACAATCAACGACCGAAACGGAAAATCCCACAATCACGCAATGCACCGCTGCTTTGCCTTTGGCGGAGGAGGTCCATTGAAAAGTGCGGTAAGCGAAATCAATGGCGACGCCTTGTTTGAGCAAATGCCCCCACAACACGGGCACTTGTTCCCCTTGGCAGATGGAGTTGGTGGAGACGAAGGCGGTTTTGACGTTCGAGTTTTCCGCCATTATGTGAGCGGCTTTGACGTACCAGTTGCAGACGTAATCCAGCGAGGCGAAATTTTTAATCTCGCCGCAAAGGCGTTTTTGGTCGGCTTTTTGCTCAGCGGTTTGGTAGGTTTTGCCGATAAAAGGCGGATTGCCGAAAATGTAATCGACCTCCGCCCAGTCCACGCTAAGGGCGTTGTCGTTGACAATATGGGCTTCGTCGGTGAGCGGCACGGAGACGGCGGTGACGCTTTCGCCAAAGCGGTCGTGAGTTCGCAGGTTGCATTGATGATTCACTAACCACATCGCCACTTTGGCAATTTGGGAGGGAAATTCATCCAGTTCAATGCCGTGAAATTGCGAGAGGTGGCATTGCACGGTAACGCCATAATCCAGTGCGAAGTTGTCATTTTTTTTGAAATAGAGGGCGTCGATGATGTCGTCTTCGAGCTGTCGGAGTTCATCAAAGGCGACGATGAGGAAGTTGCCGCAGCCGCAGGCAGGGTCTAAAAAACGGAGGTTGCTGATTTTTTTGTAGAATTTCTGTAAATCCGCTTGTTTTTTCTTCACTTTTTGAAATTCGGCACGCAGTTCATCTAAAAAGAGCGGTTTGATGAGCTTGAGAATGTTGGCTTTTTCCGTGTAGTGGGCACCTGCTTCACGGCGTTCTTGGCTGTCCATTACGCTTTGGAAGAGGGAGCCGAAAATTTCAGGGCTGATGAATTGCCAGTCTCGGTGGGAGCAGTCGAGTAATTTGGCACGCAATTCGCTATCAAAATAAAACAGGGGCAGATTGTCGCCAAACAAGTTGCCGTTAATGTATTCAAAGGCTTTGAGGTCTTCATTCATTCGGGCTGGGCGTTGCTCAAAGGGGGTGTTGAGCACGCTGAACAGTTCGTTGAGTTTGGCGCCTAAATCGGAGCCGTCCACGGCAGTGTATTGGCGAAGATAGTTTTCAAACTGATTGGGTTCGAAAATGCGGCTATCGTCGGCGAAAAAGCAGAATAATAGGCGAATGAGGAAGAGTTTTAATTCGTGGGAATTGCCGTGATCGGCGGCGAGGGCTTTGTATAATTCGCCCATTGCTTCGGCGGCTTGGATATTGGCGGCTTCTTCTTCGGTTTTGAGGTGGTGTTGAATGCCGTCCATAAAATCAAAGGCACGTTTTTTGACGATGAAGTCGGGCAGTTCTTGAATGCTAAATTCGAGGCGTTCGTCGGTGTCTAAATTGAGCAGGCGAAAGCGTGCGAAATCGCAGATAATCACTCGGGGCGGTACGTCTTCAGGGCTGCGACGGCGAAGTTCATCAATATACCCCATCGCCTGCTCTTCCGCTTTGTTTAGGTCTTTTTTGGCGGATTTGTGTTCGCAAAGCAAATGCCCTGCCCAAAACACATCAATGAAGCCGCTTGCCCGATTTTGGCGTGCGATGTTGTATTCATAACGGGCAATTTGGTAACGTTCTAGCCCGAAAATTTGGAAAAAGTCGTCCCAAAAGGATTTGGCTTCCGCTTCTTCTCGGGTTTCATTTTGCCATTTTTTTACAAACGCATTGGCACGGGTGCGTTTTTCGTTGGGGGTGAGATGTGGCATAGGGTTGGTTTGGTTGGTTGGTTGAACAGTTGGAGGAAAATTATACATAATTTTTACAAAAAACCATAAAAATCTTGTCGCTTGTTTGCTATATTAACGCCTTTATTTATCAGCTTTAAGAGAGAACATTATGCTCAAAATGTATAACACCCTAAAACGTGAAAAAGAAGAATTTAAACCAATCCGCCCTGATGTTGTGGGGATGTATGTCTGTGGCGTGACGGTTTATGATTTTTGTCACTTCGGGCACGGGCGGACGTTTGTCTCTTTTGATGTGATTGCCCGTTATTTACGCTATCTTGGCTACAATTTACGTTACGTTCGCAACATTACCGACGTGGACGATAAAATCATCAAACGCTCTCTTGAGAATAACGAAACCTGCGTTCAGCTGGTGGAACGAATGATTGGGGAAATGAATAAAGATTTCGATGCCTTGAACATTTTGCGTCCTGATGTGGAACCCCGTGCCACCCAGCACATTCCTGACATTATCGCCATTGTGCAAGCCTTGTTAGACAAAGGTCACGCCTACGTTGCGGAAGATGGCGATGTGATGTTTAAGGTGGATTCTTTCGAGAAATACGGTCGCTTGTCTCGCCAAAATTTAGAGCAACTGCAAGCGGGTGCAAGGGTGGAAATCAAATCGGTGAAACGTAACCCTATGGACTTTGTGCTGTGGAAAATGTCCAAAGCCAACGAGCCGAGTTGGGATTCCCCTTGGGGTAAAGGTCGCCCCGGTTGGCATATTGAATGTTCGGCGATGAACAGCAAAGAGCTCGGTAACCATTTTGATATTCACGGCGGCGGTTCGGATTTGATGTTCCCCCACCACGAGAATGAAATCGCTCAATCTTGCTGTGCACACGGCGATGATTATGTGAATTATTGGCTGCACACGGGAATGTTGATGATCAACAAAGAGAAGATGTCCAAATCCCTTGGCAACTATTTCACCTTGCGTTATATGCTTGAACGCTACGACGCTGAAGCCTTGCGTTACTTCTTTTTAACCGCCCATTACCGCAGTTTGTTGGATTACAGCACGGAAAATTTAGACCTTGCTAAATCCGCATTGGAACGCTTATACACCGCCTTGCGTGGCTGTGATTTAACGGTGGCGTTAAGCGAAGAGGATCAATATGTCATCGCATTCAAAGAGGCAATGAATGACGATTTCAACACCCCAGGGGCGTTAGCGGTGCTGTTTGAATTAGCCCGTGAAATCAACAAGGCAAAAAGTGAAAATCCAACGGAAGCCAACCGCTTGGCAAGCCGCTTGAAGCAGCTGGCAGGCGTATTGGGCTTGCTAGAGCGTGATGCGGAAGCTTTTTTACAAGGCGATGCCAACAATGACGAAGTGGCAGAAATCGAAGCCTTAATCAAACAACGCAACGAAGCCCGTGCTGCAAAAAATTGGGCAGTAGCAGACGAAGCCCGCAACAAACTCACCCAAATGGGCATTGTGTTGGAAGACGGTGCGAATGGCACGACGTGGCGGAAGGGATAATTTCGGTTTAATTTTGGGACACCCAAAGAGCAACTTAAAACGTTAAGAAAATGGTGTGAAATTTAGGGCTAATCTACTTCAGCCCCTTTATAAAAAAACTGCGGTTAAATTTTCTTCACCGCAGTTTTACCAATTTATTGCTTAACCAAAATTTTCCCATCCACATAATCAATAGTCACCAACTGATTTGGCAACAATTTTCCTGACAGAATTTGTTGTGCCAATGGGTTTTCGATTTCTTGTTGAATAGCACGTTTTAACGGACGAGCACCATACACAGGATCGTAACCTACCTCGCCAATAAAATCTAAGCAAGCATCGGTAAAGTGTAATTGATAACCATGACTTTCCATACGTTTGATTAAACGTTGTAACTGAATCGTGGCAATGGCACGAATATTTTCTTTGCCTAATGGATGGAACACCACGGTTTCGTCAATACGGTTGATAAATTCTGGGCGGAAATGCTGTCCCACCACAGACATCACCAAGTCTTTCATACTGCCGTAATCGGCGGATTGATTTTCTTGGATTAAGTGCGATCCCAAATTTGAAGTCATAATCACTACCGTATTGCGGAAGTCCACTGTGCGACCCTGACCATCCGTTAAACGACCGTCATCCAACACTTGCAACAGAATGTTAAACACGTCGGCGTGAGCTTTTTCCACTTCGTCGAGCAAAATCACAGAATAAGGACGACGACGCACCGCTTCCGTTAAATAACCGCCCTCTTCATAGCCCACATAGCCCGGAGGTGCCCCCACTAAACGAGACACACTGTGTTTTTCCATAAATTCTGACATATCAATACGCACCATGGCGTTTTCATCGTCAAACAGGAAGTTGGCAAGGGTTTTACACAATTCGGTTTTCCCTACCCCAGTCGGTCCTAAGAATAAGAAAGAACCAATTGGGCGATTTGGATCGGATAATCCTGCTCGGCTACGGCGAATAGCGTTTGCGACAGCGTCAATGGCTTCATTTTGCCCAATGACTCTTTTGTGCAATTCTTCTTCCATACGCAAGAGTTTTTCCTTTTCCCCTTCCATCATTTTAGCCACAGGAATCCCCGTTGCACGAGAAAGCACTTCGGCGATTTCTTCATCGGTTACACGATAACGAAGCAAGGTCATTTCTTTGCCTTCCGCCGATTCCGCTTGGGCTAATTGTTTTTCTAATTCAGGAATTACGCCGTATTGCAATTCGGACATTTTGGCAAAATCACTCACACGGCGTGCTTGTTCCATTTGGGTTCTTGCATTGTCTAACTCTGCCTTAATGTGTTGCGTGCCTGAAAGGGCAGCTTTTTCCGCTTTCCAAACGTCCTCCAACTCCGCATATTCACGTTCTTTGTGGCTCAATTCTTTTTCCAACATTTCTAAACGTTTACGGCTAGCGTCGTCGTCTTCTTTTTGTAAGGCTTGTTGTTCCAATTTTAACTGAATAATGCGACGCTCTAAACGATCCAAAGGTTGTGGTTTGGAATCAATTTCCATACGAATACTTGACGCCGCCTCATCAATCAAGTCAATGGCTTTGTCGGGCAATTGACGATCGCTAATGTAGCGGTGCGAAAGGGTTGCCGCCGCCACAATGGCAGGGTCGGTAATTTGCACGTGATGGTGAATTTCATAACGTTCTTTTAGCCCACGCAAAATCGCAATGGTATCTTCCACTGTTGGCTCGCCCACAAACACTTTTTGGAAACGACGCTCAAGGGCGGCATCTTTCTCAATATATTGGCGATATTCATCAAGGGTGGTGGCGCCAACGCAGTGCAATTCGCCACGAGCCAAACTTGGCTTGAGCAAATTGCCAGCGTCCATCGCCCCATCGGTTTTGCCTGCACCCACCATGGTGTGAATTTCATCAATGAACAAAATCACGCTGCCTTCTTCTTTCGCCAGTTCGTTCAACACCGCTTTTAAACGCTCTTCAAATTCGCCACGGTATTTCGCCCCAGCGATCAACGCCCCCATATCAAGGGAAAGCACCCGTTTATTTTTCAAGCCTTCAGGCACTTCACCGTTGACAATCCGCTGTGCCAAACCTTCCACAATGGCCGTTTTCCCCACGCCCGGTTCACCGATTAACACTGGATTATTTTTGGTGCGGCGTTGCAAAACTTGAATCGCACGGCGGATTTCTTCATCACGTCCAATGACAGGATCGAGCTTGCCGTTTTCCGCCCGAGCGGTTAAATCAATAGTGTATTTATCCAAGGCTTGACGGCTTTCTTCGGCATTTTGATCGTTCACATTTTGTCCGCCACGCACTTTCTCAATGGCTTCTTGCAAATTTTCTTTTTTCACACCGCACTTTTTCAACATCTCGCCAAGGCTTTTGTCCTCTAAAGCTGCCAATAAAAATAATTCAGAAGAAATAAATTTATCTTGGCGTTGCTGTGCAAATTTATCGCACAAATTGAGCAAATTCACCAACCCACGAGAAAGTTGCACGTCGCCGCCGTTTCCTGACACCTGTGGCAAACTCGTCAACGCCGCATTCAGCTCATTACGCAGCAACGCTAAATTTGCCCCACTTGCCGTTAAAATCGACGCCGTCGCCCCTTCTTGTTGATTTAACAGGGCGACAAATAAATGAACAGGTTCAATAAATTGATGATCTTGACCAATCGCCAAAGACTGTGCTTCTTGAATGGCTTGTTGAAATTTTGTTGTAAATTTTTCGATATTCATATTGTCCTCCGACTGAATAGAAAAAAAGAATAATCTCTTTCGATTCGCTGGGGCTAAATAAGCATTTTTTGTGGGTTTTCAAGGGAGGTTGTGTTTTTTTCTTTCCACAATGTAGTTAATTTTCAGTGGTTGATTTACTGATTTTTCTTGGCTGTTATAATGGCGAGCATTGTTGATTTTCACAAAGGAAAAAAAATGCAATTTTCCAAAATGCACGGCTTAGGAAACGATTTTGTGGTAGTGGATGCCATTACGCAAAATCTTTATTTTTCGCCAGAAACGATCAAACGTTTAGCGGATAGACATCGTGGCATTGGCTTTGACCAGCTGTTAGTTGTTGAGCCGCCTTATGATCCTGATTTAGATTTTCACTATCGCATTTTCAACGCCGACGGTAGCGAGGTGTCGCAATGCGGCAACGGTGCACGTTGTTTTGCTCGTTTTGTAACCTTGAAAGGGCTGACCAATAAACGAGACATCGCCGTTAGCACTGCCAAAGGCAAAATGTTGTTGAGCCTTAAAGAAGACGGTTTGGTGAAAGTGAATATGGGTGAGCCTGTTTGGGAACCTGCGAAAATTCCCTTCACCGCCAATAAATTTGAAAAAAATTATATTTTGCGGACGCCGCTACAAACGGTGTTATGTGGTGCGGTATCAATGGGAAATCCTCATTGCGTCTTGCAAGTGGATAATATTCAAACGGCGAATGTGGCACAATTAGGACCTTTGCTTGAAAGCCACGAACGTTTTCCTGAGCGTGTTAATGTGGGATTTATGCAAGTGGTGAATCGCCACCACATTAAGTTGCGTGTTTATGAGCGTGGTGCTGGTGAAACTCAAGCCTGTGGTAGCGGCGCTTGTGCCGCCGTCGCTGTGGGCATTATGCAAGGGGTGTTAGACAGCAATGTGCAAGTGGATTTACCCGGCGGTAGCCTTACCATTGAGTGGGACGGCGTCGGCAAACCGCTGTTTATGACTGGCGACGCTACTCATATTTATGATGGCGTAGTGAAACTTTAGAATAAAGCGAGCAAAAATGGCACTCATCGACTATCGCCCACCCAAAGAACCCTATCTTGAGATTGTTCATTACGACGATCATTTTGTGTTGATCAACAAACCCAGTGGCTTGCTTTCTGTGCCAGGCAATCAGCCTGAATATTACGATAGTGCGATGTCGAGGGTAAAAGAAAAATATGGCTTTTGCGAGCCAGCACATCGCCTTGATATGTCCACCAGTGGTTTAATTTTATTCGCACTTAGCAAGGCGGCAGACCGTGAGTTAAAACGCCAATTTCGTGAACGAGAGCCGAAAAAGCAGTATCAGGCGTTAGTGCTTGGACATTTAGCGGCGGATCGGGGCGAAATTAATTTGCCGCTTATTTGCGACTGGGAAAACCGTCCTCGACAAAAAATTTGCTTTGAGCGAGGCAAGCCCGCCCTGACGCAATATGAAGTGTTAGAACGCTATCCTAACAACACCAGCCGTGTGCGTTTAACGCCGATCACAGGGCGTTCACATCAACTGCGCTTACATATGCTAGCACTTGGACACCCTATTTTAGGCGATAAATTCTATGCACCGCCGCAAGGAAAATCCCTTGCTCCACGCCTTTGTCTACACGCTGAAAGTTTGCAGTTTAATCATCCTATTACTGGAGAAAAATTAAATTTCAGCGTAAAACCAATGTTTTGATTTGGACTATTAGTAATTATTATCTCTTATGATAGAATCTCGCGCCTCTTTTATTGATTTTGGAGCATGAAAAGTGAGTAAAGAAGCTCAAAACCTAGACGTATCTCAGCATATTGATATTAACCAAGTGGCGAATAATGCGCTCAAAACTGTCGAGAATTTAAACTTTGAGACAATATTACATAACTGGATTATTCCTTATGGAACAAAAATCGCTTTAGCCGTTGCGATCTTTGTAATAGGGCGCTATTTGGCACGATTCATTAGTCGCGTTTTAGGTAGAGCAGTTCTTGCATCAAGCAGAGATGAGATGCTGCAAAGCTTTGTAACCTCTATATCCTATTTTTTATTTTTACTTTTTGTTGTTATTGCTGCTCTTTCTCAATTGGGCATTAACACTAGCTCCCTTGTTGCTTTAATTGGTGCTGCAGGTTTAGCTGTCGGTTTAGCCTTACAAAACTCATTACAAAACTTTGCTGCTGGCGTGATGATTTTAATTTTTAAACCTTTCAAACGAGGTGATGTTATTGAAGCAGGTGGTGTATCAGGAAAAGTAGAGCAAATGGGACTATTAATGTTAGAGCTTCGCACTGGCGATAATAAAACGATTTTAGTACCAAATGGAAAAGCTTTTTCTGACAGCATTATTAATTACTCCCATAACTCCACTCGTCGAATCGACTTTATTTTTGACATTGGCTACGACTCCGATATTGCCTTGGCAAAAGATATTGTTGCAAAAGTGCTAAACAATGATCCTCGAGTACTTAAAAATCCAGTGCCTACCATTGCTGTTGGTGCATTAGCGGCAAGTAGCGTGCAATTATTTGTTCGCCCTTGGGTGAAAACTGGGGAGTATTGGAATGTGCATTTCGATATTATGGAGAAAATTAAATTAGAATTTGATCAAGCGGGTATTTCAATTCCATTTAATCAGTTGGATTTACATTTGCCTGAAAATCTTTCGATTGTTCAGAAATAATCAATTAAGATTTCATAACAGATTATGAAGTATTAGAGTGCTATGCAAATAACACTACTCGAGTTCGTTTAACGCCGATCACAGGGCGTTCGCACCAACTTCGCCTACATATGCTGGCGCTAGGGCATCCTATCTTAGGCGATAAATCCTACGTATCGCCTCAAGCAAAATCGCTTGCTTCACCCTTAGTTGGTCTAGATTATTTTTTAATCTATATATTGCGTATTATTCACTGCAAAAAAATAACATTGAACAGAGACTGTGAGGACACACCATCACAAGCCTCTATTTTTTTAAGCCATTCTAATGCGCTTCCATTCAGCTTATTCTGCACAATTAGTTGTCTTTCTGTATCAGCTCATTCTTCTAACATTCGAGCAGACAGGGCAGCCAATAATCCAAGATGGGCGTTTGACTGGTCATCAAATAGAGCAAGGTCAAATTGAGATCGAGAGCTCAGGATTAGACACAAGCAACACAAATTATACTCAAATCCTGAGTCAAGCTGCCAAGATTAATGCAGGTGTTTGGGCAAAAGAACTGAAAGTTGTAGCAGGTAAAAATAACATTTCTCATGAAGGCGTTATCGCCGCTACAGCCTCAAATGAGTTGCCCCCAGCAGTAGCAATAGATACTCAAGCTCTGGGAGGCATGTACGCAGATAAAATCCTCTTAATCAGTACTCAACAAAATGCAGAGATCCAAAATGCTGGTCAGATTTGGGCAATGGCGGGCGGTGTTAGCCTAAATGCAGAGGGAAAATTAGTTAACTCAGGCTCTATTGTTTCATCAGAAAAACCTAATTCAACGCAAAGAACAGCTTCAAATAAGGAGCACTCAACAATAGCAATTAAAACCAATGAGATAAATAATTCAGGTCAACTATCTTCTCAAGGAAGAACAAGTGGCGCAACTGACCTCTGATATTATTTGGTTAGAAAATGAAACAATCAAACCACCAGATGGTCGAGTTGAAACCGTGCTAAAACCGAAAGTGTATATGCGCATTCGAAACAATGACCTAAATGCACAGGGCGCGTTACTTTCTGGTGCGAAAATCAATATTAATGCGGATTTAGTCAATAATCGTGGTGGCATAATTGCTGGGCGAGAGACCTTATTAATCAACAGCGAAAACTTACACAATTTAAAAGGTAATTTACGCAGTCGCCATATTCTTGTGGATACAAAACAGGATATTCTCAATATGGGTGAAATGCGAGCAGAAAAAACCTTATCGCTGAAAGCATGCGGTAGCATTACAAGTAGAAGTGAATTAAATGGTAGCGAAAATGAACAAGGCAACGTGAAAAATATTGACCGACTCGCAGGAATGTATATTACAGGCGATAGCGAAGGTGTTTTAGCTTTAGATATACATAATGCTTTTTACTATTGTAATTTGTTTAAAAAGTATAACTAATATTTATACCAATGTTATATTTTTCAGTTCTGAAAAATTCTGGTTTTTGTAAGGCTTTTCCAATAAAAATATCATAAGACAAATTTCCTCCAAGAGAGAATTCGCCTCTCACACCCAATGCAGAACCAGCTAGTGTTTTCCCTAACTGATGTTTACTCGATTTTCCTGAAATTCTGCCAAAATCAAGTGCTGTATAAAGTTGATGTTGTTTGTAATAATGCCAAATAAATTCATTACGCCAATTCCATCCTCTTTCTGCTGAAAGACTTATTTCACCATCAAAACCTCTTACAGTATATCGCCCTCCTATAGAAAATTTATCTTGTGCTAATAGAGGCGTCTTGTTCCACTGCGCACGTAAAGTGGTTTTATAACGAAAATGTTGTTTACTCAATTGAAATGGTAATTCAAACTCAGTATTTGCGGTGATAACTTTCATTTTTCCTGTGCCATTGTTATGAGCTTCTTCTGGTGGTGGAAAAGCGCCTGATAATCTTGTTCCTCTTTTATAATTTACTTCTAAAGCGAGAGTTCCATTTGCTATTTTTTGTTGATAATCAAAAGATAGCAGCCAACCGCCTATTTTGCGATGTTGTACTTTAATTTCCGCATCATTAATGTAATTTCTCGTTTCTAATTTCCAAATTTTTCCAGACCAGTGGATTTTACGTTTAATATCTCGATATAGAAGATGTGTAAAACCTAAATTACTGCTTTGACTACTACCATTGTAATCGTAAGCCTCTTTAAATCCAGCAACAGCCTGATGATATCTATAACTGTTGTAATTAAATGCCCATAACCAATTTCCCACGGGGACGGAATAATGAATAGCAAGGTTTATCGTACCGCTTTTAATAACTCTCCATGGCTATCTTTTTGTTTATTAACTTTGCCTAAGTGTTTTCCATAGGTAATGCTAAAAAGATCACTAAAGCCAAAAAGATTATCTGCAAATAATGTGATACTACCTTGATGTTTCCCTGTACTTTTACTCCCTCCATTGTTGAAATTAAAACTAACTCGATAAGGAATAGTTCTTTGTTGCCAATGTAATAATATATCGTTTTCATCTGGCTTGGCGGTTGGAAGTATTTGAATTCGGCTCGCTACCGTCGGTAAACGTTGTAAATTTTCTAAACCCTGCTCAATATCTTTCAAATTGAGAATATCACCGTTAGAAATCGGAAATTCATTTTGAAAGGCCGCAATTCTGAATGCGTAAGTTTGTGATAAATTTGTTTTATCTATTTGAATACGGCTTACCTTACCGATGAGTACGAAAAATTCTAACCGCCCTGAACTAAGGTCTTGTGGTGCAGCAAGTATTCTTGTCGTAATGTAACCTTTTTCAATAATTGCATTTTGTATTAATCCCATTAAATGATTGATACTTGCTGCACCTAAACATTGCCCTGACGTAAAGCGGATTTCTGCCAATGCTTGAGTTAATGCAAATTGAAACCGTTCAGCTTCGCTATTCAGTACAATCTCATTAATTGGAAAACAAGGGATCTCATTAGTTTGAGGTAAATCTGTTGTTATAGAGTAAGGGGGCTGAATCTGAATATTAGGCTGAGAAAGTTTTGATTCTTGAGATTGTTGATACTGTTGTTGTCACAAGAGATGATTCTGTTGGATTTGTTCAGCAAGATCATTTTGCTGCACAATAGAAAGAAATGGAAACCAGTAGGCGATAATTATCAGAATACAAGAAAGAAATTTAGACATAGGATTTTTCTCAATGAAAGGAATGACGAAAGTATAAAATATCAACAAAATATGTTCAATTATCTCACTTTTAAGATAAACAATTTCTAGTAATTTTTTGAACAGCGCATCATGATTTATTTATGGATTTTACCGTTGCAATGATACAATCCGCCATCCGAATTTAGTTAAGAGAAAAAGATATGGCTCGTCAGAAAAAAACACGCCGACTTACCGATATTATGCCTGCGCGCAAAGTAGATAAAAAAGTCGAATTACCGAAAAGTAAACCGGGTAAAAAATTAACTCGTTATGAATTAGATGCCAAAGCGCGTGAAGACAAGCGCAAACGTAAACATAAAGGATTAACTTCAGGCTCTCGCCACAGCGCTAGCGAACAACATAACAATCAGCAAAATCTTGAAAAAAGAGATCCTCGTGTTGGTAGCCGTAAAAAAGTGCCTCTCATTGTAGAGTTTGTTAATAAACCAGAAAAAGGCATCACAATTCCGCCAATGAAAATGACCTCTGATTCGGTGAAATTAGATCCTGCGTTAGAATTGGAACAGCTTGAAAATAATGAATGTTTAAACGAACTTTTAGACAAATTAGATGCAGGCAAAACCTTAAGCACTGAGGATCAAAAATTTGTTGATGAATGCCTCGAGCGTATTGCACAGTTAATGGACGAACTAGGTATTTCAGATGAAGAAGATAGTGAAGAAGATCTCTATCGCACTTTTGAAAACATCGATATTAATCAATTTAAGTAAGTACTATGTGGAGCACAATTTTATTTATTCTTGCTAGCCTGATTATTGTGTCGCTAACAGGTTATGCTATCTATTTGTTGTTGGCGCTACAAAAACAAAAGAGAGCTTTTGCTAATGCTCGTTTAGCTCGCGAACTGCGTTTGAAAGAAAGCATTGAAATTATTGCCAAAGCGATGCAAAAAGGAGATTGCAATCATTCTGAAGGCGTTATCCGCTTAAAGATGTTACTCGATCCTTTGGGACAAACCTTAAAAAGCTACCCTGCGATGTATCAACTCTATGAAGTGGTTATGGATATGCCAACCCATGAAAAACGCCGTGAGTTAAAGAAAAATGAGCGTATGCGTTTAGACTTACAACGTGAAACGGCAGAAGCAGATTTAGAACAAAAAATTCATGCTGAGTTAGACGTACTTTTATCAAATATTAAATAAATTCAAGATTTTGTGGGGAGCTTATGTCAGAGATTATTTGGGACTTGGCATTAATTCAAAAATATAATTATTCAGGGCCTCGCTATACGTCTTATCCAACGGCGTTAGAGTTTAATGAACATTACAGCAATGTGGATTTTATTCAAGCAGCAAAACGTTATCCTGAAAGACCACTTTCTCTTTATGTACATATTCCATTTTGTCATAAACTTTGCTACTTCTGCGCTTGTAATAAAGTCATCACTCGTCATCAACATAAAGCCGATATTTATCTAGATTTTTTAGAAAAAGAAATTGAGACGCGCTCTCCCTTATTTAAAAATCGCTTAGTTACCCAAATACACTGGGGCGGCGGTACACCCACCTATCTCAATGAATCTCAATCTGCACGTTTAATGACAATGTTGCGTAAGCATTTCTCGATTTCGCCAGAGGCAGAAATTAGTATTGAAATCGATCCGAGAGAAATTGAATTATCTATGCTCGATCATTTACGTCATCTTGGTTTTAACCGAATGAGTATGGGCGTTCAAGACTTTAACAAAGAGGTACAAAAAGCCGTTAATCGTGAACAAGATGAAACTTTTATTGAAGCCTTATTACAACGCGCTCGAACATTGGGTTTTCAATCAACAAATTTAGATTTGATTTATGGACTCCCTTTACAAAGCGTGGAAAGCTTTATGTTTACCCTACAAAAAGTCATCGAACTGAATCCTGATCGATTGAGTGTATTTAACTATGCTCATCTACCAAGCCGCTTTGCTGGGCAAGCAAAAATCAAAGATGCAATGTTACCAGCCCCCGAAACAAAATTAAGTATTTTGCAAAATATGATTGCGCTATTAGGTAGCGCTGGTTATCAGTTCATCGGTATGGATCATTTTGCCAAACCAGATGATGAATTAGCCATAGCACAACAAAAAGGCGTTTTACACCGCAATTTCCAAGGTTATACCACCCAAGAAGAATGTGATCTCTTGGGCCTAGGCGTATCTGCTATCAGCTTATTGGGCGATACCTATGCGCAAAATCAAAAAGAGTTAAAACATTATTATCAGGCGCTAGATGATACGGGCATTGCATTGCATAAGGGTTTTGTTATGAGCCAAGAAGATTGTTTACGACGAGATGTGATTAAACAGCTAATTTGTAATTTTAAACTGTCTTATGAAAGCATTGAGCGAGCTTATAATATTCAATTCAAGACACATTTTGCAGAAGACTTAAATTTACTAGCGCCCTTAGCTAAAGACGGTTTATTAGAAATTACAGATAAAGCCATTCAGGTTTCAGCAAGAGGTCGGCTACTCATTCGTAATATTTGTTTATGCTTTGATACCTATTCTAGAGAACAAGCTAAACGCCAACAATTTTCAAGAATTATCTAATCTAAGTCAGTTTGAAAGTATTTTAGGAGAACAAAATGCCTATCAACAAAACAGATGTTATCAATGCATTTCACTATCGCCACGCCTGTAAAGCTTACGATCCCACGAAAAAAATTAGCGAAGAAGATTTTCGCTTTATTTTAGAAACAGGGCGTTTGTCGCCAAGCTCTTTTGGATTTGAGCCTTGGAAATTCTTAGTGATTGAAAATCAACAGCTCAAACAAATGATTAAAGATCTCGCTTGGGGCGCTAAAGATAAAATTATGGATTGTAGCCATTTTGTCGTCATTTTAGCGCGTCAGCCTGAAACGCTACTTGCGGACGGAGAATATGTACAACATATGATGCAAAATATTCATCATATTCCCGAAGAAATACGCAACATTCGCCAAAATTTCTATCGCCACTTTACCGAACAAGATTTTGATTTGGTGAATAATTCGAGAGCATTCTACGATTGGGCTTGTCGCCAAAGCTATATTGCAATGGCAAATATGCTCACCAGTGCTGCGATGATCGGCATTGACTCACCCCCCATTGAAGGATTCCCATTGGAAAAAATGCACAATGCTTTTGTAGAACAAGGTGTTTATGATCCTAAATGCTATAAATTAAGCGTTATGATTGCCTTTGGTTATCGCTTGCATGAACCAAAAGAAAAAACTCGCCAAGCCTTTGATGATGTGGTTCAGTGGATAAAATAATAGATAAGAAAATGGCAATTCAAGAATTTGAATTGCCATTCTTTTATTTAAGCTTCAATCTCTTCAAAAAGTGCCGTACTTAAATAACGTTCAGAAGCAGAAGGTAAAACAACCACAATGAGTTTATCCGCAAACTCTGGACGTTTAGCTAATCTATCCGCAGCAGCCACCGCCGCACCAGATGAAATACCGCCTAAAATCCCTTCTTTCGCCATTAAACGACGAGCCGTTTCAATCGCCTCTTGGCTACTCACTTTTTCCACCTGATCAACAAGTGTTAAATCCAAATTTTTAGGAATAAATCCCGCCCCAATTCCTTGGATTTTATGCGGCGCAGGTTTAACTTCTTCGCCAGCTAAAGTTTGGCTAATTACTGGCGATTCTTCAGGCTCTACCGCCACCGAAATAATTCGTTTGCCTTGTTCTTGTTTAATGTATCGACTTGTGCCAGTGATTGTTCCGCCAGTGCCAACCCCTGCGACTAATACATCAATTTTACCTTCGGTATCGCGCCAAATTTCAGGCCCAGTGGTTTGCTGGTGAATCGCAGGATTAGCAGGATTTTCAAACTGTTTTAGAATGACATAGCGATCAGGATCTGAAGCAACGATTTCTTCTGCTTTTGCGATAGCTCCCTTCATTCCTTTAGCGCCTTCTGTCAGAACTAAATTCACGCCTAAACCTCTTAACAGGCGTTTACGTTCCGTACTCATGGTTTCTGGCATAGTTAATGTGATTTTATAACCGCGCGCAGCCGCAACATAAGCAAGAGCAATACCTGTATTACCGCTGGTTGCATCAACAATTTCTTTACCAGCGGTCAAAATACCGTCTTTTTCTGCTTGCCAAACCATATTGGCACCGATACGGCATTTCACACTAAAACTTGGATTACGTGCTTCAATTTTGGCAACAATATTACCTTGACCAAAATGTTTTAAGCGTACCAGTGGCGTATTTCCGATGGAATAAGAGTTATCGGTATAAATAGTCATAAACACTCCTTTCAAATAGGTTTCAACGAGACGTATTTTTTAACACAATGGACAAGGCTAAAAAAATAGTCCTTCGCTATATTTCATAACTAAAAGTTATTTTTGATAAAGAAAAAGGGCTAATTTTTGAATTAGCCCTGATTTCACTTATGTCTTTTGACTAAATGATAAATTCAGCAAGTACATAACCTACACAACAAGCGACAACAACACCAATTAACCCAGGTACCATAAAGCTGTGGTTGAAGTAATATTTACCAATTTTGGTGGTGCCTGTTACGTCAAAGTTAACGGTTGCGATATCTGACGGATAGTTAGGAATGAAGAAGTAACCGTAAGTCGCAGGCATTAAACCAACAAGTAACGGTGCGGGTAAGCCCATGGCGATACCCACTGGTAACAACATTCGTGCGGTTGCGGCTTGGCTGTTAATCACTACAGAAACAGTAAAGAGTGCGAAAGCAAATGTCCAAGGATAACTTTTTACCATTTCCGTAATGCCTGCTTTAAATGAAGGCATTGCATATTGGAAATAAGTGTCGCTCATCCATGCGATACCGAAGATGGCGATAGCAGCAACCATACCTGATTTAAATACCACGCCATTTGGTACAGTTTGAACATTGGTTTTGGTCACTAATAAAATAATACCACCGAAACCGAGCATCATCATTTGAATGATTAATGACATTGAAATTGGTTTATTTTCACCAATAGTGCGAATCTCTGGTACCATTGCAACAAGTACGATTGTGGCTAGTGCCAAGAGAAATAAATACACGGCGTGTTTAGCAGAAGCTGGTAATGCTTCATTTAAAGAGGTGCTAGTGGTATTTAAAATACGTTCACGCCATACAGGATCTTGTAAGCGACGTTGATATTCAGGATCGTCTTCAAGCTCTTTGCCACGGCGCAAGCTATAAAGTGATAGAGCAATTGTACCAGCCAAGGTTGCTGGCACAGTTACAGAAATAATGCTTAATAATGTAACGTGCTCAAAACCTGGTAATGCCACAATTTGACCTAAATAATAAACCACGGCAGCAGAAATTGGACTTGAGGTAATGGCTAATTGTGATGCAACAGATGCGGCTGCCATTGGACGTTCAGGACGAATTTTATTTTTTAACGCCACATCACCAATAATTGGCATAATTGAATAAACAGCGTGACCTGTGCCTAGCATAAAAGTCATCACATAAGTTACTAACGGACCAAGTAGCGTGACGCGTTTTGGATTGCTACGTAAAATGCGCTCAGCTATTTGTAGCATAAATTTCAATCCGCCTGCTGCTTCTAAGATAGAAGCACAGGTTACTACCGCTAAAATGATAAGCATCACTTGGATTGGTGGTGCAGTTGGTGGCATTCTAAAGATAAAGACTTCGATCAATAAGCCTATGCCTGATACAACACCAAGCCCGATACCGCCAAAGCGACTACCTAAATAAAGAGCTACAAGCAGAAAGAGAAATTCGAAATAAAGCATAAGATGTACCCTTAAATATGTTTAAAATATGATGGTTGGTCATGATACGCTCTTTTAAATTCATCTCAATTGGAAAGCAAAAAAAGAAACCAATTTATTGGTTTAAATCAATAAATTGGCCAGATAAAATTTAGGCAGTCAAATGACCGCCTAAAGAAGAAATTATTGGTTGTTTTGAACGTAATCAATGGCTGATTGAACAGTTGTGATTTTTTCTGCGTCTTCATCTGGAATTTCGATATCGAATTCTTCTTCTAACGCCATAACTAATTCAACTGTGTCTAAAGAATCCGCACCTAAATCTTCAACGAAAGACGCTTCAGATTTAACTTCGTCTTCTTTAACGCCTAATTGTTCAACGATGATTTTTTTTACGCGTTCTTCAATGCTCATGTTTTTTTCCTATTGTTAGTTTCTCGCCCATTGCGATAAGTTAAATAATGTATGTATTTTAAAACATCAACAAAAATACATACTGTGAAATAGAGAGTTATGTCATTGATTGAAAAGAAAAAGACATAACAGAATTAAATAGCGCTCGAAATTCTATCACTAACCTTTTATTTTGGCTACGCTTTTGCCTATTAAAATTAAGGATTTTCTCACGCCATCGCTTTAGTTGGTAAACATACCGCCGTTAACGTGCAATGTTGTACCTGTGATATAGCCTGCATCTTCAGATGCCAAAAACGCCACTGCTTTCGCAATGTCTTTCGGCTCGCCTAAACGACCTACTGGCACTTGGGTCAAAATATTGGCTTTTTGTTCTTCCGTTAACACATCGGTCATATCCGTGGCAATAAAGCCTGGCGCTACCACATTAACGGTAATGCCTCTTGAGGCAACTTCTTTCGCTAATGCTTTGCTAAAACCGATAACGCCAGCTTTGGCAGCGCAGTAGTTGGATTGCCCCGGATTACCCATAGAACCCACAACAGAACCAATGGTAATAATACGTCCGAAACGTTTTTTCATCATGGTGCGCAGCATGGCTTTTGACAGATGATAAACGGAAGTTAAATTGGTTTGCATAATATCAAACCATTCTTCGTCTTTCATGCGCATCAACAGGTTATCGCGTGTGATGCCAGCGTTATTGACTAAAATATCAATATCACCGAAATCCCCTTTGATTTTGTCTAAGGTACTTTCAATTGAGGCTAAATCAGCGACGTTTAACACCAAACCAGTGCCTTTTTCACCAAGATAAGCAGAAATGCTTTCCGCACCTTTTTCTGATGTTGCTGTGCCAATCACAAACGCGCCCTTAGCAACAAGCTCTTCTGCAATAGCGCGTCCAATACCACGAGTTGCTCCCGTTACTAATGCAATTTTTCCTTGCATATCATTTCCTCTTATTTAATTAGGCTAAAAGCTCTTGAATTGCATCTAAAGAATCTAAATCATTTACCGCGCTCGCTTGTAAACCTGCGACGATTCTCTTAGTTAAACCAGTTAATACTTTATTCGGGCCAATTTCTACGAGAACTTCCACACCTTCGCTTGCCATTTTTTCTACTGTTTCAGTCCAACGAACAGGACTGTAAAGCTGGCGAACTAATGCATGACGAATATTGATGGGATCAATTTCTTTGTTAACATCCACATTATTAATTACGGCAATAATAGGTTCGCACATATCAATATGGTCTAATTCTACGGCCATTTGGTCCGCTGCAGGCTTCATTAACAAGCAGTGTGAAGGCACGCTAACTGATAATGGTAAGGCGCGTTTGGCTCCAGCTGCTTTACAAGCTGCCGCCGCGCGCTCTACCGCAGCTTTAGCGCCGGCGATAACCACTTGACCTGGTGAATTAAAATTCACCGCTGCCACCACTTCGCCTTGTTCTGCTTCCGCGCAAGCTTTAATAATGGCTTCGTTGTCTAAACCAATAATGGCATACATGGCACCAGCGCCCTCTGGCACGGCTTCCTGCATAAGTTTACCGCGCAATTCCACTAATTTGATCCCTTGTTGAAAGTCCAAAACACCAGCACAAACTAAAGCGGAATATTCACCTAAACTATGTCCTGCCATTACCGCCGGTTGTAAGTTTGGATATTTTTCTTGCCACACACGATAAATTGCTACCGATGCCGCTAACAATGCAGGCTGGGTTTGCCATGTTTTATTAAGTTCAGTAGCTGGACCTTGTTGCACAAGTTGCCATAAATCGTACCCAAGTACATCAGAAGCTTGTTTGAAAGTTTGTTCAACCACAGGATACTCTGTCGCTAGCGCCGCTAACATACCGACTTCTTGCGACCCCTGACCCGGAAATACCATTGCAAATTTTTTCATTACATTTTCCTTATACTTATCTAAGATGTTCTATTCCTTTACGCTTGTATATTAAAACCTAATTAAAGCGGATCCCCAAGTCAGACCACCGCCAAAGGCTTCTAATAACAAAAGTTGACCACGTTTGATTCGCCCATCGCGCACCGCTTCATCTAACGCACTTGGAATACTACCAGCGGAAGTATTACCATGTTTATCCAAAGTAATAACTACTTGCGACATATCCATATCAAGCTTGCGTGCGGTAGCTGAAATAATGCGTAAATTCGCTTGATGCGGTACTAACCAGTCAATCTCTTTTTTATCTAAATTATTAGCTTGTAAAGTTTCTTCCACCACATTAGCTAACTCACGCACCGCCACTTTAAAGGTGGCGTTACCTTGCATTTCTAAATACGCAGGATCCGCATTGACACCGCGCGCTTGATTATCCAAAGTTAACACTTCCGCATTTTCGCCTGTTGCGTGTAGATGGGTAGAAATAATGCCTTGTTGTTCACTCGCTTCCAAAATTACCGCGCCAGCACCATCACCAAATAAAATGATTGTGCTTCGGTCCTCAGGATTTAATGCGCGAGAAAACAAATCCGCGCCAACAACTAAGGCCTTATTTACTTTTCCAGTACGAATAAATTGATCCGCAACCGCTAATGCGTAAACAAAACCAGAACAAGCCGCGGCAACATCAAATGCGATGGCATCTTTAATGCCCAACATTTTTTGAATTTGGCAGGCGGAACTTGGAAAGGCTTGTGCAGAACTTGTGGTGGCAACGATAATTAAATCAATTTCATTGGCTTCCAAGTCTGCCATTTCTAAAGATTTTTTCGCTGCCTCAAAGCCCATTGTTGCTACAGTTTCATCACTATTCGCTATGCGACGTTCTTTGATTCCCGTACGTTCGGAAATCCATTCATCGGAGGTATCAACCATTTTTTCCAAATCAGCATTACTTCTAATTTTGCTAGGCAAATAACTTCCAGTGGAGAGAATTTTGCTATACATAATAAATCTCGTTGAAAAATAAGATAAGCGCTAAAGATGTCGAATTATAAATATTGTTCTAAACCAGTTAAAATTTTTTGTGGCATATTTTGTTGTACTTGTTGAGCTGCGCTAGCAATTGCATTAGCAAAGGCTAAGGTATTTGCACTTCCGTGGCTTTTTACCACCACCGCTCTCAAGCCAAGTAATGAAGCGCCATTATATTGGTCTGGGTTAATAGTTTGTAGCCGCTGATAACTTTGTTTGAACAAGCATTTTTTGGCGTAATCCAACAAAGGTTTAAACATTGAAGGAGAAGAATCCCCTTTAAGCAGCAACATCATGTTTTTAGCAGCGCCTTCCAAGGTTTTTAAGGCAACATTTCCTACAAAACCATCACTCACAATCACATCTGCCACATTATTTAAGAGTAAATTACCTTCTACAAAGCCAATATAGTTAAGGCGACTGTTTTTTTGTAATAACTCTGCAGTTTCACGGATAGATTTATATCCTTTAATATCTTCACTACCGATATTCAATAAAGCAATTCTTGGATAAACCAAATTCAAGCTATTCTCGGCGAAAATCGCTCCCATAACAGCAAACTGATACAAAGTATCTTTATCGCAATCAATATTCGCGCCTAAATCTAACATCACGCTTTTACCGCCCTGCACTGAAGGCAGGACGGACACTAAAGCGGGTCGATGAATGTTATTTAACGGCTGCAATAAAATTTTAGCCAATCCCATTAATGCTGCGGTATTACCGGCGCTAACACAGCCTTGAGCCATACCAGACTGAACAGATTCTAAAGCCAAACGCATAGATGTACCTTTACTATGCCGTAAAGCGTAAGCAAGTTTATGCTCGTTTTCGATAATACGATGACAATGATGAATAGTTAAACGGGAGGTTAATGATTTTGGAAATTGACAAACTAAGGGATCGATTTGTTGTTTATCACCAAATAACAACAAAGAAAGATTAGGATTTTTTTCTAATGCGATGAGCACGGCAGGAATAGTAATACGGGGACCAATGTCCCCGCCCATCACATCTAACGCCAAGGTTAGACGACTCAATTGATTACCTTTAAATAATGTAAAATTATTTGTTAATCACTTTACGACCACGATAGTAACCATCAGCAGTTACATGGTGGCGTAAATGAGTTTCACCACTTGCTTTATCCACTGATACTGCTGCAGTAGTCAAAGCATCGTGTGAACGACGCATATCACGACGTGAACGAGATTTTTTATTTTGTTGAACAGCCATTGGCTATACTCCTAAATTTACTTTTGCTTTAAATTAGCTAATACAGCGAACGGGTTCGGTTTTTTTGCCAATTCTTCTGGCAATTCGCCAAAAACCTGTTCAGCCACGGACACTTCACAGTGTTCAGATGAATGCATTGGCACGATAGGCAGACTTAAAATTAATTCATCTTCAATCGCGCCAAGTAAATCTATTTCACCAAATGGATCAAACTCAATTGGCTCATAAATTTCTGGCAATACATCAGCTTGATCCCAATTAGCCACTGGACTGTAACAAAAATCACATTCAAGCGTTTGTAAGAAAGGCTGTTCGCAACGTTGACAAATAAGTTCCACGTCAACGGTGGCACGACCTTTCATTACGACTAATTTTTGAGGGTCAATATAAAATGATAATGTAACCTGTGCATCGCTGAGCACTTTACTTACAGATTCAGACAAGCGCTCAAGCTGACTAGCGGCATAATAGCCATCATAATCTAAGCGACGTTGAGCATCTTTTACTGGATCAGTAGTGAGGGGTAATCTTACCTTTTGCATAGGGCGTGCATATTACAATCTGTCAATAGAATAGTCAAAGGAAATTATGACATTTTGCGTTACAATAGCGCACAAATTTTGTGGAGAACATCAAAATGACTGATCAACAACGTCCTATTATTGCTATTGTGGCAGGGGAAATTTCAGGGGATATTTTAGGCGCAGGGTTAATTCGCAGCCTAAAAAATCGCTACCCTCATGCTAAATTTATCGGCATCGCAGGCGAAAAAATGCTAGCAGAAGGCTGTGAAACCTTATTTGATATGGAACAACTTTCCGTGATGGGATTAGCGGAAGTGCTAAAACATTTACCTCGTTTACTTAACATTCGCCGTCAGTTAATCGCTCAAATGTTGGCGCTTAAACCGGATATTTTTATTGGCATTGATGCCCCTGATTTCAATTTAGATGTGGAACTAAAACTCAAGCAAAATGGCATAAAAACCGTGCATTATGTGAGTCCCTCCGTGTGGGCTTGGCGACAAAATCGCATTCACAAAATCGCTAAAGCCACCCATTTAGTGCTGGCGTTTTTGCCCTTTGAAAAAGCTTTTTATGATCGCTTTAACGTGCCTTGCCGTTTTGTTGGACACACCATGGCAGATCAAATTCCCTTGAAACCCAACCGTAGCGAAGCTTGCCATTTGTTACAAATTGAGGAACGGTGGCGCTATGTGGCTATTTTGGTGGGTAGCCGTTGCGCTGAACTTGAATTTTTAACTGAGCCGTTCTTAAAAACCGCACAGCGATTGCAACAACAATATCCAGAGATAAAGTTTCTTGTTCCCCTTGTGAACGAAGCTCGTCGCCAGCAGTTTGATGCTATTAAACAGCGAGTTGCCCCTGAGCTTGAATTGATTTTGCTTAACGGACAAGCACGCCAAGCCATGATTGCCGCTGACGCCACCCTGCTTGCTTCAGGCACGGCGGCGCTAGAGGCAATGCTGTGTAAATCACCTATGGTGGTGGGCTATCGTATGAAAGCAAGCACCTATTTTCTCGCCAAACGCTTAGTGAAAACCGATTACATTTCCTTGCCGAACTTATTAGCCAATAAAATGCTCGTGCCAGAAATGATCCAAGAAGATTGCACCCCTAAAGCATTGAGCGAAAAGTTATCTTTATATCTCAGCGACGAGCCAAAACAGCGCCTCGCGCGCCATGAATTGCTTGAAATCTTCACGCAATTACATCAACAAATTCAATGCAACGCGGACAAACAAGCAGCGCAAGCGGTTATTGACTTATTGGAGGGAGAAAATGTCTGAATTTATTTATCCTAATGTGGAACTGATTGCCGGCGTAGATGAAGTAGGGCGTGGACCGCTAGTTGGCGCGGTAGTTACCGCCGCTGTGATTTTAGATCCCAACAATCCCATTACAGGACTCGCCGATAGCAAAAAATTATCTGAGAAAAAACGCTTGCTGCTTGAACAAGAAATTAAAGCAAAAGCGCTCGCTTGGAGTTTAGGGCGCGCAGAACCAGCAGAAATTGATGAGTTAAACATCTTGCACGCCACCATGCTTGCCATGCAACGCGCCGTGGTGGCGCTACCCATACAACCCAATTTTGTTTTTATCGACGGCAATCGCCTCCCTGAACTCGCCATGCCTGCGCAAGCAGTGGTGAAAGGCGACAGTCTAGTTGCGGAAATCAGCGCTGCATCCATTTTGGCAAAGGTGGCGCGAGACAGAGAAATGGCGGCGTTAGATGCTCAATATCCCGAATATGGCTTTGCCCAACACAAAGGCTATCCCACAAAATTGCATTTAGAAAAACTGGCACAATTCGGTCCATTGCCGCAACA
Organism: [Haemophilus] felis; assembly: GCA_002015125.1. GTDB lineage: Bacteria > Pseudomonadota > Gammaproteobacteria > Enterobacterales > Pasteurellaceae > Pasteurella > Pasteurella felis. The sequence goes on from MUYB01000001.1 coordinate 159,961, forward strand.
TCGCCGCAGTTTTGCGCCAGTTCGACGTTTATGTCCTTAAGCTTGCCCTAAGGCGCCAATTTTAACGCCCAAAAAGCCCATGCTCACAGGATCTAAATAATCGCCTAAAAATTTAAACAACTCGTTTAAATCCGTAAAACGGCGATTAATTTTAACTTGATCTTCCACCTTACGCGTAAATTCATACACCACATTGTCATTATCAATGTGGGCTTCGAGGGTAATGTAAATTTTTTCAAAAAAATGGCTAGAAGCGCCTTCTTCGCCAGGATCGCTAATGCGCACATTCCAATTATTACTAAATAAAACTTCCGTTTTAACCGACATAATCTACCTCTTATTGATCTGTGTTGTAGTGAAGAAAAACCCGATTATAAAATCTCTCAAATTAAAAATTTTATAATCGGGCTTTTCAAAATATCTGCCAACGTGTTTTGCTTTGCGCTGATAGCTGCCTTTTCCTTTACGTTTTTTCTCTACTCGTTGACGGAATAACGGATCATGCAACAACGCTTGGATTGCATTGTCTCGAATTACACCACGGCGGTGCTGATAAGGCAGTGAATCTGTGGTATTTACAGCATTGACCGCCTGCTTATTTTTTTTCATCATTCTTTTCCTCATAAAATTTTGCAAACGTTTGCGCCCTAGGCACAAACGCGCGACATTATAAGCATAAATTACAAAATCTCAAGCACGGACTCAGGCGGTCTGCCAATTCTCGCCTTATCGCCGTTCACCACAATGGGACGTTCTAATAAAGCGGAATGCTCCACAAGCGCCTGCAAATGCTGTTCTTCCGTGCCTTGTTCTAAACCTAACGTGCGATAAAGTTCATCTTTTTGTCGCATCATCTCTGCTACCGTTTTCACCCCTAATTTTTGCGCGAGAGATTGCAGTTCGGCATAGGAAAATTGATGTTGCAGATACAATTTAATTTCAGGTTTATAGCCTTTTTCCTCTAATAAAGATAAGGTTTCGCGGCTCTTTGAACATTTTGGATTGTGATAAATAATTAAGCTCATAAAAATTTCTCCTAATGTATTAAAGCCTTAGATTTTACCTTATAATCCCACGATTGTTTAGTTATCTTTATGAGGAAGCTCTATGATTGAAATGCTCAAAAATTGGTATAGAAATCGCTTTACCGATCCTCAAGCCATGGGACTTTTTGCCATTCTGCTGTTCGGTTTTGTTGCCATTTATTTTTTTGGCGATCTCATCGCACCGCTATTAATTGCTATCGTTTTAGCTTATTTATTAGAAATGCCTATTTCATTTTTAACAGAAAAACTCAAATTTCCACGTCTGTTAGCCACAGGGTTGGTTTTTGGTGGCTTCACCAGCATTTTGTTAGTTTTAGTTACCGTGCTTATTCCAACTCTTTGGACGCAAACCTTAAATTTACTTAGCGATTTGCCTCACATGTTTAATAAGTTAAACGAATGGCTACTATCTTTGCCTGAACATTATCCTGAATTGGTGGACTATCAAATGATCGAGTCCCTATTCACCACCACTCGCGCCAAAATTCTAGGCATCGGCGAATCTGCCTTAAAACTTTCCCTCACCTCATTGTTGAGCGTGGTAACCCTTGGCATTTATGCCTTTTTAGTGCCATTAATGGTGTTCTTCTTATTAAAAGATAAACAAGTGCTTATGGCTGGCGCCAGCCGCTTTCTACCACGCAATCGCAATCTTGCCTCTAGCGTTTGGAAAGAAATGCAACTACAAATTGCCAATTATATTCGCGGCAAAATTATTGAAATTATTATCGTCAGTGTAGTGAGCTACATTATTTTTCTCTTTTTCGGCTTAAACTACGCACTTTTATTGGCGGTGGCGGTAGGGTTATCCGTTCTCGTGCCTTACATCGGCGCAGTGTTAGTTACCATTCCTCTCGCACTGGTCGCCATTGCACAGTTCGGCGTTAACCCAACCTTTTGGTATTTAATGGTAGCCTATGTGATTAGCCAAGTACTCGATGGCAACTTGCTCGTCCCATTCTTATTTTCAGAAGCGGTTAACCTTCATCCATTAATGATCATTATTGCAGTCTTAATATTTGGCGGATTATGGGGATTTTGGGGTGTATTCTTCGCCATTCCTCTTGCGACACTTGTGAAAGCCGTTATTAATGCGTGGCCGTCAGTGAATGAAAATTGAAGAATATGTATGCATATTTTTTGCATAAAAATTTAAAATATACTTGAATACGATTTGCCGCTCTGTTAGAGTTAACTGCATATTTAGACACATATAAGTGAAAGCTCATTTTTCAGGAGTAAATAATGTCTCAATCCGCAATTTTAGTTCTCGCAGACGGCACGATTTTTCGTGGCAGATCTATCGGATCGAACGGTTATAGCGTCGGCGAAGTGGTGTTTAACACCGCAATGACGGGCTATCAAGAAATTCTAACTGACCCTTCTTATACAGGGCAAATCGTTACCTTAACTTATCCACACATCGGCAACACAGGAGCAAACCCCGAAGATACGGAGTCCAAATCCGTTTATGCCGCAGGGTTAATCATTCGTGATCTGCCGTTATTACACAGCAATTTCCGTGCTAATCTCTCTCTTCAAGATTATCTCGTGCAAAATAACATCGTCGCCATTGCTGACATCGACACCCGTCGCTTAACGCGTTTATTGCGTGAAAAAGGTGCACAAGCAGGCTGTATTTATGTGGGCGATGATGAAGCCAAAGCCTTAGAACTTGCCAACAGTTTCGGCTCAATGGCAGGGCAAGATTTAGCCAAAGAAGTGAGCTGCAAAGAGCTTTACCGATGGACAGACGGCGAATGGAAATTAGGCAAAGGCTATGTGCAACAAGGGAACACTGAACTTCACGTGGTGGCGTATGATTTCGGTGTAAAACACAATATTTTGAGAATGCTCGCCGAACGTGGCTGCCGTTTAACCGTGGTGCCAGCGAAAACCTCTGCGGAAGCCGTGTTGGCGTTAAATCCAGACGGTATTTTCTTATCCAACGGGCCGGGCGACCCTGAGCCGTGCGACTATGCCATCACCGCTATTCAAAAATTGCTTGCCACTAAAAAACCGATTTTCGGCATCTGTTTAGGGCATCAACTGCTCGGTTTAGCCGCAGGCGGTAAAACCAAAAAAATGGCGTTCGGACACCACGGAGCGAACCACCCCGTGCAAGATTTAGACAACCAAAAAGTATTGATCACCAGCCAAAACCACGGGTTTGAAGTGGACGAAGCCAGCTTGCCACAAAATGTGCGTGTGACCCACCGCTCTTTATTTGACGGCACGGTGCAAGGCATTGAGTTGACCGATCAAGTGGCGTTTTCGTTCCAAGGTCACCCAGAAGCCAGCCCAGGTCCAAACGACGTGGCATATTTGTTCGATCGCTTTATTGATGAATTAAGAAAGGTAAAAAACGCATAGGTTAAAAGGACGTGTGATACGTCCTTTTCATTAAATTGGGAAAGAGCAGATGACACTTAGCGTTGAATTGATCGTTTGAATGAATGTAGCGACGCCACGTTGGCGTCCGTTTATGATTTGTAAAAAAACGATGCAAAATCACCGCTTGTTTCGGACACGATCATCGTATCCCTTAAAGATAACTATGTATATGCAACGAATTTCAACCAAATTCAACTAAGAGAAAACCAAAATGCCAAAACGTACAGACATAAAAACCATTTTAATTATTGGAGCTGGTCCGATTGTCATCGGGCAGGCGTGTGAATTTGACTACTCGGGGGCGCAGGCGTGTAAAGCGTTGCGTGAAGAAGGGTATAAAGTGGTGTTGGTGAACTCCAACCCAGCCACCATTATGACCGACCCTGAAATGGCGGATGTGACTTACATTGAGCCGATTGAGTGGCGAACGGTTGAGAAAATCATCGAAAAAGAACGCCCAGATGCGATTTTGCCGACAATGGGCGGGCAAACAGCGTTGAACTGTGCCTTAGATTTATCTCGCAATGGTGTGCTGAAAAAATACAAGGTGGAGCTAATCGGGGCGACGGAAGATGCCATTGATAAAGCGGAAGACCGTGGGCGTTTTAAAGAAGCGATGGAAAAAATCGGTTTGCATTGTCCGAAATCCTTTGTGGCACACAGCTTTGAAGAAGCTTTAAGCGCACAGGAAAAAGTGGGCTTTCCAACGCTTATTCGTCCGTCGTTTACGATGGGCGGTTCGGGCGGCGGTATCGCTTACAACCGTGATGAATTTATGGCAATTTGTGAGCGTGGCTTTGAAGCGTCCCCGACCCACGAATTGTTGATCGAGCAGTCGGTGCTGGGCTGGAAAGAGTACGAAATGGAAGTGGTGCGTGATAAGGCGGACAACTGCATTATCATCTGCTCCATTGAAAACTTCGACCCGATGGGCGTGCATACGGGCGACTCCATTACCGTTGCCCCTGCTCAAACCTTAACCGATAAAGAATACCAAATTATGCGTAACGCCAGCCTTGCGGTGTTGCGTGAAATCGGCGTGGACACGGGCGGTTCTAACGTACAATTTGCGATCAACCCTGAAAATGGCGAGATGATCGTGATCGAAATGAATCCACGGGTGAGCCGTTCTTCTGCCTTAGCCTCAAAAGCCACGGGCTTCCCGATTGCCAAAGTGGCAGCGAAATTGGCGGTGGGTTACACCTTAAATGAACTTCGCAACGACATCACAGGCGGTTTGATCCCAGCCTCTTTCGAGCCGACCTTAGACTATGTTGTGACCAAAATTCCACGTTTCGCCTTTGAAAAATTCGCAAATGCGGACGATCGCTTAACCACGCAAATGAAATCCGTGGGCGAAGTAATGGCAATGGGCAGAACCTTCCAAGAGAGCTTGCAAAAAGCCTTGCGTGGCTTGGAAACGGGCATTTGCGGTTTCAACTTGTTATCCGAAGAACCTGAAAAAATCCGTCGTGAATTAGCCAACCCAGGTCCGAACCGCATTTTGTATGTGGCGGATGCGTTCGGTGCTGGTTTCTCCGTGGAAGAAGTGCATCACTACTCGAAAATCGACCCGTGGTTCTTGGTGCAAATTCAGGATTTAGTCCAAGAAGAATTAGCCCTTGAGCAAAAACAATTTAGCGATTTAGACTACGACGAACTTCGCAAATTAAAACGCAAAGGTTTCTCCGACAAACGCATCGCCCAGCTGACCAAAGTGAGCGAAAAAACCGTGCGTGATTATCGCCGCAGCCTAAATATTCTGCCAGTGTACAAACGTGTGGACACCTGTGCCGCAGAATTTGCTTCAGATACGGCTTATCTCTACTCCACTTATGAAGAAGAGTGCGAAGCGAAACCGAGCGATCGCAAAAAAGTGATGATTTTAGGTGGTGGCCCGAACCGCATCGGACAAGGGATCGAATTCGATTACTGCTGCGTACACGCTTCCCTTGCCTTGCGTGAAGCAGGCTACGAAACCATTATGGTGAACTGCAACCCAGAAACCGTTTCCACCGATTTCGACACCTCTGACCGCTTGTATTTCGAGCCATTGACCTTGGAAGATGTACTGGAAATCGTGCGTGTGGAAAATCCGTGGGGCGTGATTGTGCATTACGGCGGACAAACGCCACTCAAACTGGCGAACGCCTTGCACGAAAACGGCGTGAACATTATCGGCACCTCTGCGGACAGCATTGATGCCGCCGAAGACCGTGAGCGTTTCCAACGTATTCTCAACGACTTAAATCTCAAACAGCCCGCAAACCGCACCGCACGCAATGCCACCGAAGCTGTGGGCTTGGCGAACGAAGTGGGCTATCCGTTGGTGGTTCGCCCCTCTTATGTGTTGGGCGGACGAGCAATGCAAATCGTGTATAACGATGAAGAATTGCACAAATATATGCGTGAAGCCGTGAGCGTGTCCGACGACAGCCCGATTTTGCTCGACCATTTCTTAAACAACGCCATTGAAGTGGACGTGGACTGCATCTCCGACGGCGAAAATGTCGTCATCGGCGGCATTATGCAACACGTGGAACAAGCCGGGATCCACAGTGGCGACTCCGCTTGCTCATTGCCACCGTACTCATTAAGCGGTGAGATCCTCGATGAAATTCGCAGACAAACCAAAGAAATGGCGTTGGCGTTAAAAGTGCGTGGCTTAATGAACGTGCAATTTGCGGTGCAAAACAACGTGATTTATGTGCTAGAAGTCAATCCGCGTGCTAGCCGCACCGTGCCATTCGTGAGTAAAGCAACCGGTCGTCCACTGGCGAAAATTGCCGCTCGAGTTATGGCAGGCGAAACCTTAGCGGAATTGAATGCGTTAAACGAAGTGATCCCACAAAAATTCTTCGTGAAAGAAGCGGTGTTCCCATTCATCAAATTCCCAGGTGTAGATACCATTTTAGGGCCTGAAATGCGTTCAACGGGCGAAGTGATGGGCGTGGGCGAAACCTTTGCGGAAGCCTTCTTCAAAGCCCAACTTGGGGCAGGCGAGCGTATTCCACGAGTGGGCAAAGTATTTATGTCGGTAACCGACCAAGACAAAGACACCCTGCTCGACATCGCCAAAAAATTCCAAGAGCAAGGCTACGGCTTATGTGCGACTTTCGGTACTGCTAAATTCCTGCGTGAACAGGGCGTGGCGGTGCAAACCATTAACAAAGTGCGTGAAGGCAGACCGCACATTGTCGATGCGATCAAAAACGGCGAAATCGCCTTGATCATCAACACCGTCAGTGGCGATCCTGAGATCATCGCCGATAGCCACTCCATCCGCCGCACCGCCCTGCAACAACGTGTGCCGATCCAAACCACCATCTCAGGGGCATACGCTTTAGTGCAAGGGGTGCAACATATAAACCAATTTGATGTCTATTCCGTGCAACAATTGCACAAAGAGATTAAGGGTTAAATACGAGGAAAATTGCAGATATAAAGAAGGGGCGTTAATATGCCCCTTATTATATGAAAGAGAAAAAACAACTAAGCTTCTTAGTTTCGTTAAAAAATTTCGCTTTCCACAAAGAAATAAGCGATTTCCCGTTGTGCACTTTCTATACAATCGGAACCATGCACGGCATTTTGGCGGTAATTGAGCGCAAAATCGTGGCGGATTGTGCCAGGGTTGGCTTCCGTCGGATCGGTTTTGCCAATTAACGCGCGGTAATCTTTAACCGCATTTTCCTTTTCTAACACCAACACCACCACAGGCGCTGAAATCATATAATCTACAAGGTCAGGAAAAAACGCTTTAACCTGATGTTCCGCATAAAATCCCTCTGCCTGAGTGCGCGTTAAATTCAACATTTTGCTTGCCGCTACGCGGAAACCAGCTTGTTCAATACGGCTTAAAATTGCCCCAATAAGATGGCGATTCACCGCATCAGGTTTGATAATTGCAAAGGTTTTTTCTAATGCCATAAATTAGTTCTCCTTAGTCGATTTTTGTAGTAACAAGGTTGCAAGAGTTTGCACACCAATGCCTGTGGCGCCTGTTGCCCATAAATCACTCGCGGATTTACGATAGGTGGCGGAACAGTCAATATGCAGCCAGTTTGTTTGATAATTTTTCACGAAATAAGATAAAAATGCCGTTGCCGTGCTGGCGCCAGCGCCCACAGGAACGGATCCAATATTAGCAATATCCGCGAAGGCAGATTGAATTTGTGCACGATGTAAGTCTTCAAAAGGCAAGCGCCAAAAAGGTTCTTTCGCGACTTTCGCCGCCGCCATTAATTTCGTCACCAAGTCATCATCAATTGATAACACGGAGTGATAGTCATTGCCCACCGCCACTTTTGCTGCACCCGTTAAAGTGGCGCAGTCAATAATAAATTGGGGCTGCTGTTTATCCGCTTCAATTAAACCGTCCGCCAGCACTAAACGTCCCTCGGCGTCGGTGTTCAACACTTCCACGCTGACGCCATTGGGGTAATGAATAATATCGCCCAATTTAAAGGCACGACTGTTTACCATATTTTCTGCGCAGCATAAATAGAGTTTCACCCGTTTATTTAAGCCATTCGCAATAGCAAGGGCAAGACTCGCACTAACTAAAGCAGCGCCGCCCATATCCGTGCGCATGGTGCTCATACCGTCGCTAGGTTTGATGCTGTAGCCGCCGCTATCAAAGGTAATGCCTTTGCCCACCAAGCAGGCTAGCACGGGCGCGCTTTCTTCCCCTGAAGGATTAAAATCCAGCTGCAACATTGCTGCCAAATTAGTGGATCCTTTGCCCACATTCCAAATGCCCACATAACCTTGCTGTTTTAGCGCCTCGCCTGAAATAATGTTGCTTTGCACTGCATTTCCTTTGCTTTGCTTTTCCGCTTGATGACGAATAAAGGCGGCACAACGTTCAGCAAGCACTACTGGGGTAATCACATCCGCAGGTAAATTGATGATTTCACGAGCAAAATTCGCGCAAGCAATACGATCAGATAAGCATTTTTCCGTTTGCGCATCCTGTTCAGGGAAGTGAATTTGAAAGTCTAACTTGGCGCTATAAAATCCTTGATAAAAATGCCAGCAATTGTCTAAATTCCAATCTTCACCAATTAAGCTAACTTGATTGATGCCTTGCGCTCTTAATTTGCGCGCCGCACGCTGTATGGCGCCACCGTCATTGATGCTTTTTAAGTGAACTGTGGCTTGTTCCTGATTAAAACTTAACAGCGCATTTTTTCCCCAAACTGAACTGGCTGCTTGGGTTGATAATAAAACTTGCATACTCATACTCTATCCTGTGAATCTAAAACGAAGGCGGCTAACTATATCAGTTTTTTGTGGCTCGTACTCGAAAAATTCTACTTAAGCGATTCCGTAAAATGTTCAACATACCAATCGATGGTTTGATTTAATCCTTGTTCAAATCTTTTTGTAGCTTGCCAGCCTAAAGCTTGTATTTTGCGGCCATCCACCGCATAGCGAAAATCATGCCCAGGGCGATCTTGTACAAATTCAATTAATTGCGAGAAATGTTGAATATGATCTAACCGTTGCGCAAATTTATTCAACTTATTTTCGGCTTTCAGGCTATCTAACCGCTGACAGAGCAAATGCACCAACGCTAAATTCGTCTGCTCACAATGACCGCCGATATTATAGGTTTCGCCAACCTTTCCTTTTCTCAACAACAAATATAGCGCCCTTACATGATCTTCTACAAACAGCCAATCGCGGATTTGTAAGCCGTTGCCATAAAGGGGTAAAGATTTGCCTTGTAGCGCTTGACTAAGCATAAAGGGAATTAATTTTTCGCGATGTTGATAAGGTCCATAATTATTCGAACTATGGGAAATCAACGTGGGCAAGCCATAAGTGCGATGCCAAGCTTGTACAAAGTGATCACTTGCCGCTTTGGAGGCGGAATAAGGGCTGCTTGGGCGATAAGTATGTTGCTCACTAAAAGGTGCTTGCTGTGGCATCAGATCCCCATAGACTTCATCGGTGGAAATGTGCAAAAAGCGGAAAGTTTTTTGTTGTTCAGGACTCAATTGCGACCAATAGCGACGACTGGCTTCCAGTAATTGATAAGTGCCAACCACATTGGTTTGCACAAAGGCGTCAGCGCCACAAATAGAACGATCCACATGGCTTTCCGCCGCTAAGTGCATCACCCAATCGGGCTGATAGCGCGCAAATACCTGCTCAAGCGCCACCGCATCACAAATATCCAACTGCTGGAAATCATAACGCGGATGATGCTCAACGCTGTGTAACGCGGCAGGGTTTGCGGCATAAGTTAATTTATCGAGGTTAAGCACCTGATGTTCTGTTTCGGTGATTAAAAAACGGATTAATGCAGAGCCAATAAAGCCAGCACCGCCTGTGACTAAAATTTTCATTCTGTTTTTACTGTTATGAAAGAAATGATAAAAAGTTCTGAACCTTACAAGAAAAGTAAAGTATTGATTGAATTCTAATCTACTTTGCTAAAAATAATAGATCAAAATCAAAAAGATAAAACATTTTTTATGAAATGTTTTGCACTCAAAATCAGAATCTATATTATTCGGCTCCAAATCATAAAACTAGTGCAAAATCTCATATTTGATCTAGTTTTTAATATAAATCTTCAAACTAATAAAATTATGGAGTCATCTATGCTAACTAAAGGATCTCATGATAAAGTGCGCAAATTTGATATTATTTGGGCACTCAATTTATTCGGTACTGCCGTTGGCGCCGGCGTATTATTTTTACCTATCAACGCGGGTATGGCAGGTTTCTGGCCACTTGTCGTTATGGCGATCATTGTAGGACCTATGACCTATTTTTCTCACCGAGCCTTATCTCGCTTTGTTTTATCTTCCTCAAAACCAGGTAGCGATATTACCGAAGTGGTTGAAGAACATTTCGGCAAGAATGCAGGTAAGTTAATTACTCTGCTTTATTTTTTCGCCATTTTCCCAATTTTATTAATTTATGGAAATGGTATTACCAATACCGTGGATTCTTTTATCGTCAATCAATTAGGAATGGCATCACCTAATCGTGTGATTTTATCCTTAGTGCTTATTGCTGGATTAATTTCTGTGATGTTAATGGGTGAAAAAATTATGCTAAAAATTACTGAATTTTTAGTCTATCCATTGGTATTCATTTTGTTTGCGTTATCTGTGTATTTGATTCCGCAATGGAATGCGTCGATGTTGTATGAAATGCCAACGGCGATCAGCTTTATTAGCACTTTATGGATTACTATTCCTGTACTGGTTTTTTCTTTCAATCATTCTCCAGCCATTTCATCTTTCTCTCAATCTCAACAAAGAGAATATATCGATGTAACAACAGCGGAATTACATACCAGTAAAACCTTAAAAATGACATCATCAATTTTATTAATCTTCGTGATGTTCTTTGTGTTTAGCTGTGTATTAACTTTAACACCACAAGATTTAGCACTAGCAAAATCACAAAATATCAGTATCCTTTCGTTCCTCGCAAATAAGTTCGACAATCCTTACATTTCCTACTTCGGACCTTTCGTCGCGTTCTTAGCAATTACAAGTTCATTCTTTGGTCATTATCTTGGTGCAAAAGAAGGGTTAGAAGGTTTGTTTACTAAAATTGTGGATAACGGAAAAGCGATCAATCGTAAAAAATTGGATTACGGTGCTGCGCTTTTCTTCTTATTAACATTATGGGGGGTGGCAATTATCAATCCAAGTATTTTAGGTTTAATTGAATCTCTAGGCGGACCAATTATCGCCGCAATTCTATTTATTATGCCGATGTACGCGATTCGCCATATTCCAGCAATGCAACGCTACCGCGGAGCAGCAAGCAATATTTTTGTCACCATTATGGGATTGATTGCTATCTCTGCTGTGGTGTATGGATTGTTCTAAATAATCTTTAATTATCGACTAATAAGATTGAGTTTTTATGATTAGTGTTTTTGATATGTTCAAAATCGGCATTGGTCCTTCTAGCTCTCACACAGTGGGGCCAATGAAAGCTGGCAAACAATTTCTCGATGATTTAGTGGGGGAAAATCTGCTAGATGATTTAGATGAAATCAAAGTGGATGTTTACGGTTCTTTGTCAATGACAGGTTTAGGCCATGGAACAGATACCGCCATTATTATGGGGTTAGCTGGCTATCTTCCTCATAACGTGGATATTGAACTGATTCCCAGCTTTATCACCGACGTTAAACAGAAAGCATTGCTACCTTTAGCAGAAGGGAAAAAAATCGCAAAATTTGATTATGTTCATAATTTTATTTTCCACAAAGAGTTTTTACCACTGCACGAAAATGGTATGCGTATCACTGCCTTAAAAAACGATAAAGAGTTGTATCAACAAACTTACTACTCTATCGGCGGTGGCTTCATTGTTGATGAAGCGCATTTTGGTCAACAGAGCGCTTCTGAAATTAGCGTGCCTTATCCTTATAAAAATGCGGCGGATATTTTGCAACATTGCAATGATAACGGTTTGGCTTTATCGAGTTTAATGTTGAAAAATGAAATTGCTGTACATGGTAAACAAGCGGTTAGAGATCACTTACTAGCCGTATGGCGAACTATGAAAGCCTGTATTGAACATGGGGTTACTACGGAAGGAATTCTACCAGGGCCATTAAAAGTTACCCGCCGCGCACCAGGTTTATACCGTATGCTTGAGGCAAATAATAATTTATCTAACGATCCAATGAAAATTATCGACTGGGTAAATGTGTTTGCTTTAGCGGTGAATGAGGAAAATGCCGCTGGCGGGCGTGTTGTTACCGCACCTACCAATGGGGCCTGTGGTATCGTACCGGCGGTATTAGCCTATTATGAAAAATTCATCGCAGCTCTTAGCGAAGAAACCATCGAACGTTATTTCCTTGCTTGTGGGATTATTGGTTCGCTATACAAAATGAATGCTTCCATTTCTGGCGCTGAAGTAGGTTGCCAAGGTGAAGTTGGCGTTGCTTGTTCTATGGCCGCTGCAGGATTAGCGGAAATTCTAGGCGGAAGCCCAGAACAAGTATGTACCGCTGCAGAAATTGCAATGGAACATAATTTAGGCTTAACTTGCGATCCTGTAGGTGGTCAAGTTCAAGTTCCTTGTATTGAACGCAATGCTATTGCTTCGGTGAAAGCTATTAATGCCAGCCGAATGGCGCTACGTCGCACAACAATTCCTCGCGTAAGCTTGGATAAAGTAATAGAAACCATGTACGAAACAGGCAAAGATATGAATGCTAAATATCGTGAAACATCATTAGGTGGGCTAGCGGTGAAGATCGTCTGCTAAGAATTTCTATTATTTAAACTGACAGGCATAGTGAAAATACTATGCCTTTCTTTTTTGAAATAGGAATAAGGCGATAATAAAACTTCCCTGTATTGAGCAAAATCTGTATAATCCGCGCGTATTTTTTCCAAGAGTATTCCGCAAATAACGAAGGCGGTTAAAATTTTATTAGGTAATTAGAGGACACAATGGCAAAAGAAGATTGCATTGAAATGCAAGGTACAATTCTGGAAACTCTCCCAAACACAATGTTTCGTGTTGAATTAGAAAATGGTCATGTGGTAACAGCACATATTTCAGGAAAAATGCGTAAAAATTACATTCGTATTTTAACTGGCGATAAAGTTACCGTAGAAATGACTCCATACGACTTAAGCAAAGGACGTATTATTTTCCGTAGTCGCTAATTTATCAATTGTTCCACTAAAGCCCACTTATTTTCTCCCAAAATAAGTGGGTTTTCTTTTTTATCTTTCCAGAAAATTCTCTGTTACAAACTGCTATTTTTTGATACATTTAGCGCAATTTTTTCACGTCTAACACCCTGTGTTTTTAGTTTAATTTTCGTTCAATGGAATTCCTATGTTATTAAAAAAATTTCGCGGTCTTTTTTCAAATGATCTATCTATTGATTTAGGTACTGCAAACACATTAATTTATGTAAAAGGACAAGGCATCGTTTTAAATGAACCCTCTGTTGTCGCCATTCGTCAAGAGCGTTCTGGCGCATTAAAAAGTATCGCCGCAGTGGGTAAAGAAGCCAAAATGATGTTGGGTCGTACGCCAAAAAGTATTGCGGCAATCCGCCCAATGAAAGATGGCGTAATTGCCGATTTCTTTGTAACAGAAAAAATGTTGCAACACTTCATTAAACAAGTGCATAGCAGTAACTTTATGCGCCCAAGTCCGCGCGTGCTTGTTTGTGTTCCTGCAGGCGCAACTCAAGTAGAGCGTCGCGCTATTAAAGAATCTGCTATTGGCGCTGGCGCGAGAGAAGTCTATTTGATTGAAGAGCCGATGGCTGCAGCTATCGGTGCAAAATTGCCAGTATCCACCGCAACAGGCTCAATGGTTATTGATATCGGCGGTGGTACCACAGAAGTGGCGGTCATTTCATTAAATGGAATTGTTTACTCTTCTTCTGTGCGCATTGGTGGCGACCGTTTCGATGAAGCCATTATCACTTATGTGCGCAAAACTTTTGGCTCTATTATCGGCGAACCTACCGCAGAACGTATTAAACACGAAATTGCAACCGCTTATATTCACGAAGATGATGAAATCCAAGAAATTGAAGTTCATGGTCATAACTTAGCAGAAGGTGCACCACGTTCCTTTAAATTAACTTCTCGCGATGTGTTGGAAGCTATTCAACAGCCTTTGAGCGGCATCGTATCCGCGGTACGCACGGCGCTAGAAGAATGCCAACCAGAACACGCAGCAGATATTTTTGAACGCGGTATGGTGCTTACCGGTGGTGGTGCATTAATTCGCAATATTGATGTATTGTTATCAAGAGAAACAGGTGTTCCTGTAATTATCGCCGAAGATCCATTAACCTGCGTTGCTCGTGGTGGTGGTGAAGCGCTAGAAATGATCGATATGCATGGCGGCGATATTTTTAGCGACGACCTTTAATTCATTATTTTGGAGTGCAGTTTAACTGCACTTCAACCTTTCCTGAATAAATGTAACTGCATAATTCAACAATGAAACCTATTTTTGGAAAAGCTCCTCCGCTTGGATTGCGTCTTATTCTCGCCATAATAGCCTCGACCGCGCTTATGCTCTCGGACGGACAAACCAATGCGATGATAAAAGCACGCAGCGCAATGGAAACGACCATTGGTGGATTATATTACCTTGCCAATAGCCCACGCTTAGTGCTTGATGGCTTTTCCAATAATTTGGCCGATACCAACCGCCTACAAATTGAAAATAAAGTACTACGCGATCAGCTCAGAGAAAAAAATGCGGAATTGCTTCTTCTAGATCAATTAAAAATTGAAAATCAGCGTTTACGTTTATTACTCAATTCGCCACTACGCACCGACGAATATAAAAAGATCGCGGAAGTCTTAACCGCGGAAACCGATATATACCGCCAACAGATTGTCATTAATCAAGGCAGCAAAGGCGGAGCTTATATTGGCCAACCCGTTATTGATGAAAAAGGGGTCGTTGGTCAAATTATCTCTGTAGGTGAAAATACTAGCCGAGTTTTATTATTAACAGATTTAACCCATTCTATTCCAGTGCAAGTCCTGCGCAACGATGTTCGCTTGATTGCCAGCGGTACTGGCAGAAACGATGAATTAACCTTGGAGAATGTGGCTCGCTCTACAGATATTCAAGAAGGTGATTTACTTGTTACTTCTGGATTAGGCGGTCGTTTTCCTGAAGGCTATCCTGTGGCTATCGTAGACAAAGTATCAAATAATGGACAACAATATTTCGCTTCTGTTAGCGCCCAACCTTTAGTTTCTATTGATAGATTACGCTATTTACTTCTTCTGTGGCCAACTAATGAAGAAATGCGCAAAGTTCAATCTACAACGCCTGAAGAAATCCGCAAAACAGTACAAGAGCGTTTAGACAACCAAGGATTAGAAGCGAAAAAAGTGAAGAAAACCTTAGTGCCAGAAGTACAACCTGAGAATGAACCTCTTGAGCCAAATAAAGTGGATGAATCAAATGAAATAGATAATCTACTTGAACAGGAGAAACCTTAATGAAACAACATTTCCTCATACAATGGCTCACAGTGCTCAGTACTTTTATTATTGCACTCGTGCTGGAAATTTCCCCTTGGGCAACACATTTCCAATACTTTAAACCTTCTTGGTTAGTATTAGTGCTGCTCTATTGGGTTCTTGCGCTTCCTAACAAGGTCAGCATTGGATTTGCTTTTGTGTTTGGGGTAATTTGGGATTTAGTACTCGGCTCAGTGCTAGGGACTCACGCTTTGGTATTATCCGTATTTGCCTACATTATTGCGTTAAATCACTTAATTCTGCGTAATTTATCCTTGTTGCAACAAAGTTTGCTGGTGATTATTTTTGTTGCCGCCATTCGTTTAGGTATTTTTCTGCTGGAATTCTTCCTGCACGATGCAATTTTCCACAGACAAGAATTCTATACCGCGCTAGTTAGCGCCTTGCTTTGGCCTTGGGTCTTTTTATTGTTAAGAAAAATTCGTCGTCAAGTTGGTCTTAGTTGATTTATCTTTCGGCAACAAAAGAATTTCAATGATCCGCATTGTTCAGACAATTTTTTCTCTTTTCTTATTATTTTTATGCGGTTGTTCACATTTTTATAAAAAACAAATTGCTTTTTATTAACATAATGATAACTTTCCGAAAAAATTAAGTGTTATTTTTTTCCTACCTTAATTCTATCTACTCTTACTTATGAGGATATATTATGAGTTTAATTGAGCATTCTAATCAAAGTGGCCTAAATAAGAACGCGATTATCTTCCTATTAGATATTGTTGTATTTTTTGTTTTATTGTTTGTTTTGCCTTTTGATTTAAAAGCCAATAAGGGCCTTGCTTTGTTAGTATTTATCGCCGTTTTATGGTTAACGGAAGCATTGCACGTTACAATCACCGCATTATTAGTGCCTCTACTCGCAATCGTACTAGGTTTAGTGACTACTAAAAGTGCACTTAGCGCCTTTGCAGATCCAACGATTTTCTTGTTTTTCGGTGGATTTGCCCTAGCAACCGCCCTGCATATGCAAAAGCTGGATAGAATGATTGCCAATAAAATTATGATGCTAGCAAAAGGAAATTTATTCCTTGCTAGTGTTTATTTATTCTCAATCACCGCCTTTCTTTCTATGTGGATGAGTAATACCGCCACCGCCGCTATGATGTTGCCACTGGCGATGGGTGTACTTAGCCAAATGGATCGAGAAAAATATCACAACACCTATGTTTTTATTCTCTTAGGTATCGCTTATAGCGCCAATATCGGCGGTATGGGAACATTAGTCGGTAGCCCACCAAATGCTATCGTAGCTTCTCAACTCAAATTAACCTTCTCTGACTGGCTCGCTTATGGCTTACCAATCATGTTAATTTTGATGCCAATTATGATCGGTGCTTTGTACATTATTTTCAGACCTAAACTGAACGTCCGTTTCGAAGAAAAATTTGAAAAAATCGAAATGAACAAACCGCGTTTAGTCACCCTCGCCATTTTCGTTGTTATCGCCCTTTGCTGGATATTTAGTGGAAAAATTAACCCACTCATCGCTGGCGCCATCGGCTTACAAGGCAAGATTGCCAGCTTTGATAGCGTTGTCGCACTCTTAGCCGCTATTGTTATTTGTGCCACAGGCGTCGCCACTTGGAAGCAAATTCAAGATAACACCGATTGGGGCGTGCTGATGTTATTCGGCGGCGGCTTAACCTTAAGTGCGGTATTGAGAGATTCTGGCGCAAACAAAATTCTTGCTGATGGGATCGTGTTTTTAATTGAAGGCGGACATTTCTATCTCATTGGTTTATTAGTTGCCAGCTTTATTATTTTCTTAACAGAATTTACCTCCAACACCGCGAGTGCCGCTCTGTTAGTACCAATCTTTATTTCTATCGCGCAATCCCTCGGTATGCCAGAACTTGGTTTAGCCCTTATCATCGGTTTAGGTGCATCTTGTGCATTTATGCTTCCAGTAGCAACGCCACCAAATGCTATCGTGTTCGGTACTGGTGCAATTAAGCAGAGTGAAATGGTAAAAGCTGGCGTGATATTAAATATTATCTCAATATTTATTATTGCTACTGTTGGTTATCTGTTCTGGCTACATTAATAAAACTTAAAACGCAGATACCATGCATAAAACCACATTTCATCTGACTAAAAAGTGAGAAAATAGTTGATAAAAAAGCTTAGAATCATTCTATGAATCTAAGCTTTTTTATATGAGATAGTTATTTTAATAGTCTTTTTAAGGTTTTTCCGATGTCAGCCAAACTTCTCACCGTATGAACTCCAGCATTTTCAAGTGCGTGGAATTTATCTTCTGCACTGCCTGATTTGCCGTTGACAATGGCGCCAGCATGACCCATTCGTTTTCCTTTAGGGGCGGTAATACCAGCGATATAACTAACAACCGGCTTGCTTACATTATGTTTGATAAATTCAGCAGCTTCCTCTTCAGCGCTACCACCAATTTCGCCAATCAGAACTATGGCTTCTGTTTGGGGATCAGCTTCAAATAATTTTAAGATATCGATAAAACTTGAACCTGCAATTTGATCGCCGCCAATGCCTACACAAGTAGATTGTCCTAATCCTTCATCTGTGGTTTGTTTAACTGCTTCATAGGTTAGCGTTCCTGAACGAGAAATAATACCTACTTTACCCGGAAGGTGAATATTGGCAGGCATGATGCCGATTTTGCATTCGCCTGGTGTAATGACACCTGGGCAGTTTGGACCAATCATGATGACACCTGTTTCATTTAAGCGTTGTTTGATTTGTAACATGTCTAAAGTTGGAATGCCTTCTGTGATGCAGACGATAAGCTGAATGCCTGCGTCGATAGCTTCAAGAATGGCGTCTTTACAAGCAGGGGCTGGGACGTAGATCACGGTGGCGCTCGCTTGGGTCGCTTGCACCGCTTCGCGTACGGTATTGAATACAGGCAAACCAAGATGTGTGGTGCCGCCTTTATTTGGTGAAACGCCACCCACTAATTGTGTGCCGTATTCAAGGGCTTGTTGTGAATGGAAAGTGCCTTGTGAACCCGTAAAACCTTGACAAATAACTTTGGTGTGTTTGTTAATTAAAATTGACATTATTGTCCCTCCGCTGCGTTAACTGCTTGTTCTACCGCTTCTACCAAGCTATTGGCGGCAATGATGTTGAGTCCACTTTGATTGAGGTGTTGGCGCCCAAGTTCTGCATTATTTCCTTCCAATCGTGCGATAACTGGAATGGTTATGCCAACATCATTTACTGCACCAATAATTCCCTCTGCAATCAAATCACAACTGACGATGCCACCAAAAATATTTACTAAAATCGCTTTTACCTCAGCATCAGAGAGAATCAATTTGAACGCTTCAGCTACCCGTTGTTTGGTAGCGCTACCGCCTACATCAAGGAAATTTGCGGGCTTGCCACCATAAAGCTGTACCATATCCATGGTCGCCATTGCTAACCCTGCGCCATTCACCATACAACCGATATTACCGTTTAACACCACATAGTTAAGCTGATTGGCTTCAGCGACTACTTCGCGCGAATCTTCTTGTGAAATATCTTGCATCGCTTTGAGTGCAGGTTGGCGATATAAGGCATTGTTATCAATACCAATTTTGGCATCTAAGCAGAGCAAGCGATTGTCTTGAGTAATCACTAAAGGATTCACTTCTAGTAAAGCGAGATCTTTTTCAACAAATAATTTATAGGCTTGTAGGAAAATATGAGTAAATTGTTTTACTAATTCACCATGTAATCCTAATTTAAAAGCAATTTCACGACCTTGATAAGGCATTGCACCTGTTAAGGCGTTAATTGGCGTTTTGTGAATTAACTCTGGCGATTCTTGAGCAACATCTTCAATGCTCATACCGCCGGCTTGAGAGGCGATAGCAATCACGCATTGTTGGCAACGGTCAATGGTTAGTGCAAAATAAAGTTCTTGTTTTATTTCACTACATTCTTCCACATAAATTTGGCTTACCAATTGTCCTTTAGCATCCGTTTGAAAAGTGACGAGGCGCTGTCCAAACCATTTCTGCGCAAATGCCTGCATTTCTTGCGAATTTGAGATGAGTTGCACACCACCGGCTTGACCTCGACCACCTGCATGAACTTGGCACTTAGCAATCCAGCGTTTACTTTTCAGTTGCTTCAGCGCATTTAATGTTTGTTCAACATTTTCACACACTATGCCGTTACTAATTGGCAACTGGTAGTCAGCAAGTAATTGCTTAGATTGGTATTCGTGTAAGTTCATTGTATTTCTCCGTAATTAAATTTCTAATAATAAGCGCGTTGGATCTTCTAATAACTCTTTTATAGTAACAAGGAAGCCAACAGATTCCCTACCGTCAATAATACGGTGATCGTAGCTTAAAGCAAGATACATCATTGGGCGGATAACCACTTCGCCGCTAAGCGCGATTGGACGCTCTTTGATTGCGTGCATACCTAAAATGGCGCTTTGTGGAGGATTAATAATTGGCGTTGACATAAGAGAACCAAAGACACCACCGTTAGTGATAGTGAAATTACCGCCGGTTAAATCTTCAACGGTTAATTTGCCTTCACGCCCTTTTTGAGCAAGGGTTTTAATTTGCTTTTCAATGTCAGCCATACTTAATTTATCACAGTTGCGTAACACTGGCGTTACTAAACCACGAGGCGTAGAGATTGCGATACTGATATCAAAATAATTGTGATAAATAATATCGTCGCCGTCGATAGAGGCATTAATTTCTGGATAACGTTTTAAGGCTTCCACCACCGCTTTAACGTAAAAAGACATAAATCCTAAGCGGGCATCATGTTGTTTTTCAAATTTCTCGCCATAGGTTTCACGCAATTTCATCACTGTGGACATATCCACTTCGTTAAATGTCGTAAGCATCGCGGTGCTATTTTTTGCTTCCAACAAACGTTCTGCAATTCGTTTGCGTAAACGTGTCATTGGTACGCGCTTTTCTTCACGATGTCCTTTCAGGAATGAAGTTTCAGTATATGATTCAGATTGGGTTTCAGGTGCACTAACATTCGCTTTTGTCTCTGTTGCTAAGACTTTTTCTACATCTTCCCGCGTGATACGTCCACCTACCCCAGTACCTTGGATTTGCTCTGGATTAAGATCATGCTCGGCAATTAAACGTCGCACTCCTGGGCTTACATTATCATGATGCGGTTTTTCTAGAGTTAAGCTTGCATTGTAACGTTCCGCTGGCGTGAGCTCTGCGCTGTTGACAGTTTCTTGTGTCATACCGCCAGCCATAGGCATACTGGCTAGTTTACCGAGTAATTGCTTGCTAACGACGATAGCGCCTTCCGCTTCGACAATTTGCTCTAGGATACCGTCGTTTATCGCTGGCACTTCCAACACGACTTTATCAGTTTCAATTTCAACTAAAATTTCATCACGTTTTACGGCTTCGCCCACTTTTTTGTGCCAAGTAACCACAGTGGCATCAGCGACGGATTCTGGTAGATCTGGAGTAATAATTTCAAAGTGGCTCATATATTTTTCCTTTTGCATTAATAGGGTGTTGCATTCGTTAAGTTAATTAGGCTAAGGCTTCATTGACTAACGCCGTTTGTTGTTCATTATGTAATGAAGTATAGCCTACCGCCGGTGATGCGGAAGCTGGGCGACCGACATAACGTAATTTTCCTTGTTCTGGAATGGAAGTAATAAAGTTATGTTGACTGCAATACCACGCCCCCTGATTGAGTGGCTCTTCTTGACACCACACATAATCTTTCACATGTTGATAAGCTGCTAGCGCAGCTTTCATTTCTTCGTGTGGGTAAGGATACAGTTGTTCAATACGCACTATTGCCACATCAGTTTGATTATTTTTGCGACGTTGCTCCAGTAAATCGTAATAAACTTTACCAGAGCACATAACCACTCGTCTAACTTGCGTCGGATCGAGATTATCAATTTCAGCAATAACATTTTGATATTTACCATCCACCAATTCATCAATACTGGATACAGCTAATGGATGACGTAATAAAGATTTTGGTGTGATAACAATGAGTGGTCGGCGTACTTTACGCACCATTTGGCGACGGAGTAAATGATAAATTTGTGCTGGCGTAGAAGGTACGCAAACTTGCATATTTTGTTGCGCGCAAAGCTGTAAATAACGCTCTAAACGTGCGGAAGAATGTTCTGGACCTTGACCTTCGTAGCCGTGTGGTAAAAGCATCACTAGGCCACACATTCTGCCCCATTTTTGTTCGCCAGAACTGATAAATTGGTCGATAACCACTTGCGCGCAATTAGCGAAATCACCAAATTGCGCTTCCCAAATGGTTAAGGTTTTTGGATCCGTTGTGGCATAACCATATTCAAAAGCAAGTACCGCATTTTCTGTTAAAACAGAATCCCATACTTCAAAACGTCCTTGCGCATTGTGTAACTTGGTTAATGGAATGTATAAGGTTGCATCTTTTTGGTTGTGCAACACAGAATGGCGGTGGAAGAATGTACCACGCCCCGCATCTTCACCAGAAAGACGAATATGATATCCCTCGTCCAGTAAAGTGGCGTATGCCATGGTTTCCGCCATACCCCAATCCAATAATTTTTCCCCTTTTGCCATAAGCAAGCGATCTGCGTAGATTTTATTCACACGAGATTGTAATTGGTGTCCTTCTGGGTATTCACAAACTTTTTGAGCTAGCCCAAGGAAACGTTGGCGATCAAAACTGCCTGAATATTCAAGCCATTCTTGACTGAGATATTTAGTCCATTCCTTGCTGCTAATATCCACGGCTCGCCATTCGGGTACAACACATTCACCATTATCTAAGGCATCGCGGTAGTTATTCATTAATTCTGTGGCTTGTTCTTCATTAATGATCCCTGCTGAGACCAAGCGATCTGCATAAATCTTACGCGGCGTTGGGTGTTTTTTGATGCGATCATACATTAACGGTTGTGTTGCAGAAGGTTCATCTGCTTCGTTATGTCCATGGCGACGATAGGAAACCAAATCAATAAAAATATCACGTTTAAATAAAGTGCGATATTCCACCGCCATACGTGCAGCATAAGCTACCGCCTCAGGATCATCTCCATTAACATGGATTACTGGCGCTTCGATCATTTTCGCAATATCCGTGCAATATTCCGTTGAACGCGTATCCTGCGGATTGGAGGTGGTAAAACCAATTTGGTTATTGATCACGATACGAATGGTACCGCCGACGCTATAACCCCGTGTGGCAGACATATTTAAGGTTTCTTGTACAACACCTTGTCCTATTACTGCGGAATCCCCATGTACTGTAACGGCGAGCACTTTACTTTTATCGTCGTTAGTGCGTTTTTGTCGCGCCCTCACAGAACCAATCACAACAGGACTAACAATTTCCAAATGGGAAGGATTAAAGGCAAGCGCCAAATGAACTAGGCCATCTTCAGTCATAAAATCTGATGAAAAGCCTTGGTGATATTTCACATCGCCCGTACCGTTGCCATGTTTTTTCCCTGCGAATTCATCAAAGAGTTCTGCTGGTTTTTTACCTAACACGTTAATCAGCATATTTAAGCGACCGCGGTGTGCCATCCCCATAATCACATCATCAATGCCGCTGCGTTTACCATGGCGAATAATTTCTTTCATTAACAAAATAAAAGCATCACTTCCTTCCAAAGAAAAACGTTTAGCGCCGGGGAATTTTGCCCCAAGGTAACGTTCTAAGCCATCAGCGGCGGTAAGCTCTTGTAAAAATTGAACTTGCTCTTTGGCATTAAACAGCGGTTTATTTAACAGATTTTCTACTTTGCGTTGCAGCCAAGTTCTAGCCTCTAAATCATTGACGTGCATAAATTCTAGCCCAATGGTGCTACAATAAGTTTTTCTTAAAGCATCTGCGAGCTCACGGAGTGTAATTTGCTCTTTGTTATAAACATATCCACCAATATTGAATACTTCATCAAGATCATTGTCGTTAAATCCATAAAAACGGTAATCAAGGGTTGGTGCGTCCATACGTTGCCACATTTTCAACGGGTCAAGATCCGCGTGTAGATGGCCTCGATTTCGATGTGCATTCACAAATTGCAATGCTTTGACGAGCCTTGCACTGACATTAGGATCGATAACGGTAACGCCGTTTGGCGAGTTATCACGCGCTAAACGCTTGAAATAATCACGGACTTTGGAATGAGATTGTTCAGGAATATTGGTTTTGGGAAAGCGATTAAAAACTTCTTGCCAGCTACTATCAACAGAAAGAGGATCTTGTAAATAGGATTCATACAGATTTTCAATATACGCTTGATTTGCGCCGTCTAATGCGCTGGATTCTAGCCACTCAGAAATGGAGTTATTTTGTTGCATATTATCGCCTCATAGCAGAGCCAAAAGATGAGATTTTCAGAGTAAATTGAACAAAGAATCGATTATTAATGGATAATCTGGCTTTGTCAATTTAACTTCCATACAGTAGGAAGTATTAAAAAACAAATCTTTGTCAACCGCAATTACAACATTAACAAAATGTTAAATTTTTGTTATTTATTTGATCTAGCTCTCACTTTGAGAAAAATCATCTTTCTTACTAAAGATTTTTTTTAAATAATTAAAGACACTCAAGGGATAACAAGCTATATTGAAAATGCACACAACATTTACTTGTTAAATTTTAATGACAAAAGAGGAGTGATTTATGTCCGAATTAACAGCCAAACTCACCATTAGCGATGGGCGTGAATATGAGTTGCCAGTACATCAAGGTTCTTTGGGATACGATGCCGTAGATGTTCAAACCCTTGTTAAACACAAGTTATTCACCTTTGATCCCGGATTTATGTCTACCGCTTCTTGCCGTTCAGAAATCACTTACATTGATGGCGACAAAGGGCTTTTGTTGCACCGCGGTTACCCTATTACAGATCTCGCCAAAAATGCAGACTACCTTGAAGTGGCGCATTTATTATTATTTGGTGAACGTCCAACGCCAGAAGAGTACAAAACGTTCACTCAGTTAGTGAAAAAACACACCCTCGTCCATGAGCAAATTTCACGCTTCTTTCACGGCTTCCGCCGAGATTCTCACCCAATGGCGATTATGTGTGGGGTAAGTGGCGCCTTAGCAGCCTTCTATCACGACTCATTGGATATTAATGATATTCAACACCGAGAATTAACCGCCATTCGTTTATTAGCCAAAATGCCAACCTTAGCGGCGATGTGTTACAAATATTCCATTGGGCAACCTTTTATGTTCCCACTGAACAAATTATCTTATTCAGGCAACTTTTTACACATGATGTTTGCCACCCCTTGCGAACCTTATGAAGTGAATCCTGTGTTAGAACGTGCCATGGATCGTATTTTCATTTTGCACGCCGATCACGAACAAAACGCTTCCACTTCCACCGTGCGTACCGCCGCGTCTTCGGGTGCCAATCCTTTTGCTTGTATCGCCGCGGGAATTGCCTCTCTTTGGGGACCAGCACACGGTGGCGCCAACGAAGCTTGCATTAACATGCTAGAGGAAATCGGCAGCATTGATCGCATCCCTGAATATATTGCTCGCGCCAAAGATAAAAATGATCCATTCCGCTTAATGGGCTTTGGACACCGCGTATATAAAAATTACGACCCACGCGCCAAAGTGATGCGCCAAACCTGCCACGAAGTCTTACAAGAATTGAATGTGCAAAATCCGATTTTTGAAGTGGCAATGGAATTGGAACGCATTGCATTAACAGATTCTTATTTTATTGAACGCAATCTTTATCCAAACGTGGATTTCTATTCTGGTATTATTCTTAAAGCTATCGGTATTCCAACTTCTATGTTTACGGTGATATTTGCTTTAGCAAGAACCGTCGGTTGGATCGCTCACTGGAAAGAAATGTTCAAACCAGGCAACATGAAAATCGTACGTCCGCGCCAATTATACGTCGGTCAAAAGGAACGCCCTTTTGAGGCAATGAATAAAGACTAATTTCGCGGAAAAAAATGAACAGTAAAAAAGGTTGTGGAGGGATATTCACAACCTTTTTTTATAATTCTTGGAATAACCTTTCTCGGAATAGCCTTAGTGTTGAATAAATTGCAACAGCAACATATAGATGGCAATGACCAATAAAATAATGCCTAACAGTTTTTTAGTTAACTCAGGTTTAAGCATACCTTTTAATTTCATGGAGAAGAAACTGGTTACAAAAGAACTGCCGACAACAATCGCCACAATGGAAAAGTTCACATAACCAATTTGCCAAGAATTAAGCAAATAAAATTGTGGGGTTTTAGTTAAATAGCCATATAAACTACCCAGTCCACCAATCAACATCATATAGTTAGAATAGGTGGCGATTTGCTTGGTTTGTACACTCGGCAGTTGCCCAATTAATGGCGCCATAATGGAGCCGCCACCGATACCAGTTAATCCAGCCACGCTACCGCCGAAAGTACAGAAGAAAAAGCCACGCCAATAATCATGGGATTGTCCGTTGTCTGTGCTCGATTTCGCGGATTTATGCAGGAATGTACGAATCGCGAGCACAGTTAAGGTGACAATAAAAACACTGATAATCAGTATATCCGCCACATAAAAACTGCTTTCAAAGCCAAGTTGTACGCCAACGATCATGCCTAAAGACCAAAAAAGCATGGATTTGATATTAATCAGGATTTTTTGTTTATAAAAAGAAATGAGATTAATAATTGCCGTTCCCACCACAATAGTGAGAGAAGTGGCTGAAATCATCTGAATAGGCAGTTCGGGAAATAATGTGTGTAGCGCCGGTACCATTAACACTCCGCCGCCAATTCCAAATAAAGCAGACATTAAATTTGTCAGAATTCCGCAACAAATAAGAATGATGATTAACCCTAATGTCATTTGTGTACCCCAATGTTGTTTTTTGGCTATTTTCAAATAAAAAACCTGCTTCCCTTTATGATCATCCTCATAAAATTCAATTTATTTTGGGGCTGACGTAGATTAGCTAGTATGTTAATCTACAAAAATGAAGATAACTCATTGTAAATTAAAGAAATCTATACAGAAAAGACTCCTTGAGTTTTTTGTACTAGAAGTAACAGCTCGTTCAGCAGCGGATTTACTTGGTATTCAGCCCAATTCAGCGATCTTGTTTTATCGTAAAATCCGTGAGGTCATTAGCTATCATTTAGCACTTGA
>MUYB01000002.1 GCA_002015125.1 [Haemophilus] felis
TCTCCCTGCAAGCACTTTTTTTAAAAAAATTTAAAAAACCGATCTTTTGTATAAAAAGAATACAATTTGATTTTACTAATAAAATAAACTCTCTATAATCCTTATCCTGAAAAAGTAAAGAAAGCGGTAGGATTTCAACATTGCAGATCCTACCGCTTGTTTTTCTGTTATCGGTACGTGGTTCGCAACCCTCCCACGCAAAAAAACTAAGGACACACAATGAAAAACCAACCAAAAGCCGCTGTGATTTTCTCAGGCGGTCAAGATTCCACCACTTGCTTATTTTTGGCAATCCAAGAATTTGGCAAGGAAAATGTGGAAGTGATTACCTTTCAATACGGGCAACGCCACGCCATTGAGCTGGAAAAAGCCGCTTGGATTGCCAAGGATCTTGGCGTGAAACAAACTCTGATCGACACCTCCGTGATCAAATCAATCACAACTAACGCTTTAATGGACGACACCGCCGAAATCCAAGAGAACGGCAATACGCCGAACACTTTTGTGGATGGGCGAAATGCGTTGTTTTTGCTGTATGCGGCGATTTACGCCAAAAGCCAAGGCATTCAAACCATTTTCACGGGGGTGTGCGAAACGGACTTCAGCGGTTATCCAGACTGCCGTGATGTGTTCGTCAAATCAATGAACGTCACGCTCAATTTAGCAATGGATTATAACTTCAACATTCGCACGCCGTTGATGTATCTCACCAAAAAAGAGACGTGGAAATTGGCGGACGAACTGGGGGCATTCGACTACATTCGTGAGCATACTCACACCTGCTATTTGGGCGTGGAAGGCGGCTGCCACACTTGCCCAAGCTGTGTATTGCGAGAAAAAGGCTTGAACGAATACCTTGCGGAGCGTGCCTGTTTGGAGAAAGACGATGTTTAAAATCGCCAAAGAATTTAGCTTTGATATGGCTCATATGTTGGACGGACACGACGGCAAATGCCAAAATCTGCACGGACACACCTACAAATTGCAAGTCGAAATTGCAGGCGAATTGCACCAAAGTGGGGCAAAAAGCGGAATGGTAATGGATTACAGCGACCTGAAAGCGATGGTCAAAACACACATTCTTGAGCCGATGGATCACGCTTTTATTTACGACACCACCAGCGAGCGAGAGTGCCAAGTGGCAAAATTGCTCAATGAATTGGACTCCAAAACCTTTGGAATGCCTGCCCGCACCACCGCCGAGCAAATGGCGAAATTTATGTTTGACCGACTGACCACAGTCGGTTTGCCTGTGAGTTTAATCCGCCTGTGGGAAACGCCAACGTCTTATTGCGAGTATTGCCAATGCAACGGGTAAGATTTTTGGAAAAAAATGCAAATGTTGCCGACACCGAATATCGCATTGTGGAAATTTTTGAAACCTTGCAAGGCGAAGGCTTCAACACAGGAATGCCAAGTATTTTTATCCGTTTTGGCAAATGTAATTTAGCCTGTCCGTGGTGCGACACCAATTACAACCAGTATGAAACCAAAACGCTAGCAGAGATTATGCAGACGGTGCGACAGTTCACTGCTCGCAATATCATCATCACAGGCGGCGAGCCGACCATTCAGCCGAATTTGGAACGGCTGCTCGACCAACTCAAGGCCGAAGGCTATTTTATTGCGATTGAAACCAACGGCTTAAAACCTGTGCCGTTGCAGATTGATTACATCGCCACCAGCCCGAAACGGTTGTATCAGAAAAATTACCTGAAACATCACATTCCATTCGCTCACGAAGTGCGAATTGTGGTCGATGATGATGTGTTTGCGTTCTGCGAGCAAATTGAGCAAAGCATCAAAGCCGAGCGTTACTATCTTTCGCCTTGTGAATGCAACGGCGAGATGAATATGCTCGAAACCATCACGCTACTTGGCTTGCTCAATCAACGCCCAAACCGCCCCCGTTGGCAGTTGAGTATTCAGACGCATAAAATGGCGGGGATTGAATAACATCCTAACTATTTATATTCTCTTGTTTTTAGTGACACTAAAGGTTAAAGTATGAACAGTTTAAATAGTAAGGAGTAGCATATGATGAACCTTGAAAATACTATTGGCTTGGGCGTGGCAGGGAATTTTGCTGGGCATTTGGAGCAGGCAGGCGAAGCCAAGGATTTTTTGAAAGTGGCGGTAAAAGATGCCATTCAGCCGAAAGCGATTTTTCCGTTTTATGTGCCAAGTGAAGTGCTTGCCGAGCGAGATCAGTTTTTGGCGGCGTTTCCGCTTTCATCAGATACGATCAATTTTCCGAATGATGCGGATAATTTGCAGATTGAGCCTGAAGTGGCGTTGATGTGTGAAATTCAGTATGACAATCAACAAGTTGTGGCGTTAAAACCGACTCATTTTGCGGCTTATAACGATTGTTCTATCCGTCGCCCGAACGCACGCAAAATTTGTGAGAAAAAGAATTGGGGGACAAATTCCAAAGGGCTGTCGGCAAATTGGATTACATTGGATAAATTTGAGCAAGGTGGCAATTTGGACGATTATCACATCGCTTGCTTCCACAAACGAGCTGGCGTGTTGAATGAATATGGCATTGATAGCCCGACTGTCGGTTACAGCTATTTTCATCAGCAGTTGTTGGATTGGATCGTCGATCGAATGAATCATCAGCCCGATCAAGATCCGATGAACAATATCGCTGATCTTTTGGCTCGTGCAAATTACCCAACCCAAGCGGTGATCAGCATTGGGGCAACTCGCTACACCGAATTTGGCGAGCGGAATTTCTTGCAAGTGAATGACACCAGCATTGTGGCGGTGTACAACGCCAAGCAATATCGCCACGAACAGATCGTGGCAATGGCAGAAACTGAGCAGTTTGCCGAGGATATTTCTGCGTTGGTGCAGAAGGTAAAATAAGTGAAAGTAAAATAAATGAAAGTAAAAAAGTGCGGTGGCGCCTTCGCTATGTTGGCGCCACCGCTTTTTTTCTGCAATACGTCCTGTTACGGATTCCGCTTAAACTTGCTGAAATCAGGGGCGCGTTTTTCGTTGAAGGCGTTGCGACCTTCTTGTCCTTCTTCGGTCATATAGAACAACATTGTGGCGTTGCCTGCCAGTTCTTGTAAGCCAGCTTGACCGTCGCAGTCGGCGTTAAGGGCGGCTTTTAAGCAACGCAAGGCGATTGGGCTGTTGCGTAGCATTTCACGGCACCAACGCACGGTTTCTCTTTCTAATTCCGCATAAGGTACGACGGTGTTGACCAAACCCATTTCTAAGGCTTCTTTGGCATCATATTGACGGCATAAGAACCAAATTTCACGGGCTTTTTTCTGACCCACAATGCGTGCCATATAGCTGGCACCCCAGCCGCCGTCGAAGGAACCCACTTTCGGGCCGGTTTGACCAAAAATGGCGTTGTCCGCGGCGATGGTTAAATCGCATAACATATGCAGGACGTGACCGCCACCGATGGCATAGCCTGCCACCATTGCCACCACAGGTTTCGGGCAGCTGCGGATATCTCGTTGGAAGTCCAACACGTTCAAATGATGCACGCCGCTTTCGTCTTTGTAGCCACCGTAATCGCCACGCACTTTTTGGTCGCCGCCTGAGCAGAAGGCTTTTTCCCCTTGCCCAGTTAACACAATCACGCCGATTTTTTCGTCAAAACGAGCGTTGGAAAAGGCGTGGATCATTTCTTTTACCGTTTGCGGGCGGAAGGCATTACGCACTTCAGGGCGATTGATGGTGATTTTGGCGATGCCGTCGCTGGATTTGTGGTAGAAAATATCGGTGTAACCTTCGCTGCAATCCACCCACTCAATCGGGGCGTAAAGCACGTCATCTTTTGGATTTTGCATAGTGTTTCCTTAGCTATGTAATAAAGTGATATGAAAAAATTGCCATATTATAGCGAATGTTTCGCCATTCACTAGGCAGATTTTATGCTAATCCCTTAGGTTGTTTTGCGTAGGGACACTTCGCCGCCGTTGAAATATTGCATTCCTTGTTCTGTGAGCAATTGCAAATAACCACGTGAATCAATGCCTTGTGCTACACCGCTGATGCGGTGATTTTCGCCGATAAGCTGCACTGGAGCGTTAGAGTAAGCATCTATACTTTGCCATTTTTGGCGAAAATTTTCATCGATGCCGTGTTGCTCAAATTCCTTTAGTGCATTGGTTAAATTTTTGATCAATTTAGCGACTAGGTTATTGCGATCAAGATTGGGTAAGGCTTCTATTAATTCCGCCCAAGGTTGATCGATGTGTTGGGCTTGTTTGCCTAAACTCAAATTAACGCCGACGCCAATAATGATGTTGTGCAAGCCATTATTTTTATTGGCAATTTCTAATAAAATGCCTGCTAATTTCCGTCCTTGTAACAAAATATCATTTGGCCATTTTAGTTGAATGTGGCTCGCACCAGCCTGCGTTAAGGTTTCTGCAATCGCCACTCCCACCACCAAACTTAAACCATTGAGGTCAAGAGTGCGTGGGAAAGTCCAATATAAACTCATAATAATTTGTCCAGCAAACGGCGATAGCCACGCACGCCCACGCCGCCCTCTGCCAGCGGATTGATATTCCGCAAGGCAGACCGCACCGTTTTCGAGTTGATGAATATTGTCCAGCAAAAATTGGTTTGTGGAAGGTAAGACAGCGGCGATAAACAATTGATGATTGCTTAATTCAGCGGCTAAATAATTTTTGTTCAACAAAGGAAGTTGAGGAATTAATTTGACCTGCTGTTCATTAATTTCCAGTTGAATGCCTTGCTGCTGCAAAGCGATAAGTTGTTCAAAAACAGCGGCGGCGTCGCAGTGAAGTCGTGTTTTTAATTGTGAGATAAAAACAGGTTCGCCGTTACTTAAAATTGTAATTAGCTCAGACATTGAGTTTCCTTATTTAAGCCGTTAATTGCGACTATTATAAGAAAAAATTTTTGCCAGTTCTCCATAAAAATCCATTTTCAAGTTTTGCCAAAATCTGTATAATCCGCCCGCAATTTTTCCAGTTTAATTTTCATTTTTTAAGGAACTATTGCAATGCTACGAGTAATTAAAGAAGCCCTCACTTTTGATGATGTCCTTCTTGTCCCAGCCCATTCGACGGTGCTTCCAAATACAGCCAACCTTTCCTCTCAACTGACCAAAAACATTCGCTTGAATATCCCAATGCTTTCTGCGGCGATGGATACCGTTACGGAAGCGAAATTAGCCATTTCCCTTGCCCAAGAAGGCGGCATTGGTTTTATTCACAAAAATATGTCCATCGAACGCCAAGCGGATCGCGTGCGTAAAGTGAAAAAATTTGAAAGCGGCATCGTTTCCGAACCTGTAACCGTTTCGCCGTCGTTGACCTTAGCGGAATTGGCGGAAATGGTGAAGAAAAATGGTTTCGCTGGCTTCCCTGTGGTGGATGCAAGCGGTGAGTTAGTGGGCATTATTACCGGTCGTGATACTCGTTTTGTAACGGATTTAAACAAAACCGTGGCGGATTTTATGACTCCAAAATCTCGCTTGGTAACCGTCAAAGAAAACGCTAAGCGGGAAGAAATTTTCCATTTAATGCACGAAAATCGCGTAGAAAAAGTGCTTGTCGTGGACGATAACTTCAAACTCAAAGGAATGATTACGCTCAAAGATTACCAAAAAGCGGAAAGCAAACCGAATGCTTGTAAAGATGAGTTCGGTCGTTTGCGTGTAGGTGCCGCCGTCGGTGCAGGACCGGGCAACGAAGAACGCATTGAGGCGTTAGTTAAAGCAGGAGTGGATATTTTGTTGATCGATTCGTCCCACGGACATTCTGAAGGCGTGTTGCAACGTGTGCGTGAAACTCGTGCTAAATACCCTGATTTGCCGATTATCGCAGGCAACATCGCTACCGCCGAAGGGGCGATTGCCTTGGCTGACGCTGGGGCGAGTGCGGTGAAAGTGGGCATCGGTCCAGGTTCTATCTGTACCACTCGTATCGTTACAGGCGTGGGCGTGCCACAAATTACCGCCATTGCCGATGCAGCGACGGCGTTAAAAGATCGTGGTATCCCAGTGATTGCCGACGGCGGTATCCGCTATTCAGGCGACATCGCCAAAGCCATTGCCGCTGGTGCGAGCTGTGTAATGGTGGGTTCAATGTTTGCTGGCACGGAAGAAGCCCCCGGCGAAATTGAGCTTTACCAAGGCAGAGCCTTCAAATCCTATCGTGGAATGGGATCACTTGGGGCAATGAGCAAAGGTTCAAGCGACCGTTATTTCCAGTCAGACAACGCCGCCGACAAACTCGTGCCAGAGGGCATTGAAGGTCGTATTCCATACAAAGGCTTCCTCAAAGAAATTATCCACCAGCAAATGGGCGGATTGCGTTCTTGTATGGGCTTAACAGGCTGTGCCACCATTGAAGATCTCCGCACCAAAGCACAATTCGTGCGGATCAGCGGTGCAGGCATCAAAGAAAGCCACGTCCACGATGTAACCATCACCAAAGAAGCACCAAACTATCGAATGAGCTAACCAAGCAGATCCCCGAAAGGGGATCTTCTTCCTAATTCATAGATTTTAATAAAAATATCGAATGCCAGTTTTTGAAGCGAATTTTAATGAAGTTGCCTTATTGATTAACCAAGCACGCCAAAACGCCTTGCGAACGGTGAATGCAGAGTTGGTCAATTTATATTGGAATGTGGGCGGTTATGTCAGCCATAAACTCCAACAGGCAGAGTGGGGAGATAAAACCGTTTCTGCACTCGCTGATTATTTAAGGGGCTGACGTAGATTAGCTAGTATATTAATCTACAAAAATGAAGATAACTCATTGTAAATTAAAGAAATCTATACAGAAAAGGCTCCTTGAGTTTTTTGTACTAGAAGTAACAGCTCGTTCAGCAGCGGATTTACTTGGTATTCAGCCCAATTCAGCGATCTTGTTTTATCGTAAAATCCGTGAGGTCATTAGCTATCATTTAGCACTTGAGGCTGATGAAATATTTGACGGACAAGTTGAGTTGGATGAAAGCTATTTCGGTGGACATCGTAAAGGAAAACGAGGTCGTGGAGCAGCAGGAA
>MUYB01000003.1 GCA_002015125.1 [Haemophilus] felis
CTGGGTTTATACAGACACTTATCGTAGTTATGATGCCCTTGATGTGAGCGAATTTCACCACGAACGAATTAACCATTCGGAACTGTTTGCAGTGAAACAAAATCACATCAACGGCATTGAGAATTTTTGGAGTCAAACTAAGCGGATACTCCGAAAATATAATGGAATTGACCGAAAAAGTTTCCCTTTATTCTTGAAGGAATGTGAATTTCGGTTTAATTTTGGGACACCCAAAGAGCAACTTAAAACGTTAAGAAAATGGTGTGAAATTTAGGGCTAATCTACGTCAGCCCCTAATTTTTTATTTAGACAACTGAAATAAATTTCTGCGATATAATACGAGTGTAATAAATTTAATAAAATTTAAGGGGCTGTACTAGATAACTAGAATAAATTCTGCTTTACTAATTGTTCTAAAATGGAAAATTGAACTTTTATTTCACAGTGGTTAAAACGCCATTCACATTCCTTCAAATACAGTTCAAAATGCTCTTTGGGAATGCCGTTAAACTTCCGTAAGTGGCGTTTTGCCTGATTCCAAAAGTTCTCAATTCCGTTAATATGATTTTGTCGTTCAGCAAAATGTGTGCTGTGATTGATGCGAAAGTGGCTAAACTCACTCACATCAAGTACATCATAGCTTTTGTAACAATCAGTATAAACAATACTGTCAGGCTTTACCTGCTCACGTATTATCGGCAATAAAGTGGCAGTTTGCGTATTGGGCACAGCAACGGTGTAAACCTTGCCGTTGCGCTTCAGAAGCCCGAATACAGCCACTTTGCCGGCTGCCCCGCGACCGCGTTTGCCTTTGCGCTGTCCGCCAAAATAGCTTTCATCAACCTCTACTTCGCCATCAAACATTTCCAGATGCAGGCTGTTATGGAAAATCAGTAAGCGTAAACGATGAAAATAATAGGCAGCAGTGTTTTTATTAACGCCGACTAATTGCGCTGCGGTGCGTGCGGTAACACCCTCAATAAACAGTTCAATCAGTTTGTTTTGCTTGTACTGACTTAAACGACTTCTTCTCATAGGGATTATTCTAACAAACGCCTATACGATGCGTTTAACATTTCTCGTGCTGACAAAGAAGGTCGCAAAAAATTTGCCGAAGAGAATGTGCGTTTTTATGGTGCACCGCATTGTGCTTTTTTCTTTATGCCAAAAATTAGCGACAACGTTTTTTCGGCAATGGACGTGGGTATGATTGTACAAACCTTTATGTTGTCTTTGACTGCTCGTGGCTTTGGTAGTGTGCCACAATTACTCTTGGCGATGTATCCTGATGTGGTACGAGAAGAATTTGGCGTATCTGATGATTATCAGTTGATGGTGGGCGTGTCTTTTGGTAAACCTGATAGCCAATCGCCAGCCAATGACATTCGTCAGCCCAGAGCCCCACAAGGCGAAACCGTGTTTTTCCACGATTAAATCCATTTTATTAAAGAGAAAAAAATGAGCAAACAAATCCAATTTACAAAAACAGGTTCGCCTGATGTCTTGCAAATCGTTGATGTGGCAGTCCCTGCCCCAAAAGCACACGAAGTACAAATCCAAATCCACGCCATAGGCTTAAACCGTGCAGAAATGATGTATCGTGAAGGGACGTATGTGATTGAACCTGTTTTCCCTGCCACAATGGGTTACGAAGGTGCAGGCGTGGTAACAGCGGTTGGTACGGACGTGAGCGAGTTCAGCGTTGGCGACAAAGTGAGCGTAATTCCATCATTTATGTTTACCGAATACGGCACTTATGGCGAAATCGTAAATATGCCCGTCACGCTGTGGTAAAACACCCTGAAAACCTAACAATGGAACAAGCTGCGGCAAGTTGGATGATGTTTGTAACCGCATACGGCGGTTTGATTGAATTTGGCAAGGTGCAAAAAGGCGATTTTGTTGTATTGGGCGGAGTGGCCAGCTCGGTAGGCATTACCGCCATTCAAATCGCCAAAATGCAAGGGGCAAACGTGATTGCTCTGTCTCGCACGCACGCCAAAGGCGATGTGCTTTTACAGAAAGGGGCGGATTTTGTGATTGCCACCAAAGAAGATGACGTTACGGCTAAATTACTAGAAATTACAAACGGCAAAGGCGTGAATTTGGTGTTCGACCCTGTGGGTGGCAAAGAAGCAGCAAAAAATATCAACGCAATGACACAAGACGGCAAATACATCATCTACGGTGCATTAAGCCACGATGATATCGCCGTGCCTGTGTTCCCAATTTTAGGCAAACGCTTAACCGTGCGAGGCTATGAATTGTTTGAAATCACTACCGTACCAGAAAAACTCGCTCAAGCGAAAAAAATTCATGTTTGACGGCTTAGCAAGCGGTCAATTAAAACCAGAAATTGACAAAGTTTTTGCTTTTGATGAAATGACGGAAGCTCAGCGTTATATGGAAAGCAATGCACAGATTGGGAAGATTTTGGTAAAGGTTTGATTGTTTTAAGGTAAATATGCCGTCTGAAAAATAAGTTTCAGACGGCACATCGTTATTTTACCTGCCGATTAAGCCACCACACTAGCGAGAGCATCACAGGCACTTCCACCAGCACACCGACCACCGTTGCCAATGCCGCCCCCGAGCGCAAACCGAACAAAGAAATTGCCACCGCCACCGCCAATTCAAAAAAATTACTCGTGCCAATCAAGCACGCAGGGGCGGAAATTTCGTGTGGTAATTTGAGCTATTTTGCCAAAACGTGAGCCAAGGCAAAAATGCCGTAAGTCTGTGCCAGCAAGGGAATGGCAATCAGCAAAATAATCAAGGGATTGGCAATAATGGTTTGGGCTTGAAAGGCAAACAGCAACACCGCCGTCAAAATCAAACCCATAATGGAAAAAG
This sequence comes from [Haemophilus] felis, assembly GCA_002015125.1. GTDB lineage: Bacteria > Pseudomonadota > Gammaproteobacteria > Enterobacterales > Pasteurellaceae > Pasteurella > Pasteurella felis. The sequence goes on from MUYB01000003.1 coordinate 2,854, forward strand.
GTTTCAGGCTACCTGAAAAATATTCCGCTATTCTTTTTCTTTAATACCTTGAATAATCTGACACTTATCAACCGTTTTATTTTCACAACCCACAAATTGCATTAGAAAAGTTTTAACTTGTTGTAGTTCTGTGATTTGTTCGTCCAAATATGCCAAATGTTGCTCAGCAAGTGCATTGATTTCATTGCATTGTTTGTTAGGCGTTTGTTGTAATTGCAACAGCGTTTTGATGTTACTTAAAGAAAGACCGATATTACGGCAAGTTTTAATAAAGCGTAATTGTTCTAACTGATTTTCATCAAACACACGATAGCCGTTTTGTTGATGTGTAGGGGCGATTAAGCCTTGTTTTTCATAATAACGAATGGTTTCCAAATGTACGCCTGTTTGTTCACTGGCTTGTTTTATTTTAAAAAATTTTGACATTTTGGCTTGACCCTGTAATGACTACGGAGTTTATAGTATAGGAAATTTCATCTTAAAGCAGGAGCAAAAAAAAATGGCGTGCCAAAATTGTTGTGGTTCAAATCAGCCCATTCATCAATCGCCCAAGTACAAAAAAGCCTTGTGGATTGTCTTGATATTAAATTTATCAATGTTTTTTGTGGAAATTGTGATGGGGGTTAAATCAGGTTCAACTTCGCTGTTGTCGGACAGTTTGGATTTCTTGGGCGACAGTGCCAATTATTTGATAAGTTTGATTGTTTTGCCAATGGCGTTAAGTTACCGAGCCAAAGCATCTATGGTTAAGGGACTAACGATGGGCGGTTTTGGTTTATTTATTTTAATGACAACCATTTATCGTGTGTTTTATGGGGAAATGCCCAATTATTCTGAAATGAGCATTGTGGGATTTTTGGCGTTATTGATCAATGTGTCGGCATTGTTGATTTTATTAAAATTTCGTGATGGCGACAGCAATGTCCGCAGTGTGTGGGTGTGTTCCCGAAACGATGCGATTGGTAATGTGGCGGTAATTTTGGCGGGTATGGCAGTTTATTTTTTTCAATCAAAATATCCTGATTTAATTGTGGCGTTTGTTTTGGCATTTTTGGCATTACAAGCCAGTCAAGAAATCATCAAAAGGGCTTGGACGGAATTAAAAGTTAGTTAATTTAAAACACCGTTTGGATTGATGTTCAAGCGGTGTTTTTATTTTTAAATTTTGCAAAATAACTTTCAGGCTGCCTGAAAAACCTACACCCCTTTATTCCCCAGCGATTTTCGGTTTATCCACCATACCAGCGAGAGCATCACAGACACTTCCACCAGCACACCGACCACCGTTGCCAATGCCGTCCCCGAGTGCAAACCGAACAAAGAAATTGCCACCGCCACCGCCAATTCAAAAAAATTACTCGTGCCAATCAAGCACGCAGGGGCGGAAATTTCGTGTGGTAATTTGAGCTATTTTGCCAAAACGTGAGCCAAGGCAAAAATGCCGTAAGTCTGTGCCAGCAAGGGAATGGCAATCAGCAAAATAATCAAGGGATTGGCAATAATGGTTTGGGCTTGAAAGGCAAACAGCAACACCACTGTCAAAATCAAACCCATAATGGAAAAAGGTTTCAGGCTGCCTGAAAATTGTGCCACCAATTTACCCGATCTTTGTAAATAAGAGCGGGTAAACCACCCAGCCAGCAAGGGCAACAGCACATACAAAATCGTGCTTAAAATCAAGGTATTCCACGGAATTTCTATGCCGCTTACGCCGAGCAATACGCCTGCAATCGGAGCATACGCCACAATCATAATCAAATCATTGACCGAAACCTGTACCAAAGTGTAATTGGGGTCGCCTTTGACCAGTTGCGACCACACAAAAACCATTGCCGTACAAGGCGCCACCCCAAGCAAAATCATGCCGGCAATGTATTCTTGTGCCGACTGTGCGTCCACCCAACCTGCAAAAAACACCCGAAAAAACAACCAGCCGAACACCGCCATCGTAAACGGCTTGACCAACCAGTTGATAAATAAGGTTAAAAATAAGCCCTTTGGTTTTTTGCCCACGTCTTTGATTGCCGACCAATCAATCTGAATCATCATCGGATAAATCATCAGCCAAATCAGTATCGCCACAGGCAAATTCACATGAGCCACTTCCAAAGATGCAACCCATTGAAATACATTGGGCAACCAAACACCCAAAACCACGCCCAGCACAATCGCCAACGCCACCCAAAGGCTTAAAAAACGTTCAAACAACCCCATGATTTACTCCTTATGATTAATAATTTCGCCGTCTTCTTTGACAAACGGGATCGCAAAAGGCGGTAAAAATGCCAAAACTGTTTCGGACGGACGGCATAATTTCACGCCTTTTTCGCTCACCACAATCGGACGATTGATTAAAATCGGTTCACGAAGCATGGCGGAAATGAGTTCGTCATCGCTTAACTTTTCGTTTTGCAAACCAAGCGTTTCATACGGCACTACATTCGTCCTAAGTAACTGGCGGGGCGTGATGCCCATGCGTTTGATTAAATTACGCAAAGTCGTTTCACTTGGCGGATTTTTCAAATATTCAATCACTTGTGGCTCAATACCAGCGTGGCGGATGAGTGCCAGCACATTGCGTGAAGTACCGCAGTTTGGGTTGTGATAAATGGTAATGTTCATAGTTACTCCAATCTTTCAAGAAATATAGAAATATTTGGCAATAATTTTTCAGGCTGCCTGAAAATCACTGGCAAGATTCGCCTGTTTGAGAACAGCAGTTTTGGGTCAGAAAATGGGTCAATGCCATCATCAAATCCAGCTCGGCAAAATAACGCATGTGCCGTCCTTCCTGCACCACACGCACAAGCCCCGAATGCAACAGACTTTTTAGATGAAAAGACACATTATTCGGGGCAAGGTTAAGCTGTTTTGCCAAGTCGCCAGCAATCATGCCAGTACTGCCTGCGGCGGTAAGTTGTTGAAAAATCGCCAGTCTTATCGGAGAAGACAGGCTCTCAAAGAGTTTGCTTGCTTGTATCGTATTCATAGGCGTAATTATAACAAGAAATTTCAATATTTCAAGTATGATTGAAATGTTTTTTAATTGTCCGAAGCCACCTTTCCAAATCCAAAAACCCACTTCCCATTTTTCGCTATTCTTATCCTAATTTCAATACATTAAAATACGCTCATTCCATTTCATAAATAAGGTAAAAAAATGACCAAACAAATTCAATTTACAAAAACAGGTTCGCCTGATGTCCTGCAAATCGTTGATGTACAAATCCCCGCCCCCAAATCGGGCGAAGTGCAAATCCAAATGCACGCTTTGGGGCTAAAGGCAAAAATCATAATCACATCATTTAAGTACACTTACACCAGCGTGTAATTGGGGTCGCCTTTGACCAGTTGCGACCACACAAAAACCATTGCCGTACAAGGCGCCACCCCAAGCAAAATCATACCTGCAATGTACTCGCCTGCCGATTGTTCATCTACCCAGCCAGCAAAAAACACCTTAAAAAACAACCAGCCCACAAGTGCCATCGTAAAAGGCTGTTATCAAGCTATGACATTCATCTGCTTTGATGGTGGTTAAAAATTGCCCAAGCCTTTTAAGATGGGGCAGTCGGGATTGTCATCGCCCCCGCAGGCATCGCTCCACGCTTGCAGGGTGTGTTGCATTGATTTTAACTCTTTGATTTTATTGGACAAAAAATCAATATGACTGGCGGTGAGCGTTTTGACCTGAGCACTTGTGCGGTGTGGATTGTCTTGCAGTGCCAAAAGCTCGCCAATCTGTGCAAGCGAAAAACCGACGCTGCGGGCTTTGGCGATGAATTTTAGCCGAGCGATGTCATTGGAGTTATAAATCCGATAACCTGCTTCACTGCGTGATGGGTTAATTAATAAGCCTGCTTTTTCATAATCACGGATTTGTTTGACGGAAAGTTGGGTAGATTTAGACGCTTGTCCGATGTTCATTGTTGCTCCTTATTGAGTGGTGTGTAAAAAAATGTTATCAAGTAAAAATAACCTTTGACCCTAACGCAGGGTTAGGGTTTATGATGCGCACATCAAAACAAAAAAGCAATGCTTTTAATCGCTTAAAAGCACTTTGTTTTGATAATCCACTTTAACTTAACATTCGGAGAAACTGTTATGAACGCTGATTTTGTTCAAAACCGACACGCCCATTGCGACTGCCAGTCTTGCACGGGGCAAAACTGCCGTCCGGACTGCCAATGCCAAAACGGCAAGCCCTGCATTTGTGATGACTGCACTTGCAACGGCTGTGCGTGTGAATCGTAAAACCAAATAGTGAAATGGACATTGGGCGAATCTGTCATTTGCCCAATGTTATCAATGCCCATTTTGACAATGAGAATCCAATGACATTCATCAAAAACCGTGCCGTACATCTTGTCGCTGCCGCTGTTGTTTTGGCGACTTTAACCGCTTGTGCCGACGGCAAAAACGAAGTGCCGACGCACTCGATGGTGGGCAAAAATAACCACACCCAAACCACCTACGACAGCCCAAATAACCAAAACGGGCACGCAGAGATGAACCACGCCCATATGAACCACTCTGCTATGGCGATGGACACTCAAAATGCTCCGCCCCATACCTAAGCCTATCTTGCAATGATGAACAAGATGGGCGATGAGATGAGCAAAGCGGGCAATCTTGCCGATGCTGATACCGCTTTTGCCAAAGGTATGATTCCGCACCATATCGGAGCAGTTGAGATGGCAAAAGTACAGCTTGAATTTGGCAAAGACGAAACAATGAGAAAACTTGCCCAAGCGATTAGCCAGTGGTTGCAAGCCTTTGAAAAACAAGGTATAAACGGCTTATTTCCAAAGCCGAAAGGACGACCAGCAATGAAACCGAAATACCCGAAAATGCCTCCCTCACCCAAAACCGAAGAAGAACGCCTGCGTTATCGGATTTTGGAACTGGAAGCGGAGAATGCTTACCTAAAAAAGTTGCGGGAACTCAACCAAGCAAAAATGCGGAAAAAGTAGCCATCATGAAAATGTTGAGGGTAAATTTTTCCTTGGAAATATTACTCCATTTGACAGGTTTAAAACGCTGTTCATTCTTTTATCATTTACAGCTTAAAATTGATAAAAATGTGGCAATTAGGCAGGAAATTGTTGAGATTTATCGCAAAAATGACGGCAATTATGGCTATCGTCGTATTACGTTAGCATTGCGAAAAATGTTCGGTGCAATTAACCATAAGCGTGTGCAAGCGATAATGCAACAGCTTGATTTAAAAGGAAAATGTAAGCAGAGAAAATATCGTTCTTACAAAGGCGAAGTGGGTAAAATTGCCGAGAATTTATTGCGACAGGATTTTCACACAAACACTCCAAATGAAAAGCTCGTCACGGATATTACCGAGTTTAAATGTGCGGAAGGCAAACTTTATCTTTCGCCGATTAAGGACTTATTTAATGGCGAAATTATCGCCTATGACCTTGCCCGAAGCCCAAACTTTGAGCAAATAATGCGAATGATGAAACAAGCTGTCGCAAAGCTCCCGCAAGGAGCAAGCCTGATTTTACATTCCGACCAAGGATGGCAATATCAGATGGCAGGTTATCAGGCGATATTGAAACAAAATGGCATCGTGCAAAGTATGTCAAGAAAAGGAAATTGCTTGGATAACAGTGCGATGGAAAGCTTTTTCGGGCGATTGAAGACGGAATGTTATTTTGGTAAACGATTTGAAACATTTGAGCAACTCGAACAAACTATTCACAAATATATTCATTATTACAATCACGAGCGTATTCAAGTGAGACTAAAAGGGCTAAGCCCTGTGCAATACAGAACTCAGTCCTTGAATTAACGTAGTCTAACTTTTTGGGGGCAGATCAATAATTAAATTTTGTAAAAATAAATCATAAAAAACCAAGAGAAGAAAATACTCACTTTTATTAAAGCATCAAGACCATAAAATATTATCTATATAACCGGAAAGTGAATTACCAGATGGGTTATTAAATAAGTTCATATGTAGCCACTGTTATCGGTGTATTGGTTGAAGTGCCTGTGATGCTTTCACTTGTTGCGTTGTTAAATCGTTGGAATAAATAATGACAAGCAGTGGGATTTTCGCAATTTACAAATTTTCACGAAAATCCCTCTATTTTTATAGTTAGATACCACTATTCCACTTTAAACATCCCCATCATACCGAGGTTTTCATGTTCTAAAATATGGCAATGGTACATTTTCAACCCAGTGTGTCCTTGCTTAAAGCGAATAATCACTTTTTCATAAGGGCGCAAATTGACTACATCTTTTAACGCCCTGCCTTCTGGCTTGAAGGTTTTGCCGTTTAATGTATGTTGAATTACTTCAAATTGAGTGCCGTGTAAATGGAATGGATGATCCATATGGCTTTCATTGAAGATTTCCCACTGTTCCACTTCATTCAATTTGGTAACAAAATCAATACGGTTCATATCAAAGGTTTGACCGTTGATTAAGAACATACCATTCATCATTGGTGGAATAGGGTTATCCGTTGGTGTTGTAGTAGCGTGATGTGTACCGTGATTCATCATTGGCATATTCGTATGGTTCATCATTTTTTCACTAAAGCGAATTTGGCGAACCTGCTTTGGCTCATCCCAGTTAGGCAAGGACCTTAAGCTTTCAGGTAACTGAACAGGTTCTGATTTCACCTGAATTGTGGCTAAAGTGAGATCTTTAGGCTGTTCTTGCACCATCATCTTACGGCGATCATAATAACCGCTTTGTAAATTGACTGTTCCTTGCGTTTCACCCACCATAATCACTTCAACGCGTTCGGCTGGTGTGAGTAGCAGTTCATCAACAGGCGAGCGAGGTTTTTCAAGTAAACCACCTTCGGTACCCACCACAATCCATTTCACCCCTGGAATGTTTAAACGAAAATAACGAGCGCTAGTGGCATTCCAAAGGCGAATTCGTTTATTCTTTTTCACTTGAATTTGGGGCTGATATTGACCGTTGATTAACACAAATTCCCCCTCACGTCCATTCATCCAATCTAACATTGTGTTTGGTGGAATGGTGCCATCGGCATTTAAACGCAGATCGGAAATCACCCAATGTTGTTCAGGAAGGTGTGCAAGGGGATCATTTTTCGCTTTAACAACGAAAGTGCCTGCTAAGCCTTTATAGACTTGTTCGGAAACATGGTCATGTGGATGAGGGTGGTACCAATATGTCCCAGCACTGCCTTGAGGTAGCGTAAAGCGATAGACTTTTTTCCCTTGCGGTTCAACCATATCCATCGGGTTACCATCCGCCTCATTTGGTACATCTAAGCCGTGCCAATGTACTGTTGAGGGTTGTGGTAGGTGATTGATAAATTCAATTTCTACGGTATCGCCTTCAAATACTTCAATTTGTGGTCCTGGTAGTTGTCCGTTATAAGCCCAAAATTCCGTTTCTTTATTGTCTGCGAGGCGAATTTTAATTGGCTCTGCTTTTAAAGTGGCTTTGAATAGCCCAGCTTGAGTCGATTGATTAGCAAGTTTTTGCAATATCCCATTAAGCGATAAACCTGAAGGCATTGCCTCAGTTGGCATTAGGCCAGTAGGTACTGAATGCATCATCGCCATATTGCCATGTTGTGCGTGGTTCATCATATTCGCAAGGCTATAAAGCGAGCTACTGGCTAAGCTAATTCCAATTCCATAACGTAAAAAATCTCGACGTTTCATTCTTTCCCCCCTATTGGTTATAGGATTTGAACACTTCACTTTCACCGTTTTTCTTAATCAAAACAATATCATAAGGATCTTTGCGTCCGCCGTATGCTTCACCATCCATACCTGGTGAGCCAATCGGCATGCCAGGTGCGGACAAGCCAACTGCATCGGGTTTTTCTGCGAGTAAATGTTTGATATCTTCAACAGGTACATGCCCTTCAATCACATAGCCATCAATCACTGCCGTGTGGCAAGAAGCGTGTTCATCTTTAATGTTAAAGCGCTTATGGGCATCATAATTGCCTGTTTCGTTGACTTTAATCTCAAAACCGTTTTTCTGCATATAGCTGATCCATTCATTACAACAGCCACAAGTCGGGCTTTTCCACACTTCCATAGAAAGTGTTTGTGCTTGAGCAAAAGCGGTTATGCCTAAACTTAAAAGCAACAATGAGCGGGTGAATTTATGTAATTTCATAAGATGTCCTTATTTTTATTGAGATGGAATGGCGCAATGTTAAAGCTTGACCTAGGGTTAAGGTCAAGTAATCTGAAAAAATTCTATCATTTGAAAATTTTTCTCAAAATCCTACTGCTTGTAGTAGAGATATGCCAACGTACCATCCACTATTATTTTAGGGGCTGACGTAGATTAGCTAGTATGTTAATCTACAAAAATGAAAATAACTCATTGTAAATTAAAGAAATCTATACAGAAAAGGCTCCTTGAGTTTTTTGTACTAGAAGTAACAGCTCGTTCAGCAGCGGATTTACTTGGTATTCAGCCCAATTCAGCGATCTTGTTTTATCGTAAAATCCGTGAGGTCATTAGCTATCATTTAGCACTTGAGGCTGATGAAGTATTTGACGGACAAGTTGAGTTGGATGAAAGCTATTTTGGTGGTCATCGCAAGGGAAAACGAGGGCGGGGAGCTGCAGGAAAGGTGGCTGTTTTTGGGGTATTGAAAAGGCAAGGGAAAGTGTTTACTGTGGCCGTCAATGATACGAAAACAACAACGCTAATGCCTGTTATAGCAAGGAAAATCAAGCCTGACAGCTGGGTTTATACAGACACTTATCGTAGTTATGATGCCCTTGATGTGAGCGAATTTCACCACGAACGAATTAACCATTCGGAACTGTTTGCAGTGAAACAAAATCACATCAACGGCATTGAGAATTTTTGGAGTCA
>MUYB01000004.1 GCA_002015125.1 [Haemophilus] felis
AAACAACAACGCTAATGCCTGTTATAGCAAGGAAAATCAAGCCTGACAGCTGGGTTTATACAGACACTTATCGTAGTTATGATGCCCTTGATGTGAGCGAATTTCACCACGAACGAATTAACCATTCGGAACTGCTTGCAGTGAAACAAAATCACATCAACGGCATTGAGAATTTTTGGAATCAAGCTAAGCGGATACTCCGAAAATATAATGGAATTAACCGAAAAAACTTTCCTTTATTCTTGAAAGAATGTGAATTTCGGTTTAATTTTGGGACACCCAAAGAGCAACTTAAAACGTTGAGAAAATGGTGTGAAATTTAGGGCTAATCTACGTCAGCCCCTAAAAGTATTATCTAGTGTTATTGATAAATCAAGGCAACGCATTTCTATATAAAGTGCTTTGCCTTTTTTTATTTGAGTATAATGAACGAAAATTAAGAGACTTTTATTTTACATTACATCCATCTTTTCTATTCAAAATGTTGTCTTTTACCTCGTCCCTTTTCGCTTGCGATTAATTCCATCTAACAATTGTCGAATACCTTCGTCAGAGAAAATGTCTTGGGTATTGCGACTTAATTTACGCCTCCAGTTTGGATACTCCGTACTCGTTCCAGGAATGTTAACAGGTTCTAGCATATTTAACCAATCCTCAGGCTGTGTTCCAAATAATACACTGTTAGTATCCGCAACATACATTTGCAACTGATGATTAAAAGTTTGCGTTATTCCCATGTAATCAGGTTCGAGATACTGCACCTCCTCCACCGCTTTTCTGATCATTAACTTGTTATCGTGACGACTTTTTCTGAGCATATTCAATACATCAGGGTTTGGATACACACCGAAACGTTCTCCAAGTTCAAAATCAAAGGTTTTCCAGTATCCTTGTACTGTTGGTAAATCGTGCGTGCTTAAGGTGGTCATTGCCTGATATGGGTAATTGGCAAGCGGTTTACTTCCATTTTGATCAAATTCAAAATAGAAAATATTGTAAGCAAGAATACCTTTATTCTCTAACACTTCAAGCATCCCTTCAGGAACCGTACCCAGTGCTTCTGCAATAATCAAGCATTGATGACGATAACTCTCTAGTGCAAGAATCGCTAATAAATCCTCTAGAGGATATTTAACATATAATCCATTTTGTGCGGAATCCCCTTTTGGCACCCACCACATTCGAGCAAATCCCAAAATATGATCAATTCGCAATGCTCCACAATCTTTCATATTCGCTCTCAACAAATCAATAAATGGTTGATAGCCTCGTTGTATCAATACATCTGGATGCATCGGCGATAACCCCCAATTTTGTCCTTGGGGAGCAAGAACATCTGGAGGTGCTCCTACTGAAGCACCTAGTACATAAAGTTCTTTATCCGCCCAAGTTTCAGCACCATTATCCGCAACGCCTACAGCCAAATCTCGATAAAAACCAATTGGCATATTGAGTTTTTTGGCAAACTCATTACAAGATTTCAGCTGTTGCTGTGCAACAAATTGCAACCACATATAGAAACGAACAAGATCTGATTGCTCATGTTGAAATTGTATTACCGCTTGCTGATGATAATCTTGGTACTGTGCAGCCCAATCGCTCCATCCCCATTGATTAGAAAATTGAGAACTTAGCCATTGGTGTAGTGCATCAAAAGTGCCTTGAATCTTCAACAATTCTCCATGTTCTGCAATAAATTGTTCAAATTCGCCTTGATCCCAATATTTAAATTGATTATAAGCTCTTCTCAATCCCTCCAATTTCAACCAAATAACTTGTGAATAATCAACATAGTTTTTTGCTCTCGCTTCATTCAATTGTCGCTGAATATCCTCAGAGTAAAACCAGGCTTGTGCATCAGGACTTTGCTGAAAAGCATCAATTGCTGTTACATCAATATAAAGAATATTTTGCCACAATCTTGACGATGGGCTGTATGGGCTAGCACTTTCAGGATTAGCTGGAAAGAGAGAGTGAATAGGGTTTAATCCAACAAAATCCCCCCCTCTTTCTGCTAATTTGGATAGGAAAAATTTTAAGTCAGTAAAATCACCGATACCCCAGTTACACTCCGAGCGAAGAGTATAAAGTTGTAGAATTGCTCCCCAAAGTTTTTTCTTCTGTTGCAGTGCTTCAGGTTGAAAACATTTTTCTGGTGTCACAATTATGCGACAAGAAATATTACCAACTATTAACTGATGATAGCCTAATGCTAGATTTTTAGGCAACTTAAGTTGCGTTTGGCATTTTCCTTGTAAAACATTACCGTCTTCTAATGTTAGTTGCCAATTGCTATTAGCGTTTTCTGTTAATTCAAAAACAATTTCTTTGCCTTGTTGCACCACTTTAACAGGAGGTAAATCAAGCGTTGGCTTAGGCGTACCTAATAATTCAGCAATCCTGTGATACACATCTTGGCAAGGATAAACCTGTTGCCCATGTTCATTAAGAAAGAAAGGGTTAATATAAGGGTGTTGTTGATTCATTTTCTACTGCTCTTTAAAAAATAATAATTAGTAAAATTTCATTTTATTTTTAGAAATTAGCCTTTAACGCCTCCAGCAGTTAGTCCACCAACTAACCAACGTTGTGCCACAATGAATACGACTGTAATCGGCACAGCGGAAAGAATGGCGGAGGCTGCGAAATCGCCCCAAAGATAATTTTGCGGATGCAAGTACTGTTGCATTCCTACAGCCAAAGTGTAATTTTCTACATCTCGCAACAATAAAGAAGCAACTGGAACTTCGATAATGGATGAGATGAATGAAAGAATAAACACAACAGCAAGAATAGGTACGGAAAGTGGCAATAAAATCAGACGGAAAGTTTGCCAAGGCGTTGCCCCATCTAAGCTTGCGGCCTCCTCTAAAGATTTATCAATAGTTTCAAAATAGCCTTTAATCGTCCAAATGTGCATCGCAATCCCCCCCAAATAAGCAAAAATAACGCCACCGTGGGTGTTTAATCCTAAAAATGGAATATAATCGCTTAAACGGTCAAATAAAGCATAAAGAGCAACTAGTGATAATACAGCGGGAAACATTTGGAAAATCAGCATACTTTGCAATAACATTTTCTGACCAACAAAACGAAAACGTGCAAAAGCATAAGCTGAGGTTGTAGATAAAATCAAGGTGATTAATGCCGTTATGCTCGCAACTTTCACAGAATTCCATAACCACAACAAAACGGGAAATGGCGGTGGTGTTATTGTCCCATCTAGATTGGTTACGCTAAAGCCTAACGCCAGTTTCCAATGCTCTAAGGAAATATGACTAGGAATAATTTCGCCTAGTGCCAAATTTCCCGCACGCAACGAAATCCCTAAAATCATCAAAAGAGGAAACATAATCAACGCACAAAACACAATCAAAAACAGATGCGTTGCAAACAAACGAACTTTCATTGATTTAGGTTGAACAATTGCCATACTAACCCTCTACTCCTGGGACATTTTTGTTAAACGAATCTGGAATACAGCAAGCACACTTACCAACAAGAAAATGATCACAGCAATCGCTGCTGCTAAACCAAAATCTTGTGTGCCACTGCCCTCAAAGGCGATACGGTAAGTGTAGCTGACAAGTAAATCAGTGTGTCCTGCTGGCGTGGTCGTGCCTACCATTGCTGGGCGGCCTTCTGTCAATAATTGAATTAAAACAAAATTATTAAAATTAAAAGCGAAGTTTGCAATCATTAATGGCATCAATGGTTTTAACAATAAAGGCATCGTAATTTTAGTGAAATTTTGCCATACGTTTGCACCATCAATAGAAGATGCCTCATATAAATCATGAGGAATCGCTTTTAATAACCCCATACACAAAATCATCATGTAGGGATAGCCTAACCAAGTATTCACAATCAAAATCATCACTTTTGCAAGAATAGGATCATTAAACCACTCAGGGCGAATACCAAATAAATTTTCCAAAATTAGGTTAATTTCCCCAAAACTTTGGTTAAATAAACCTTTGAAAATAAGAATCGAAATAAAGGAAGGAACAGCATAAGGCAAAATCAATAACAGACGATATATTGCTTTGCCTTTCAAAGCCTCCCATTGAATCAAAGAAGCAAAAATCATGCCGAGAAAAGTCACAAAGATAACAGTGAGTAACGCAAAAACTACCGTCCAAATAAAAATTTTAATAAAAGGTCCCTGCACCCCTTCATCTGTTAAAATTTTGATAAAATTCTGCCAACCTACCGTAACGGTATATCCTGGCTCTAAACGCTTATCAATAAAATGTCCTTTCCCATCAATTTGTTGAAAAAATCCAATAGCGTCATTCGGTTTATAACGTTCGCCACTTTCTTTATTCGTCAGAATCTGCGTATTGTCATCAAAATGGTAACGGCTACTTTGTTGGGAAAATTGACGCAAAGAACTCATTGTCAAATTTTCTGTACTTGGTAAGCGAAGATTAATTGTTTGTAACTGTTGGCGATTTTGAGTAATTATTTTTAATGGTGCGACCTTAAATTCAGGTAGTCCATCCACTTCTGATACTTCAATATTTCCTCTTAATTCCGCTAACGGCATTGTTGCTGAAAGATAAAATTTTTGTAACTGATGGTTTTCTAAGGCAATTTGATACTGCCCATCCTCCCTCTCTAACAACTTAAAATTATAATGTTCTCCTGAAAAATAACGTTGTGTCTGTAATTGATTAACCACACGTTCAAAATTTAACTGATTAGATCCGCTGTAATTGGTAAATGCAATGACAACTGTACAAAGAAGGGGAAATACCACGAAAATACCAATAGCTGCAACACCAGGATAGACATAGCGCCAGCGATAAGCCCACTGGGTACTAAAAACATAAATCGCAGAGGTAATTATGATCAAAGCAAGCAGAGCAAAAAGAATCTCACCTTGTAAATAAATAATAAAAACTAAGTAAAAGGCGAATAGATAAAGTAGTGCAACAATAGCTCGTTTGCTCCAAGACAATGTGGCGGAATGAATAGAACTCGTTAATACTGGCATTGGATCTTCCTTATATTTACAGCAACAAAGATCGTCAAAAATAACTACCAAATGACGCTAAACTAACATTACAAAGATGCCAACAAGGGCACCTTTGCATAACGTAGGACATTACTCTTTTTCAATCTTAGCCTGTGCTTCATCTAACGCTACTTTAACTGATTGACGACCTGTCACAGCAGAATTAATTGCAGCCTTTTGTGCATACCAAAATCGGCTCATCTGCGGAATATTTGGCATAATCTCACCATTTTCAGCATTCTTCATCGTTGATGCAATACGAGGATCCTGTGCTAATTTTTCCTGATAACTCTTTAACGCCACAGCACCTAATGGCGTATCTTTATTGACAGTTTCTAGTCCCATATCCGTTAAAAGATAATTTTCTAAAAATTCTTTTGCCAAATCTTGATTTGGACTAGCAGAGTTTACCCCTGCACTTAATACACCTACAAATGGTTTAGATGCTTTTCCATTCAAAGTTGGCAGAACTGCAACACCATAATTAATCTTACTTTTTTCAATATTAGCCCAAGCCCAAGGACCGTTAATCGTCATCGCTGTATTTCCTTTGTTAAAAGAAGCTTCTGCAACGGAATAATCCATATCGGCATTAATAACTTTGTTTTTGACTAAATCCACCACAAACTGTAATCCTATTTGTGCGGCTTGATTGTTCACTCCAATATTTTGAGTGTCATACCCATTTGGGGTTGATTTAAACGCATATGCACCTTGAGAAGACATTAACGGCCAAGTGAAATAAGGTTCTACCAAGTTCCACATTATTGCACTTTTACCTTTGAGACGTAGTGCTTTATCTAACGCCTCGACCTCTTCCCAAGTCTTTGGAGGAATTGGCACTAAATCTTTATTATAAATGAGCGAAAGAGATTCAATGGCAATCGGATAAGCAATCTGTTTACCGTTATATTTTGTTGCTTCCCAACCTATATCAGATAACTTTCCTCTAAAATCTGCTGAAGGCTGTACTTCTGCCAACAAACCTGATTGAGCATATCCACCAAAACGGTCGTGTGCAAAAATAATAATATCTGGACCATCACCTGTTGAAGCGACTTGTGGATAAAGTTCTTCTAATTTACTTGGGTGTTCAACAAGCACTTTCACTCCCGTGTCTTCCTCAAATTTTTTCCCTACTTCTGCTAAGCCGTTATATCCTTTATCGGCATTAATCCAAATATTTAATTGTCCCTCAACTATTTTTGCATTAACCATTTGTGTTGCAAATAATCCAACTAACACAGCTAATGCGGTTTGTGTGAATTTTTTCATAACATGCTCCTTAATTATTCGATAAAAATATGTAAACTAATCTTTGTCTATTCTCCACCTCATAGCATCATTCCCCCATCTACGCCCCTCTATTTAAATTTGTGATCTCTATCTCAATTTTTTATTAAGAATTAATTTTTGTGATCTACTTCACATAAAAAACGATTTTTATGTGAAGTAGATCACAAAATAACATTAGAAATCTTAAAAAATTTTTTCTTCCTGATTAAGGATTTTTCAACAGAGTATGATGGCAATAAAAAAGAAAACCGCTAGACTATTTCAAACTCTTTTTATAGAGGTGAGTGGAGAATAAATATGGCTGATGTAAAACTAATAAAAGTAGGTAAATCCTATGGTGATGTACACATTTCAAAAGAAATTAACCTTGAAATAAAAGAAGGTGAGTTCGTTGTTTTTGTTGGTCCATCAGGTTGTGGTAAATCAACTGTATTGCGTATGATCGCAGGACTTGAAGATATTTCCACTGGTGATCTCTTTATTGGAGACACTCGAATGAATGATGTCCCACCTGCAAAACGTAATATTGGTATGGTCTTCCAATCTTATGCACTCTATCCGCACCTCAATGTTGCTGAAAATATGTCTTTTGGTTTAAAGTTGGAAGGAAAAAAGAAAGCAGAAATTGAGCAACGAGTAAATCATGTAGCAGAGATCTTGCAACTCGCTCATTTATTAGAACGCAAACCGAAGGAACTTTCAGGAGGTCAGCGTCAGCGTGTAGCTATTGGACGTACATTGGTCTCCCAACCTAAAGTTTTTCTGTTGGATGAACCTTTATCAAATCTTGATGCTGCTTTACGTGTACAAATGCGAGTTGAAATCTCAAAATTGCATAAAAAGTTGGGAAGAACAATGATTTATGTTACTCATGATCAGGTAGAAGCAATGACATTGGCAGATAAAATCGTAGTGTTACAAGCATTAGGCAACAACCCTAACATCACCAGCAACGTTGCTCAAGTAGGTAAACCTTTAGAACTTTATCATTATCCTGCCAATCGTTTTGTGGCTGGATTTATTGGTTCACCTAAAATGAATTTTATTCCAGTTCGTGTAGTAGAGGTAAAACAAGATGGCGTAAAAATTGAAATGCCAGACTCTACTCACTTAACATTTTGGGTGCCAGTGGAAGGCAAGGGAGTGAAAGTTGGTGATAATCTTTCGCTCGGTATTCGACCTGAGCATTTGTTACCTTGCAATCAAAGCGATATTTGCATTAAAGGTAACGTAAAAGTTGTGGAGCAACTCGGTAACGAAACGCAAATTCATTTGGAAATGCCCCCAATTAAACAAACTTTGGTTTATCGCCAAAACGATATTGTTCTTGTCAAAGAAGGGGATGATATGTCTATTGGTATCAACTCAAATCGTTGTCATTTATTTAAAGAAGATGGAATGGCTTGTAAACGATTGTTCCAAGAGTTAGGTGTTTAAGTGTCTTAACCCCATCTACCTCTTAACAAGGGGGGAACCCCTTGTTCTCTCTGCGAATTATTTTTACAGAAATCTTTCTATTTTTGCTAGAATCAATTGAATAAAATTATCCAATTTGTGCGTAAAGAGACAATGCGAGTTGTTAAAAAACTTATTCCCAGCAAACTTAGCTCCAATTATTCAGAACGAAACCCATCCAATCCGACTATCGGCGTGAAGAGAACGGAGTTGTTACGTAGATTGAAGCAAGTCAAACAATATCCTCTCACCTTAATTACCGCCCCTGCAGGGTATGGTAAAACAACATTAGTGAGACAATGGCAATCTCTTGTATTAGAGAAAAATACAAGACTGGCTTGGTTCACCTTGGATGAAAGTGATAATAAAGCAGAACAATTCTCTTATTATTTTTCTGCTGCATTATCTAAAGCAACAGGGCTTAACTTAGAGAATATTCACTATCATAATGATCTAACTGACTGTTTTAGCCAACTTCTGCTTCCATTACATCAACTTAAACAACATTTTTATTTAGTCATTGATGATTATCATTTAATAGACAATCACGAGATCCATGATGCCTTGCGTTTTTGGTTGAAACATCAACCCACGACAATGAGTCTAATTTTACTTTCTCGATTAATTCCACCATTAAGCATTGCCAACCTACGTATTCACGAAAAACTTTTGGAAATTGATATGCATCAATTGGCTTTCACGCCTGACGAAACACGTCAATTCTTTGCACAAAAACTAAACGAAAATTTAACTGATGAATTAATCTTTGCTATTTGTGATCGCATAGAGGGCTGGGCAACGGCATTGCAATTAATGCTTTTTACCATTCGTCAAAATAAGGAACTGTTACAGTTTCCAGATAAACTCTTTCATAAACTTACTCAACGACATATCGCAGATTATTTAAATGAAGAAGTTTTCCACTATGTGGATCCAGCTACTAAGCATTTAATGCAACGCTGTGCAATTTTGCGCTCAATGAATGAGAAACTGGTATTTGCTCTCACCCAAGATGAAAATGGAATAAAAAAACTAGATGATATAGAAAAACAAGGGTTATTTACTCTTCGTTTGCCACAAGATAACGGTGAAATTTGGTGGAAATTCCATCCAATTCTACATTCTTATTTATCTCAAAGCTGTCGCCTAGAATTACCTAACGAATGGCAACGACTACATAAAATTGCTGCATTAAAATGGTTAGAGTTAGGATATGGTTCAGAAGCACTCTATCATGCTCAGATGTTGGAAGAACACACAACATTATATGCTATCTTACAAGAACAAGGATGGGCATTATTTCATCAAGGACAATTAAAATTACTTGAAGACTGCTTAACACATATTCCCCCAAAACAGCTTTGGCAAGATGAAAATCTTGTATTACTTAAAGCTTGGCTTGCACAAAGTCAGCATCGCTATCAAGAAGTTAGTGGTATTTTGGAAAAATTTCAACCTCGCTCACCGTTAACAGAAAGCATGTTGGGACGTTTTGAAGCATTAAAAGCTCAGGTAGCAATTAACGCAGGTGATGAAAAGCAAGCTTATGATTTAGCTAATCAAGCACTGCAACATCTTTCTTTCGAATTTGGTTATGCTCAAATTGTTGCTAAATCAGTCATTGCAGAAGCACAACATTGCCGTGGTCACTTGAAAGAAAGTTTATCTTTAATGCAGGAAGTAGAAAGGCTAGCGACACAGCAACATGCCTACCATCATTGGTTGTGGTCTAGACTACAGCAATCTGAAATTTTGTCCGCTCAAGGTTTTTGGCAATCTGCTTACGACTTACTAAAACAAACCACTAATCAATCACAAAATTTCCGCCAAATTCCAATGAATGAGTTTTTATTACGCTTAAAAGGGCAAATTTTGTGGGAGTGGCATCATTTAGATCAAGCAGAAGCAATGGCACATGCAGGCATTGAAGTGCTAGAAAAAGAAGAAGAGCAGATTCAATGTCTAGCACTCCTAACCAAGATTTCCTTAACTAAAGGAGATTTACATAACGCTGAGAAACTTATCCTTCGTTGTAAAAGCCTGCTTTCACATTATGCCCCCCACAAAGATTGGCTAACCACGATTGATGAGGTTCAACTCATTTATTGGCAAATGAAAAATGATTCAGTTGCATTAGAAAATTGGCTGGCTTATGCCAATTACCCTAAACAAAAATATAATCACTTTACTCAACGTCAATGGCGTAATATTGCACGTTGCTATTTACTTCAACAAAATTTTAATAACGCTTTAGAGATTTTAAATGATCTAATTAATACTACAATTTCATTTAGTTTAGTAAGTGATCATCAGCGCAATTTGATTTTACGCAATCGTGCTTATTTTTTATTAGGGAAAAAAGATCTCGCACAACGAGATTTAATTTTGGCATTAACCTTCAGTCAACAAACCAATTTTATTAGTGCATTTGTTATTGAAGGAGAACTCATTGCTCAACAACTTAGAGAACTATTGCAACTTAATATATTAGATGAATTATCTGTGCATAAAGCACAATTTATTTTACGTAGTATTAATCAACATAATCGACATAAAACAGCATATTTTGATGAGGATTTTGTCAAAAATTTATTAGCCAATCCACAATTGCCAGAATTACTCAGAATTAGCCCTCTCACCCAACGTGAATGGCAGGTATTAGGATTAATTTACTCAGGGTTAAGTAATGAGCAAATCGCTGATGAATTAGCAGTTGCACTCACGACTATCAAAACCCATATTCGTAATCTATACCAAAAAATTGGTCTAAATAATCGTTCAGAAGCAATAGAATACACAAGAAGTTTATTGCGAATGATGGGATATAACTAAAAAAGTTTAACGCTTTTCATCAGCGTTAAACTTTTTTCTTTAGCTCTCATTATTTCTATTAGAAATAATATCTATTTTTCGGAGTCAACGATTTCAGTACCATAAAAGTAAGAATAGCCAAATGGACTTTGCTTATAGTTTTTGACACGCTTACTCGTTGGTGCAAAACCAATAGAGTGAGCAATATTTATCCAAGGAGCTTGCTCTTTAATAATGACTTGTGCTTGTTGATATAGCTTTTCACGCTCTTTTTTATCAGATAATGTTGTTGCTTTCTCAAGTAACGCATCCAATTCATCATTTTTAAAACGTGCATAATTACTGTTACCGATATTACTTCCACCTAATAACGGTGAGAGAAAATTATCAGGATCGCCATTATCGCCAGACCAACCATAGGTACCCGCTGTGAGTTCACCTGCCTTGGTACGCTTAATATAATCCCCCCAATCATAGCTTATCAATTCTGCTTTTACCCCGACTTTCTCCCAGTCTGCTTGAATAAGTTCAGCCATTCTGCGAGGGTTGGGATTGGAAGCTCTAACAACAGGCTGAACCCAAATTTTCGTTTCAAAACCCTCTTCAAATCCAGCTTCTTTTAACAATTGCTTCGCTTTTTCTGGGTTATACTCATAATCTGTAATGTCATTGTTATAGCCCCAAATGGTTGGTGGCAATGGATTTTTCGCTACAATACCACCCCCACGATAAACCGCATCTAAAATCGCTTTTTTATCCACGGCATAGTTCAATGCTTGTCTGACTTTAACTTGATCAAATGGGGCTTTTTCCGTGTTAAATGCCACGTAAGCAATATTCAAACCAGACTGAGAAAGTAAATTAATCTTCGGATCAGTTTTCATTTTTTCCAAATCAGCTACATTTGGAAAATCAATGATGTCGCAAGATCCCGCCTTAAGCTTGGCATAACGTGTTGCCGCATCAGGAACAATCTCAAAAATTAAACGATCAATCCCTGCTTTTTCTTTCCAATAATTTTCATTAGCAAGAAAGCGGATTTTTTGATCTAACTGATACCCTGAAAAAACGAAAGGCCCTGTACCAATAGGCTGTGTATCAATGGTTTCAGGTTTGCCTGCGGCTGACATTTTGTCTGCATATTCCGCTGAATAGATCGAGATAAAATCCATTCCTAAACTGGCAAGAAAAGTGGCATCAGGACGAGTTAAGGTAATTTTAACCTTATAATCATCCACTTTTTCTATTGCCTTCAACAATGCTGGAAATTTCATGGCATTGAAATAAGGGTAGGTTCCTTTGGAAACAGAATGGTATGGATGTGCTTTATCTAACTGACGTAAAAACGAAAAAAGCACGTCATCAGCGTTAAAATCTCGAGTTGGTTTGAACAACTTGTTTGAATGGAATTTTACCCCTTTACGTAAATTGAAAGTATAAGTCAAACCATCATCGCTAATGTGCCAACTTTCCGCTAATGCAGGCTCAATTTCTGTTGAGCCTCGTTTAAACTCCACTAAACGGTTGTAAACTTGCTGAGAGCTTGCGTTATAAGAAATTCCCTCCATAACTAACGCAGGGCTAAAAGAGGCTGGCGAGCGACTCACACAATTGATTAACGTTTTATTTTCTGCGTAAGCTTGTCCCGCGATAAATAATGTTGTTGCGATTAAAGTATATTTAGTGTTGGTTTTCATAAGATCTCCTTTGAAGTCAAAATGTTTTGCTACCATAACGAAATATCTTCAATTAACAAAGTCTTAATCACTCTAACATATAACAAAAAAATATATCACTGATGATATTCTCTCCATAAATTAGATTTCAAAACAAGCGATTTTTGCCCCGCCTAGATAGGATTTGAGTTCAGGACGTGCTTGGCTACAACGTTCGGTGGCTAAACGGCAACGAGCGTGGAACGCACACCCTTTTGGTGGGTTGAGTGGGCTTGGCAATTCGCCTGTCAGTTTAATTCGCTCACGGCGATGTTTTGGATTGAGGCGTGGCGTGGCGGAAAGCAACGCTTGGGTATAAGGGTGGCGTGGGTTGCTGAAAATCGTTTGGGTGTCGCCTTGTTCCACCACTCGCCCAAGGTACATTACCATCACTTCATCAGCGATATGCTCGACCACCGATAAATCGTGGGAAATGAACACATAGGAGAGCCCCATCTCTTCTTGCAATTCCATCATCAAGTTTAGCACTTGGGCCCGTACTGACACATCAAGAGCCGAAACAGGTTCGTCCGCCACCACGATGTCAGGCTCTAACATCAAGCCACGAGCAATGGCTATCCGCTGGCGTTGTCCGCCTGAAAACATATGCGGATAGCGGTCGTAAAATTCGGGTTTTAAGCCGACTTTCGCCATCATATCCAACACTTTTTGCTTGCGTTCTTTGGCAGAAAGTGCGGTGTTGATCAGTAACGGCTCTTCTAAAATCGTGCCAATTTTTTTGCGTGGATTGAGCGACGCATACGGATTTTGGAACACAATTTGGATTTTTTTACGGCGAAGTTTGGCGGTTTCGTGGTCATTTTCCAAAAAATTCTGTCCGTTGTAGAACAACTCGCCTTCGGTCGGGCATTCGATCATTGTGAGCATTCGTCCCAAGGTTGATTTACCACAGCCCGACTCGCCCACAACTGCAAGGGTTTTGCCCCGTTCCAAACGGAACGACACCCCATCCACGGCTTTGACCAATTTCGGCTTGGAAAACAGCCCTTTTTTGACGGGATAATATTTTTTCAGATCCACCGCATCAAGAAGCGGCGGGGTTTGGTTGGTATTTTGCATATTATTGTTCTTTTTGTAGGGACGCCACGCTGGCGTCCAATTTATAAAATATAACGAAAATTTGACCCGTTATAACGGACGCCAGCGTGGCGTCCCTACATTGCCTGTGGTAATCCATCAATGTTCAACGGCGTATGGCACTTCACTTGTCGTCCATTGAGCGTTTTTAAGGCAGGCTCTTGGGAACGACATAAATCGGTGGCATATGGACAGCGTGGGTTGAGCAGGCAACCTTGTGGGCGGTCGTATTTCCCAGGTACAACCCCTGGCAACGACTGCAAGCGGGATTTGCCTTCGGCAAATTCAGGCAAGGCACGCAATAACGCCTGAGTGTAAGGGTGCAATGGCGATTTAAAAATCTCTTCCGCTCGGCCTTCTTCCACCACTTGCCCTGCGTACATCACAATAATACGGTGAGCGGACTCCGCTACTAACGCTAAATCGTGGGTGATCAAAATCAACGCCATATTCTCTTTGCGTTGTAGCTCAAGCAATAAGTCGATGATTTGGGCTTGGATTGTTACATCTAACGCCGTAGTGGGTTCGTCCGCAATCAGCAGTTTTGGATTGCACGCAATCGCCATTGCAATCATCACCCGTTGGCTCATACCGCCAGACAGTTGGTGCGGATAAACATCAAGGCGAGACGTTGGATCAGGAATACCGACCATCGTTAGCAATTCAATTGCTCGCTCTTTTCGCCAACTTTTGCTACCGCCTTGATGCACTTTCAAGGCTTCCATAATTTGGAAACCCACGGTGTAGCTTGGGTTAAGGCTAGTCATCGCATCTTGGAAAATCATCGACACGTCCGCCCCAACGATTTTCTGCTTCTCTTTCGGGCTTAACGCTAACAAATCGTTGCCATTAAATTGCAGAGCGTTGGCGTACACTTTGCCGGGGTAGTCAATCAAGCCCATAATCGCCAAGGAACTGACCGATTTGCCCGAACCCGATTCGCCCACAATGCCCAGCACTTCGCCTTCATTGACCGTATAACTAATGCGATCCACCGCTTTAAACGGGGCTTTCTGATCGCCAAAATGCACGGAAAGTGCGTTTACTTCTAATAATGCCATTTTCCGCTCCTACTGTTTTAATTTTGGATCAAGGGCATCACGCAAGCCGTCACCCATTAAGTTAAAGGCAAGCACGAGCGATAAAATCGCGAAACCTGGGATTGTCACCAACCAGTTTGCTGACTGCATAAAGCCACGAGATTCGGCAAGCATTGTGCCAAGCTCTGGCGTTGGCGGTTGTGCCCCAATGCCTAAGAAACCGAGTGCGGCAAGCTCTAAAATCGCATTGGAAATCCCCATTGTCATCTGCACGATAAGCGGTGCAAGGCAGTTGGGCAAAATCACCACAAACATCAATCGCCATACGCCCGCCCCTGCCACACGGGAAGCGGTGACATAATCGCGATTTTTTTCACTCATCACAGAGGCACGAGTTAAACGCACATAGCTGGGAATCGACACCACCGCAATCGCAATGGCAGCGTTAATCAGATCAGGCCCGAGAATCGTCACCACGCCAATGGTTAACAGCAGGCTTGGGATTGCCAACATAATATCAACAAATCGCATAATGATGATGTCGACCATTCCGCCGTAATAGCCTGCGAGCAAGCCCAAAATCACGCCACACACGCAAGAGAGCAACACGATCAGTAAGCCGATAAATACCGAAAGCCTTGCTCCGTGAATAATGCGAGAGAGAATATCCCGCCCGATGTCGTCCGTGCCTAAAATGTAAGCACTATTACCGCCTTCAAACCACATCGGTGGCAGTAATAAGGCAGAACGGTTCTGTTCAATGGGATCGAATGGGGCGATGAAATCTGCAAACAGGCTACAGATAAACACCACTGCAATAAAAGCTAACCCAATCACCGCCCCACGATTTTGGCAAAAATAGTGCCAAAATTCCTGCAAGGGGGTTTTGGGTGCAGGGGAAGTTAGTTCAATACTAGACATTAACACTCCAACGATTTTTAAATTCTGTCTTTTGTTGGGACGCCACGTTGACGTCCATACAACGGGTCAAAATTTGATAAAAATTTGCAATTAGTTATGACGAATTCGTGGGTTTACCACGCCGTAAATCAAATCGACCGTTAAATTCACTAAAATAATCAAGGTGGCAATAATCAATACCGAACCTTGTAACACAGGGTAATCACGGGAGTTGATCGCATCAATCACCCATTTGCCGATGCCTGGCCACGAGAAGATATTTTCCGTCAGTACCGCACCCGATAATAACTGCCCGATAATCAAGCCGACCACGGTTACCACAGGAATTAACGCATTGCGTAAGGCGTGGACGATCACAATGCGAGTGGTGTTCAAGCCTTTGGCTTTGGCGGTGCGGATATAGTCTTCGCCTAGCACTTCAAGCATTGATGAACGAGTCATACGCGTGATGATCGCAAGGGGAATGGTGCCAAGTACCACCGCAGGCAAAATCAGCGATTTAATCGCAGCTAAAAATGCCCCGGGTTCGTCCGAGTTCCACGTGTCAATTAACATAAAGCCAGTTTCGGCTTCGATCCAATATTCGGACGGCAAACGCCCTGAAGCGGGCAAACCGAGTGGGGTGGAAAGGTATAAAATCAAAATCAAGCCCCACCAAAAAATCGGCATGGAATAGCCAGTGAGTGACATAGACGTTACGATATGCGAAATCCACGAATCTTTTCTCACTGCCGCAATCACACCCAAAATCACACCGCCAATCAGCGACCAACCCAAGGCAAAAATCGCCAGTTCCACCGTGGCAGGAAATAGTGTGAAAAACTCTTTCATCACGGGTTCATTATTGCGGAAAGAGTTGCCTAAATCGCCTTGCAACACGCCTTTGATATAGCTGAAATACTGTTCAGGCAATGGGCGATCTAAGCCGAGCTGTTGCATCATTTGGGCGTGCACTTCAGGGGTCAGCCCACGCTCGCCCATTCGGATCTCAATCGGATCGCCAGGGATTAAATGCACCAAGGCAAAGGTAATCAAGGTGATCGCTAAAAAGGTCGGGATCACCATTAAAATACGTTTAATAATAAACTGAAACATTGAAAATCTCTTGGTATCAGAAATTAAGTACCCTCGCCCGTTTACGGGAGAGGGACAGATTTGAGCTTCGTTCAGAAGCGAAAATCAGGGAGAGGACTGAATATTGCATTGTAAAATATCAAGCGTAACTCACCACTTGCTTGCCCTCTCTCCCACAAGCGAGAGAGAGTTCTTTCACAACGGTGAGTGATTTTACCCGAATTTTGCAAAAAATCCGAAAAATCTTACCCGTTGTGATGGCTTACTTCTCCAAATCTACTGAGTAGAAATCGTGAACACCGAATGGGCTGACCACGTAACCTTTCACTTCTTTACGCACTGGAAAGTAAGTGGTGGAGTGAGCCACGGTAATCCACGGGGCTTGCTCTTTGAATAGCACCTGCGCTTGTTTGTAAAGCTCGGTACGTTTCGCTTTATCTGTTTCTTGAGTGGCTTGGGTCACAATGCCATCAAACTCTTTGTGGCAGAATTTCGCATAGTTTGAACCAGTTTCCACCGCCGAACAGCTTAACAAAGTGTTCAAGAAGTTGTCTGGGTCGCCGTTATCGCCAGTCCAACCAATCATACCTGTTTGGTGATCGCCTGCACGCATCCGTTTGAGGTATTCGCCCCATTCGTAGCTGACGATTTTCGCTTTCACGCCCACTTTTTCCCAGTCGGCTTGGATTAACTCGGCCATACGGCGAGCATTCGGGTTGTACGGACGAGAAACAGGCATTGCCCATAAATCCGTTTCAAAGCCGTTCTCAAAGCCTGCTTCTTTCAACAATGCTTTGGCTTTTTCTGGATCGTAGTCGTAATCTTTTACGTCTTCATTGTACGACCACATTGTTGGTGGGATTGGGTTTTTCGCTTTTTGCCCCGCCCCTTGGTAAACCGCATCAATAATCGCATCTTTGTTGACCGCATAGCTTAACGCTTGACGCACTTTCACGTTGTCAAATGGGGCTTTTTGCACGTTGAAGTTGAGATAGCCAATGTTCAAACCTGGGCGAGTGAGTACCTCAATTTTCGGATCAGCTTTAAGTTTTTCAATATCCGCAGGATTTGGATATGGCATTGCGTGGCATTCGCCTTTGATCAATTTGGCATAACGCACAGAGGCATCAGGCGTAATCGCAAACACTAAGCGGTCGATTTTCGCTTTGCCTGCCCAATATTGTTCAAAGGCTTTGTAGCGAACGGTAGAATCTTTTTGGTAGGAGACAAATTCAAACGGACCTGTACCGATTGGTTGGTTATCCACGGTTTCAGGTTTGCCCGCTTTGAGCATTTTGTCGCCATATTCTGCGGATAAAATCGAAGCAAAATCCATCGCTAAGTTAGCTAAAAACGGGGCGTTTGCCACTTTTAGGCTGATTTTCACGGTGTAATCATCGACTTTTTCCACTTTGTCGATAATGTTTTGCATATCCATACCGATAAAGTATTCGTAGTTACCGCCTGAGACTTTGTGGTATGGGTGGTTTGGATCTAATTGACGATTAAAAGAGAATAACACATCGTCTGCATTGAAATCACGGGTCGGCTTGAACACTTTGTTGGCGTGGAATTTCACGCCTTTACGCAAATGGAAAATGTAGGTTTTGCCGTCTTCAGACACGTCCCATTTTTCGGCTAAATCAGGCACAACATTGGTCGTACCTGGTTCAAAGGTAGTTAATTTGTTGAAAATTGCACGACCTGTAGCATCAAGGGTTGCACCATCTGTACCAAGTTGCGGACTTAAAAAGGAAGGCGATGCCTCAAGACAATAAACAAAAGTTTTCGGTGCAGCCATTGCTGAACCCGAGATGAGCGCCAATGTGAATAAAGAAAGTTTCATGCTTTTTTTCATTTTTACTCCTAATCATTTAGTAGATGCTGTGTTATTAAAAATTTGTTAATTATTTTTTACCACTCCGAAAATATACTAATTCCAATCTAATCGCAAGACAGTTGATTATATTCCTGACACAAAATGCAACATTAAAATCCTTAGACAAGCCATTTTGTTATAGAAACGATGCTTAATCATAAAAAACTCACGTTACGTATAGCACGCTAAACTAAATTGTATATTTTTTGCTGATAAGAAGTCTTACCACCACTGATCTGATTTGTCATTTTTTTATTGTTTTGTTTCTCCTCGCTATGCTTGAATATGTGTCGTTTTTATCTTTGGATATTGGAGTATATATGAAAATGAAAACGCTATCGTTCGCCCTATGCTGTGCATTATCAACATCCTCATTTGCAAAGGGCGTAGTCGTATTTGGTGATAGTTTAAGCGATATTGGTCAAACAAACTGGAATAAAAAAGCTTCTTACTTGAATGCACAAGGGCAATATCATGCTTTATACAATGAAATTTTGAACAAGGCACTTGGTGGAGACATGTTAAAAGCATCTACACAAGGCGGAACAAACTATGCTTATAGTGGTGGCGTTATCGTGGGAACAAATAGTAAACACACCACAACATCAACATCTCAACAAGCACAACCTAATGTCGAGCTTGGCAAACAAATTGAAACTTATCTTCAAGGCTCTCCACAAAAAGAGGCATTGCATATTTTATGGGGTGGAGGTAATGATTTTGCCACAATATTAACGCAAGCTGTATCAAAACCTGATGCTGAAAAACAGGCATTTGTGTTAACTGAAATTCAAAAGCTTGCCACTACTCTCGCCAAAGATTGGGCAAAATTGCGCCAAGCTGGGATCAATACTGTAATCATACCAACCGTACCTAATGTGGTTTCTACTCCTGAATTTTTTAATCAATTAGGTGAAGTGGCAAGTAAAAAAATAAAACAGCAAGCAAGTGAAACGCTTACATCTATCCCTTTATTAGGAAGTGTGCTTACTTCACTTTTAGATATTTTTAAGCTAGATACAACCTATAAAAAAGCATTTGAAAAATCAGTTAAAGAAATACTCTCTAAATCAACAGGAAATAGTGATGAATTTGAAAAACATAGATTAGAAACGTTACAAAACTCTGCAGAAAACTTTTTAAAAAAATTAAATGTGGTTGCCAAAAGTGGTTTTGTTAGTGCAGGCTATAACGCTGAAAAAATCGCCGATTTATTAATTAGACAATATAGCGATGTCGCCCAGCAAGCAAAATTCGCAACAGCTATCTTAAATAGTCGTGTCACCGAAGCATTAAATCAAGTAGGAGGGAATATTATTCGCATTGATGCGGAAGGTTTATTAAAAGATATGATCGCACGGCCAAAAGATTACGGCATCGATAATACGACTGACGTTGCTTGTTCAAACAGCACAGCAACTACAACAACGCCTTGTCAACCACAAGATCCAACCGTTGCTGATGGACGTTTATTTGCCGATAGTTTTCACCCAGGTCCTAAAGCACATAAAGCCATGGCGGACTACATTTTAAATGTACTACAAACACCAAAGGATATGGGGTTGCTAGCACAATTAACTGAACAACATACGATACAGGCTGCAGATTTTGCTCGCATTGAAAGTAACCGCAATCGTTTCATTCGTCAAACACCACAAACTGTGCAAGCGTTAGCGGCTTATCAAGTTCAACCTCGCGGTCGAAATCTCTATGTTGGAACAAAAATCCAACTTACAGACCAATGGCAATTATTAGTAAATGTGGGACAACAACAGCAATCACAACAACAAGGAAAAGTGAAAGCAACACTTAACAATCACCTCATTAATACAACGCTCCGTTATGACAAAGAGAATTGGTGGGTAGGTAGTGCTTTACAACTAAATTCAGGTAAATTAACACTTCATCGTATTGCACAGCTTGGTCAAGCGTTACATTCACAGTCTGCAGAAACAGAGACGAATAGCTTTAATTTACAAACTTTCGCAGGATATGAATGGCAATGGGATAATCTATTCCTCGCACTTAATGCAGATATTAATAAAACGCACCTAGAAATATCAGGATTTGGTGAAAAAAATATTGGCATTACCCAAATGCAATTCTCTGAACAAAAACGCCGTAGTTTAAAAAGCGGTTTAGGCGTTGACCTGCATTATCAATCGCAAAATTGGCTACCTTATGTTTCTGCTCGTTGGATAAAAGAATGGAATAAGAACGTCCCAACGATTAAAGCAACGCTAAATGGAAGCTCCTTTGAAACCATACTAGAAAAATCAGATCGTGCTTGGGGCAATCTTCGTGCAGGCGTACAATTTAACTATAATCAACGTTTTTTCGCCAATCTTAGTGCAAGCAGAGATATTGGGAGAAAAACAAAACACAAAAATGACAGTATTCAATTCGGTATTAGCTTTCATTTTTAATCGTACTTAATGCTTCATCTGCCCCTTAAACACCGACTGTTTAAGGGGTAGATTATTAAAGGAGCTGACGTAGATTAGCTAGTATGTTAATCTACGTCAGCCCCAAAATTTAAATAAAAAATTATTTTTATTGAATATAATATAAAGGTAATAAATATGGAAAAGAAAAACAATTGGTCAAAAAAAAATATAACTTTAATTTTATCTGCGTTATTAACTTCTTGTGGTGGTGGGGGGGGCAGCGCATCCTCATCAAACAATGGAAATAATATAGTTTCTCCAAATTACGGAAAAAATACGGAGGAAAGAAATATTTTTCCATCTTCTACAATTAACGAAAATAATCATACAAATTCAACAAAGGAATTAGAAAACAGTGCAAACAATGCAAGTTTTTACTCAGCAAATGAAACAATCTCAACACTTTCATCCTCCTCTCCTTATGTAAGCTTACCTAATACATTAAGCATAGATAGCTCTTCCTCAATCTCAACTATCAATCAGGTTGGTTTATCTCCATCAAATCCTAAAGGAAATTATTTAGGTATTGAAGAGGAACAACGATTACCTTTATACCACAGTAATGAACATAAAATTTATCATGTAGGTATTTTAGATACTTTTTTTTACCAATCAGAAAAATTTAAAAAGGCAAATAATCTATCTAGATTAGTCGATATTACACAAAATGGTACTGATGAAGAAGATAAACGACATCATGGTACTCTTGTTACTCATGTTTTTGTTAAAAAAAATAAATTATCTGATATTTATGCACAATCTATTATGCGAGCAAAATCAAGGACTTTTGATACAGGAGAGGAAATTTATCATCTTGCACATACAGAACCTAAAATTGAACATTATCAAAATTTATATAATAAAGGCGTTAGAATATTTAATAATTCATATGGTTCTACTTGGACAGAGAATTCTGTAGAAGATATTTATCTAGAAAAATTAGAAAAATACGCAGAGACAGACAGTATTTTTGTTTGGTCAGCAGGAAATGAGAAAAAAGAACAAGCTTCTTTAGAATCGCATTATGCACATAAAAAACCAAACATAAAAAATGGGTGGATTTCTGCTATTGCTTTGGAAGAAGATACTCCTCAAAGTGGAAAAACATTAGCTGCTTATTCAAATAAAGCTGGAGAAGCTGTAAAAAACTGGGGGATTTCAGCACAAGGAAACTGGCAAATTGAGTTACCTAAAAATGAATGTCAAATCACAACAACAAATGGATGTTACCGATATATTAAAGGAACATCCTTTGCAACACCTACAGTAAGTGCAACTGTTGCTAATGTATGGAATCAATTTCCTTGGATGGATAATCATCTTGTTGTCGTAACTGTATTATCAACAGCTAACAAACCTTATGAAAGAGAACAAACAGAGGGACCTGATGCAACATTCGGATGGGGGATTTTAGATAATGAAAGAGCAATAAGAGGACCTGGGAGATTTGACACAAGATTATTAACAAACAAAGATAGTGAAAATTTGTTGACAGTTAATTTAAGAAATATGCATTATTTAAATGAAAATAAATTAACTTGGACAAATAATATTGCTGGCGATGCAGGAATAAGAAAAAAGGGCAATGGTACCTTATATTTTACTGGTGAAAATACCTATCTAGGAGATACAGTTATTGAAGAAGGCGCTATTCAAATCAGTAAACATTTAACAAAATCAAAAGTAAAAATAAAACCGCATGGAAAATTTATTGCAAAAAACAATAATTCTACTGTTATTTTAGGAAACGATGAAAAAAATAGTACTTATGAATTAGATAACAACGGGGGTATACTTGGTGTATATGGAAATGGATTAAAAATAAATGGAAATTATAAAGGTAAAAATAATGCTAGAATTATGATAGATATTGATCGTGCAAAATTAGATATATCAGGAAACTTGGATATGGGAAATACAGGTTATATTATCGCAGATGTGGATAACTTTTCTCTTGTTAGTTCTCAACATTCAAAAGAACGAGTTATTTTAACAGCAAATCAAATAGAAAATTATCGTGGAGAATATAAAACTTCAAATGAATTATCTAAATATATAGATATTGAAAAATTTTATGCCACAAACAAAGAAATAAAAGTTAAATATAAAAGAAATTCTACAGAATATGTTTATAAAAAAATTGATTACACCCCTACAGTGAGTGAAGAAAATGCTGGAAAAATGCTTGATATTCATTTAGATGAATTATCTCTTAGAGAAAATAATAGATTATCTAATAGTACATTGAGTAGTATTACTAAAATTATGAGTGCTGATGATATAGAGCTACCTAAAATTATAAAATCTCTTTCTGGTGAAATTTATGCCTCTAGTCAAAATATTTTGATGAAACAAAATAAACTTTTTAATCATACATTAAGTTCAAGACTTGCTTCCTTAATGAATGCTGAAAAAAATAGTGTATGGTTTGACAGCCTATATACGAAATATAATCTCCATCAAAAAGGGTATTCTAAAGGAGATGTAACGACAACAGGTATTCAAATTGGCATTGATGGAAAATTAAACAAAAATCTAACTTTAGGTGGCACATTTTTAAATGGTAAATCTTCAGCTCAATTTGGTGAACGAGTTGGAAATATTGAAAGTAAAAGTAATGGGCTATCCTTATACGGTTATTATGATTTTAATCAG
Organism: [Haemophilus] felis; assembly: GCA_002015125.1. Taxonomy (GTDB): domain Bacteria; phylum Pseudomonadota; class Gammaproteobacteria; order Enterobacterales; family Pasteurellaceae; genus Pasteurella; species Pasteurella felis. Next base: position 23,412 of record MUYB01000004.1, read on the forward strand.
TATTATTTAAGTGGTCGTTTAGGTTTTTCTAGAATAAATAGCAACATAAAAAGAGATATTATTGATCAATATGTTGCATTATCTTATCAAAGTAAGATTTACAATATATATACTGAATTAGGAAAAATATGGTATATTGATAATATGAGTATTAATCCATTTTTAGCAGTTGAATTGAATAAAATATATAGAGGAGGGTTTAAAGAAAATGTAGATTTTGGTATTCATTCAGATAAAATAAGCTATAATCAAAGACATTTTTTAGTAGGTATGAGAGGAACTATAAAACTAGATTCTATTAGTCTTATAGCAAATATTTCACATTCATTCGAACCTGAAACTCAACATTTTGATTTTAATGCAAATTTCAAAGATTCAGAAAGAAAAATAACCATCAAAGGTATAAAACAACCAAAGCATAGTACATTTGTCGAGTTTGGTATTTCATATATGCTAAGTAGGAATTTTACTTTGCAATCGAAATATAGTTTAACTATGGAAGGAACTAAAAAAGAAAATAATATTTTTAATTTAAGCGCAGTATATTCTTTTTAATAAAAATTAAAAGGACTAAATTCTGTAGATCTGTAGAGTACAGAATTTAGTCCCTTAATTAAATTATTCTAAATTTTTAGAATGGTATATTTTAATCCTTAAACTTATTTACAAATAAGTAAATTTACATGATGATAGGTTAAAATATCTAGAATAGGTTTTGGCGGTAAATCATCTGTTACCACACAATTAATATCGCTAATAGCCACAAATCGAACCATAGCTCGGCGAGTAAATTTTGAATGATCCGTAACCAAAAAAGTTTCTCTCGAACTTCCAATTATTGATCGTTTAACTTGCACTTCATGATAATCATAATCCAACAAAGAACCTTCTAAATCTATATTAGCTATCATTTAGCACTTGAGGCTGATGAAGTGTTTGACGGACAAGTTGAGTTGGATGAAAGCTATTTCGGTGGACATCGTAAAGGAAAACGAGGTCGTGGAGCAGCAGGAAAAGCGGCTGTTTTTGGGGTATTGAAAAGGCAAGGGAAAGTNNCTAATGCCTGTTATAGCAAGGAAAATCAAGCCTGACAGCTGGGTTTATACAGACACTTATCGTAGTTATGATGCCCTTGATGTGAGCGAATTTCACCACGAACGAATTAACCATTCGGAACTGTTTGCAGTGAAACAAAATCACATCAACGGCATTGAGAATTTTTGGAGTCAAGCTAAGCGGATACTCCGAAAATATAATGGAATTGACCGAAAAAGTTTCCCTTTATTCTTGAAGGAATGTGAATTTCGGTTTAATTTTGGGACACCCAAAGAGCAACTTAAAACGTTAAGAAAATGGTGTGAAATTTAGAGCTAATCTACTTCAGCCCCATTTATTTTATCTATGAATAAACACAAACGCCCAACTCTACAGGATATCGCTACTCATCTCGGCATTACTAAAATGACAGTGAGCCGTTATTTGCGTAATCCTGATTCTGTTGCCAAAGAAACGCAGCAACGTATTGCACAAGCCATTGAATTGTTTGGCTATATTCCGAATAAAGCTCCGAATATTTTATCCAATGCAAAAAGTCGTGCGATTGGTGTGTTGGTGCCGTCTTTAACCAATCAGGTGTTTGCTGATGTGATTAAGGGGATTGAGCAGATTACCGATCCGGCAGGCTATCAGACGATGTTAGCTCACTATGGTTATAGTCTGCAAAAAGAAGAACAGCGGATTGAGTCGTTACTTTCTTATCATATTGACGGGTTGATTTTGTCGGAAAATCATCACTCGGAACGTACGTTAAAAATGCTTCAAGTAGCCAATATTCCAGTGATTGAAATGATGGATAGTAGTCAGTTAGGCACACAACAAGCGGTGGGATTTGACAATATTTCTGCCGCTCAAGCGATGGTTGAAACAATGATCGCAAGGGGCAAGCAACATATTGTCTATTTTTGTGCCAGAATGGATAAACGCACCAAGCTCAAAATGCAGGGCTATGAGCAGGCAATGCAAAAACACGGTTTCACATCGCATAGTTTAGTGACCGAAGAACCGTCTTCATTTACTTTGGGTTCGCAACAACTCCGTCAAGCGTTAGATCAATTTCCTGAGCTGGACGGTATTTTCTGCACCAATGATGATTTGGCGATCGGAGCGTTGTTTGAGTGTCAGCGATTGGGGATCAAAGTGCCTGAACAAATTGCAATTGCTGGCTTTCACGGACACGATGTCGGACAATCGCTCACTCCGCAACTGGCAACGGTAATTACGCCCCGTTTACAGATTGGGCGAGTAGCCGCCCAAGAGTTGTTACAACGAATTAGCGGTGTACCACAGCAATCTAGCATTATCGATCTAGGCTATCAAATTCATTTAGGCGAGAGTATTTAATTTCGCTTGAATCGCTTTAACACAAAGCGAAACCACTTCTTCAAAGCAATGGTCGATGTCAATAAAAGTCACATCATTTTCTTCTGCCGTTGGTATTTCCAAGGTATCAAATTGGCTTTTTAGCATTTCGGCTTTCATAAAATGCCCCTTGCGGGCTTTCATTCGCTCCAATACCAATTCAAAGGAACCATTTAGGAATAAGAAATGGATATTTTGATTGCCTTGGCGAATCTGATCTCGATATTTTTTCTTTAATGCAGAGCAAACGATGATCCCCGTTTCGCTTTTGCTCTCCAAGCTAAAAGCCGCATCATTGATCCGTTCTAACCAAGGGGTACGATCTTGATCATTAAGTGGAAAACCCGATGCCATTTTCACAATGTTCGCCCTAGGGTGTAAATCATCGCCATCAATTAGTTTTAGCCCTAATTGTTGGGCAACCGCTGTGCCGACAGATGTTTTCCCTGTACTAGACACGCCCATTAAAATAAACGCTTTTCCTTTTAACATATCACCCCACAAGTTACCGATAACAATCTTTAGACGGATAATGTAGCACTTTTTCTCTTGGTTCGCGTTGATTTTCTGCAAAAATTTGAAGAAGTTCACAAAATTAAAATAAAAACCCACAAATTATTTACATCTTACCGATTTGTAGTTAAGTTACCGATAACATTTTATGTAAGCACATAGGAGATAAGCTATGCAAATTTTAATAATGGTAGTGGCGATTATTCTGCTGCTGGTAATGATTATGAAATTTCGGGTTCACGCATTCGTGGCGTTGATTACCGTGAGTCTATTAACGGCATTAGCATCAGGCATTGCGGTGGATAAAATTCTGCCGACAATGCTTAGCGGATTTGGTGGCACATTGGCATCGGTGGCGTTATTAGTCGGCTTAGGGGCAATGATTGGGCGTTTGCTTGAAATTACAGGCGGAGCCAAAGTGTTAGCTGATACGCTCATCAACAAATTTGGGGCGGAGAAAGCCCCGTTTGCCCTTGGCGTGGCTTCTCTGTTATTTGGTTTCCCGATTTTCTTTGATGCCAGTTTGGTGGTAATGCTACCGATTATCTTCAGTGTCGCAAAACAGTTTGGCGGCTCCGTGTTACGCTATGCCTTGCCGTCAGCAGGGGCGTTTGCGGTAATGCACGCCTTTTTACCACCACACCCTGGTCCAGTTGCTTCAGGTGATTTGCTTGGCGTGAATATGGGCTTGCTGGTGATTGTGGGGTTAGCCTGTGCGATTCCGACTTGGTATATCGGTACTTATCTTTTCAGCAAATGGATCAGCAGTAAAATTCACGTCGATTTGCCAAAGGCGTTCTTAAATGCCTTGTCAGTCAATGAAGTTGCAGTACAAAATCCGCCAAGTTTTGGTAAAGTGATTACCGTGTTACTGCTCCCTATCATCTTAATTTTATTTGACACAGGGTTGAACACGCTAAGCGTTGCCAAAGTGGTTGATGGCTCTGAACTTTGGGTACAAAGTTTACGCTTAATTGGCAAAACACCGATTGCCTTGTTGATTACCTTGGTAGTCGCCATTTTATTGTTGCGTGATAACCGTAGCTACGCACAAATTGAGAGCATTTGTAACAACGCATTAGCCCCGATCTGCTCTATCGTCTTAGTAACGGGGGCAGGTGGAATGTTTGGTGGCGTGTTAAGAGCCAGTGGCATTGGCGATGTCTTGTCTAGTTTATTATCTGATACAGGAATGCCGATTATTGTTGCTGCCTTCATTATTGCTACGATTTTCCGTGTGGCACAAGGTTCTGCAACAGTCGCATTAACTACAACGGCAGCTCTGATTGCCCCGTTAGTTGCCAATAACCCTGAACTTAGCCAATTCGATCTCTGCTTTATCGTGATTGCGATTGCATCAGGGGCAACCGTATTATCTCACGTGAATGATTCAGGTTTCTGGCTTGTCAGTCGTTTCTTAGAAATGGACGAAAAAACGACCCTAAAAACGTGGACAGCCTTAGAAACATCGATTGGTATAGTGAGCTTTGTGATAGTGTTGATTGGTAGCTTTATTTTCTAATTTGTTCTATTCACAAATAATCCGCAAGTAACGCTTAGCGGATTATTTTTATTGGTGTAATGGACATACGGTTACCTATTAAAGAAAAGTAAGTTAGCCCAAATCCACATTATATGTAGCGTTAAATTTTTCTTTCCTTGAATATCTATTTAGTATTCATTGAATTAAAAAGCTGTTTTATGGCTTCGATTTGTTTGGTATCGCAGGTCCAAATTTTGTTATCATCTTCCGCATGATTTCCCATTACTGCACTATTTTCGCTAGCCATTTGACTTTGACGATACGTTTTCGCTGATAGATGCAACTCATCAACTTTCGTTAACTCAGCGAGTGCTTTTGCATGATGAAGATTAATACCTGCCCCTGCCATAATATTAATTCGTCCTTGTGCTTGTTGTACTAGCTTATGAAGTGTTTCTTTTCCTTCAAACGCAGAACGTTGTTGACCAGAACTCAACACGCGTTCACAACCCAATTCGATAAGTTGCTCTAACGCTATATAAGGATCTGCACAGAGATCAAAAGCACGATGAAAGGTTATCCCCATCCCCATTGCTGCCTTGACTAAACGTTGACAACAGGTTACATCAATTGTTGCCTGTGGCGTTAAAGCCCCAATAACCACCCCTTGTGCACCAAGCTGTTTTGCCATATAAATATCTTGCTCCATCATTTCAACCTCAAGATCACTAAACAGAAAATCGCCAGCACGAGGACGAATCATGACATAACAAGGAATATCACATAAATTGACGGCCACTTTAATCAAACTATAAGGTGGCGTAACCCCACCTAAAGCCAAACAGCCACACAGTTCTAAACGATCTGCCCCTGCATATTGAGCAAGTAAAGCAGATTCAATATTATCGACACAAATTTCAATTTTCATTTCTTCACTAAAAACATTCAATGATTGATTTGTATTAAACCAAGAAACAATTCAAAAATAACAAAGGCATGCTTCGATGTTTGAAAATCATTTATAATCTCCGAAGAAATTCACCACATTGTCAAGATCTTGTGCTTGTTCAATTCTCACCAGTAAACGTCTGCCATTATGCAGATCGATCACTAAAATTTGCCCTTCTGCCACATTGAGTTGGCGAATTTGTTGATAGTCAAAAAACAGATTGCCAAAGAAAAAACCGTGGGCTTTGAGCAAAAGACGAGGTGTACGAATAAACGCAATATATACCGCCAACAAAATGCAGAATACCAATAAAAACAAGGTCAGGGGCCTGATGCCTGCTTGCACACCTTGGGCGATGGTTAGCACAATCAACCCAATAGAAATCCACATATCCACGCCGCCTTGACGTTTTAACACCACCGCTAATTGGGTTTTGCCGTGGTGTCTATCCATAATCACTTGATCGTAAATGGCATAGGCAAACGCCAAGAGAATGCCGAGAAGAAGAATAATGTTTGTCATTTGAAAATGTTAGAAAGAAAAAGACCGCTTGTATTTTAACAAGCGGTCAATTTTATGCAAAATGTTACTGCTGATTAAGCTAATACACCTGTTGCCGCACCAAGAATACCAATCGCAAAGAAGCCTGCGATAATCCAAAGGGCATTTACACGGTTACGTAATAACCACATACAAGCAAAGGTCAGCAACAATGGCAATAAGCCTGGCATTAAGCTGTCTAGAATCTCCTGAACAGTCGTAGCCTTGATTGAACCATCTTGCATTTGGATAGTAGTTGCCACTAAAGGAACATTAATGCTTGTCCATTTTTGGATTAACACCCCCATAATGAATAAGCCTAAAATCGATGCACCTTCTGTGAGTTTTTGCAGTAAGCCGCCACTCATATCTTGTACTACGTCCAAGCCTTTTTTGTAGCCGTAGGTCACACCGAAATAACGTGTTCCTAAACGTACTAGGTTGAACAACACGAAGAAAAGAATCGGACCTAAAATGCTCCCTGACATAGCAAAACTTGCACCAAGTGCTGCAAAAATGGGTCTTGCTGTTGCCCAGTAAATTGGGTCGCCCACGCCAGCCAATGGCCCCATTAAGCCTACTTTAATCCCATTGATTGCTGCATCGTCAATCTCTTTACCGTTCGCACGCTCTTCTTCCATCGCAATGGTCACGCCAAGCACAGGAGCAGCAACGAATGGCTGCGTGTTGAAAAATTCTAAGTGGCGTTTGATTGCATCTTTACGCTCTTGCGAATTTGGGTCTGGATATAACCGCTTGATCACGGGCACCATGGAATAAGCGAAGCCTAACGCCTGCATACGTTCAAAGTTCCAAGAACCTTGGAAGAGATTTGAACGGCGAACCACCGCATTTAAATCACTTTGCGTTACTTTTTTGATTTCAGTTGTCATCATCTTTTCCTTAGTCTAAACGGTTATCAAGATCATTAGTGGCTTGTACTTGCACCACTTGTTTGCTTTGGTTGTATTTCGGGTGAAGTTGAATATATACAATGGCTAAAATTAAGCCTAATCCACCTAAAGCAACAAGGTTAAAACTAGTGAAACCTGCAATAATGAAACCTGCATAGAAGAATGGCATTAAGTGCCCTGCTCTAATCATATTAACAACCATTGCATAACCTACAATAGCAATAAATCCACCTGCAATTTTCAGACCTGTTGTTATCACAGGGTGGATTGAATCAAGCATTGCTTGTACACTATCTGTACCAGCAGTTAAAGCAACAATCAACGCAGGGATCGCAATACGCATCGCTTGGAGTAGTAAAGCTGAACGGTGAATCCAGTCTAATTTATTCAGATCACCACTTTCTACCACTTTGTCTGCAGCGTGTTGGAAACCCACGGTAATTGCACGTACCACATAAGTTAATACTTGACCTGCAATAGCAAGCGGAATCGCAATACCGATAGCTGTTGTGACATCCTGTTTATTCACAATCACCAAAATGGTGGAAACCACAGACGCCAATGCCGCATCAGGAGCAAGGGCTGCACCGATGTTCATCCAGCCAAGGGCTAAAAGCTCTAAAGCCCCACCAACCATCACACCTGTTTCTAGATCACCAAGTACTAGACCAATCAAGGTACAAGCAATCAATGGACGGTGAGTTTGCCATTCATCAAGGATCGAGCCCATACCTGAAATACAGGCAACGATGAAGACCAGAACGATTTGTAACGTAGAAAGTTCCATACGAGTTTCCTTAAATTAAGTTATTTTTCTTTAACAAATCCATCATATATTGACGGCTGTCGTTTGATACTTTACGCACATCAAGCTCAATGTTATTCGCATCTAACGCTTTGAATGCCGCAATGTCTTTATCATCCACTGACACGGCACTGGTGATCATTTTCTTGCCGTCTTTGTACGCCATACCGCCGACGTTGATCGACTTAAATTCCACGCCCGCTTCCATTAAACGCACCACATCCGTTGGGTTGGTAAATAGCAACATCATCCGCTCGCCAGCATATTCAGGGTTGTTATACACACGGATCATTTTTTCCACATTGACCACGTGAGCAGTCACGCCCGGAGGAGCAACGCTTTTCAGCATTGTTGAACGCACGCTATCTTTGGCAACATCATCGTTTACCACCACAATGCGAGTCACACGGCTCTCTTTGGTCCAACGGGTTGCCACTTGACCGTGGATTAAACGGTCGTCAATACGGGCTAAACCGATTTCCAAGTGCCCTACGCCATTGGCTTGTACTACCGCGGGTTCAGCAGGCTTAGCCACTTGAACCACTGCTGGAGCAGTTTGTTGCTCAGGCTCTTGGTAACGCAATGCACGTACGCCACCACGACCTGTTTCAAGAGCGACCTCCACCAACTCTTCGAGAGACGGATTGTCATCACGAGCCATAAAGGTTTCAACCAACATTGGTACGTTCACACCTGTCACAATGTCCATATTGGTCTGCTCGCCAATCACACGGTTCGCCGCATTAAACGGACTACCGCCCCAAGTGTCCACCAAAAATAGTACCTGATCGCAATGGGCAAGATCGGTGCTTAATTTTTGTTGATATTTACCCATAATGGTTTCTGCGTTTTCGCCTGGCACAAAGTCGATGTATGCCACATCGCTCTGTTCGCCGATTAACATCTCAGTGGTTCTGAGAAGTTGCTCCGCCGCCACACCGTGGGTTGCAATGATAATTGCAATGCTCATTTGTGTTTCCTCAATAATAAAATGAAACGGTAAAATTATTTTCAAATAGAGTGAAAATGGGCGTGAATTGTAACCTTTTCGGCCAATTCAACAACTAAAATTTGCTAAAAAGGTGATCTTGATCGCATTTTTGCTGTGATAGGTAATATTTATTTAATTTTAATTAAAAATTTAGGGCTAATCTACGTCAGCCCCTTATTTTATCTTTTCGCTGCCCCTTTCATTGCTTGTACAAATTCACGGAGTTGGTTGAGGCAGTTTGAATGATCATCGAGATTGGCTTCGATGATTTTCACCACGGCGGAGCCTGAGATTGCCCCATCGATACCGAGTGTTAGGCTGGCTTTAACTTGTTCGGGGGTGGCGATGCCGAAGCCTTGCAAAATCGGGGCGGCATCGAGCCGCTTGAGTGCGGTAATTAGGCGGTCTAGGTGAGCGGCTTGTTGTTGATTATCGGCACTGGTAACCCCTGCTCTTGACACTAAATAAGTGTAGCCTTGGCTGCGTTGGGCGATTTTTTCGACGGTGGCGGCGTCGGCGTTCGGGGGGCAGATGAGCACGGGGGCGATGCCAAAGCGTTGTGCCACTTGGCTAAATTCGTCGGCGTAGGCTACAGGCACGTCGGCGATTAACACGGCGTCAACGCCTGCTTGTTGGCAGCGTTGGTAGAAGCGTTCGGGCGTGGGGGCGTACACCAAATTTGCACAAAGCAACAAGCTAATGGGAATATCGGGGTAAGCTGCTCGCACTTTCGCCAGCAGTGCAAAGCAGTCGTCGCTACGGTAGCCTGCCTCTAAGGCACGTTTATTCGCCGCTTGGATCACTTCGCCGTCGAGCAAAGGATCGGAGAAAGGAAAACCAAGCTCTAAGGCATCGGCACCGCTTTCAACAAGGGTTTGGATAATGTCAAAAGAGCGATCAAAATCGGGATCGCAAAGGGTAACAAATGGCACAAACGCCCCTTGGTTTTTCGCTTTCAGTTGCTGAAAAAGGGTGTCAAAACGGTTCATTATTGTTCTCCATTTAAAATACGATCCACGGTGAAAATATCTTTGTCGCCACGCCCCGACAAATTTACCACGAGGGTTTGAGTTTTGCTTGGATCTTGAGCAATGAGTTTTAAGGCGTAAGCGAGGGCGTGGGAAGATTCCAAAGCAGGAATGATGCCTTCGTGGCGAGCCAAGGCTTGGAAGGCGTCGAGGGCTTCTTGATCCGTAACGGACACATATTCCGCACGCCCTGTGGCGTTGAGATAGGCGTGTTGCGGTCCAACGGAAGGGAAATCCAATCCTGCAGAAATGGAGTAGGATTCTTCGATTTGTCCGTCGTCGCTTTGCATCAGCGGTGCTTTCATTCCGAAATAAATGCCTGTGCGACCGTGTTTGAGCGGTGCACCGTGCTTGCCTGTTTCAATGCCTTTGCCAGCAGGTTCTACACCAATTAACCGCACGCTTTTTTCATTGATGAAATCCTTAAAAATGCCAATGGCGTTTGAGCCACCGCCGACGGCGGCAATGATCGCATCGGGCAATTTTCCTTCTTGTGCCAATATTTGTTGCTTGGTTTCTTCGCCGATGATTTTTTGAAATTCTCGTACAATGGTAGGGAAAGGATGCGGACCTGCCGCCGTGCCGAGCAAATAATGGGTGTTGTGATAATTTGCTGCCCAGTCTCGCATCGCTTCGCAACAGGCGTCTTTGAGGGAGCAAGAACCTTTTTCCACGGCGACAACTTCCGCCCCCATTAGCCGCATACGAAAGACATTCGGGGATTGTCTCGCCATATCTTTCGCCCCCATATAAATCACGCACGGCATATTGAGCATTGCACAAGCCAACGCCGTCGCCACGCCGTGTTGCCCCGCCCCCGTTTCGGCGATGATGCGAGTTTTGCCCATTCGTTTAGCAAGCAAAATTTGCCCCAACACTTGGTTGGTTTTGTGAGCACCGCCGTGTAGCAAATCTTCTCGTTTTAGATAAAGTGTTGTGTTGCTGCCTTTGGTGAGGTTTCGACAACGAGTTAACGCCGTGGGTCTGCCTGCGTAATGTGTCAGAAGTTGTTGAAATTCTTGTTGAAAATTGTCGTCTTGTTGTGCCTCCACAAAGGCTTGTTCCAGCTCTTTTAACACTGGAACTAAAATTTCTGGCACGTACATTCCGCCAAATTCGCCGAAATAAGGGTTGAGTAAAGTTGCTGACATTATGAATTTCCTTTCCTGTGAATATGATGAAAAATGGCTTGCAGTTTTTGTGGATCTTTAATGCCTGCCTGCTGCTCCGCACCTGAATTGATGTCAACGCCGAGGCACTGTTGGGCTAACGCCGCCGCAATATTGTGCGGAGCAATGCCGCCAGCGAGCATTATTTTATCTTTGAACGTCGCTGGAATAATCGTCCAGTTAAAAGCGACGCCCGTACCGCCTTGCTGGTTGTTGAGTTTGGTGTCAATCAAATAGCGATCCGTCGTGGCATTTTGGGGGAGCGACAACTGCGATTGCTCAGGGGTTACGGATACTGCCTGCCAAATTTGGCAATCGGGTGGCAACATTGCTCGCAGTTGCTGGCGGTAATTTTGGTCTTCGTCGCCGTGCAACTGCACCGCAAACAGCCGTAACGCCGTTGCAATTTCGGCGACTAAACTCACCGCTTGATGCTGAAACACGCCCACAAAACGAAGCGGTGCTGCTTGTGTGAGGGCTGTCGCCTGTTCAACACTGACGCAACGAGGCGATGTCGGGACAAAAATCAAACCGCCATACAACGCCCCTTGTGCGTAAGCGGTTTGCACGTCTTCTGTGCGAGTTAAGCCACACACTTTGTTTTCACCGAAAATCACCGCTCGCACGGCGTTGTTCAAATCTGCCTGTGCCATTAGGCTGCTGCCGATTAAAAAACCGTCCGCTACGGACTCTAGACGGCGAATATGTTGGTGATGATGAATGCCAGATTCGCTGATAATAATGGTGTCCGCTGGCAACTGAGCGGCGTAGCGGCGGACAAGCTGTTCCGTGCGGCACAGGTCAATGCTTAAATCGTGCAAATTGCGATTGTTAACGCCGATAACTTTGGCTTGCAAGGCGATAGCACGCTCAAACTCTTGCTCGTTGCTGGTTTCCGTCAACACCCCCATTCCCAGCCGATGTGCCAGTGTCGCCAACTGGCGATATTGCTCGTCGTTGAGCAGCGACAACATCAACAAAATGGCGTCGGCGTGGTGGTAGCGAGCCAAATAAACTTGGTATTCGCTCAAAATAAAATCTTTGCACAACACAGGCTGCGACACTTGCTGGCGAACCTGCGTTACATAGGCAAATTGCCCCTGAAAATATTTTTCATCGGTTAGCACAGAAATGGCAGCAGCGTAATGTTTATACACACCAGCGATTTCATCGAGATCAAAATTAGCTCGAATTAATCCCTTGGACGGCGACGCTTTTTTGCACTCCAAAATAAAGGCGTTGCGTTTTTGTGCCTTTTGTTGTTGCAGGGCGGCGTAAAAATAGCGATCGCTAGGTTGCACTTGGGAACGAAATTGTGCCAAAGGAAAAGCCGCTTGCTGTTGGGCGATCCAAATTTCTTTATCTTGTTGAATTTTCTGCAAAATCGTAATACTGCTGTTCATTTTATTGCTCACTGTTAATACTGGGTTAGGCGAGTTAAAGCCTGGAAGGCGTCGCCGCTGGCAAGATGATTCAATGCTTGTGCGGTATTTTGCCGTAAATCTTCCTGTCCAAAAAGTTTCATCACCATTGCCACATTCATCGCTACGGCGTGATTATGGGCGTCTTTGCCTTTGCCTTGCAAGATCGCGGTAACATCTTGTGCATTTTTTGCAGGATCGCCACCACGGAGCAATTCCAAGGATTGTGGCTGAAGACCAAAATCCTGTGGGCTGAGGCTGTAGTATGAAATTTGTCCGTTTTTCACTTCCGCCACCTCTGTGCGTCCGTGTAACGCCACTTCATCCAGCCCCGAACCGTGAACGATGATGCTGTGTTGATGTGCCAAGCCAGCCACGGTTTGAGCATAAGGCACGAGCAAATCTTTGCTGTAAACGCCGAGCAACTGGCGAGTTGGGCGAGCTGGATTGATTAACGGACCGAGCAAATTAAACAGCGTGCGAGTTTTGAGTGCTTGTCGCACTGGGGCGACGTGCTTAAATCCAGGGTGATATTGTTGTGCAAACAAAAAGCATAAACCAATGTCGTCCAAAGCCTGTTTGGCAAGGGTCGGCGACATTTCGAGGTTAACACCTAAAGCGTGCAACAAATCGCTTGACCCCGTGCGACTGGACACGCCACGATTACCGTGTTTGGCGATTTTCATTCCCATTGACGCACACACAATCGCCGCTGTAGTGGAAATATTGATCGTATTCGCACCGTCGCCGCCCGTGCCCACAATGTCCGCAAAGGGGTAATTCACCGCGGGAAAAGCCACCGCTTGTTGCTGTGCCGCCGTTACCGCACCGCAAATTTCCGCAGGCGTTTCCCCCCGAATTTTCAACGCGATCAAGGCCGCACTGAGCAATTCATCGCTTAACTTACCTTGCAAAATATGCTGAAAAAGTTGTTCCGCTTGCGGCTGTGTTAAGGTCTGTTTATCAAATAATAAGCTGAGAATCTGTTGCATCGTCTTTCCTTTTTAATTTTTTTAACGCTATTTTAATGGGTTGATTTTATTGAAAATTCAGGCTTAACGCCGCCGTCTAGGCTTCCAACCAAGCAAGGGTTTGAGCCAATAATTTCGCCCCTTGCGTAGTAAGAATGCTCTCGGGGTGAAATTGAAAACCGCAAATGGGCAAATAGCGATGACGCACCGCCATTACAATGTTATTGACGTAACCGTTGACGATCCATTCCTCGCTGAGTTCACTGCCTTTGAGGGAATGATAACGCCCGATGCACATTGGATTGGGCAGCTGGTAAAACATTGCTTGACCGTCGTGTTCCATCATTGAAGTTTTACCGTGCAAAATTTCGCCAGCGGAAACCACTTCACCGCCAAAGGCTTCGATTAAGGCTTGATGCCCCAAGCAAATGCCTAACATCGGTACTCGCCCCTTTAATGCTTCGATCAGTGGCAATAAGTTCCCCGCTTGACGAGGATTACCCGGTCCTGGCGACAACACCACAATGGTGTCAGGCTGCATTGCCAGTTCGATCAATTGATATAGCGGCGTATCGTTGCGATAAATATTCACCTGATGCCCCAAGGTGCGGAGTTGATCCACAAGGTTGTAGGTAAAAGAATCGAAATTATCCAAAAATAAAATTTTCGCCATTATGCTCTCCCTTATGAACATTGACTTTGATTAACTTGTGTGATCGCTTGAATAACGGCACGAGCTTTGTGTCTTGTTTCATCGGCTTCCATTTGCGGATCGGAATCCAACACCACGCCGCAACCTGCCTGAATATGTGCCAACCCTTGTTGCACAAAGGCGGAGCGAATGACGATGCAAGTATCCAAATCCCCTTTGGATGTGAAATAGCCCACCGCACCGCCATAACTGTGCCGTTTTTGTTTTTCCACTTGATAAATTAACTGCATCGCCCGAATTTTCGGTGCACCTGTGAGCGTACCCATATTCATACAGGCTTGGTAGGCGTGCAAGGCATCAAATTCCTGACGCAACGTGCCAACCACCCGAGAAACCAAGTGCATAATGTGAGAATAACGATCCACCTGCATCAAATCCGCTACCCGACGACTGCCAGCCTCGCACACCCTTGCCACATCGTTACGAGCCAAATCCACCAACATCAAATGCTCCGCCAACTCTTTTTTATCCAAACGCAAATCCAATTCAAGACGAGAGTCCAAATCAGGATCGATATTGCCCTGTTCATCAAAACCACGAGGGCGAGATCCTGCAATGGGATAAATTTCCAACTGACGAGACGCCGTGCCATATTTCAACGCACTTTCTGGCGACGCCCCAAACAACGTAAACTCGCTGTCTTGCATAAAAAACATATAGGGACTGGGATTATTTTTTTTCAGTTGATGATAGGCAAGCAACGGCGTCGGACAAGGCAAGCAAAATTGACGAGAAGGCACTATTTGGAACACATCTCCTTGATAAATATGCTGTTTTAAATCGCTCACCATCCGTTTAAATGCCGCATCTTCAATATTGGTGCTTAAGGTCGTCGCCGTTGCAGAGGCTAAGGGCAACGACGACACCGCTTGCATTTGCTGCAAAATCGCCGCACTGTCTTGTTGCAACGCCGCCAACAAAGTTGGCTCAAAACAGAAGGTATGCAAATGAGATTGCTGTTTTTGATGATCCAAAATTAACAACTGCTCAGGCAAATAAAAACTGTAATCAGGGCAAGAGGTAGCGTCGGCGTTAAGCTGAATTTCCGCCATCGGCATAAACTGACAAACTAAATCATAGCCAAACAAACCGCCTAGCATCACCGCATTTTCCTGCTCGCCATAAAGCCGCTCAATCACTCTTAAACCATCAAATACCGACGGTTGAAGCAACTTGCTGTCCTCATCTAAATGATTGCTAACTGGTGAAAAACGCACCAACAATTCATTTTCAGAGTGTAATTCCAAAGTTGCAACGGCGGCGAGTTGACGAGCCACAAACGGCAAGATCGCACGTCCATTTTGCGTTTGTACCGCAAAGCGAACGCTCTGTGCCTCACAGGTTATTTTCAACGCCGTTTTCAAAAAAAGCAGACTTTTCACATCGGATTTACTGCTAATCTCCGCCGATTCCAGCAGCAACGTGTCCGCACGTTCAGCACACAAATGATGAAATAAAGTTGTTGGGTTGTCATTGTATTTTGCAGGATAAATCTTGGTTTGAACAAAAGGGGATTGCATAATGCCTCCATGAAATAATTTTGCACTATTAAACTAGTGCATTATTTTTTTGTCAAGGTTATTTTTTTACGCCAAGATTTTAAATACCCCTCCTCTTTAACACAATAGCGATAATCTAAGTTCTTTGGAATTTCTCCTCAATTAACTGATAACGAAATGGCTTAATATATAACTAAAGGTTATTTTTTCTCCTGAAAAAGCAATGTTAATTTTTTTCATACAGATTGAGACATTCAGGGGGAAATATGGCATTTCGAGATCTTTATCCGCATGAAATTTTGCAAGATGTTTTAGATAAAAGTTATGCAAAATCTCGTGCGAGTTTTAAAAACCTTTTTATTTTAAGTTTTTTAGGGGGAGGCTATGTAAGTTTTGGCTATATCGCCTATCTTAAAGTGGTTACGGGTATTCCTGTGGATTGGATTGGGCTTGCTAATTTGCTTGGTGCTGCTGTTTTTCCGATTTGTTTGATTTGTATTCTTATTGGGGGAGGCGAGCTTGCCACTGGGAATATGATGTTAATGGCACTTGGGCGTCTAAGTAAAAAAGTTAGCTTTTCAAAATTGCTCCGAAATTGGTTGATTGTTAGCGTTGGAAATCTGATAGGTGCATTGTTTATGGCGTATTTTCTCGGGCATTATGTAGGACTTACTGAAGGCATTGCATCGAGTAAAACGATTGCGATTGCTGAGGCCAAAATTCAAATGGATTTTGGGCGAGCTTATTTATCTGCACTGGCTTGTAACTGGATGGTATGTATGGGAATTTGGTTTTATTTTGGAACACAGCAAACCTCAGGACGCATTTTAGCTATTTGGTTTCCAGTCATGACATTTGTGCTTATTGGTTTACAACATTTTGTCGCCAATATGTTTATTATCCCAGCAGGCATTTGGGCTGGTGCAAACATCAGCTGGGGGGCTTTTTTTCTCAATATGTTACCTGTCTTTTTAGGGAATATGACAGGGGGAGTTGCTTTTGTTGGCGTATCTTATTTATATGCTTATAAACATTTATTAAAACAAGACTATCAAATTTAACGATCTTAATCATAGGAGAATAACAATGACAATCTTTACTATTCATACATTAAATTCTGCTCCAGAAGAAACTAAAGATATCCTAGTGGCGGTACAAAACGCTAATGGCTTTATTCCCAATTTAATTGGTGTGTTAGCGAATGCTCCAACGGCTCTAGAAACTTATCGAACTGTTGGTGGAATTAATGATAGAAACAGTTTAACTGCAGAAGAAAGAGAAATTGTTCAAATTACAGCAGCAGTCGTTAACGGTTGTGGATTTTGTGTGGCAGGGCATACCAAAATTGCGTTAAAACGTCTTAAAATGGATGAGCAAATTGTTCGAGATATTCGAGCAACAGCACGCATTGGAGAAAATAGTAAACTTGACAGTCTTGCTCGTTTTACACTAACCGTGATGTTACAAAAAGCGAAATTGACTCATGAGCAACTGAATGCTTTTTTCTCAGCAGGCTATAATCAACAAAACGCACTGGATGTCATCTTAGGTGTAAGTTTAGCCACGCTTTGCAATTATGCTAATAACATTGCTAATACACCGATCAATTCTGAATTGCAAGATTTTGCTTGATTTCTGCCATAATACGCCTCAAATTTGTTAAAAACGTATTTGAGGCGTTTGATTTTCAGTTATTTTTTATAAAAATAAATCGCTTGGAATGGCTGTAAATTCAAGGTGTTATCGCTAGAAAGGAGGTTGTCGTAGTTATTCAACAAACAATCTTCGGCGATATTCCACCAAGTTGGTACAGCAAAACTTTGCGGTTGATCACTTAAATTTGCAACCACCAACAATTTTTCCTTTTCCGACTGGCGTTGATACGCCCACAAATGCGAGGCTTGTGGAGCGAGATCTTGGTAATTGCCGTCAGTAAAAATAGGCAATTGCTTACGCAAATTAATCAACGTTTGGTAAGTGTAGAACACCGAATTTTTGTCTGCTACCGCTTGTTCTGCATTGATTTGCGGATAATTTTTCGCCACGTCAATCCAAGGTTTGCCTGTTGAGAAGCCTGCGTTTAGCGAACTGTCCCATTGCATTGGCGTGCGGCTATTGTCTCGAGATTTCTGTGCCAAAATTTGCAAAATGCTGGTTTGATCTAACCGCTTGTCGAGCAAAATTTGGTAGGCATTCAGGCTTTCTACATCACGATATTCATCAATTGAGGTAAAATTCGGGTTGGTCATACCAATCTCTTCCCCTTGGTAAATATAAGGCGTGCCTTGCATTCCGTGTAGCAACATTGCCAACATTTTGGCGGAAACCGTGCGTAGCTCGCCTTCATCCCCGAAACGAGACACAATGCGGGGCTGATCGTGGTTGCACCAGAACAACGCATTCCACGCTTTGCCGTGCATTCCTTGTTGCCAATAGTTGAAAATCGACTTCAGCTCGACAAAATTGGGCTTGGCGTATGTCCATTTTTCGCCATTCGGGTAATCCACTTTTAAGTGGTGGAAATTAAACGTCATCGAAAGTTCCGTGCCGTCTAAATTGGCGTAGCGTTGGCAATGCTCAAGTTTGGTGGACGACATTTCACCAACGGTCATCAAACCATAAGGCGTCAGTGCTTTTTGGTTGAGCAGTTGTAAATAGTCGTGAATTTTCGGACCGTCGGTGTAAAAACGGCGGCCGTCGCCCTCAAAATCATCTTCAAATTTTTCAGGTTTAGAAATCAAATTCACCACATCTAAACGCAAGCCGTCAATGCCTTTCTCTGCCCAGAATTTGCAAATATCGAATAATTCCGCACGTAATTTTGGATTTTCCCAGTTCAAATCGGCTTGCTCAGTGGCAAACAGATGCAAATAGTATTTTTGTGCTTTATCCGACCATTTCCACACCGAACCACCAAATTTGGATTGCCAGTTGGTTGGCTCTTTTCGCCAAATATAATAATCGTGGTATTCACTTGCAGGATCTTCGCCTTCCACAAACCATTGATGGAAAGTCGAACTGTGATTGAATACCATATCCATCACAATTTTAATGTCACGTTGGTGTGCTTCGGCAATCAGTTGCTCAAAATCTGCCATTGTGCCGTAGCTTGGATCAATATCCCGATAATTTGCAATGTCGTAGCCATTATCAATTTGTGGCGAAACATACATAGGCGTAATCCACAAGCCGTCCACGCCAAGCGTTTGCAAATAATCTAAGCGTTTGATTATGCCTTGAATATCGCCCGTACCGCTGCCAGTGGTGTCTTGGAAAGATTTTGGGTAGATTTGGTAAATTACCCCATTTTTCCACCAGTTTTTGTTGCTCATATTCTGTTCCTATTCAATGAAATCGGGACGTATAGAATACGTCCCAACATTTTTATTCAATCTCACCTTTTAACGCTTTACGTTTGTACACGATCATCGTCAAGATAATAGGCACAACAATCGCCACTAACATTGCAATGGGAAACGGTATTTCAAGTTGATACCATACATTGCAGGTTCTGTTACGCCTAAAATGGCTAAGGTGGTTTGGTGAACGCCAGTGATCACAAGTGGTGCGTATAAGAAACCAAATAATGCGGCACCGATCGGGGCAAATTCACCCGTCATTGCGGCTTTCACCACAAAAGCAACACCATTACCAATTTCACGTCCAATAGGTCCGATAATGGCGTGTGCTAAGAACACCGCTAAAATAATTGAAGTCACTGGCACAATGATTAAATTTAAGAAATCAGGCACAATTTTAGTCAGGAAACGTTCAATGTACGAAAGGGTTAAACCCGCCATAATTGCTGGGATCACTTGGGCTTGATAACCCACTTTGTCAATTGAGAATAGTCCAAAATCCCACACTTCAGGCACTTGGGAACCCAAAGCATAAGAGTTCATCAGTTGTGAAGAAACCAAGGTTACGCCTAATACGATACCTAAAATTGGCGAAGTCCCCATTTTACGAGCGATCGACCAACAGATCCCCACAGGTAGGAAGAAGAAAATCGCTTCGCCAATCAACCATAAGAACGAGTGCATACTTGCCCAAAACGCACTCACCTCAACTAAGGTTTTGGTACCATCTTCAAACATTTTGATGTCACCAATCACATTGCGGAAACCTAAAATCAAACCGCCCGAGATCAACGCTGGCAACAACGGGATAAAAATATCCGCCATATGTGAAATGGCACTTTCATACCATTTCTGATTTTTGCGTGCTGCGGCTTTCACTTGCTCTTTATCCACACTGGCAAGCCCTGTTTCTGCTAACACCAATTTATAGTAATCGCCCACTTCTTGACCAATCACCACTTGATACTGCCCACCTGTGGCAAAATTCGCTTTAACCATTGGCAACTGCTCAATGGCTTTTCCGTCCACCTTGCTTTCATCATTTAACACAAAACGTAAACGAGTGATACAGTGCGTTAAAGTCGCAATGTTCTCTTTGCCGCCAAGTAACGCAATCAACTGCGTCACATTCGCTGGATCGATTTTTTTAGACATAATTGCCTCTCTTTGTTTGGAATAATTAGGGGGTGAAAAAATTTTGCGTATTATAGTCAGGTCTAAATTTTAGTCGATGGTAATGTTCCTATTGATTTAATAAAAAATGTGAAATGAATCAAAAATTTAAAAATGAGAATCGAATATGAAGGCTCGCTGATCTTTCGAGATGAAAAAATAAGGGGCTGACGTAGATTAGCTAGTATGTTAATCTACAAAAATGAAGATAACTCATTGTAAATTAAAGAAATCTATACAGAAAAGACTCCTTGAGTTTTTTGTACTAGAAGTAACAGCTCGTTCAGCAGCGGATTTACTTGGTATTCAGCCCAATTCAGCGTTCTTGTTTTATCGTAAAATCCGTGAAGTCATTAGCTATCATTTAGCACTTGAGGCTGATGAAGTATTTGACGGACAAGTTGAGTTGGATGAAAGCTATTTCGGTGGACATCGTAAAGGAAAA
>MUYB01000005.1 GCA_002015125.1 [Haemophilus] felis
TTGTTCATTTTCAAAAATAGAGCTTAAAGCCTTGAACTATAAGGCTTTAAACCACTTTTTAGCAACTATTTTGTCCATTACACCCGTCTATTTTATTTCTACTCGTAAACAATGGCAGTGCAAACATTGCCAGCATCGTTTTTCTATTACAGCAGGCACGATTTTTCAAGGTGCAAAACTTTCTTTACGTAAAATTATGTTAGCCATTTTCTATTTTGCGACCGAAAGTAAAGGCTTATCCGCCATTACGTTATCAAATAAACTCAATGTACAATACAAAACTGCTTGGGTACTGCTACATAAATTTCGTGAATCCCTTGATAAAGCCAAAGATTTAACTCCGCTACATGGCGAGGTTCATATTGATGGAGCTTACACGAACTACTACATTCGCCCTAAAAACTTTCGCCATAAACGTATTGATAGACGGAAGAAACGCTATCAACGTGCAGCTAATCAAGAAGTCATGAAAGGGGCTGATAGAAGTATCGTTGCTTTAGTGAAGGAAGAAAATACGCAAGATATACTTCATTTAACACAACGATTGGTCAAGCCAAGCAGCACGATTCATGCTGATGAAAATCCTGCCTATGACAGCCTTACCTTTTATTATGATTTATGGCGAGTAAATCATTCGCAAGAGTATCGTTCGATTGATGGTATAACGAATAATCTTGCTGAATCCTTTTTTGCACGACTACGGCGAGCAATTACAGGTGTCTATCACAAGATGAACAATAAATATCTGATGTTCTATGCAAATGAAATTGTATGGCGAGAAGATAGCCGCAGAAAAAGTGTCAAAGAGAGATTTGAGCAATTACTAAAATGTTGCTTAAACACCTTACCTTCACGAGATTTTACAGGTTACTGGCAAGGCAATAAAAAAACTGAAGCACTGTTTGGCTTAGCAAGTTTAACTGCTTCAAACGACTTACACTACATGAATGCAGCATAAACAAAAACCGATGTACACCTTACTCAAATACCTTATGGGTAATTTAAAATGTTTATGGTGGCTTTGCTTTATGCGGAATATGTATAAAATCTCCCGCAATGCTTCACATATATAAAAAATATCTCTTACCGCAAGAGTAAATATCGCCTATCTACTTGTAATGGAAGATTTGGTGTAATGGACAAAAATCCCAGATTTTTGTCTATTACATCAGTTAATCAATAACGCTTTTTCGGAGATTGTTGATCTTGCTCTCTCAACCAATCTAATTTTTCTTTAATTTTAATCTCCATACCTCGCTCGACAGGGAAATAATACTGAGTGCCTTTTAACGCTTCGGGGAAATAGTTTTCTCCCGCTGCGTAAGCATTAGGTTCATCATGAGCATAGCGATACTCCTTACCATAACCTAGCTCTTTCATTAGATTTGTTGGAGCATTACGCAAATGCGTAGGCACATCATAATCAGGAGTTTCTGTTGCTTGCTTTTTGGCTTGCTTGAAGGCGGTATAAACCGCATTGCTTTTAGGTGCGACCGCAAGATACACAATGGCTTGTGCGATAGCTCGTTCACCTTCATAAGCGCCCACTCGAGTAAAACAATCCCAAGCGGCGATAGCCACTTGCATAGCGCGAGGATCAGCATTTCCAATATCTTCTGAAGCAATGGCAAGTAAACGGCGGGCTACATAGAGCGGGTCGCCACCAGCGGTAATAATTCTCGCATACCAATATAACGCAGCGTCAGGGGAAGATCCTCGAATGGATTTATGTAGCGCAGAGATAAGATCGTAAAAACGGTCTCCACCTTTATCAAAACGTGCTTGGCGTTCCCCTAAAACTTCTGTTAACAATGCTCGATTTAACACTTTTCCTTGCGCTGTTTCATCGGCCATATCCGCCATTAATTCAAGACTATTTAAAGCAAAACGCGCATCGCCATTCACATATTCAGCTAATAACTGTAAGACGTTATCTTGTAGAATAAATTTTTGCTTACCCAGTCCGTTTTGTTGATGATTTAGCGCCTGAATTAAAACCTGTTGAATTTCCTCAACATTAAGGGACTTTAAGATGTAAACCTTGGCGCGCGAAAGCAAGGCGTTGTTTAATTCAAATGAAGGGTTTTCTGTAGTCGCGCCAATAAAAATAATCGTACCGTCCTCGATATGAGGTAAGAAAGCATCTTGTTGGCTTTTATTAAAGCGATGCACCTCATCAACAAATAAAATCGTGCGTTTATCCTGTAACCGATGTTGTTTCGCTCGTTCAATAGCTTCGCGAATTTCTTTAACGCCGCTGGTTACCGCCGAAATGCGCTCAATTTCTGCATTAATGGAATTTGCGATAATTTCTGCCAGAGTGGTTTTTCCTGTGCCAGCGGGTCCCCATAAAATCATTGAATGAATATGTTTCATTTCAACAGCTTTACGCAGAGGCTTGCCCTCCCCAACTAAATGTTGTTGTCCAACATATTCTGACAAGCTTTGAGGGCGCATTTTAGCCGCAAGAGGAGCAAACTCTTGCTCAGAAAAATCAAAGTTTAAATTAGACATAGGTTATTGAGTAGATTTACGTTGATCATCAACTTCCGTACCTTTAGGTGGATTAAATTTGAATAAATTTTCCGACAGAGGTTGATTAGTGATATTACGCAAAATATAGCGATTCGATTGTCCGTCTTTTTCCTGTGTACTGAAATTACGCAATGTACCGTCGCTATCAATACGAATAGAGAAAGATTGAATATTACTGTTGGCGGCTTTTGGTTTAAGGGTAAATGTGTCTCCATTTTGGCTGACTTCATATTGCTGCCAATGGCTATTATCCGTACTCGTTAATAAAACAAAAGGCGTATTATTCACCGCATCTTTTACCCAGTTAATAGTTACTTGTTCAACAAAGGGATCATAAAACCATAGGGTTTTACCGTCGGAGATAATTTGATTCTCTTGTGGCGCTTGACTTTCCATACGGAATAAATTCGGGCGCTTAATTTGTAACTTACCACTTCTCTCTTGTACATTTTTTCCTTGGGCATCACTGACGGTTTGGGTATATAGCGCCGTTAGTGTTTCTACCAGTTTTAAACGCTGTTGTAATTCATCAACAGCCGTAGCAAAGGCGGCTGTACTAACGAAACTGGCTAACAATGCGCTACATAATAATTTTGCTTTTGTCATTATTTATTTCTCCTAATAATCTGATGTTCTGCGTCCAACCACTTCTCTTTTGCCATTATGCACCGCAATAATGCCTTGCTCTTCCAACTGATCCATAATACGCGCGGCACGATTAAAGCCCACTTTAAATTTACGTTGAATATAAGAGGTGGATGTGTTGCCTGTACTAATCACAAAATCAACGACTTCATCAAATAAAGCATCTAATTCATCACTAGAATCCGCAGATAAACTATCCTCTTCTGCTTCATCATCTGGGCTGTCTTGAATGCCGTCAATGTAAGTTGGTTTACCTCGTGCTTTCCAATCGTCCACGACACGAGCAACTTCATCATCACTCATAAATGCGCCATGCACTCGCATTAACTCGGTAGAACCCTGTGGTGAATAAAGCATATCGCCTCGACCTAATAATGCCTCTGCGCCGCCTTGATCTAAAATAGTACGCGAATCAATTTTACTCGCCACGGTAAAAGCAATTCGACTTGGTATATTGGCTTTAATCAAACCTGTAATTACATCTACAGAAGGACGTTGGGTTGCCAAAATTAAATGAATACCAATGGCACGCGCTTTTTGTGCCAAACGAGCAATAAGTTCTTCCACTTGTTTACCCGCCACCATCATTAAATCTGCAAATTCATCCACAATGACCACAATGTAATTCAGCTTTTCTAGCGGCGGTGGCATTTGATCCAGCGTATCCCCCGGTCGCCACAATGGATTTGGAATTGGCATATTTAAAGCCTCGTATTCGGCGATTTTTTCGTTATAGCCTTCAATATTGCGCACTCTTAGCGCCGATAAGAGTTGGTAGCGGCGTTCCATTTCATCCACACACCAACGCAAAGCGTTAGCCGCTTTTTTCATATCCGTAACAACATTCGTTAATAAATGCGGTATGCCATCATAAATAGAAAGCTCTACCACTTTCGGATCGATCATAATAAATTTCACATCTTCTGGTTTAACACGATAAAGCAAGCTTAAAATCATTGTGTTAATTCCTACAGATTTCCCAGAGCCTGTTGAACCAGCCACCAGCAAATGCGGCATTTTAGCAAGATCAACAACGATTGCTTGACCGCTGATGTCTTTACCTAGCGCCATTGGTAGCAAGGCTTTCGTTTGACGGAAAGCATCGCTGTCTAGTACTTCGCGTAAACTGACCGTTTGGCGATGTACATTAGGGGTTTCAATACCAATATAAGGTTTATCGGGGATCACTTCCGCTACGCGAATGCTGCGGAACATTAAAGCTCGGGCTAAATCCGTATCAATGCTAGTAACACGAGAAGCTTTCACTCCCGGTTGAAGTTCAAGCTCATAACGAGTTACCACAGGCCCAACCAATACATCTTTTACTTCCGCTTTCACATTAAAATTACGCAACTGTTGTTCTATACGTTGAGAAGTTTCTTCAATTTCCTCTTTTGTAATGCGGTTAGCTTGAGCGGGTCTGTGCTCTAAGAGATCCAAACTTGGTAAAGGGGTGGTCGGTTTTTCCACATGAGTTGCTTTAGGTTGTAAAGCAGGATGAATCAAAGTGTCTTGATAAGATTTATAAACCATATCTTGTTTATATTGATTATTTTCCTCAACAGTCTCAATAACCCTATTTTCCGCTGAATTATCCTCCTCTTTATCTGAAACCTGATATTCAACGGCGCTAAGATCTGATTGTGAGAATGCTAATGAAACGGTAGATTCTGCTTCAGTATTCAACGGAGAATTTGTTATTCCTGTGTCGTATGGCACAAGGATATTTTGTGCATTCTCCACATTGCGACTTATATCTTGCACGTCCATTAAAGATATGTTGCTGTTTTGAACAGGATTTTGTTCATATCCATTCACTACTTGGACTCTAGGTAACTCTATTGGATCTGAATTTTCTATCTCTACATCAAAATTTGGCAGATTTAAGGCAGAATCGCGATGAATTAAAGTGTTAGGTTGCTCTGAGTTTTCGTTTGCTTCCAATCCTTGAATGTTAATAAACTTCTCAATATTCACTAGTGAAGATTGCTCTTTAAGATCATGATCAGAACATTGATTTGGGTTTTGTTGTGATGGGGCTACCTCAGTTTCAAGGGTTAACGCCTGATTCGTTTCACCATCTAAAGTTTCATCTGTGAAAGCTAACTGTTCTGTAGGAGATTCTGTTTGCGACTGGGTATTTTCCTCTGCTTTTTTCTGCATATTCAGCCAAGCAAAAAAATCTACCATTAAGTAAATAAACTCCATACCAGTGAAAAGCAAAAAGCCAGCAATGCTGCTTATTGCGCTTATCAACATTAGCCCAACAACATCTAACACAGGGAAAAGAAATTGTGCCAATAACGCCCCTAAAACACCGCCAGAAGGGTAACTCACATTGTGAGTAAACAGCATATTAAGTAGAACACAGGTGCCAGATAAGAATAAAATCAAACCTAAGATTTGTCGAAGCATTCGCCAATAGGAAAATTGTTTTTTCTTTTTGCGAAAGAGTAAATACAGGCTTAAGGCCAGTGCAGAAAATGGAATAAAGTTGCTTACATAACCGAATAAAACAAATAACAGATCCATTAGCCAAGCACCAAACTCCCCTGTTTTGTTACTCGTTTGAGTCCAAGAAGTCGAGGTGGACCAAGAGCTATCTAAAGGCGAATAAGTTGACCAAGCTACCAATAAATACAGGGAGAGCAATAGGCTACAAATAAGTAAAAAATTAAGAATATATTGCTTAGGCGTTATTCTTTCTGTAATTGATTTCATGGGATTACTTCAACTGTAAAAAATGATTCTGTTTAACTTCTTCCATTACCACATAAGTACGAGTGTCATTTACACCCGGTAAGCGCAATAAGGTTGTTCCTAGTAATTTACGGTATGCGGCCATATCTGCTACGCGCGTTTTAAGTAAATAATCAAAATCACCAGAAACTAAATGACATTCCTGGATTTCATCTAATTGCTGTACGGCGGCATTAAACTCTTCAAACACATCAGGTTTACCACGAATTAAAGTGATTTCAACAATCACCAATAACGGAGAATCAAGTAACTCTGGATTTAAAATGGCGCGATAACCTAAGATAACATTTTGACGTTCAAGGCGTTTTACCCGCTCTAAACAAGGTGTCGGCGATAAGCCTACTTTTTTAGAAAGATCTATATTAGAAATTTTTCCATTACGTTGTAGCTCATTCAAAATCTTAATATCAATTTGATCTAAGGATTTTATGCTTTTCTTTTCCATAATATGATTACCCCTACATTTCAATAAACAACAGCCAAGAATAATACTACTTTATCTAAAAATTATCTAATAAGGCTAAGGCATCGGATAATTTTTTGACGGTAAACACTTGCATATTCGCCACAACATTTTTAGGTCGATTAGCATAAGGCACGATAGCGCGTTTAAAACCATGTTTAGCGGCTTCAGCAATACGCTCTTGACCACTAGGTACTGGGCGAATTTCGCCAGCCAATCCCACTTCGCCAAACACCACTAAATCTTGTGGTAAAGGTCGATTACGAAAGCTTGAAATTAGCGCTAGCAACAATGCTAAATCAGCACTAGTTTCACTCACTTTAACGCCGCCAACCACATTGACAAATACATCTTGGTCGGACATTTGTAATCCGCCATGGCGATGCAGCACCGCTAACAACAAAGCAAGACGATTTTGTTCTAATCCCACCGCAACACGACGAGGATTAGCCAGCATAGAATGATCCACTAAAGCTTGAATTTCCACCAATAAAGGACGAGTACCTTCCCAAATTACCATTACCGAGCTGCCCGAGGTTTCTTCTTCCGCACGAGTTAAAAAAATCGCCGACGGATTTTTCACTTCACGCAACCCTTGTTCTGTCATGGCAAATACACCCAATTCATTCACTGCACCAAAGCGGTTTTTCTGACTGCGCAAGGTGCGATAGCGAGAATCGGCTTCACCTTCAAGCAGTATCGAACAATCGATACAATGCTCTAATACTTTAGGGCCTGCTAGCGTACCGTCTTTGGTAACGTGTCCCACCATAATAATTGCTACCTGCCGTGTTTTCGCATAACGAGTGAGGAAGGATGCACATTCACGCACCTGCGCCACACTACCGGGCGAAGACTGAATATCCGCTAAATGCATCACTTGAATAGAGTCAACGACGATAATTTGAGGTTTTAATTGATCTGCCAGATTACAAATTTGCTCCACCGAAGTTTCGGATAGCATATTTAATTTATCTGTAGGCAATCCCAAACGTTTAGCCCGCATTGCCACCTGTTGCAAAGATTCTTCACCCGTAACATAGAGTGCAATCATTTTTTCCGCCAAACCACACATCACTTGCAACAACAGCGTACTTTTACCCGCGCCCGGATGTCCACCAATTAAAATCGCACTACCCGGTACCACACCGCCACCTAACACCCGATCCAACTCCGCAAAACCGCTTTCAAATCTCGGCGTTTCCTGCAAACTAATTTCCGATAAAGTTTGAATCTTAGCGCGTGTTTCTCCCGCATAACCACTAAAACGATCCCCTTTGCTCGACACCGAAACCAATCTCACTTCAGAGATCGTATTCCACGCCTGACAAGCGTTACACTGTCCTTGCCAACGAGAAAACTCCGCACCACACTCATTACACACATAGGCTTTTTTCGTTGCTTTTGCCATATTCTTTCCCTTATTTAGATTTTATCTCTGTATTCTACCTTATTTTTAGATACAACTGTTGAATAACTAAAATGCAATATTTTTTATTTCATTGACTTAAAAATCATCATAAAACGACATTTATCAAAGCAATATCAGAAAAAAACAGGTAGAATTTGGCGATTTTTTCTAAAGGCGAGGTGAACATGTTATACGGATTTGATATCGGCGGTACAAAAATTGAACTTTCGGTGTTTAACGATAAATTAGAGCAGCTTTATAGCGAGCGGGTGCCGACGCCGCAAGCGAGTTATGAAGAATGGTTGGACGTTATTGTTAGCTTAACTAAAAAAGCAGATGAAATGTTTAACTGTAAAGGTACTGTGGGTTTAGGTATTCCCGGCTTTGTGAATCGAAATACGGGCTTAGCGGAGCTAGCCAATATTCGCGTTGCAGACAGTCGCCCAATTTTAAAAGATTTATCCGAGCGCTTGGCACGTGAAGTGCGTGCTGAAAATGATGCGAACTGCTTCGCGTTATCCGAAGCTTGGGCGGAAGAAAATAAAGAATATCCTTGTGTATTGGGGTTGATTTTAGGTACTGGTTTTGGCGGTGGAATTGTATTTGAAGGCAAAGTGCATTCGGGTCAATCTGGTATGGCTGGTGAATTAGGGCATATGCAACTGAATTATCACGCGCTGAAATTATTGGGCTGGGATAAAGCGCCCATCTATGATTGCGGTTGTGGCAATCGCGCTTGCTTGGATAATTATTTATCAGGGCGTGGCTTTGAAATGTTATATCGCGATTTAAAAGGTGAGGCTTTAAAAGCAAAAGAAATCATCTCTCGTTTTTACGCAGGCGATAAAACTGCTGTTGAATTTGTGGAGTTTTTTATTGAACTTTGTGCAGTTTCCCTTGCTAATATTATTACCGCCTTTGATCCAAATGTGTTGGTGCTCGGCGGTGGTTTATCCAACTTTGATTATCTCTACGAGGCGCTACCGCGCGCGCTGCCAACACATTTATTACGCAGCGCAAAAGTACCTTTAATTAAGAAAGCAAAATATGGTGACTCTGGCGGTGTGCGTGGCGCCGCAGCGTTATTCTTGAAATAACAGATCTTTAACTATTCATCAAAAGTGCGGTAGAATGCGCCGCACTTTTTTGTTTTTCATCTATTTAATTTAAGGAACATTATGAAAACTCTTACCAAACTAACGATTCTTTCATTCAGTGTTTTATTAGCCGCTTGTACGAATAGCTCAATGTTAGCACCGACAACTGCCAAATCAAATACCAAAGCTGCTGAGTCTGAAACATCAAAGAAAATTGCGCAGTTAGAAACACAGGCGAAAACCCTTAAACATTTTCAATATATTCATAACAATGAAAATTACGATGTTTATTTGTCCACTCAGCCTGAATTTATTCAGCTTTCTACAGCAAAAGGAATTAAGAAGTTTTTCTACAAAAATGGAAAACTCATCGCAAACCAAGAGCATAATCAAATTAAGTTCTTTAACGCCGAACACAAACCAGATCAAGCATTACTCAAAGAAAGTCAATTACTGCTAAATTTATTTAGCTACAATAAAGCAGATAAAGGAATTGATCGTATTAACACTGGCGATGAAGCCAAAGTAAACTATTTGTGTATTAGTAAAATTCAACAAGTTGCACAAACTAAACGAGTATTCCGTAGCCCAGAAAATGCAATTGTTAAAGCCAATTTATTAAAAGGTATCGTTCGTTTAAAT
Source organism: [Haemophilus] felis (assembly GCA_002015125.1). Taxonomy (GTDB): domain Bacteria; phylum Pseudomonadota; class Gammaproteobacteria; order Enterobacterales; family Pasteurellaceae; genus Pasteurella; species Pasteurella felis. The sequence goes on from MUYB01000005.1 coordinate 9,554, forward strand.
GGCAATCAATATTATCATTTAGAATGTAACATCTCCGACAATCAAGTCTCTAAACTGAGTTTAATCAGTAAGTAAGTGAAAAAAGTGCGGTAATCTCACCGCACTTTTAGTTTTGGGTCGATTATTTAAGAGGGTTATCTATTGTCTTTAGAACAAAAAGTTCAACAATTACTTTCCACACACAAAGGCGCTAGAACGATGTCCTTTGAATTTGAAGGTAAAAAGTATTGGTTAAAACAGCCTGAACAACTATCAGGAATATGGCATATTCTCAAGCCACGCCCAAACAAAGCCTTTGAACGAGAGTTAGACACACTACAATATTTTGACAAAATTCAAGCCCCCGTACCTAAACTAGTCTTATTCGGCACTGATTTCTTGGTTCTGGAAGATACGGGGCAAACCGCGGATTCTTGGGTTGAAGACATCACCACAGAAGACTCTATAAAAAAAGTCATTCTTTCCGATTGCATTGGTGCGCTGGTCAATTTACACAAGCAAAATTTAATTCACGGCAGACCGGCGTTAAGAGATATGACATGGCAGGATCATCAAGTCCATTTCATTGACTTTGAATCCCGCTCTAAAAGTAAAGATCGAGTTTGGCTAAAAGCAAGAGATATGATTATTTTCTTGCACAGCTATTGCCGAGTAACCAATATTTCCACACAAGAAATTCAATGGATAATGAATGAATGTCGGCAAAAAGTCGAAGCCGAAGTGTGGCAAGAAATGAGTAAATTTATCAATAAATATCGTATTATCTACCGCTTTCTATGCTTGTTTAAACCACTTGCCAAAACAGATTTAATTGCGATTTACCTTTTGTTTGAAAATTTTAATGAGGAATAGTTAATTATGAAAAAGTATTTTGTTATTTTAGTTTTAACTGCACTACTCTCTGCCTGCTCTGTCGGCGGTAGTATGAATATCGGAAATGGCGGTGCGAATATTGGTGTTGGTAGCTCTATTCATTTCTAATTAGTAAATTTTCTATTTGATTTATTAATTACTGAGAATCCTTATGGCAAATTTATTTTCTTTTCCCACATTTTCCCAAATGTATTCAGGCGAACGACGTTTTTTAAAACGTCTTCGTGAATTTTTACGCTATCAATTAAGGAAAAATCTACATAAAAAACAATGTAATGACATCGTGGATTTTTTAAATACACATCCTATTTGGCAAGCTTTATTCCGCGAAAATGCCTACAGATTGAATAGCTTATTGAATGTGTTCTGCGATAAACGGTTTTCTGCCCAACAACGTTTAGAGGCAATTCAACAAAACTTATTGCTTGCTGAACAATATTTTGGTGTCGATTTTTGTCAAAAGTTACTTACACAAAAAAGTATGCTTATTTCACAATTAACAGAAGATCTTGGATTGTATTTAAATATCAATGATATTGATCCTTTAGAAGGATTTTTCTCATTAAATATTAAAAATCCCCAAAAGCAAGAGCGGATTTACGATGCCTCTTTTAGTTTCTTAGCGCCGAATAAGTTACTTATTGCATCGATACAAGGCCCTAACCACAATAATGCACAAGATACGGTTCGTAGCGTAACTAAACAATTACATGGTACAAGACCTATGTTTATGCTCGTGGTTGGATTTAAAACCCTTGCTCAACAATTTGGTTCTCAACTTGTTGGCATACCTCATAAGGCGCAAGCTAAATATCGCTTTAGTGATTCCGCACGTTTACTCTTTAACTATAATAGTTTTTGGCAGGAAAATAACGCCGAGTTACGAGATCAATACTGGGAAATATCAAGCATCATCGAACAGAAACCGCTAGAAGAAATTGCTAGTAAAAAACGAGCTATGTATCGCAAACGCTATGAAATGTTTGATAAGTTACAGCAAGATATAAAAGCTTGCTTTGCTCGTTAATCTCTTTTAATTGCCTTATTTACAATTTCCTGAGCATAAATGATGAGACAACCGATGTTAGTATCAATTCCTGCTTTAAATGATAATTATATTTGGCTATATGGCCAAGAAAATTTACCCATCATCGTAGTAGATATTCCAGATATAGCGCCATTACGCCAATATTTACAGCAACACCATATTAGCGTTGCAGCGCTATTCCTCACTCATCATCATAATGATCATACCCAAGGTGTTATGGCATTTCGTCAAGATTTTCCTAACACCCCTGTATTCGGCCCAGAAGAAACCCGCGCTAAAGGCGCTAGCCATATTATCAATGCGGGAAAATTTAGCATTCCTGTAGGCGATAATGGCGCAAACTACCACATTGAAGTCATAGAAACAGGCGGGCACACAGAGCAGCATTTAAGTTATCTCATTGATGGTCATTTATTTTGTGGCGATAGCTTATTTTCTGCAGGTTGCGGACGAGTTTTTACTGGCAATTATCAACAGATGTTTGAGGGATTACAACGCATCAATCAACTGCCTGATAGCACTCTAATTTGTGCTGGGCATGAATATACGCTAAGTAATTTGGCCTTTGCTCAACAAGTTTTACCCAACAATCTAGTCATTGAACAACATTTAGCTTGCGTACAGGCGCTAAGAAAGAATAACCAGCCTTCGCTCCCAACAAAATTAGGCTTAGAAAAACAAATCAACCCTTTTCTACAAGCACAAACTGTTGAGCAATTTATTCAATTACGTCAGGCAAAAGATATTTTTTAATCTCTGAGAAATAATATTAAAGTGAATTGCCGAATATCAGACAATTCATTAAAATATGCGCTTTTAGCATTTATTTCGTGGGAAACCTAACTGCATATTCTTGCACTAACTTCGATATCAATTTATGACAATTTTAGTACTTGGCGTTAATCACAAAACGGCTCCTGTTGCTTTGCGCGAAAAAGTCGCGTTTTCTCAATCAAAGCAACACATCGCCCTACAACAAATTCAAGCTCGTTTACTAGCAGATAGCGCCGTTATCTTATCTACCTGTAACCGTACTGAAATTTATTTACATAATAAATCTATCGCTCCTGCGCAGGCAGAAAATTGGATTGCTGATTGTCAACAATGGCTTGCTGAAATTCATCAACTGCCATTAGATAGCCTAAAACCCAATTTATATATTTATCAGAATCAGTCTGCCGTTATACATTTAATGAAAGTAGCTTGTGGTTTGGATTCGTTAATTCTGGGTGAACCTCAAATTTTTGGCCAAGTAAAACAAGCCTACCAACAAAGTGAAATGTTCTACAAAACATATGGTGGTCTTTCCACGGAGCTTTCTCGCTTATTCCAAAAAACCTTCGCTAGCGCAAAACGGGTTAGAACAGAAACCCTTATCGGCGAAAATGCAGTCTCTGTTGCCTACGCAGCTTGTAGCGTCGCTCGACAAGTTTTTGACTCCTTACAGAATTTAACGGTGTTATTAGTCGGCGCTGGGGAAACTATTGAATTGGTCTGCCGTCATTTAGTACGCCATGGTATAAAAAAAATCTTTCTTGCCAACCGAACTTTATCTCGAGCAGAAAACCTTATCGCGAAACTTGAAACCCAAGATAATATTCAACTTCTCAAACTATCAGAACTACAATTTGGCTTAAATCAAGCCAATATTGTGATCAGTTCTACCGCAAGCGAACAGGTTTTAATTAATCATCAAATGGTACAACAGGCACAAGAAGGTAGAAATAATTTACCTTTATTGTTGGTTGATATTGCAGTACCTAGAGATATAGATGAAAATGTGAAAGAGATTGAGGGTGTTCACCATTACACTGTAGATGATTTACAAAATATCATTCAATGTAATTTAACTGGGCGAGAAAAAGCCTCTCAACAAGCGCTACAGATTATTCAACAAAAATCCGATGACTTTTTCGAATGGCTAAAAGTACATCAATTTTCCAATTTGATTCGGCGCTATCGCCAACAAGCGGACAATATTCGGCAAGAGCTTGTAGATAAAGCCCTAATCTCTTTAGCACAAGGTGAATCTGCAGAACAGTTATTACAGGAATTAAGTTATAAACTCACCAATAAACTCATTCATTCTCCAACGCGAGTGGTGAGTCATTTGGTAAAAACTGGCAACGCTAATGGGCTTGCGATTTTTTCAGACTCCATCAACGATGAGGAAATTCATCAACAAGTCCAGAGTTCATAATCCATTTTATTAAGGAAAAGTATGCTAGATAATCAAATTGCAAATGTTGATTTAGTAAAACAGATGAATAGTGCCGTGGTCTATAAATTAATTGATCAACAAGGCCCAATTTCTCGTATTCAAATTTCTGAACTGAGCCAACTTGCTCCTGCAAGTGTTACTAAAATTACTCGTCATTTATTAGCTCGCGGTTTGATTAAAGAAGTTGATCAACAAGAATCTACTGGTGGTCGTCGCGCAACCTCTATTGAAGCAGAATATAAAGCATTTCGCACAATTTTAATTCGCTTAGGTCGCAAGCACACCACTTTCGCAATAATGGATTTATCCACAAAATTGATTAAAAAAGAAGTTTTTGATTTACCTGAATCACAAACCGTGGAATCTATTGAAGCATTTTTATTTGAACGTATAGGTTTTTTTATCCAAGAAAATAATAAACGTGGTTATGAATTTATTGCTATCGGCATTACCGTACCGGGTTTCGTGGACGCTAAAACCAATATGATTGAGTATATGCCTCATTTAAAATTAGAGCGTTCTTGGAATCTAGCTAATAATATCAGCCAACATTTTAATTTAGCGACGTTTATCGGCCATGATGTGCGTAGCCTAGCGCTAGCGGAACATTATTTTGGTGTTACTCAAGATTGCTACGACTCACTGCTTTTACGCATTCATCGTGGGGTTGGTGCGGGTATTGTGATCAACCATGAAGTTTTTCTTGGCTATAAAAATAATGTAGGTGAAATTGGCCATATTCAAGTTGATCCATTAGGCAAACGTTGCTTATGTGGTAACGTGGGTTGCCTTGAAACAGTAGTGAGCAACAGCGCGATTGAACGTAAAATGCATCAACTTCTTGAGGACGGTTATCAAAGTAAATGGTTATCTCTTGAAGCGCATGATATCGAAGCCATTTGTAAAGCCAGCAATAAAAATGATGCAGCAGCAATGGAATTAATCGAGCACGTTGGCGTGCAAATTGGACGTGTACTTGCTATGAGTGTCAATATGTTTAATCCTGAAAAAATTGTTATTTCAGGTGAAATCACGCAAGCGAAACATATTCTTTTCGATGCGATCCAACGTTCATTGGATAACTATGCGCTCCCAGCTTTTGTGAAAAGCATACCTTTAGTTGCCTCAGAGCTTAAAAATGAAGATGTTATTGGTGCTTTCGCACTAATTAAACGCGCATTATTAGACGGTAGTTTGCTAAAACGTTTACTTACGGAATAAGCTTATTTGAGTTCATAATTTACTCTGTAATTAACTGATTGAAGGCAATTTGCTTAAACTCTATGCGAATAAACTGAAAAATTTCATTTTATTAAAAAAAAAGTTGACGAAGTGATATGAGATAAGCATAATGCACCCCGCAAAGCCGATGTGGTGTTGCAAATAAAATGGCTATGTAGCTCAGTTGGTTAGAGCACAACACTCATAATGTTGGGGTCACAGGTTCGAATCCCGTCATAGCCACCAAATTTGCGGGACTGGCGAAATTGGTAGACGCACCAGATTTAGGTTCTGGCGCCGCGAGGTGTGTGGGTTCAAGTCCCTCGTCCCGCACCATTCATTAGCTTGCAAGTCAATATAGAAGTTGGGGTATCGCCAAGCGGTAAGGCACCGGGTTTTGATCTCGGCATCCCTAGGTTCGAATCCTAGTACCCCAGCCATCTATCTAAAAATTTCCAATTTAATCTCACAAATACTTTTCTGTTGGGGTATCGCCAAGCGGTAAGGCACCGGGTTTTGATCTCGGCATACCTAGGTTCGAATCCTAGTACCCCAGCCATCTATCTTTTTGTCGAACTCTGATACTTCCAGTTTGTTTTTGTTATTCACAAATATTATTTTGAAATAATTTCTTTATTTACCCTTGAAGTTTATAACTTAATCCTCATTTACTCGCTCGTCCTAAGGCTAGGAAGTACAAACAATGTAAAAATAAATTTATTTTTACCACTTGAAAAAACTTCTGTAGTCCTCACTTTAAGAATCACATTCGAATTTACTAGGAGAAATAAAATGGGAAAAATTATTGGTATTGACTTAGGTACAACAAACTCTTGTGTAGCAGTAATGGACGGTGATCAACCTCGCGTACTTGAAAATGCAGAAGGCGCTAGAACAACTCCTTCAATCATCGCTTACACAGACAAAGAAACTCTTGTTGGTCAACCTGCAAAACGTCAAGCGATTACCAATCCAAAAAATACTTTATTCGCAATTAAACGTTTAATCGGTCGTCGTTTCCAAGATGAAGAAGTACAACGTGATGTGAAAATTATGCCCTTCGATATTTTGGCAGCGGACAACGGTGACGCTTGGGTAGGCGTGAAAGGCGAAAAAATGGCGCCACCGCAAATTTCTGCGGAAGTGTTGAAAAAAATGAAAAAAACCGCTGAAGATTTCTTGGGCGAGCCAGTGACCGAAGCGGTTATCACCGTGCCTGCATACTTCAACGATGCGCAACGTCAAGCTACTAAAGATGCCGGTCGTATCGCAGGTTTAGAAGTAAAACGTATTATCAATGAACCAACAGCGGCGGCGCTTGCTTATGGTTTAGACAAAGGTCAAGGCAACAAAACCATCGCCGTTTACGACTTGGGTGGTGGTACATTCGACTTATCTATCATCGAAATTGATGAAGTGGGTGGCGAAAAAACCTTTGAAGTGTTAGCAACCAATGGTGATACTCACTTAGGTGGTGAAGACTTCGACAACCGTGTAATTAACTACTTAGTTGATGAGTTCAAAAAAGAACAAGGTTTAGATTTACGCAACGATCCAATGGCAATGCAGCGTGTAAAAGAAGCTGCTGAGAAAGCAAAAATTGAACTTTCTTCTGCCCAATCTACAGAGGTGAACCTTCCTTATATTACCGCTGACGCCACCGGTCCTAAACACTTGGTGATGACCGTGAGCCGTGCGAAATTGGAAGCTTTAGTAGAAGATTTAGTGGCACGTTCTTTGGAACCTGTGAAAGTGGCGTTAGCGGATGCTGGTTTAAGCGTTTCACAAATTGATGATGTGATTTTGGTGGGCGGTCAAACCCGTATGCCATTGGTGCAACAAAAAGTGGAAGCTTTCTTCGGCAAAGCGCCGCGTAAAGACGTAAACCCAGATGAAGCGGTAGCGATTGGTGCGGCAGTGCAAGGCGGTGTGTTAACTGGTGATGTGACTGACGTATTATTGTTAGACGTTACCCCACTTTCCTTGGGTATCGAAACTATGGGCGGTGTGATGACCACCTTAATCGAGAAAAACACCACGATTCCAACTAAAAAATCGCAAGTGTTCTCCACGGCGGAAGATAACCAAAGTGCGGTGACAATTCACGTACTTCAAGGTGAACGTAAACGTGCGGCAGACAATAAATCTTTAGGTCAATTCAACCTAGAGGGCATCAACCCAGCACCACGTGGTATGCCACAAATTGAAGTAACCTTTGACATTGACGCTGACGGTATCATTCACGTTTCCGCCAAAGATAAAGGTACGAACAAAGAACAACAAATTACCATCAAAGCAAACTCAGGTTTAAGCGATGAAGAAATTCAACAAATGATGTGTGATGCAGAAGCGAATGCGGAAGCGGACCGTAAATTTGAAGAATTAGTGCAAGCACGTAACCAAGCGGATCACTTAGTGCACGGCACACGCAAACAATTAGCGGAAGTGGGCGACAAATTGTCAGCAGACGACAAAGCGCCAATCGAAAAAGCCGTGGCTGACTTAGAAGCCGCTGCGAAAGGCGAAGATAAAGCAGAGATCGAAGCGAAAGTGCAAGCCTTAATTCAAGTGTCTGAAAAATTAATGCAAGCAGCACAACCGCAACCTGATGCGCAACCACAACAAGCGCAAAGCAACAAAGGCAACGATGATGTGGTGGATGCGGAATTTGAAGAAGTGAAAAAATAATTCACCTTCAGCAAGATCCAAAGGGCGTAGCAATACGCCCTTTCGGTGTATAGTCATCAGGAAATTTCAAAAAATAACCGCACTTTGATTAAAAACAGAACGCAATATTGAAACACAACTCCCAGCACGCAATCAAAAGGCAACCAAAAAATCCCGAAAGAAAGCAAATCGCGTAAAAACAAAGAGAGAAAAAAATGGCGTGGTTATTACTCGCAATCGCAATTGTCGCCGAAGTGTTCGGCACCACTATGTTAAAGCTTAGCGACGGTTTTTCCAAACCCTTGCCTTCCCTCGCCTTTGTTATCGCCTACGGCATCTCTTTTTATGTGTTTTCCATTGCCTTAAAAACCCTTTCCATCGGTTCCGCTTATGCCACTTGGGCAGGCGTGGGGTTGGTGCTCACTGCAATGGTGGGTATTGCCTTTTTTAACGAAAAAATTGATCTCATCGGAATAATGGGCTTGACCTTTATTTTAGTGGGCATTGTGTTGGTCAATGTGTTCTCTGAAATGAATGGCGGCAGTTAAATAAACGGACAAATTATGGCAAAACAAGATTATTATGAACTGCTCGGTGTTGAACGCAGTGCAGATGAAAAAGAAATTAAACGTGCCTATAAAAAATTGGCAATGAAATATCATCCAGACCGCACGAAAGGTAACAAAGAGTTAGAAGAAAAATTTAAAGAAATTCAAGAAGCCTATGAAATTTTAAGCGATAAGCAAAAGCGTGCAAGTTACGATCAATACGGACATGCTGCCTTTGAACAAGGGGGCTTTAGCAGCGGTGGCTTCGGTGGCGCTGATTTTGGTGATATTTTCGGCGATATGTTTGGCGATATTTTCGGTGGTGGTCGTGGCCGTCAGCGTGTTGTGCGTGGTGATGACTTGCGTTATGACTTAGAAATTAGCTTAGAAGAAGCGGTTCGTGGCACAACTAAAGATATCCAAATTAATACTCTTGCGCATTGTGATTCTTGTAATGGTTCTGGTGCAGAAAAAGGTTCAAAAGTCGAAACCTGTTCAACTTGTCATGGTGTGGGACGTGTACGTCGTCAACAAGGTTTTTTCGTCACCGAACAAGTTTGTCCAAGCTGTCATGGCTCTGGTAAAAAAATAGAAAAACCTTGTAAATCTTGCCATGGTGATGGTCGTGTGCATAAAACAGAAAGTTTATCAGTGAAAATTCCAGCTGGCGTGGATACAGGAAATCAATTACGTCTAGCAGGCAAAGGGGCAGCGGGTGAAAATGGTGCACCAAGTGGAGATTTATATGTGGTTATCCATGTGAGAGAACACCATATCTTTGAACGAGACGGCAACAATCTCTACTGTGAAGTGCCAATTAGCTTTACGCAGGCGGCGTTAGGCGGCGAAATTGAAGTTCCTACTTTAGACGGACGTGTAAAATTGAAAATCCCAGCAGAAACCCAAACTGGCAAACTATTCAGAATGCGTGGTAAAGGTGTAAGTTCGACACGCAGTAGCTATGCTGGAGACTTAATCTGTCGCATCATCGTGGAAACTCCAGTTCAACTTAATGAAGAACAAAAGGCGTTATTACTAAAACTAGAAGAAAGCCTTGAAGGTAGCAGTAATCGCCCTAAATCTTCTAGCTTCTTAGATGGTGTAAAAAAATTCTTTGATAATCTAGCCAAATAAACATTCAATTAAAAACGCACTTTGATTTTTCATTTCAAAGTGCGTTTTTTTATGGAAATTAGTTAGTTTTTAACTTGCTCCAATATTTTTCATAAATATCAACTGCATCACCTACATCACCTTGCATAATCCCTTTTTCCACTTCCTCTGCTGGTGGAAATAAGGTTGTATCATTTGCAATGGCTGGATTTAAGAGTACTTTTGCTCCCTCATTTGGCATAGAGAATCCCATTCTTTCTACGACGATTTTTGCATTTTCTGGGCGCAGTAAGAAATCAATAAATTTATGCGCTCCCTCAACATTTCTTGCATTTTTAGGAATGGCATAATTATCCATCCAAAATACCGCACCTTCTTTCGGATAAACAAATTGCAAACTTGGATTTTCTTTGTGCGCTAAATATGCAGAACCATTCCAAATCATTCCTAGGGAAACTTCCCCTTGCACATAAGGTACTTCAGGGGAGTCAGAGTTAAACACTAAAACATTAGGTAACAGGGTTAATAAACGTTCATAAGCTTGCTTAATCTCTTCTTCTTTCTGTGTGTTTGGGGATTTTCCATTTAGCAATAAAGCAATGTGGAACACTTCGCGAGCATCACTGGTTAACAACACTTTACCTTTAAATTCTGGCTTCCATAAATCAGCCCAACTGGTAATGGTTGTTGGATCTATATCGTCTTTATTAACCGCGATACCTGTCAACCCATAAACATAAGGTAAGGAATATTGGTTATTCGGATCAAACTCTTTGTTTAATAAATGTTTAGGAATCTGATTAAAATTACTTAACTTACTATGCTCAATTTTTTGTAGCATATTATCTTTGATCATTTTATTGATGTAATAACTTGATGGGAACACCACATCATAGCCACGACTTTGCGAAGTGAGTTTCAATTTCGCGAACATTTCTTCATTACTTTCAAAAGTAGAATAAATCACTTCAATACCAGTTTCTTTTTTGAAATCATCAATAACACTTGAAGGAATATAATCCGTCCAGTTATAAACATATAATTTTTGGTTATCCGCAAAACTCTGCTGCCCTACCAAAATTAAACACGCCATTACAATTGATCTAAATAAGCCAGTATTTTTTTTCAATTTAACATCCTCCTAAATTTTAACGTTAATCTATTAGCGCATTGTTTGCACTTTGCTCAATGCCGCGATAGTGTAGCAAATTTAACAAAAAATTGACATATCAAGAAGTTAGAGTACACTTTGCCGAGTTTTTTATTTCACCTAATTCTTGTTCACTTTATGCTAACCTTTAAATATCAAGAACATATTGAATCTTACTATCACGCCTCAAAAAATATCGAACTTCGTCAAACTTGCTTAAGCAAAACACAACGGGCAGATGTATGTATTATCGGCGCGGGCTTTTTTGGTTTATCTACCGCCCTTGAACTTGTGGAAAAAGGCAAAAAAGTCATCGTGCTTGAGGGCGCTAGAATCGGTTTTGGTGCATCAGGCCGTAACGGTGGACAAGCGATTAACGGCTTTGAAGACGACATTACTACTTATATCCATAGCGTTGGCTTTGAAAATGCACAACAACTTTGGAATATGTCTTTAGAGGCGCTAGAGATTATTGAAGAGCGCATAAAAAAATATCAAATTCAATGTGATTGGAAAAAAGGTTATGCCACCTTGGCGGTAAACTCTCGCCGTTTGGCAGAATTAGTAGAAACGGAAAAAGCCAGCCGAGAACATTTCAACTATACCGCGCTACAACTTTGGGATAGAACAAAACTAAAACAACATTTAGGTAGTGATAAATATGAAGGTGCGTTATTTGATCCTAATTCAGGTCATTTACACCCACTGAATTATTGTTTAGGACTAGCTAAAGCTTGTTTAGATCTTGGTGTGGAAATTTATGAGCACTCCCCTGTTGTTGATTTAAAATTGAATAGTCCAATGGAAGTCATCACAGACAAAGCCTCTGTTTTTGCGCAAGATGTGGTACTAGCCACAAATGCTTATATTTGTGAACTACCCAAATCCCTGCATAGAGGAATAGCCGATAAAATTCTCCCTGTAGAAAGTTTTATCATCGCCACAGAACCTCTTAGCCAAACAATGGCGGATTCTGTAATTAATAACGGAATGTCTGTATGTGATAGCAACTACCTATTAGATTATTACCGTCTTAGCACCGATAACCGCCTATTATTTGGTAGTGATTCCAGCGGTTCACACAATATGAAAGCGATAATGCGCCAAAATATGCTCAAAGTTTTCCCTCAATTAGAAGAGGTTAAAATTGATTACGGCTGGGGTGGACCTATTGATATGACTATCAATTCAAATCCGCATTTTGGTCGAATTACGCCAAATTTATATTTCGCACAAGGTTATTCTGGCCACGGCGTAGCCTTAACAGGATTGGCTGGAAGAATTATCTGCGAGGCTATTTTAGGCAACGATCAACGTTTACGCATTTTTGAGCAATTAAAAGTGCCTACGGTTAAAGGCGGGAAAATTGTGAAAAAAGCGGCAACATTTATAGGCACAAATTATTACCGCCTTTTAGATAAATTCTTCTAATTCAAGAAATTCTGAGCGCAGTTAAAGTACAGATATGGCTTTAATCTGCGCAAAAACGGCTTGCCCGACTCTTAATCCAAGATCTTCTAACGCCCATTTACTAATGGTAGCCCAAATAGTTTTCTGACAAATCATCAATTGCACATCAACACGATTTTCGCCTTCAACAATATTGAGCACTTTGCCCGATAAAATATTTCGCACGCTTGTTCTTGTTGGTCGAACTAAGCTTATAGCCACATCAGAGCTTTTAATACACACCCTAACGTCGCTACCAATAGGTTTATCTTGTTGTCTTATCCAAAGACATTGTTGATCTTCTTGTTCTGCGTTTAAGCTTAAAGCAGTGATTTTATAGACGGATTTATGTTCCAATACAGGCAACAATAAAACGGCACTCTGTTCATCTTCTAATTTCCAAGGCAAAAATAACGGATTTTCCCAAATGGCTTCTAAAGAATCGTAAGCTAACACTCTACCCTCATCTAATAACACCACATTCTTCGCTAAGCGTAATAATTCATCTAAGCTATGGGTAACATACAAAATAGGAATTTGGATCTGTTGAGAAAGATTTTCTAAATAAGACATTAACTCATGCTTACGCGGTAAATCTAAGGCGGAAAGTGGTTCGTCCATTAATAGAATTTCAGGATCAGTTAACAAAGCACGGCCAATTGCCACACGCTGTTTTTCTCCCCCTGAAAGAGTGATTGGATAGCGTTTTAATAAGTGCTCAATGCCTAATAAAGAGACAATTTGCTCAAATTTATCTTGCGCTATTTTTTTATTGCCATAACACAAATTCCCTTTCACGCTGTAATGTGGAAATAAACGAGCATCTTGGAATACATAGCCGATTTTGCGTTGATGCGCAGGTATGCAAATATTTTTACTTTTATCAACCAAAACGCGATCATTAAGAGAAATAATTCCCTGATCAGGATGACTTAAACCACCTACCAAATTAATGAGAGAGGTTTTACCTGAACCAGATAAGCCAAACAACGCAGTAACGCCTTGAGCTGGGATTTGAAGATCCGCAACTAAAGAAAGATTCCCTAACTGCTTTCTAACATTAATTTTTAACATTGTTCTGCCCTAATCTTTTCTGCATTTTTTTCGCTAACCATTCTGATAAAAGTAAAGAAATTAAAGACAAGATAATCGCAAGAACACATAATCTTGCTGCTTGTTCTTCTGCACCTGGTGTTTGAATAAAGCTGTACATAGCTAATGGAATGGTCTGTGTTTCCCCTACAATATTAGACACAAAAGCAATTGTTGCGCCAAACTCACCTAAAGAACGAGCAAATCCTAATACAACGCCAGCTAAAATACCGGGTAAAGAAAGCGGCAAAGTAATTGTCAAAAATACACGCCATGGTGAAGCCCCTAAAGTCTGTGCTACTTGCTCTAACTTCGTATCAATACTTTCCAAAGATAATCGAATTGCTCGCACCACTAAAGGAAAAGCAACTACCGCCGCCGCTAATACCGCCCCATTCCAACTAAAGGCAAAAGAAAAACCAAACCAAGAATACAAATATTTACCAATAAACCCATTACGCCCCATGGCCACAAGTAATAAATAACCAATAACTACCGGCGGTAGCACAAGGGGAAGATGAATAACACCGCTTAACAAGGATTTGCCATAGAAATTTTTACGCGCTAGCAACCAAGCCACAGCAATCGCAAAAGGTAAACTCCATAAAATAGCATTAAAAGACACGCTAAGACTGAGTTGAACCGCTTGAGCTTCAACAGGAGTTAAGTTAAGTGAAGTGAGAAAATTGCTGAACAAAATATTTCCTTTCTAAGTAACAAAAAATAAGGACACCAAATTCTGATGTCCTTATTTTGGCGGAAAGACTATTTTACAGAAAAACCATAATTAACAAGCACATTTTTCGCTTGGGCTGAGTCTAAATAATTTAAAAAAGCACGAGTTTCTGCATTATCGCGATCTTTCAATATAGCCACTGGATATTCCACTGCTTTATAAGAGCCAGCTGGGAAAATTCCAATAATCTTAACGTTTTTACTCACTTTACCGTCGGTGCTATAAACAATTCCCAGCGGAGTTTCTGCACGCTCTACTAACGCTAACGCCGCACGAACATCTTTACCACGAGCTAATTTAGATTCCACTTTATCCCAGAGTTTTAAATTGGTTAAGGCTTCTTTAGCATATTGTCCTGCAGGAACATGATCTGGGTCGCCAACAGACAAGAAACTGTCTTTTAGTTCCGCAGTCCATTCGCCTTTTGCTACATTAATGTCTTTTAATGAACTTTTTTCAGGGGCGATAAGCACCAATTCATTCCCAGCCAATACTTTTTCCGTTGCTTTAATCGTTAGCCCTTTTTCAGACAAATGCTTTAACCATTTAGTATTCGCTGAAATAAAAATATCCGCCGGTGCGCCTTGTTCAATTTGTTTTGCAAGAGTAGAAGAAGAAGCAAAGGAAAAAATAATTTCCTGCTCTGGCTTCATTTTTTTATAGTCTTGCGCAATCTCATTGAGGGCGTTAGTCATAGATGCCGCAGCAAACATCGTGATTTTAGCTTGAACAGAAAGAGAAAGGGCGAAACAAGCACTTACTAATGAAGCGACGATAAGTTTAGATTTGAACATAAAATCTCCTTGTAATAAATGAGAGGGGAATCGTTATACAAATAATTATATAATGCTTTACTAAAAAAATGCCATAAAAAAATGCAGTAACCATTACCGCATTTTTATACTTAAACAGCGAATCTCATTTTATATGAGCTTCTTTATTAGAATTTCACACTCAAATTCAAGCTGTAATTACGCCCCATTTGTGGCACATAAGGTTGGTGCGAAGTGTGAATGTAGATTTTTTGGTTGAGCACGTTGTTGACGTTAAACTCCACGGCGTAATCTACTTTTTTGAAGGTGTTTTTATAGCGCAAGCCTAAGTTCAATGCGTGATAGCCCCGAGAAGGATCTTCATAGACTTTTTCTCGTACTGCGATAGTACCAATGGCATCACCTTTTACGATATTAGCGATTTCATCCAGCTTCTCATCAATTGCCTCTTTGAGAAGTGTTTTTTCTTTTTCTTGCGCTTCCTCACTGCCACCCACATATTTCAACACAAGATTTTCTGGCAAATTCTGAGGGTTGTATTTTGCGATTTCCTCAGGACTCAAACTTGTGCGATCTGCAGGTTCTCTGTCACCAATTCGTTTCGCTCGTTCTGCTTGGCATCTCTCATCTTTTGAATCGTGTTTACATTCAAAGAAAGACATAGACACTGCGGTTTTCTTTTGTGGGAATACATAAGTATACTCCATAAAGCCAGACCAGTTTGAGGTAAATTCCCCATTAAAACGCATTCCTAAACGACCTGGAGACACTCTTGGCGCATAACGATTCTCACGCTGTACGCTTTGTTTGCCTGTAAAACCATATTTGATATAGAATTGAGGGACATCGTTAGGATCTTTATTGGCATCATAGATATATTGCGGATCTTTTTCGACTACACTACCGTAGTATTGTTTAGGTAAATCAAATAAACGCCCATGCACAAAATCACCAAAGAATGTCACTTGATATTCAGGCGTTGGGCGATAGGTAATTTCCGCTTCAATACCATTAAATGTTGCCTTTCCTTGAATATAACGGCGTACAAATAAATTTCCGTAACGACGTAAATTCTCATTATAAATGTAGTTATTAAAATATTTATGGAAAAGATTTAAGCGGTAATCCCATTTTGAACCATTATAGGCAAAAGCGAGTTCAAAATTATCCGAGCTTTCTGGACGCAAATTCTTATTACCGTGTTCAAAGGAGTTGGTGGCTAAATGTTTACCCTGATAATACAGCTCCATTGGTGCTGGCAAACGCTCGTTACGAGAATAGGTGAACGAAACTCGTGCCTCTGGCGTATAGAACCATTCTGCTGACCCTAAATAAGAAAACGCATTCTGTTTATAAGGAGAAAGATTTGGCTCAACAATTAAATGCTTCTCCCCCTCAGGCACCGCATCTCGAGAGCGTTTTAATAATTCAAGATCGTAAGGAATAGAAATGGTTTGTTTATCTAATCTTGCTCCAGCACTGAAAATAAAATCCTTCCAAATATAATTTTCAGACGCAAAAAAGCTCAGTTGCTTATTAGTATTTTCAATTAAGTTATTATAGAAAGTCGGTCTGAAAACCTTTCCTGCACTATCAATGGATCTGATCACAGAAGACACCGCAGAGCTGGTATATTTACTGTATTGAGCACCAAATACCCCTGAAAATCCCCAAATGGGTTGATGATAAAATTCGATTTTTCCGTTATAGCCTCGATTTTTAAAATTTCCTGAAACATTACCTTTATTTGCATCCGCAAGCTCTTGCAGTACCTTTTTTAACTCAGGAGTATCAGTGTGGGATGCGCCTGAAATACCCGGATCAATTTCCTGATGGGCATAATCTGCATAAGAGAAACTTAGACGTATTTTTTCTAACCAAGATAAAGGCGATGCAATTTGAGAACGCAAATCAAATCGACGTGATTTGAGCTGTAACTGCGGACCCGCATGATTATGATTGTAATCATCATTACCAAAAGGATTGCTATGGCTATGGGCGCTGTCTTGATCATAAGAGGAGCGACAATGGTGAGGATGCAAAGCAATTAAATCTTGATCATCGGCAAGATGTGGGTAATCGTCTAAATAGTAACGTTTTTCCAACAAGGCTTCGCCTTCTCGACCTTGGACGTCCACGATATGAATAAAGCAGTTATCAAATTTGTGGTTATGCCCTGGAATGCCATATTTATCCCGTCGTTCACTATAAGACACACCAAAATAAGAATTGTCTTTCACCCAAGAAAGACCAATGGTGCCCACTTGAGATTTGTTGTTGCTATCAGGGAGATAATTGATTTTCGTGTCACCCGCCTGGAATGTCGGCACACGATAATTTTCCGCATTGCGTTTTAACCCTTCCAAACGCAAAGCAATATTTGGGTGCAGTCTCAACGTTGTACCAAAGGAAGCCAGTTTTTCCTTACTGGCGGTATCAAAACGAGTAAACGCCTCGCCTTCGTAGCCTTTTTTTGGAACCTGCGTTGGAATACGTTTATCCACCACGTTAATCACGCCCGCAGCAGAAGCGGTGGAATAAAGCAAAGTATTTGCACCACGAATCAGCTCTACTTGCTCCGCCAACAGAGTATCTGCGGCAACGGCGTGATCAGGGGAAATAGTGGACATATCCACCACGTCCAAGCCATTTTGCAAAATTTTGACTCGCACACCCTCTTGCCCACGAATAATCGGTGCACTGGCACCGCCACCGAACGGATTGGAATGCACACCTAACTCACCAGACAATGCGTTCCCCAAGGTGGCGGACTGGCGTTTCAAACGGTCTTTTTTGATGACTGTTTCGCTAATTTGTTGATAATGCCCAATGCCCGAGCCAGCAATATCAGACTGTTTCACCGACACCGAAATTTCGTCTAAAGCAGTGTGTTCCTCTGCATAACCAGCAGGGGCAACAGCACAAAGAATAAGACAAGTAAAAATATTGAGAGGTTGATTAAATTGTTTCACGTTACGACTTCACTTCTTTTTCAGAAAAAAATAAGCCACTGAGATTACGGATAAATTAGTGTTAATGCAAGGATTTTTTTTAGTAAAAAAATGAAAAATAAAACAACATATTTTTTATAAAAAAATAAACAAGGAGAAATAGAAGAGAAAGCGTTGCGGACATTCATTAAAAGTACTTATAAATTAATACTACAAAAAATATGACTTTTACTTAAAATACTCAATACCAACCTTTACTACAGAGAATAAGCAATGCCCACTAATACAGAAATATTACTCACCATAAAACTACAACAGCAGTTATTTGTCGATCCTAAAAGGATTCGCCTGTTAAAAGAAATCCAGCAATGTGGTTCAATCAATCAGGCGGCTAAAAATGCCAAGGTAAGTTATAAAAGTGCTTGGGATCACCTGGCAGCGATGAATGCAATTAGCCCTAAACCACTTTTAGAACGTAACATCGGCGGTAAACATGGTGGGGGAACGGCTCTAACCATATATGCAAAACGCTTATTACAGCTCTACGATCTATTAGAACAAACCCAACAAAAAGCCTTTGCCATTTTACAAGATGAGAGCATTCCTCTAGATAGCATTTTACACGCCACATCTCATTTCAGCTTACAAAGCAGTGCACGCAATCAATTTTTAGGCACAATATCGAAGTTAAGTTATCAAAATATTCATTGTTTTGTTGAGATTCAACTTAAGGGTATAAATCAACCTCTAGCAGTTTCCATTACGGAAAAGAGTGCCATTCGACTCAATTTAACCCTCGGCAAAGAGGTTATGCTAATGATAAAAGCGCCGTGGGTGAACCTTTATCGCCATAAACCTGAAAATAGATCAGTAAATTTATTTCTAGCGACGGTAATGGATATTCTTGATAAAGGTGAAACCAAAGAAGTGATGCTTAATTTTGGTGAGGCAAACTTACCTTGCTGTGCCACCTTAACAACCAAGGAGCCAATCAAACTTAAGGATCAAGTTTGGATTTATATCGATCCTGAACAAGTGATTTTAACAACCCTATAAAACAAAAGAGTGGTTTATTGTAATTTCGCACTTTTATTTGCATAAAGCTGCAGAATTATTTGCATAGGGTTTTATTGTAATTTTCTGCAAATAAAAACGCAATTTTAGGAAACTTAAAAGCTTTTTAAATTGACTTTGAAAGGCTTTTTTGTATCTATCCCTCTAGACCTCCGCTGTATATTTCCACTTCAGTCAGTTATTCTCTTGGTAATAACAACTTCACTTTCCCTGTATAACGAGTGACAGTGCTGTTTATTCAATAACAAAAGGAAAATCAGTATGTTACATTTCAGAAATGAAGTTGAGATGAGGCGTGAATTAGCCTTAAGTGCGGTTCGTGAGAATGATCACTTTCATTATTACTTATAAATTAGGGTTTCTTGATATCCGATTTATTGAAACAGGTAAGAAAGATGTAGTGGTTGCTTTTCATTTACCCAAAGAGGTTACGCCTGCTTTTTATTGTTTACTTTCCGAGTTACAAGATGAAACGCAAGGCTAGGAAATCCTAGCCTTTTGTTTAAAACTTATATACCAAATTATCCTCATATTTCCCAGCGTAGCCGGTTGACGTATTCACAATAATCCGCTTATAGCCCTCAAACGCCTGCCAGTTATCCGTTTTATCTTGCAGCATATAGTCTAAAAATCGAATAAATTCAGATTTTGTTGAGCTAAAGAAAATAAACCACTATGGCTTGAGGTTTGATTTGTTTAGCGGTGTGGGAAAGTAAACCACTACCACCAAACACATCAATAATTGTCCAGCCTTCGCCATCGCCTTTGATGTTTTCATTTAATATGTTTTCAAAATGCTTGAGAAACATTCTCTTTTGCCCAACAAAAGGTAGCGGAGCTTGTTTAAAGTAAGCTACACCCTGCTTACTTGGCGTAATTTTATTCATTTTTTCCATTTTTCAACTCTCCATTTTGTAAAATAACCGCCAACTGATTTGGATTAAATCGCCAGCCCTCATCACATTCAAAAATCAGGTTAAAACACCATTCCGAACAGAAAAATTTATTTTTCTTCTGACGAAGCCCTAACACCAAACCCAACACACCTCGCCAGTCATATTTTGCCCCCGAAGTGCGGTTGAAATAGGCGGTGACTTTATGTTCTGGTAAGCCAATTGGCATAAGATACCAATGTTCAGCATTAAGATATTGAAGTGTGATTTTGCGTACCCCGCCATCACGAGGTGAGGAGGAATAAAAATCATATTCAGCGCGATAGTCATATTGCCCCCATTGCACCAATCGCTTTACCATGATTTCACAATGAGAATACTTTCCTTTAGTGAAAAAGCGAATGAGGCGGTCTTTCCAGTCACCTTTGCCTTGATAAAAGGCTAAATAGACATTTGCCATTGTTCCACCTCACTTTCTATTTCTGCCAATTGTTCTTCATTCTCAGCGCTCAAAATGCGGTCTTCAAATTTTTGACGTTGACCAATAATGACACCCACAGCAAGAGCAAATTGATTAGATTTCTCAATCACTTTTTGCACTAAGATTTCAAAGGGTACACCACGCTGTTCCGCGATTTGGCGCAACATTGGCGTTTGTGCTTGTGGGTCGACTGAATAAGCAAGGGCTTCTTTTTCTTGGCGGTAGAAACTTTCGATTTCTGCTTGTGGATAACCAACCAACAGCGCATCTTTAAAGCTATCTGCTTTGGTCGCGAGTTTTTTTATTAAATGCGTTTTCTTCTCGGCAAAAAGCTTCGCCTGATTTTCTTCTGAAAGCACCCATTGCCCGTTTTCTAGCTGGTGATATTCGCTCGGCTGTGGGTCAATTAATATCGGCTCGCCGTTTTCAGTAGAATAAATTTGTTTGCCGTTGACTTGCCCTTCTAGCAATCTGTGGTAGGTTTGTTCGCTGATTTCTACGGCGTTTTCAGGGATTGCAGTGTAGCCGTCGTCGAAATAAAAGCCGTCTTTAAAGTAGATTTGCATAGTTGCTCCTGTTGTTAATATTATCCTTGATTTTATAAGTTAAAGATTATATTATTTTTATAAGCTACAATTTATAAAGTCTCCTTGATATGAATAATTGGACGGTCGTGTTGACCGATTGTTTTAAATCTTGGCTGTTGCAACAAGATGAGGCTTGTGCGAATACGGTGTTAATCGCCCTTGCTAATCTGCAAACTTACGGCCCTTTGCTTGGCAGACCCCACGCAGACACGGTGAAGGGTTCGCAATTTCGCAATATGAAAGAATTGCGGGTGCAACATCAAGGCAAGCCAATTCGTGCATTTTTCGCTTTTGACCCCTTGCGACAAGCCATTGTGCTGTGCGCTGGGGATAAAAGTAACGATAAAAAATTCTACGAGCGAATGATTGCGTTAGCTGATGCGGAATTTTCTCGCTACCTCGCTACATTGGAGTAACCTATGCAAACCCTGAATCAATTTTTATCCGAATTGCCTGTTGAGCGCCAAAAAGCCATTCAAGAAAAAGCCGATGAACTTATTCTTGAAACAGGTATTGCGATGCTCCGTGAAGAACTGAATTTGTCGCAACAACAAATCGCTAACCTGTTAGGCGTATCGCAACCTGCGGTGGTGCAAATCGAACAACGAGGCAATGACATTAAGCTCGCCACCCTCAAACGCTACGTAGAGGCGATGGGCGGTAAATTAAGCCTTTCCGTTGAACTTCCTACAGGCGCTAGTCGAGTGTTTACGGTGTAAAGCTCTCATTTCTATTGGTGGGCTAATGCCCACCCTGCACCTAGGCCTATGTTAATGCCCAATAGCGAACCAGTAAGCATAGTCTTCACTAGGTCTCGCGCCTTCAAATAAAGTAAATTCGCGATTGTTGTGAATATAAGCAGTCCAAACTGAGCCATTATCAAAATTGTGAAGATTACAGGTAGCTACCAGCATAAATGCGTTGTTTGGGAAAGCAATATTAAACAGTGTTTTTACACTGTCTCTTGCCCGCCCCCACTGTAAAATCAATCCGTTTGGTAATTTCGTCCAACCTGCTCCAGCGAGATTTTGTGCAAACCCATTATGTTGATTAATTAATTTAACAACCTCTGGATTAAAATCCGTAATCTGGCTTACTGTATGAGTGTGAACTCTATCTGCTTTATCTTGCAAATTCTGCGCTAATTGGCTATTGTCAGTGCGTTTCCATTCCGACCAGCTGTTATTGTTGCTTGCGGTTTGCCAGCGTTCGTATGTTTCGCCTGAATAGTGTCGTCTGAAAATCTGATGACACCAGCTTTCATTGCCTGCCCCGCCTGTAATCACTTGCAGATTGCCTGTAAAGCCTTGCGATTGTCGCGCGCCCTCTTTAGGGCGGTTGTAGCTGTTGTGAATGGAATTAATGGAATAAATCCCTGCAGTGCGGTAGTCGTTTAGGTTGCCTGTGGCGGTTCTCAGTTGAAAATCCGTAATGCCGTAACCTGCAAGGGTGGTCGCTGGGCTTTGTTTGCTGTTGGCTAAATCATAAGCGTTTTTCACCGCTCTTGAGGTGGCGACCGTGTCGGAACTGTTGCTGTTGGTAGCGCTGGATTTTTTGCTATTGGGAATAAAATCCAAATTCGCAGTGCGCCTTTCAAGCAGGTCTTTAACCGCTTTAATGGCTTTCGGCGTCGCCGCTTTAGTTTCATCTTCGCTATCCGTAGCATTAGATAGCTGCACCTTACCTGCAATGGCAAGACTGGCTGTAGGGATATTGTTGTTTATCACCGATTGAATCGCTTGGTAAATTTGTGTTTTTTGGCTAGGAATAGGGGTAAGTTGCGCTTGTTGAAGCAGGTATTTAAACTCCTCGCCAAAATCACGAAGATGAGCCTGCACATCATTAAGCCACACATCTGTTACCCTTGTCCCTTGCTCACCTGTGGCTGGGTTGCCGTTGTGGAACAAACCGTCCGTGGATTGTATTTGTGGAAGTAAATCTTTCATCGCTAATCTCTCTTTGGTTGTTTGAGGTTATTGGGTTTGATAAGCAAAATAACAGTAAGTGTGCGCAGGTTTTAAATCGCGGAAAAACTCTTCCACAATAGGGTCGCCAAAACTGACCAGTGAATCACCTGCAACCGAATTCCATGCCCTGAAATACACAATATTGTCATCGCCATTAACGACCGTAACTCGCCATATAAAGATTAAGTTTTCCCGTGGTTCATCTTGAAACAAATTGATATCACCCAAATTAGGCAAATCATTTTGTAATGGTGAAAATTCTTTGATTTCAATGTGATAACCAATACTCTCGGCAAGTTTGGTAAAATAAGGAATAGAAAGCCCGCCCAGTGCGTTAAGCTGAATAATGACCCGCTTAACCCGTTCTTGATAAGACTTACTGAAATTCGGTTTAATACCGCACACCCGCTCCCAGTCGGCAAGCATTTGCCCTGAGGTGTTAGGAACAACGGCGTTGAGCATATCTATTGCGTTTTGCTGTAAACGCTCAAAGGCGCCGCCATCCACTTCGCATTGAATTAAAAAACGCTCGCCATTGATTTGATAACTTACGGGCGGATAAAGCTGACTGAGCGCGGTTTTATAGGCGTTCATTAATCCATCTCCGTTACTGTTACCCTACCCAATCTAAACCACTCAATTTTGCTTATGGTATCTGCTTTGCGATTGACTACTGGTGTGGTAAAGCGACGGTCAACCACGCCAATAAGGTTATTAACCACCGCTTCACATTGAGAAACAATTAAATCGTCGCCCAGAATAAGGGTTTTAAAATAATCACTTAAGGCTTTTTCAATGGTGCTTTTAGCCTCCGTAAGCGTTAGCCCAGATAGACGCACCTGCATAGTAAAATCCACTTGAGTAACATCGGGCGGCACCACCTTTGATTCAATCGCCATTACAGATCGCACTTCATCAATAAAACGCTGACAACGCTCAATGGTTTCGCTGCTCGGAATATTATTATTGGACGTAATCGCAATATCTACCGTCCCTAAACCACGACGCAACGGGTACACATAAGCCGCATCCACACCGTCTACCGATAACGCCCAGTTGCGATAATCATAGCGATTACCGCCTGCTGGCGGTCGACGAATAAGTTCGAGCAAGCGCTCCAGTAATGAGCTGTCACTTTCTGCATCAGTACCGCCTAAAATATGATTGAGCACCACCTCAGTTTGCACACCTGCAGGCGCAGACATAAAGTTAGCTTTAGTAGCATGGAGAATATTTTGATTTGCGCCTGTGGCAAGGGAGCGTACCGCAATAGTCACACGACCTGAACTATCAATCACCGCGCTTTCCAAGGTCTCATAAAAACGATTGTCTTCGGTTTTAATTTGTAAACCAGCTTTAATTTGCGCATTTTCATTGCCTGTTATGGTCGCACCTTGTCCACTTGCATAAGTAGCATTACGACGACGCAAACCACGCAAAGAGGCGTGCTTTTCTAAAAAATCCGTATCCGCCGTATCGGGGAAAAATTGTTTGATAATCCATTTCTGATGAGCATATAACCCCTCTGCCACTGCACTAAGAGCAGAGGCACGAGCGTAATTATCGCTATCAACACTGACATCCGCTTTAGGATCTAAGGCTTGATAGTCTCGCAAAATCGCCTTGCGAATCTCCTCAAGCGTTGGCACAAATAACATAATTAAACCTCGTTTAAATCCAATTTAAATGAGCTTCACAGGGTGCTTGAACTCAAATCCATTGCCACGGTTATCCTCAACGGAAATGGTTAAAATCAAGGTGCTGTTATGAGGTTGCGCATAAGATACTGTGATATTTTTTGCGCGACCATCATCCAGTAAAGGTTGCAATGCTTCTTCTGCATATTGCTGAGCTAGCAATCCCACTCGCTCCACGTCTTTTTCACGTTGCAGTAAATGGAGCAGAGAACCTACGCGCCCATCTGCCCACCAAGAACCCAATGGTGTTGTTAATCGGATATACACGGCATTTTGCAATGTACTGATTTGTTTATCGGTATAGTCCCCGCTGAGCGGGCTGATTTCTCTGTCCATGTTGATAGAGTAAAGGAAGGAAAGAAAAGAAAGGCGGTGAGAGGGTTCAACGTTCAGGATGTGATTCAGGTTTACCGTCGGAACGCCAAGGCGGCATTCCTAAAGTGATTATTGCGGTCCGCCCGTAGAGCCGCCACTGTCACTCGGGTGAGTATGCCCTGTAAGAGAAATACCGCTCGCGATAACATCGCTATCCGTGGTGTAGCTACCGCCAGTTTGACTAATATTGCCATTAAAGGAAGCGCCGCTGCCACCTGAAATTGCCATACCGCCATTGCCATTGATCACGCCTTGGGCGGTGAATATGGCTGAGGTTTCAAGTTTTGGGGTAGTAAAATCTGCTGAAGATGAAGCAGAAGTCTGATAGGTTTGGCAATTCAACTGATAGCTTTTGCAGGTTAGCTTAAACACATCGCAATCCACTTCAATTAAGCGCCCCTGCTTTAAGATAATGGTGCTACCGCTCTGGTCATAAACCGCCACCTCGCCACCTTGTAAATTTTTTACGCGAAAACTCCCGTTTTCCGTGGCGATAACAATGCTATGGGTGGTTTTACCGCCCACAGGCAACACCACTACTTGAGTGCCCGCAGGCGGTACAGAAGTGAACCCAAACTGTTGCATAAACTCCACATCTTGTAAGGTTTCTTCTGCTAATCCTGATACTTGCACTTTTTGGATATTATCTGCACTTTTAACTAAATTAAGCACACCACGAAAAGCAAGGCGCACATCATACAATGTATTATTGATTTTCTCTTGCAATTTACGCCCCAAATTTCTCATTCCCAACCTCCTTTACCATCAGATACTAGCAACTTGCCTTGGGTTTGTTTTTTCCGCCATCCTTGCCCTTGCTTGCTCTCTCGTTTTGGCTTGTAAACATCGGGGGTCCAAACACCATCTTGCTTAAAGCGTAACTCTGTTTGCGTACCGCCACTACGTGAAAGCATGAATCGACGCCCCATTAAAAAGAAAATATCATCAATGCCATATTCTTCGCAGTAAATATACACCCGCTGACCGGGCATCCATAATTCCCCTTTTTGGGTTTTATGGTCTGGTACAGTAATGGTTAAATTAAAGGTCTCTAATTTGGTGTCAGATAGGTATTTCTTCGCCCATTTTTGCAATACCGCCAAATCTTCCACATCAGGCACAACCACGGTTTTGGGTTTATAGGTTTTAATGTCAGGATTTTTATATACCCATTTTAAATCGTTTTTATTATCATCCCCCGAGCGCCCGTGGCGTTGCGCTAAAAAGGTCACCTCGCTAAAGGCTTGCGACACATCAAAGGTTAAATTCCCTTGAGAGAAATTATTGCGCTCTGCGCCATTGGTTTTAAAGCATAATAAACTTGCCACGGGTGCCACCGAATAATCTGCACCGCCAATCGTTAACACACCATTTGGCTCAAACCACGCATGCAACCCAGCGGAATTGGCACAGCGCACCACGGCATTCCATGCGGTTTCGCCAATATCGATATCAATTTTATCCAAGGTAGGATTTTCTTTTGCTTTTAGCGCCACCTGATTAATGCCCAAAGGTGAAACAATTTTTTTAACCGCATCAAGCAAGCTCAACCCTTTTACATTGGTAATAGGTGCCGAACAGTCAACTAAAATCGCAGCTTTATCTCGCCCATTTAAGCTAAAAGTACGACTGGTTTTGCTAAAACCATGAGAGGTGGTATCCACAATGCCAGTCAATACCAACTCACCATTAATTTTAACCTTAACCTCTTTGCCAGTGAAATTGGGGATTTTTGTCTCAGAAGAAGGAACGCCAATATCAAACTTGAAGGCATCGGCAGCAATTAAAAAATCACTGTCAATATCATAGGATTTCCAGTGTTTATGCGCCTTACCGTCGATTTCAACGACAACTTCATTATGAAAAGGATAATTATCTTGCATAGCTATTTAACACCTCACCACGCTGAATAAAATTAGGCTGACGAATATGCGCATTTAAACGCAGCAATTCTTGCGCGCGTCGATAGTCGCCATAAAAGACATGCGCCACTTGTTGAATAGTGCCATCTATCTCCACTGTACGAACAATTAAGGGTGGTTTACGATTAATTGCCGCAAGGGCAAGTTGGGTGATGTATTGCCCTTGTTTGCGCAACCCCTCGCTAACAAGATGTGTTTGAGTATAAAGCCCTGTATTCGGCACAGAAAAATCAACACTCGGCCTTTCTTCTTTCGCTAGCGTGCGCACGCTGTTTAAGGTTTTTAAAATCTGTAACCGCACTTTGGTCGCCGCATACTCAATATCGCTCGGCAATAAAGTAGAGTCTTGCATAAAATCCGTGGCAATTTTGACCAAACTGGCACTGCAGGCTAATTGCAAGACACAACGTACCTCTTTCACATCTTGTGCGCTCAATGTGTTAGTGCGAGTCGCCACTCTGCTAGGTTTTAAGGATTGCACGGTAGCGCCTGAAACCAACATAGCAGGAATCCCTTCCACGGTTTTAATGCTACGCAGCACTTCTTCGAACTTGGCACGAGGGGTAAGTTCTACCCTTTCTGCAATTTGAGTTAATCCTAGCTCAACCATGGTTAAAATATCTTTACAGGCAGCCTGGGTTTGAGACTGAAAAATGGCTGAGTTAATATGAGGGGAAAGCGAAAATTTCCCTTGGTCAATATCAAATAAATCTCGCAATTGCTCATATACACCAAATACCGCGCCCCCCAATAGACGTTCTTTGACATTACGCGCAAAAGCAACATATTCTATCACCGTAGCGAATAACCCCTGCACTTCATCAATAAAATCCTCTAATTGATTCAACAGGGCATCAATTTTTGATAACAAACCATTTTCATCTAAGAAAATCGGCTTGGCTGGCGTTGCCTCTCGAAACACTAAATCTAAGGTAACATAATCGGCGTATTCCGCATCGTGATGAAACTGCATCGACACACAAAGCATATTTGGCAAACGTCCACGAATCGGATGCACCAACACATCAGGACCTTGTTTTTTCATTTGTTCTAGGCATTTTTTAAACTGGGTAAAATAACCCTCGCCATAAAACACGGCACTCATTCGCACCTTAAGGGGGTTTAACCCTAAATCCTCCAAGTCCGCCCCATTAACAAAAGGGTAGCTATGTTCAATAACCGCTCGCTCTAGGCTATCATCCACATTAAACACATCGAAGCGTACACCACGATAGGAAGCACGCTGAATTGGCATTGTCCAACCTCTCATATTATTCCCTCGCTGATTGACGATATTGATTTTCAGACACCGCCTCTGCCACAGCGCGACCATCTAATTCCACGGTAATATGCGTATTAATAGTATGCTGTTGGTTTTGCAATGCAGTAGTTAATCCTTGTTGAATTTGCGCACCAAATTGATTTAGTTCTGGTTGTGAAATTTCCGCAATACGCTGATTATTACGAATCACTCGGTCTGCAAATTCATCAGGGGATAAGGTGCCTTGCTCCATACGAGCTTTAGCAACAGCGTTATCTTGTCGCAATGCTGCGATTTCATAAGCGCCGTGATAGTTAATGCTTGATTTTTCGGCAGGTTTGCCATAGCCTGTCGGCGTTGGTTGAAAGGTTGTGGCACGCTGAGTATCTGACCACATAGCGCGATAGGCTTTTTCCGCTAGGGGTTTGCGCTTTTCCTCTACGGCTTCTTGTTGCGCAAAATAGTTATCCTTGCTTTCAGCGGCTACCATTAAACCTGTGAGGGCTAAGCCGCCAACACTTAAAAAACGACCGCCTAATTTCATCAACCCTTTACCCTTTGAGGCAAGAGAACCAGTGCTTTTTGCCGCGCTCCCCATTCTTCCCCCGCCAATACCGCCTAGCATATCACCCACGGCACCAGCGCCTGCCTTTCCACTTAATAATTTTAAGGAACCTGCCGCAACCACCGCAGCTGCGCTAAGCGCCCCCACCACAGATCCTGCGGTAAGTAATGTAGTAGTTAAATCAGGATAGGTTTTAGCATATTGTGCCAGTTTACTGCTCGTATCGCCCAGTGCATCGTTAAAGCCCTTAATCCCCTTCATCTGCGCAAAATCAAGGTTATTCTGGGCATCCTCCACCTTATAATCATTAGTGCTAGCAATGACAGCGTGAGAAGTTTCTATGGCGCCCCCGCCATTCTTCACGCTTTTTTCCACTTCCGCACCTAATTGAACATTGTTACGAATACCCAATAACGCCATTAGGGCCTGTCTATCAGAGACAATTTTCCCAATTGCCGTTCCCTCTATTAAATTTGTCATTTGATCTAATAAGGTTTTTTGATCTTCTTTTTTGGCGGTTTTTAATTTTTCCTGCAAGGCTTTGTAATTTTCATCTTCGCCAATCACCTGATCCACAATACCCATAAAGGCTTGCAGAGAGTCTTTCCCTTGGGCTTTTTGCGCTTCCATTGATTTAATAAAATCAATGCCATGCTCTTTACCATCCTTGCCTTTAATTTTAAGATTTTTAAAGCGATCATTCGTTTCTTTGGAAGTGAGCTTGCCCAGTAAATTCACTAAGTTATTGCCCGCTTCGTCACTATTGCCTGCAGTTACTCTTGCTTGCTGGTTCGCTACTAAAAGCGCCTCAAAACCTGCCATACCAGATAAGCCTGCGGATTTTGCCGCTGCCATTTGTTGTGGTAGCCAGCGTGCCATATCCGCCAATTCGAAATTCCCTGCCTGTCCTGCGGCGACGGCTTTGTCTAGCACCTCGCCAATTTGACTTTCATCAATGCCAAACTGCTGCATTGCGGAAATCGCAATTTTGGATAAATCCGCTGTGCTTGCACCTGTAGCAACCGCCCCTTTTTGCAAGGTAGGGAGTAAATTTATGGCAGTTTGTGTGGAGACAGCCCCTGATGCTAACAGACTATCTAATGCACCCAGCGCATCCTCTTTACTGCCACCACCCATTTCCACGGCTTTTTTTACGGCATTGTGCAGTTCTTTTTTACCTGCAATACGCCCTGCAGCATCACGCTCGGAAAAGGCAGTATTTGCGGTCATTGCCAATTGGCGGTCGTAGCTCATTTCTTTTTTCATCGGTTGAGCCATCACCATCGCCCCCGCGGTGGCGCCAGCGACCACACCAGCCACACCGCGCCCAATACCGCCTAGGCGTTGCCCCATACTGGTTTTACCCATTTCCGCATTCAGCGCCATTACTTGACGCTTATGCGCTTCCGCAGCGCGAGCAAGCTCTCGACTGGTGGCAACACCGCTATTTTTTAGACGCAAATAAGCTTGTTGAGAACGGAGGATTTCCGCTTGAATTGCACGTTCACTACGAATACCAAGTTGCTCTCGTGAACGTGCAGCTTGTTGAATTTGCGCATAACTTTGCTGGGTAATGCGTGCGGTGCGCTTGATGTCATTTTGCTGTGCGGTAGCGGTGCGTTTGGCTTGCGCCTCAATGGATTTACTGGACTTATTCGCATTATCCTGCACAGCTTTAATGGTTTTACTAGCAAAATCTTGCGCTTTAACCATTAAAGATAAATTCAAATTTGACATAGTTAATCCCTTTTTAAATAAGCGTTAAAGCTCCTTTAAAGGCAAAATAAAAGGGGTTTATCACCCCTTATTTTCCTGTGTTTGCTGTTGACTTTTACGACGGCGAAACACATAACTTTTCACCTGCTCCTTTGCTGTATTATGTGCTGTACTGTGAGATTTTATGCCTTGCTGAGCAAGATAAGTATCAATCCATGCATTCAGCTCAATATGGCTCATTTGCCATACGGCGGTGGCGTTAAAGCCTATTTTGGCTAACAACACTACCGCATGGCGATAATTGTCATACAGCTGCGAGAGGGTTAAGGGTTTGGTTGCGCCAAGGTGTTTGGGCTGTCCCCAGCATCGATATGCTTTTTTCGCAAGGCACTGACAGCCTCATTGATAATTAAGTAATCATCGGTGCTGAGGTTTTCCAGTAAATAACTTGGTTCCAATATGAACTTAGGTATGCCATGAACCTCTAATTGTGCGCACAGATAAGCCAAATCCACTAAAGCACTTTCTGCTTGAGTTAATTCCTCCTTGGCAAGACCTTGTTCCACAATCCACTCCAGCGCCTCGCACTCACCGCCAATAGTTAATATATTGACGGAAAAATCAAAATAGCGCTTACCCTCAAAGGGTAAGCCCAATAACAAACGACCTTGCATTATTCCACCACCTTATCAAGGGCGACCACTTGAATCTCGCGCACTTCTTCATTGTCGATGGTATAACCGGTTCCCACTTCGGTGGTAAAGCAGCCCAAATAGGAAATACGCTGCCCATTTTCTTCCTCAATGGTTACTTTTGCGTCTTTCACATTATCCCAATCAGGCTCAGGTGTGTTTAAGGGTACAGCCACAGTTAAGGACAAGGTGTATTCAGTAATACCTTTGGCAAAACCTTTTACTCGCCCTTTGCGGTTGATGGTTTTAACAGGTTTGCGCCCTGTAACGGTTTTAACGTCGCACTTGGTGAGGTCGATTTCTACCCCGTCCACTTCAATAATGCCAAGACTGGCAAATTCTTTAGCCATTTATGCCCCCTATAAAATTAAATCAATGCGGTTTGCCACTACATGTAAACCATTGACTACATCAGATGGAATCACGGTATCCAAACGATTTGGATCTTGCGGATTGCGTTGCACTAGGAGTTTTGCTTTGTGCGCATCCACATTTTCAATCACCTCAAGATTTTCCAAACGATACAACACATCTAAAATCTCAGATCGCACTTTTGCTGGCGTGCGATTAGAGAGTTTGGCACGTGGAAAACGCAACTCAATACGCTGCTCAATGGCTTTTCGTGCGTAGTCCAACGTGCGAATCGTGGTTAAATCCAAATAACTCGGATCATCTGTATTGGTGGCAGATTTGGTGTAGGTGGTAATGGCTCGCATGATACGTACGCGATAATTCACCACGGTAATCGGGGTTAAGCCGTGAAATAAGGCTTGATTAACCTCGGTTAATAACGGATTTTGCGTTGGAGGCACTGGCGCCAACCCTTTAATCTCAAGGGTGTTGAGTGGCTTGGCTGGATCTTCTTCTTTAGCAATCACTGCGCCATAGCCTGCAGCAATAAGCGCATTGGGTTCCACTGCACCCTTATACCAAGCGCAACTTATGCGCTCTGAGTTGATTTTTTCCATGTAAGTTGTGCCTTGCGCCATCGTGCCACGGAAGCCCAATACGCCAATGGCTGGTTTTTTCTCCATAGGCGCAGAGACCGCCTCAAGATGGGCGCGTAGCGCGTTGGCATTTTTATCATCAGCAAAAGGTGAGATGATAACCTGATAATGCGTACCAGCCACACTAGCAAGGGCATTAACTAGCTCTGCATTATTCGCTCCGCCTGATAAAGTGCTAGGGTTAATGGTCAGCCCCGTAGCGCCACTAAATGCCAATAGCGTGATCTCATTGCCGATTTCCCCTTTGCATTTTGCCCTTAAGGTAATATTACCCTCGCTGGCTTCTGCACTAACAGGGCAATATACTGCCGCATTGATCACTGCACTTAAACGAGTTGCTACCGCGCTGGCTTCTTCACCTTTAGCCACTGCTACTTTATAGTCAACGCCTGCAATGCTTGTGCTTAAATAACCTACATCTGAAGCCGTCCCTGCTAGCGCCAACGTACCTGTCGCTGCCACACCTGAATCATTGTCTTTTAAGCCAATAACAGAAAGACGGATCATCGGATTGTTTAAAATCGCAATACGCGCCATTAAATGCGCCCAAGAGCCTGCACCAAAGGCTTTTTCTGCATCAATTTCAGAATAAATGCGCACAGGTGCTGAAAATTCTGCACTTCCGCCTATTTGTGGTGCAACAATCAACACTTCTTGCTCATTGGTAGGCAGGGTGCTGACGGCATTGCGACTATTATATTCGGTGTACACACCGGGTTTGCGAATAGACGTTGGAATGTTGTCAAATTCAATATTCATTTCCGTCATAATTAGTCTCCTTTCTTACGAGATTCTGAGGATTTCACTTCAATTAAATCGCCATCAGCAAGGCGTCGTTGATAGTAAAGCGTTGGCTCTACTTCTACGGGCGTTTGCTCAATAAATTGATGAGGTCGGTTTTCCAAAGGGACTTTCACCCCGTTAATAGCTTTCACTTTCATCTTGTTTATTCCTTTTCTTTGGTTTCAATATGTATTGCAACAAAATCCTTAGTGATTGGATCGATAATCTTACCTACAACCCTTTCTAGGTTTGGCAATGACTCAGATAACACCCCTTGATAAGCATTAAATACATAATCGGGGGAATTTTTATCTTCCGTCACCTCAGGAAAAAAACCATCAGCAAGAGGCGGCACATCATCATAGGCAACCTCGTATTCAATGGCGTAAGCGGTGATTTTGTCGTGACGAAACTGCGCATTATTAAAAATTGTGCGCACTCGTTTCGGATTAAGGGGGTACACCAACTGATTAAGAGTTTGCGCATCTAATAAGCGACGCACTGCAGAAATCAGTTGATTGACACCAATTTCTCGGCTATCAACCCCGCCTTGACGGGCGGTTTGATTGCTTTTTAGTGAACGTACCGCCACAATAATGACAAAGTTATCCGTGGTTTTATGGCGATAAGCTCTGGTATCTTTCCGCTCAATACGAGAGCCACCATAAGTAACTAACACGGCTGGTAGACGCGCCACACCGATACTTTCATCGTCCAACTCGCCTGCGTAGCTTTTAACACTGTTTACCAGCTTGCCTAAGCCTTGACGGAGACGCTCTACAAGTGCGTTTTCAATTTTGCTGATCACGGCTAAATACTCGATTGGCAACATTAGTGAAAATCACGGTATTTTCCCCTGTACTAACTTGTTCTTCTTGAACAAGACCAAGAGAAATTTTACCACTGGCAATCCCCTCTAATTCACGCAGGCTGAGCTTGTAGCGCTCAATAATTTCTTCCGTAATAGATACTTCAGACATAGAGGCCAAGCGATAGCGAGTTAAATCACAGCAAATACGCGTGAGGTTTTGCGGAATCTTAGACAAAGGCAACCCATAACGACCCACAAGATAACCATCAATCTGACTGGCGCTATCGGATAATGCAACCTCTAGCACCGCTGAATTGACATCGCCTGTGTTTTCACGGTCAGTGAGTTGCATTGCCTGAAATTCACCTACGCGCAAAATAAAATCGTTAACGGTTGCGTACATGTTTATTCCTCGGTAACAGGGATGATTTCTAAATAAGGATCATCAAATAAACGCGAAATTTGCTCGCCAGTTAATTCATCAGCAGGAATTCGCATTGCATCATTTTTATTAAAGCGATAGCCACAGCGACCATAACTGTCATGTGGATGATGCGACATTAGGCGAATATCAAAAGCCACTGGATGGATAACATCCAGCTTAGCTTCTGCTTCTTGCTTTACTGGCTCGTTTTCTTGAGCTTCTACGCGTTCTTGAGCCTCTACGACGTCTTTTTCCTTTGCCATTTTTCACTCCTTGCCCCTGCCGAAACAGGGGCTATTGCAATTACAGGATTTGCGATGAAACCATCACTTTAAAGCGTCCTTTTAGCACATTAGTTGTGCCATTGATGATTTCCGCTTCGCAGATTTGGCGCGCTTTAAATTCCAGCGCAGGTGGTACCAGCAATACATTTGGGCGAATATTGAGCAATTTACCACCATCGCCTTTTAATGCCTGCATTTTGGCAACCACGTCCATAACATTTTCTGCGGTGAGTTCCGTTTGTTTCACGCAGTGCGCTAATTGCCAAAAACCAAACCCTGCAGCACCACGCGCTCGCACACCCCAAATGTATACATCTTCCATGAAGACCGCGTCGGATTTGGACGGATCGAATTTGGTTTCAATTTCTGGTGCGGTGCGTTTTTGCCAAATAAACGGCTTAATAACGTTCGTGGTATCAAGCAAATAAAACGTTGGCTTGTCGCTGGCGGTGCCTGTGGTTAAATTGCTTTGCTGGGTATTTACACCTGTACCATCCACTTCCGCATAGCAAGGGTGGTCGGTGTCAAAGAAATTTTGCCCATCATAGCAAAGGGTGCTTTCTCCTTTTTTCAACAAAGCAAACACTTCATCATCAGGCAATTCTGCTGCTGACTGTCCTGCTTGTTGCACCATTGGGCGGAATAAGCCCACTTGGTCATCTTCTACATTAGTGCGCGGAATTTGCACCGTTGCTTCAAAGGTTTTGTTTTTAATGCTTGTGCCTTGGGCTTGCATATTTTTAATTTGACGTTTGCTTGCCCATTCTTTCATTTTTGGGAAGTCGCCTAAAAAACCGTAGGTGTTGGTGTCGGTGTTGGAGCCGATTTCCATAGCAACTTCAGGCCATTGGGGGGGGATTTTGCCCAAACCTGCAGCAAAGTCTTTTTTGAATTGTTGGTCAATGTGATTTAACACATCTGATTTTTTAAAGGTCATTAGTTGATCTCCTTGTGTGCTTTTCTAAATTCAGATTCGCTCATACCTAGGGCTTTCGCAGCGGCTTTTTCACTTTCAGAAAGTGCTTCCACCTTTTGATTGTTCGGGTCGCCTTTGGCTTGCGGTTCACCGCTTAACGCCGCCAACGGCATGGCTTTTTCCACATAGTCCGTTAAGGCTTCAAGGGATAAATTTTCTGCCCATTGTTTGAGCGCCGGCGCCAATTTCCCCTCAGATAATGCGGTTTGAATTAGGGCGTCTTTTTTCTCTTGCTCTACGCTGTTTTTTAGTGCGTTAAAGTCATTTTGCAGTGCTACCACTTGTTCCACTGGCACATATTTGGATGGGTCAAAGGCATTGATTTTTTCGTTTAATGCCGCCACAGATTGCGCATTTTCCTTAAGCGCCGCGTAAACATCTGATAGCGCCACAGTTGATTCCCCTTTTGCTTGCACAAGTGCGGCGACTTTTTGCTTGATTTCAGCTTCACTGGCTTGCGCAACGCCGAACAAGGCGCTTAGCATGGCTAATAGCTCTTTATCCATTGTTTGATGATCCTCATTAAGTAATTGAACACTTGCCGCTACAACCGCTTCTTCCATACCATCAAGGGCTGGAGTGTTGGTTAAGGCGGCGTGAAAGATTTTGCGAACATATCCCTCGGTGTCATAAGCAAACACCGCAGAGATATAACGATATTCGCCGTTTTTGATATATTCCGCGGCTTTATCAGTCCAGCGGACGTCGGCAAAGATGCCCTGTGGGGTAAAATAGAGATGTTCCATCCAACCCGCACTGGGTGCCTCTTTGCCGTTTTGTTTGGCGTGAATGATTTGATGTTCGTAGTCGATAGGAAGCGGATTGTTTTTTGCGTTCGCTAGCGCCACCACGTCCGCCCCGTTTGTGTCTGTTACATACCATACCTCCACATCTGTGGGTCTGCCATCTGTGGCTCTAAAACTTCCATAGGGCAATAGCTGGATACGTCCGTGCTTTGCTTTGTCCAGTTCAAAACTACAAGCTGCCAGCGTTAATTTCATTTCAACGACCCTCCTTAAAATAAGCTAGGGTTACAGAATAGAAGAAAGAGAGGAAATAAAAGAGATGACGAAGTTCAACGGTTTTGAAGTTGCATTCAAATGCAGGTAGGAAGATTTAAAATAATTTAAATTAATATGACTGAGCAGTTATAACCCTTTTTAAAACCTTTTTAAATCCTTGGGTTTACCCGTTGGCACCACGTGCACAATGACACGATCTACGTCGTCGCCAAGGGTGTATTGTTTGTCTTGATTACCCTCTTCAGTGGAAACCACTTCAACAGGCGCAGTCGGTTGTGTACGGTCGCCAATATGGTCGGCAGGGTTAAAGTCTTCTGGCCTTGTACCGCTGCGCTGGTAAACGGCTTGCTGGGGCGTTTGCCGTCTTGTTCTACCGTGGCGGTAAAGGTGTCGCCTACTTTGATATTATTGTCCGCACTTTCTTTCAGCTTGACACTAAAGGTGTTTTCGCCGTTGGGGCCTGCTTGAACAATGGCGGTGGCCACCACTTGACCGTTGGCTTTAATGGTGACTTGCGAACCGGCTGGCGCGCTGGTTTTGCCCTGAAGATCGAATAAATCGGGGTCGCGGTCGGCTTTGGCGTTGCCGTCGTAGCTGGTCACCGTTAATTCAGTCACAGGCTCGGTTTGGCCAATGACCACATCGCTACTTTCTGGACTACGGTTGCCCAGTTTGTCGTGGGTTACCACGCTAACGGTGCTACCCTCTTGCAGTTTATGGGCAGGAATGGTGAAGGTGTCGCCGTCGAGCTCGCCTTCTGTGTGCTCAGGCGCTGGGTCGCGCACCCATTTGCCCTCTTTAAAGGTGACGCCCACCACAAAGGTGGTGTTACCGTCGGGGTCTTTCACCGTAATCGTGCCTTGGTCGCCCTCTTGTACGGGGTGTTTAGTGTTTTCGCCGTTGGTCGGCAGTTTCACTTTACCCACGGGTTCTTCGCCACTGTAATCCACGCTGGCCACGCTTGGCGCTGGGGGCGTGTGGTCGCCAATATGGGCAATCTCGCCCGTCACAGGGGCGTCGACCGCTGGACTTGGGTTTTTATTAGGCTCTTGCGCAATCACCTTGAAGTTGGCAATGGTCTCGGGCGTGATCGGGCCAATGGGGTTGTTTGGGTGTTCTACCGTCAAGATGTCAAAGGTACCGTCTTTTTTCACGGTGCCGTCATTATTTTCAGTAATGACGCCCGTACCCACTACATTGTTCTGGTCGTCCACAATGGTAATGATTGTGCCAACGGGGTATTCTTCGCCATTGGGTTTTTTCGGCAAGTGGCCTTTCAGACGGGTGCCTTCGGGGTTGTTGTCGTGGGCACCGCTGGTATCCACAAAGTGACCACTGTCGATAATGGGCGCTGGGGTGTTGTCTTTGCCAGCAGGCACTTTGGCCGTGGCGGTATTGCCAGCCAAATCGGTGGCGGTAGCGGTCACGAGTACGTCGGGCCCTGTCACGGCGTCTGGCACGGTGGCCGTGTCGCCGTCCACCTTGACAAAGTCTTGCTTGTCTTCAGGCACGTTCCATTTGCCGCCTTCTTTGGTCAGCAAGACTTCAGTTGGTGGCGTGTTTTTATCCGCACTTGGAATGCGAACCAGCACGGTTTCGCCATCTTTGGCGTTTTTCGGCAGATTGAAGACCACGTCGTGCTTGTCGTTCAGCGTACCGCTGATTTCAGGTGGCACGTTGTCGGCAAATTCGGTGGGTTTTTCAGGCACGTTCACGCCTTGCGCTGGGTCGCTAATGGTGTGATCGGGCGCCGTGGCACGTACGGTCACGGGTGAATTAGGCGCAATGCTACCGCCTTTCGGCGCAGTCACGGTGGCTGTAAAGTTGCCGTCTTTGTCGGTCACGCCTGTGCCAATGGGCTTGCCGTTTTGGTCTTTCAAGACCACGGGCGTACCTTCGGCCACGGGGGGGCCGTCTTCTTTCAATACTTTACCGCCCACTTCCAACTGGTCGCGACGACCGTCGCCGTTGGGGTCTAAAACACGCACTTTATCAATGGTGGGCGTAGCACTGGCGCCGTAAGCGGTGACCGTCGCAGTGGTTGGGTCGCTGGCATTGCCTGCAATGTCCTTGGCCACGGCGGTAATGTCAGAATTGTCTTCCAAAGTACCCGCTGGAATCGTGAAGCGGTCGGTGTCGGCAGGCACCGTGGGCACGATAGTCGGGTGGCTAGACTGCCAGCTACCGTCGGGCTGTTTCGTCAAGCGGACGTCTGTTTCTGCACCGCCCTTCGGTGTCAGTTTCAACGTCATAATATCGGTGTCGGGCGGTAGCGTGACCGTGGCGTAGTTATTGCCAGCCTCGCCCGTGTTGCTGTCGCCCCCACCAAAATCGCCGGTGGGGTGGGTTTGGTCTGTTCGGTGTGATCGCCCAGCGTGTCTTCAGCTGGCAAAGGCTTGCCGTCTTCGCCCGTGGCGCCTTCGGCGTCGGGGTCGTCAATATGACCGTCGCGCACCGCTGGCACGGTCTGTGCCACTTTAGCACTTTGACCCTTGTTCGGGCTTTGAGCACTTAGGTGAACCTTGTCGCCTTTCACGGCTGGGTTGTTGGCTGGTGGGGTGAAGTCGACAAGATAAATGGGGTTGTCGTCGGTACTGCCTTCAGCCTTAGGCGTGTCCGCCGTTACTTTGACGCTGTCTAGGGTGTTGCCCTGGTCGTCGTATAGGAATAAAGTGTCGCCTTCTTTGACTTTCTGCACGGTCAAGCGCAATACTTCACCACTGCGGTCGGCTTTAGGACTGGTGTCGATAAAGCGAATGTCGGTCACTTTTGGCGTTGGGGTAATGCTGTCAGCGTTGTCGTAGCCCACGTCGCCACGGTTTTGGGGCGAATGGTTACCGGCAATGTCAGTCACCACGGCGCTCACGGTGCTACCGTCTTCCACCAACTCTTCGGGAATATTCAGCGTGCCCGTAAAGGTTTCTGGCAAACCCTTGCGTTCGTCTTCAGGCGTGCTGGCCGTCCATTTTTCACCGTCAAAGCTGTATTTGACGATAACAGGCGCCGTGTCTGGGTCGGTTTCGCTGGCTTTTTGTGGTTTAAAACCAACAGTCATTTCATCGCCTGGGCGTGGGTTCTGTGGGGTCACCTGCGCCGAACCGTCGTCGGTGTTGGGCTTGGTCGCCACGGCTGGGGCTTCTGGTGGCAGGGTGTCATAGGTGTGGCCAGTGTCGCCACGTGGTACCGCTGGCACTGTGCCTGCATTGGACTCGTCACTTTCTAGCTTGCCTGGCTCGGTAGCTTTGACCACGAATGTGTCGCCCGTATCCAGCTGATTCTTGCCCACATCGGACACGTTGACTTCATAGTTGCCCTGTGCGTCAATCGTGCCACTGGCCACGGGGGTCAGCGTGCCGTCGGGCGCCTTTTTGTACACCGTGAATGGTGCATTGGCTGGGCCCGTACCGCCAAAGCTGAGCAAATCGGGATCGTTGTCGGCTGGCGTGCTTTCGTCGGTGGCTTTGACTGTTGCTACCGCAATGGTCGGCGTTTGCGATTTTTCCGTAGGCGCAGGCGCCGCTTCGGTGCCGTTGTCGGTGATTTTCACCGCATTGCTGGGCGTACTTTCATTGCCACCTGCGTTGCGCGCTACGGCGTCCACCACATTGCCGTTGCTAAGATTGCCCGTAACAGGCAGGTTTACTTTGGGGTTTTCCGCCGTACTACTGGCGTCCACTTCGGCGCCAGGAAAATCATTCGGGTTGGCAATCGTCCACTTGCCCTCGCTGTCTTTAGTCAGCTTCAGCGTTTTTTCAGGGGCATTGCTGCGTTCGTCGGGTGTGCTGTCTACACGAACGTCTAATTCGGTGGCGTCTTTGTCGACTTTAGCGTCGATCTGCACTGTCTTGCCTTCGCCCGTTAGCGTAGCCGTAATGTCAGGCGATTTCACAAAAGTGTTATTCGGTGTTTCCAGTGGCAAGGCTGGATCGATCAAGTCAGACAATTTCACCACTTTCGGGTTTTTACCCGGAGCGCTCACACGAATATCGACACGACTTGGGTCGACGGGTTGACCCTTGTCGTCGATAAGGTTAATCGGCACCGTACCATTGCCGTTCGGGTCGGTCTTGCCGATTGACACCAGTTTACCGTCGATATAGGCTTCTATCTGGCTACTAGGGTCGGTTTTAACTTTGGGGTGGGCGGCGTCGGGAATGCCGTCATTGTTTCTGTCTAGCAAGCCCGTGTCAGGCACTTCCAAGGTTTCAATATTGTCTTCAAACCCTACTGTGGCCGTCGCTGGTGGGCTGACACGACCCTTGTCGTCTTTGGCCACCACCGTTACGGGCGAGCCGTCTTGAATTTCGTCTGGCCCCAACACGATCTTACCGTCGACAACCGTCACGTCGACCGTTGGGTTGTTAAAGACGTCGCCATTGGGGGCAATCTGCGTCACGTTAACAATATTGCCCTTGTCGTCCACCTCGACAATGGTCTTGGTCGGGCGCTTATCGCCCTCTTTCAGGTGGGTAATTTCATACACCTTCGCCCCAGGCACGGGATTCACCACCAACGCACCATTGTTTGGGGTTTCTAGGATAGGGGCAGGCAGGCTCTCTGTTTGATTACCGCCATCACTTCTCCCTCCGCTAATCAGTGTCGCTAAACCAGCAAATCCAGCGATTCCACCTAATAGATTTAAGAACGGATACCAAGTGAACAAGAAAGGTGCTGCACAATAATGAATTTCACCACCTAAAACCTGTGCAGCTACTATATCTTGATGTAAATTTATAATGAATTCATCAGTGGCTAAACTTTCAGGAATAAAAGCTTGATAGCCGCCCGACTCCGTTAAACCAATTACAGGTGCAAGACAATGGTCTTCGTAATAATCTTTGATAATAATATCAGCTTCATCATCTTGCGAGAGAGAAATATATAAATCCTTGCCTTTACGTTGTACAAAAATTTTCTCTGGAGCTAAGCCAGCTTCTACATCAAATAATTCATAATTCGCTACATTGTCAGGTTTTTCAATCACGAGGGGAGGCTGATTGCCAGTAGGTACATCGAATACAGCAACAGTTTTTTCAGTTGTGTTGATTTTGAATTGAATCTTCATAAGTCATCTCTCGTTTTGGTTAATCTATAAACAAAAATACTGCATAAATAAATTCTATTATTTTACAGTTTTGCAAAAAAAAAAAACAACGACTTACGAAAGGTCAAGAACTTTCTAAAAATAACTGACAACGTGATAAAAAATCTTTTAATTACAATTAATTAGAAACAAAAAACACGAGTTCTGTAACTCGTGTTAAAAAATAAAAGACAATTATATAAAAAATCACCTTTAAAAAATCACCTTATTCTTTTTGGATAATATGACGGCATTTTAATTTATCGATTACATCAGCCCAGCTTAAATTGGCATCTTGAAGTAGCACAGTTAAGTGATAAACCAAATCAGCGGCTTCGCAAATGGTTTCATTTTTATCTTTTACTGTCGCAGCAAGTGCCGTTTCTACCCCCTCTTCACCAACTTTTTGAGCAATACGTTTAGTGCCTTTTGCATATAATTGTGCGGTGTAAGAACTGGCAGGTTCTGCACCTTTACGACTCTTGATTAAACGTTCTAATTTACTGAAAAAAATCCAATCAGGTGGCACCGCACTTTCAAACTGGTAAAAACAACTTTCTGCTCCCGTATGGCAAGTTTCTCCTATCGGATTAACTAAAATCAGTAAGGTATCGTTATCACAATCCAAACTCATATCCACCACACAAAGAAAATGTCCTGATGTTTCACCTTTCGTCCACAAACGGTTTTTAGTACGAGAAAAAAAGGTAACACGCTTTTCTGCAAGCGTTTTTTCTAACGCTTCTTGATTCATATAACCAAGCATTAACACTTCACAAGTGGTTGCATTTTGGATAATGACAGGTAGTAAATTATCGACTTTCTGCCAGTTGATTTGGGTTGTTTGTATCACGATCTCACCTCAATATTTTCTTGTTTTAAGTAGGTTTTTAGTTCTTGAATATCAATAATCCGTTTATGAAACACGCTTGCTGCCAAGGCACCATCTACATTAGCCTCCACAAAAGCATC
This sequence comes from [Haemophilus] felis, assembly GCA_002015125.1. Taxonomy (GTDB): domain Bacteria; phylum Pseudomonadota; class Gammaproteobacteria; order Enterobacterales; family Pasteurellaceae; genus Pasteurella; species Pasteurella felis. Next base: position 51,988 of record MUYB01000005.1, read on the forward strand.
ACGGAAATGCACCATTTCACCCGCACCACCTGAAGCAATCAGTGGTAAATAGCACACTTCACGAACTAGTTTCAATTGAGTGATGTCATAGCCTTGTCGAATCCCATCTTGGTTCATCATATTTAACACGATTTCACCCGCCCCACGTTGTTGTACTTCCTTGACCCAATCAAGTAATTGCCAGTTCGTTTGGCGAGTGCGGCTCTCATCGCCCGTATATTGATTGACCCAATATTTTCCCGTTTCACGCTCAAACCAACTGTCGATACCTACTACAATAGCCTGTACCCCAAAACGATCTGCTAAACGATTAATTAAATTCGGATCGGCAAGTGCGGGGGAATTAATAGAAATTTTATCCGCACCAAAAGCGAACAATTTTTCTGCCTCTTCCACGCTTTTAATTCCACCTGCTACACAGAATGGAATATCAATCACCTTTGCCACTCGTTCTACCCAGCTTTTATCAACAGTTCTACCATCAGAAGAGGCTGTAATATCATAGAACACCAGCTCATCTGCACCTTCTTCTGCATAACGTTGTGCGAGTGGTACAATGTCGCCAATAATTTCGTGATTGCGGAATTGCACGCCTTTGACCACTTGTCCATCTCGAACATCTAAGCAAGGAATTATGCGTTTTGCCAACATTGGATTGCCTCCTGTACATTAAATTTACCTTCCAATAAGGCACGTCCAACAATCACGCCTGCCACGCCCGTGTCTTTTAAGGCTTCAACATCAGCAAGAGTGCCAATCCCACCTGATGATTGGAATTGAATAGTTGGGAACTGTACACAAAGTTCTTGATACAGAGCGACATTTGAACCTTGCAACGTACCGTCTTTAGAAATATCGGTACATAAAACGTGCTGTAAGCCCACATCTTGAAAATCAATCAAAAGTTGTTCTAAAGTAACCGCACTTGTTTCTTGCCAGCCACTTACTGCAATCTGCTTCTCACCTTTTGCATTAATCTTCACATCTAACGCCAACACAAATTTTTCTGCCCCGTATTTTTTAAACCAACCTTTAACTACTTCGGGTTGCTTAACCGCTGTTGAACCAATCACCACACGATTAGCCCCCACTGCTAGTAAATCCGCCACATCTTGCTCAGTGCGAATACCACCACCTACTTGAATCGGGCAATTCACTGCACGGATAATCTCACCAATTAGTTGAGTTTGACGTTTATTCGGATCTTTCGCCCCTGTAAGATCGACTAAATGCAATTGTTTCGCCCCTTGTGCCACATAGTCTTGGAATTGTACAATCGGGTTATCGGAATAAAGGGTTTTCTGCTCATAATCGCCTTGATAAAGACGCACCACTTGACCATCAATCAGATCAAGTGCAGGAATAATTTGTGATGTTTTCATTATGTTGTCCTGTGTTTGCAAAATTTTCTTAAAAATGACCGCACTTTATTTTGAAGATTTCTTGGTTGCAATATGGTTAATTAATTGTGCGAAATCCATTGCGTTTTGTTGAGTAATTACGGGCTGTCCCGTTTCATTTTCTAAAGTTTCTCTAGCAATTTTGGCAACATTGCCACCACGTTTCGCCACCTTTTTGTTTTCATCCAAACATTGAGGGTGTGTAATCTGGGTAATATCTTTAGTTGCTGCTTCTGCCAGCATATTGAGAACCAGTTCAGTTGTTGACATATTGTCTCGCAAATTTTCTTTTTTAAGCCCCTTAAAAGTTTTGTACTCTCTTGTGCTCATTCCGCTCCAAGCTTGTGTGATTTCATTGGTCAAAATCGCAAATTCACGCCCTTGCTGTACGCCGTGATCTTGCCAAGTATCGGTCAGTTCTTTGCGTACTTGAATAGCTTGTAAACGTTGATTAATCCACTCCCTTGAATAACCTTTTTTCAAATAAGTCTGCAGGGCACGATCAATAGTCAGCTCGGGATCAATAATCTCATCAATACGTTCTTTACCTACTTCAGCCAACCACATTTTAAAGGGCTCTGCTTTTGGCGAAGGAATGGATTGAATAATACGAAAAATGCCTTGCATATCAGCAACATCTGTTTCTCTCATTTTTCCGTCGGGTGCTTTGAGTTTCAACTGTACGATTTTTTCGTACACTTCATTTGCCCCTTCTTCTAGCTGCATTTTACGTTTCAGATCGCTCCAATAACGTCTAGGGTTAGCACTTTCAGTTAATACTGCAACGATATCAATAATACTAAAGAACCATTCTTCTTTTTCTTCATTCCAGATGGAACGAATTTGGTGATTTTCAAACAATTTAACTTCACTCATCATCGCCTCCTGAATTTATGCACTGTGATTATAAACAGTATTTAAACAAGACTGCTATTTGTTTTTTCAACCTTGCGATCTGTATCCCAAAACTAACAATTTTCTACAAAATTCCGCAATAACTTTTCCCCAGCCTTGCCAGAACGCTCAGGGTGAAATTGCACGCCGTAGAAATTGCGGTGTTGAATGACTGCGGAAAACAATACGCCGTAATCGCAAGTAGCAATGGTGTGTGGATTAGGTAACACGCCGTAGCTATGCACAAAATAGAAATAGCTGTCTTGCTCAATGCCGGCAAATAACGGGTGATCGGCGGCATAATGCACCTTATTCCAGCCCATATGTGGCAATGGCAAATCGCAAGCAGGCAGTTTTTCCGTTTTGCCTGACATCAACTTCAGCAACTCCACATTGCCTTCTTCGGAATACCCCGTCATAAGTTGCATACCTAAACAGATACCTAACACAGGCTGTTTCAGGTTACGAATGGTGTCGATTAACCCCAGCTCCGATAGATTTTTCATCGCTGCATTTGCCGTTCCTACACCGGGTAAAATCAGCTTGTCGGCGGATTGGATTTGTTCGATATTATCGGTAATTTCAGCACGATACCCTAAGCGGTCAAAAGCAAATTTGACGGAAGAAAGGTTCGCACAACTGGTGTTGATGATTATGATCTTTTTCATTTTTTGCATGATTTTAAACACTCTTGAAACTTTATTGATTCATCATGTGATAACTCATATAATGTTTTCTTTTCTTTCACTATATAAAAATATGGCATATGGATAAAATTTCCAAATAAATCATCCTCGGAATATTTCACTAAAAATATAAATTTTTCATATAGAGAAATAAAACATCCACTTCCACCGTTTGGTGTTCTTAATGGATTTACCATAAAAAAACTACCAAAATTGTTCTTTAGACATTTAATTAGATTCATATATTCCATTTTCTCTTCAGCAACATGTATAGTTACATGTTTCTTTGCTTTTTTAAGATCTATATTTTCTAATACTTTGGCTATATTCCCAATATCTGGGTGTTCTATAAATTCTGGACAAGCTGTTACAAAAAATTCATATGCAATTTTTAGAGCTTCTAAGAAGAATGGATTAAAATCAACTAATTCACGCCTACTTAATGGTAATGGTTCTTTTATCTGGCGAGTAAAATCCGAATTAAGAAGTTTTTCTAAATTGAATTTTAATCCATTTTTAATATATTCGCTCTCTAGAAATAATTTATGCTTATTAAGCAACCCTCTTATTTCCTCTTGAGAAAATTTACCATATTTTTCAAATAAAATTGATATTGAAATTTTACCATCGTCTAATTGTTCTATATTTAATTTCGGTCTATCATCTAATAATATTGGATTAGAACCGAAACTATTAACTTGATATTTATTACCTGAATCATCCTGATAATTCCATTTTAAAGGGAAATCAACAATCCTTTTTTTTCCCTTAATTTGGTTCTCTTCAATGTGTAAACGGCTAATTATATTTTTTATAAATGGAGCATCAATTTTTGTTCCCATTTGACTATTACAGTTTTTGCAAACTGTATCAATAACATAATTACCTCCAATAGCTTCAGGGATTATATGTTCTTTAGTTGCTGGATTCTCCTTAGTAAATTCTTTTCTACAAATAATACAAAATTTCATTTTTATATTCTCCAGTCTAAATCTAAACAATAAAACTCCTCAAAAACCTATACATTCGTATGAATCTTCCACATATAATCACAACACCCCTTTACTACTCGGCAACTCATTCCCTTCCACCTTAATACACTGTCTTAACGTGCGTCCAAACACTTTAAACAGGCTTTCGATTTTGTGGTGGTCGTTGTCGCCTTTGGTTTTCAGGTGTAAGGTTGCCATTAAGGTATAAGCGAGAGATTGGAAGAAATGTTCTGTCATTTCCGTGCTGAAATCGCCCACTTTATCCCGTTTAAATTTGGCGTTGAATTTAAAATACGGGCGACCTGATAAGTCCATCGTACATTCCGCTTTGCATTCGTCCATTGGCAACACAAAGCCGAAGCGCTGAATGCCTCGTTTGTCGCCAAGAGCTTGTTTTAATGCGGTGCCGAGGGCGAGGGCGGTGTCTTCCACCGTGTGATGTTCATCGATCCATAAATCGCCTTTGCAGTATACATTCATTCTAAAACCACCGTGAGTGGCAATTTGATCGAGCATATGATCGAAGAAACCCACGCCCGTTTTGATCTCATTGACACCAGTTTCGTCCAACCACACTTGCACTTTGATGTCTGTTTCTTTGGTTGTGCGAACCACTTCGGCATAGCGTGGTTTACGATCAATAAGTGCGGTCTGTTTTGGTAGCAGTTTTTCCACAATCAGATCCCAATTAAGTTTTTCCCGATCATATTGCAAGGCACGAATACCGAGATTTTCCGCCAGTTGCACATCAGTCGCACGATCCCCAATCACAAAACTCGTTTCAGGATCGAACAATTTTTTATCCATATATTTTTTCAATAATTTAATTTTTGGCTTACGGCAATCACATTCGTCTTCAGGCTTGTGTGGGCAAATCAACACCTCATCAAATTCAATCCCTTGCGATTTAAACAATTCCATCATCGCATTGTGCGGTTTATCGAAATCTTCTTGTGGAAACGAGTCTGTCCCTAAACCGTCTTGATTACTGACTATCACAAAACGGTAATAGGGGTTGAGCTTTAACAGGGCTGGAATAACGTTTGGCTCAAATTGTAATTTTTCTAAGCTGTCGATTTGAAAATCGGTTTTCGGTTCGTCAATTAAGGTGCCGTCACGGTCGATAAAAAGTGTTGATTGCATAGTGTTTCCTTATTTTTATTTAATTTGCTGTATTGCTTCAATTACACGTTGATTTTCTTCTGCTGTCCCAATGGTAATGCGAATACAATTTTCTAACCTTAAAACCTTGTGTTGATTGCGTAGAATAATGCCTTGCTTCCAAAGATTTTTGAATATTTTTTGCCCGTCTTTGAATTTCACTAAAAGATAGTTGCCGTTGCTTTCAAAAACGTTTTCTACACAAGGCAAGGTTCGTAAATCCGCCTCAAGTGCGGTACGATTTTGTAAAATTTCTTGTACCCGTTGTTGCATTGCCTGAATGCCGGTAGGTTGTAAGGCTTGAGTGGCAATATCTGCAACAGGTACAGGCAAGGGATAAGGAGCAATGACTTTTTGCAGTATATCAATCAATTCTTTATTGGCGAGGGTAAAACCGCAACGCAAGCCCGCCAAAGCAAAGGCTTTAGACAGGGTACGAATGATAGCTAAGTGCGGGTAATTTTTTAGCTCTGTGACCATCGTGGCTTGTGGACAAAATTCAATATATGCCTCATCAACCACCACAATCGCTCGATTTTTAGTCATTTCTAATAGAGTGAATAAGTCTGTACGATTGACTAATGTACCTGTTGGATTATTTGGACTACATATAAATACCACTTTCACACCAGCAAGGTTACGTTCGATTTCCGCTAAATTTAACTGAAAATCCACCGTCAACGGCACGGTTTTTAAGGCAATATCGCAGGTTTCGGCACTCACGGCATACATTCCGTAAGTGGGCGGACAATAAAGCACGCTATCTTCTGCTTCACAAAAGGCACGGATAATCAGCTCGATACTTTCATCTCCACCACGACTTACCAACACATTTTCAGGTGCAACACCTGCATAATGAGCATAGTTTTCAATCACCTCTTGCGGTTGTGGTTCAGGATAGCGGTTAAAAGTGCGGTTGCTTAACGCAAAATTTGGTGAAGTCGGGTATTCATTGGCATTTAACCAAATATCTCCTTTGCCTCCTAATCGCCGTGCAGATTGATAAGGCGTTAAGGCTTGAATATTTTTGCGTGAAAGTGGTGAAATTGACATAACTTACTCCTGAGTTAATTTCTCTAAACGAATTTTAACAGCCTGTTTATGCGCTTCTAATTGTTCAGCTTCCGCCATTAACATTACCGTCTTGGCGAGTGCCTGAAATCCTTGTGGAGTCAGTTCTTGCACAGTCATACGTTTACTAAAATCTGCTAACCCTAAACTGGAGTAAGTGCGAGTGTAGCCGTAGGTTGGCAAGACGTGATTTGTGCCACTAGCGTAGTCGCCCATACTTTCAGGCGAATAAGCCCCTAAGAAAATCGAGCCTGCATTATCTAACAAAGGAAGCAGAGTACGTGGATTTTCCACTTGCACCACTAAATGTTCTGGAGCATAAGCATTACTGATTTCTACACATTGTTGTAGATCTTCACCAATAAAGGTACGACTGTGAGCAAGCGCCTTACGAGCCGTTTCTGATCTTGGTAAACGAGCCAGTTGTTGCTCAATGGAAAGTGCGGTTTGTTTTGCCAGAGTTTCACAGTTAGTGACTAAAATCACTTGGCTGTCTACACCGTGTTCTGCTTGCGACAATAAATCGCTTGCCACAAAATCAGGATCGGCAAACTCATCAGCGATCACTAACACTTCTGAGGGGCCTGCAGGCATATCAATAGCAATACCTTGTTGCTGCACTTGGCGTTTAGCCTCCGTTACAAAAGCATTACCCGGACCAAAAATTTTATCCACTTTTTGTACGGTTTCCGTCCCCTTTGCCATAGCAAAGATCGCTTGTGCACCGCCAATAGCATAAATGGTTTCCACGCCGCATAAATTCGCCGTGTAAAGAATTTCATCGGCAATCGGAGGAGGCGAACAAAGCACGATCGTTTTACAACCAGCGATTTTGGCAGGCACCGCAAGCATTAATACTGTTGAGAAAAGTGGGGCAGAGCCACCGGGAATATACAAGCCCACTTTTTCAATCGGACGGGTGAGCACTTGGCAACGCACACCCACTTGAGTTTCAATATCCACAACGGGATTTTTCTGAGCTTGATGAAATCGCTCAATATTACCTTTTGCTGTTTGAATAGCTTGCTTTAATTCTGTCGAAAGACGCTGACTCGCTTGCTCAATTTGTATTTTAGACACCACAAGGCTTTCTAATATAATCTTGTCAAATTTTTCTGCCAGTTCAAACAATGCCTTATCGCCGTTATTAATGACATTGAGGTTGATCGCACGCACGGCTTGACTAATTTGCTCCCCTATCGCTTGGGCTGGGCGAGAAAGTGCGGTTTGTTTTTCAGACACATTTAACTGATTCCAAATCAAGGTTTGCATTGCCTTACTCCATCATTTTTTCAATTGGTAGAACTAAAATTGAACTTGCCCCCACCTCTTTCAACTGCTCCATAGTTTCCCAAAATAGCATTTCTTGGCTAACCATATGCATAGCGACCTTTGAGTTATCTTGGACTAATGGCAAAATAGTAGGATTTTCCACACCGGGTAAAAGTGCGGTGATTTCAGCTAATTTTTCTTTCGGAGCGTGTAGCATAATATATTTAGACTCCGCAGCCTGTTGTACCCCTTGAATACGAGTGAGTAATTTATTCACAAGTGCTTGTTTTTCAGCGTTAAGTGCCGCAGAACGTTGAATCAAACAAGATGTTGAACGATAAATCACCTCCACTTCCTTCAACCCATTTGCCTCAAGTGTTGCACCAGAGGAAACTAAATCACAAATAGCATCAGCAAGCCCTGCTCTAGGTGCCACTTCTACCGATCCAGTGAGAGAACAAGTTTTAAAATCCACACCCTGTTGCTGCATATAACGCTTGAGCAAATTGGGATAAGAAGTTGCAATCCGAGCATTTTTCAGATCCTGTATGCCGTTATAACACTCATCTTGTGGAATAGCGATAGATAAACGGCAAGCGCCAAAATCCAAACGGCGAAGCAAAGTATAATTCGCTTGTTCACCTGATGCGAAGCGTGCCAATTCTGCCTCTTCCAATACATTCTCACCAACAATACCTAAATCGACCACGCCATCAAAAACTAACCCGGGAATATCATCATCACGCACTCGCAAAATATCAATAGGCATATTTTCAGCATAAGCAATTAAACGCTGTTCTTGCAAGTTTATCTTTACCCCACATTGCTTTAATAACGCCTGTGATTCTTGGCTTAGACGCCCTGACTTTTGCATAGCAATACGCAATCTTGTTGTATTTGTCATTAATTTCTCCTATTTCTTAAAACATAAAAAAACCTCTCGGTGTTTGACTTCCGAGAGGTTTTAAACCTACTATGACTTATTTGTCGCACACTCGGAAGAAATTATCTTCCAAGCCACACCAAACGCCTGAAAGATAATCAGGAGTAATGGTGATGATGAAAAGTGCGGTTAATCAAGTTCATTTTTTGTGCCTTAAAAGTTGAATTGCTATTCAAACTACGCTAAAAAGAAAAAATTAGCAAGAATTTTTTAATAAATATTTAATATTAAATAGTTAAATCCAGCCCATTTGTTTTAAAACAAACAAGCCGAAACTTGAAGTGAACATTGTTCCCAAAGAGGTGATCGCAATAATATTCGCCGCCGTGGTAGCATCTCCTGCACAAATTAACGCTACTGGTAATGTAATACTCGCTAAATAATCCCCTGTTCGCAACAATGAAATAGGCAATTTCAACTCTAATTTACTGATAATTAACCCCAGTAGGATAGACAGAATTAAAGGATTTTTTACCAAAGCCCGTAAGATATTTGCAATATTAAGTTTGCTATCGCTTAATGAATTGGTCAATGTAATCACAGCTAACACATTGAAAAGTAAAGTAATACACACAGTATATACCGAAGCAGGAGCAGTTGCTGCATCTTAAATCTTTTTAAAAAATTTTAAAGGTTGAAACGTACAGGAAAAAGAAAAAAACGCGCTACGGGCGTTTTATTGCGTTTTTTTGCCTATTCCACAAGTTGACGGAAATAATCTTGCACCCGGGCAAGGATTTCTTCTTCGTCTTCAGCTGTTAATTGCAGAAAAGGACGTGCTGGAATAGTCACCTTGCGCCCTCGTCCTGCCTTGCCACCAAATTGGTGGACAGGGGCGTATTCGAGGTTTGTCCCCACTTCGGCGCTTTGTTTGTCATATTGACTGATAATACTGCTCATTAAGTTTTCAGTGTCCACCAAGGGTTTTCCCTCACGATGTTTTAACCCTGCCCAAACAGGGCGTCCGCCTTGCTCGAAATTAGTCAGCACGACAGATTCTAGCGTACCTGCAATATTGCGCATTAGTTCGGTGTTGTCTGCGCTTTTTTGGGCGATTTGCTCAAGGGTTTTGTTGATTTGCTTGAGGCTCTCGGTGTTGATTTCGATTTCTGACATAGTGTTTTCTTGTTTAGGTAGGTTTTAGCCCATTCTGTAATTATATTAGTTTTTTTCTTGCAACGAGTATTTAGCAAGGGTATATTCCTTAAGCCACTAGAAAAGCGATGAATCTCGAGGATCGCGGGCGAGGAGTTGAAATAGCACTCTGGACTGTGTGCGGTGGGTTCGAGCCCCGCCTAGTGGCATTACCCCCTAAATGCTTTTCTCCATTGCCTATCACTTACTCTTCTTGCGGATTGTACAAACACTTCGTTTTCCATGGATAAAACTTTTAAAACAACCAATATTTTTTGGCCATTAAGCTCTTTATATAGCTGGTACCCCAATTCATCTTTAATGATTTTTTCTGGATGAAATATTACATCAGGAATATTAGCATACTCCCCAATCTCAAACTCTTGTCCCTCACGGCTATTTAGTTGCTTAATTAAGGTATCATCGGAAAGCCATACGGTGCTTGTGGTGGCGCCTAAGGCTTTTTTGCTTTGTTCAGATAACACACCAGCAGCAAATTTAAAATTCATATTAAGTCTATCTCGAACACTAAGCATTTGCTCAGGAGATAATTTACCCTCTAAACCTAAAGCTTGTTTGGCTTTGTTAAATTCTGCAGTTAATTTCCCATAATTCAACTGAAACTCCGCCCCCGTCATTTCCGCCTTGGCGAATTGGTGAGCGAGTTTTTCGGGGTATAAATCTAAATTAGGCTTGTAGCTTAAACGCCCTACATTGTAATCAAATTCTTTGTCGGTAACCAAGATTTGCCCTGTTGGTAATTTGAAACCAACGGTGCTTTCTTGGTTGCCTTGTTTGTCGGGAGTTCGTTGTACTTGGGTGAGCAATGAACTACTGTCGTCGGGTTGCGTTCTGCCTTTGCGTTGTAAATCACGGTCATTTAGGGCTATCACAGTGCAACGGCAATTGAAGCCATTAGGGGGGTAGAATGTTGACCAAAATGGATCGTCGTAGCGATAAATGCGCCCGTTTAAAGCTAAGTGCGCTGGGCGTGTGCGTTGGTCACCTACGGCGGAATATTGCCAGTAGGGGCGGTTGTCGATATTGTCCATCATACGCTGATAACGCCCTGCGGCGTAAGCGCTTTGGGTGTTAACTCTGAAAATGGTTTTTAGGCGGCGTGGCGTGGCGAAGTATTCCCCTGTTTTAGGATCCGCAAGTAATTTACCGTCGATGCCTCGGCTGATTTTTTTGTCGTGAGCAAATACCCAACCCTTGCGCTCAAACTCAGCGACCAGTTCTTTTTTCCATTTAGCAAAGGATTTGCCCTCTTGTAAGGCGGTTTCCAAACTTTGATAAATATCTCTAGTCATCTCAAGACTACTGAGCCTTGCAATGGTAGTGGCTTTGGCTAGGGCAGATTGATAGCGCGCTTCTTGTTTAATCTTTCCCACAAATTGCTTTTTTTGACGTAAAAAAGCGATGGCTTGTTCGGGGGTTAAATCAAAGGCAAAATTAATGGCGCTCGACATCAGAAGCCCCCAATAAATCCGCTAAAAATAAAGCGTTAGCCAAATAGCGCTCGTGGGTTTCGCTGTTTAGTTCAGGGTAGGCGTTAGCCAGCGCTTCAAAGGCTTGCTCGTAGCTATGACAATTGAGCAAGAGCGCTGTGGCTTGTTGCACCATTGGATCAAGCTGTCGATTAAAATCTACTTGTAAAAAAGCCTCTTCTACCACCTCATCTAGCACGCCCAGCGCCTCTTGCGCGGTATTGTTGGCAGAGAGTGCCACACCTAAACAACCGCTACACTGACAGCCGATAATATGTGATGCGGCCGATAGTGCGGTGCGTTTTTTCGATTTTTCCACCGAGTTTTCAGGGGTATTTAATTCCTTTTTAAAGTCCCTTTGAATCGGGTTTAAAAGCACTTCGTTTTCTTGTGGTTCAGGAATACCTGCCTTATCACGCACCCAATTTTCAGGAATGCGCACGCCAACCCCCACTAATTTAGGAATGGCTTCCGCGAGCAAGTTTAAATCTGCATATTCTTTGGTGTCGAATTCAAAATAAGGCACCCGTGCGAGGGCGATATTGGGATCAATATTAATTTGCAGGTAAGGCAAAATAATTTGTTGCGTAATAGTTTGAGCAATTTGTTTGGCGTCTGACACCAGCAAATCTCGTCGCACCTCATTATGCACATTGCCGAGGGCATTAGTGGAACTTTTGCCATCGGCACCACTGGTGAGGGTTTGCCCTAAAATCAGGCGTGCAGTGGATTTCTCACACCAGTCTACCATTTGTAAAAATGGATTGTTGACACTGCTGTTGTTGGCAGCGTTGTGTAGTTCAACATTCATTCCTTCCGGCATGATACCTGCAGCGTTATGCCCAATTTGAGCCAAGGCACGTAACAGCGTGCGCTTTTCCTCGTTGGTGGCACCAACAGGATATTTACCTAGACGAATCGGCATTCCGTAGAGCTCTAAAAACTCGGCAAAATCATGAACGGAATAATGCTTAAACATATAGAGCCATGCAAGGGTTCGAAATAAGCCCATTCTTGCTAATTGGACAGAGCGTGATTTATGGGTATGCACCACCCAGCCGTAAGAGCGCAAAGGCTCGCCTTGCGGATTATCGGGGGTTTTGAGCAACAAATCATCATCTTTACCCATTCTAAACCAGGCTTGCGGACGTGGAATGAATTTTGCAGGGATCCATTTTCCCTCTCTCTGCTGTCATTGTATTTCTAGCGCGGAAAAACCATGCCCTACGGCATCCATTAAATCCATCAGTAAATCCTCTAACATGGGGAATTGATAGAATAATTCGTCGATTTCTGCTTGTATTTTTGCTTCTTGCGCACTGGCATGACGCGGCTCGGCAATGCGCCAATCAAGGGTAAGTATCGCCCGTTTGCGTGTTTGGATATTGGCAGCTATGCAGCTGTCTCGTTCCTCAATATCCATAAATAATTCGTGCTGGGCAGTTATATCGCCTCGCTCAGCATCTTCCAATATGTTTTTTAACTTTGCAGGGGTAATTTGATTGCTAGGGTGATCGGCAATGATTCGCCCCGCTGCAGTTACTCGTGCGTCGTTGGTTTGGGTTTCTGGTTTAATGTCAAATTTTGCTTTTTTTGTCTGCTTTATGAGGTTGTTTTTCTTTGCCATAGGTTATCTCCGCCAGATGCTGTATAGGTCGTTATCTTCAAAATCCCCTGTGTCAAATTCCCCTTCCAAGGTCATAAATTCAATAGGGGCCGAATTACTGAGTGCATTACGCCACAACATTTCGAGGGCATCAGGTCCGTCGTCGTGGTCAGCCTTGGGGAAATGTCGTAGTTGTGAAATGAGGGTTGCCTGTGAGCTATGCAGTAAAATCAAGCCATTGGCGATGTGGGGCTGTAAGCTTTCGATGCGTAGCATTTTGTCTGTATTGGGTTTGATTGCACTAGCCGGCACAGGTGAGCCACGCTGTGCAGAACGCTTGACTAACTCGTCTTTTAAAAACTCTTGGAATTGCACGGTTTCTACAAACCAGCGCTGACAGTTGTATTGCTTGTGCAGTCGGATTACATCCTCAATAATTAAATCAGGGACGCGCTTTTTCACTTGCGCTTCAATGACGTAGAGCTTGCCTGTTTCGCGCTGGTACCCCCCCACTAAAATCGCAGAGGGATCTCGACTGGCGCCAGCTTTGCCCAAACTTGGGTCGAGCGCACCAAAATAAATAAGATTAGGGGGCAACTCTGTCCAATATTGGATGCTGTTGGCAAAAATAGCATCATCACCACTAACAGGGTCGTTTTGATACTCACTGTCAAAGGTGGCATGTCCATCTCTTGCACGGATCTTCATCAGAGTTAAAAGAGGGCGCGCCGCCCAGCTGACAATGGCACCTGCATCCATGGCGGTTTTGTTGGCGGCGTAAAAGGCATCAGCGACGGTTTCCCCCTCGTTTAAATAGAAATCTTCCCATTTATCCCATAGCCTCATATCATCAGGCATTTTGACAAGTGCTTTAAATTTTGCAGTCTGCCATGCTTTACTGGCAAGCGTGCGGTTTAGCACGCTGTCATAATGCAGGATTGTTCCAATATAGATAATATCAAGTTTGCCGTCGGCGGAGCCTAGTGGTAATACGGTTTTTTTGAGCCAATCGTGGAGCTTGTTGCGTTGTTCCGGACTTCTGACTTGCTCATCATTTTCTATATCATCTAAGACAACTAAATCAGGGCGGTATGCGCCGTGTCTTAAACCCCGTAATTTTTTGCCTGAGCCTGCCACTTGCACTTTTTGGTTGCCATTAGTAATGATACTACCTGCTTGCCACACTCGCCCTTGCCCTGTGGTTTCGGGAAAATCAATGCGGAGGCGTTGGTTAAACTCAAGCTCTACTTTGATTGCCTCTAGCATAGGATAGGCTTGGTCGATACTGTCCATCACAATGAGGACGTAGCGTTTTTTCTGGGTGATTAAGCAATATAAAGAGAACAACTGAGACACAATGGTGGATTTTGCTTCACCACGGGGCGCCGCAACGGCTAAATGCACGGAGCTTGGTTTTTGCAATGCCAGCGGGAGTTGCTCAAATAAAAAATGATGCAAGGCGGAGCGTGAGGTTGAACGCACATAATGCGGGAAGTAGTGATTGACAAAAAAATCAAAGCCTGACACAGGGTCAAGCACTTTTTCACGTCGAGCAAGTATAGCTTGTGGGCGGTCGTCCCAGCCATCAAAAGCCGCTTCTAATTTTTGTCGCATACTGTCGCGGTAGGCGGACAGTTCTTTTAGGAATTCTTTGCTTTTCATATTGTTTCGTTGGCGTTTGTTTTGGATGCCAGCATGGCATCTACATTTTGAGATCTATTGTTTAAAATCCCTGTCCAATTTTTCACCGAAATTTTCTAACAGGTCGAGGAAATCACTTAATAATTCAGGCCTATGTTGTTGAATGTGTGCGCCAAGTAACTCCACGGTGCGCATGGCAGTGGCGAGTTCGGAAACTTCAGGCACAAGACGCTTGCTCGCTGCAACCATTTTTGTGTAGTTATCGCCTAAACTTTGGATGAGTTTAACTTTTTCTACCAAGGGCAGATCTTCGCTTGCTTTAAGTTCTGACATGAGGTTGTCAAAATACAAAACAAAGGTGGTAAGCATACCTCGTGCAACATCTTCTACCCGCCCCCCTGAGACGGTGTGCGCATCTCGCACTTTGTCCCAGTCATCTCCTTGGCGCTTAGCATCTTTGCGCCAGCGTCTGGCGGTGTTGTAGGCTACATCTGCTTTTTCTGCAGCTTGTTCAAGGCTGAGCAAATCAAAGACGTAATAGCGACGAACACTGGCTTTCGTTTTTTCATCGTGTGCCATTTAACCTCCAAATTTTAAGCGAATAAGCTCTATTCCTAGAGCAACCACACCGCCACCAATACCGCCTGCAAGCAAGGCTTGATTGCGGTTTTTACGCACTAGCTCATCAAGATTAAATTGTAATTCTTTGACCTGCTGTTGAAGGTCGGCAATTTCCTTGTTTTGCTTATCGACTTTTTCGTCGATGTTGTCTAACTTGAGTAAGACGAGATCTAACTTTTCCGCTGTTGATTTGTTTTTGTTTCTCATTTGTCCGCCTTTTTATCCAACTTTCCTTCGATGGTTTCTAACTTTCTGAATATTTGATTAAGTTGTTGGCTAATGCCTTTTTCTGCTTGACTTGCCACTTCTTTGCTCTGATATTCTCGTTTAATTTCTTGCTTAAATTCCGCAAGCTCTTTGCGCACTTCTTTGACCTGTTCTCGCACTTCGGCATTTCTGTCCCAGATGGTTTTGATGAACCACAGCGCAAACCAAGTGAGCAAGCCTGCACCAATTTTGAGGAAAAAACTGTCATCAAACATTAATCCTCCTTGCAAATCGCGCGGTAGGTTTGATTATGTATTGCGATTTGACGCAAGGTTTCCGTGCTGTCGGCACGACTGGCTTTAATGAGCGCAAAGCCGTCGCAACCGGTATTAATCACGGAGATCCTTGGATTGTTGCAAGCGCTCAAGCAACTCAGCGCGATTAGCGCCATTAGTGTTGTTTTCATTGCGTTTTCTCTCCCGTTGATTGTTGCGTTGTTGTGTTAGGCGCACTTTCTCTTGTTCAAGACTGGCGTTAACTTTGAGTAGATGCTCTACCTCTCGTTGAATTTGTTTAAATCGCCAAATGAGATAAGCAACAAATGCAAGAGCGACGGTGATTAGCAGAATAAATGGACTCATTCGCTGCGTTCTCCTTGTGGGTTGGTTGCTCGTCGAGTCATTGCAATTGCAAAGCCTTTGGTGGCGACACCGCCTCCGCAGAAGATAGCGAAGGTCATAAATAATTCGGGTACATAACTACGATCTAACCATACGCAGAAAATTAAAATCCCCGCCATAAGTAAGGCGCCAAAAAATTGAATAAACCCCGTAGTGGATAGGCGCCCGTCATTATTGGTAATAAGATCTGCGAGTTTAGTCATGACGCACTCCTATACTGAAATAAAGTTGTTGCGCAAGAGTGGGCTTACCTTGCGAGCCATAGAACCAGGCTTTTTTGCTGTGGTTTTTAGGGCGTTTAGGCAAGATAGGCTGTGTGATAAATAAGGCTTTAAACCAGCGAGCGAGACGTTGTAATTTAGTCATTTATTCCCTCCCGAATTAAATGGTCAATTAATGGTTGACAGTTGTTATCTATCCATTCAGACACATTGAATCCTGGGCAAATTTTATTGGCGAACTCTCGATGTCCGTGCAAAGTGGCGTTTGGGTGTTGCTTGGCAAGTTGTTGAATAATCCCTTGCAGGTGGCGCCACTGGGAAAGGGTGAATTTATCCGTACCCACAAGGCAGACGCCAATAGAGTTGCGGTTTTGCCCTTTGCAGTGTGCGCCCGTTTCCATTGGATGCCGTCCCGTGGTGATTGTGCCGTCGGTGTCGATGATAAAATGGTAACCAATGGCTTGTAGATGACGATTGAAGTAAATGCGCGCATTGATTTAATCGTATTCATCGCCGCGACCGATTCCACCAAAAAGGCTTGATTATCGGCATTTCGAGCAAATTTTTCATCTAAACGGCGACGAAGAATAGGGCTAATAAATGCAGACCATAGTGCATAACAAGGCAATGAGATCAGGACAACCAAGGTTAGCCAAGGGCTGTAATACCACATTACCGCTAGAAAGATAAAAGAGAAGAGTAAATCTAATACTGAGGTTAAAGCTTGTCCTGTTAAGAAATTACGAATTTGCTCTAATTCTCTCACTCTTGCTACCGTATCGCCAACACGCCTTGCCTCAAAATAGGCAATGGGCAGTGAAAGCAAATGTCGGAATAATTTTGCACCGAGTTCAACATCAATTCGGCTGGTGGTGTGAGAGAAGACATAGGTTCGAATGGCGGACAGGATAATTTCAAACAGAATGACAATACACAGTGCAACCGCAACGACGTTTAGCGTGCTAAAACCTTGATGCACCAGCACTTTATCCATCACCACTTGAAAAAAGAGCGGTGTGATTAAGGCAAAAATTTGCAAAATAATAGACACAAATAGGACTTCAACAAGAATCTTACGATATTTGACAACAGCAGGAATAAACCAAGTAAAGTCAAATTTAGCTAGTTGACCCATTAGACTTGCACGAGAAGCAAATTGAATAATTTCGCCCGAATATCTGGCGTTGAAATCATCTTCTGATAGCACCAAAGGCTGATTGCTAGCTAAATCGTGGATCAGAAAACGGTGGCGTTCATTATCAATTTTAGCAAGAATAAAATGCTGGCCGTCATCACGCCAAACCAATACAGGCAAATGAACAAAAGCCAAACGTGATATTGGCTTTTTGGTTGCTTGTGTCTTAAAACCGATCTCTTTTGCCGCCAATAAAAGTTGCGTTTTGCTCATCACCGTTTGTATGGCAAATTTATGTTTAATTTGCTCAATACTCATTGGAATTTGGTGTAATTACGCAAATATATCCAACGCTGAAAGGGCTAAATCTTGTCTATCCATAGCACACCTAAATTTGCAATAAGTGAAAGTCTTGCACTATTTTTTCTTCATAGCGAGAAATTCTGAAATCAATTCGATTATCTCCAATTAGCACTTAAAATTGGATGTAATTCCGTTTGAATGTTTGGCGGTAATGAAATTTGTCCTGCGGCAGGCGGTGCAAACGCTGCCATCGCATTGACTAAACGATCGACATTGTTGTGATCTAAAAATTTATTATTGGATGTGCGAATGCCCTCTACTCGGTAATTTTTACTATACCAGTCAGTGATGAGCACTTTGTCTTGCGTACCGATGACACTAATTTCAAGATCATTATCTGAACGTTTAAACCAAAGTTGATCGTGTGAGATCTGTTCAAAATAAAGTTGATCATCACCTTGTTCATCATAAATATGATCGATGCCGTCTCCCCGTGCGAAATGATAACGATCGTTGCCTTTTCCACCCATCAGGAAATCATTTCCTTGTTTTCCTTTCAGGGTGTCATTGCCGTCGTAGCCAATCAGACGATTGTTTGCTTGATTGCCTGCTAACACATTTGAGCCGTCGTTGCCAGTGCCTGAAATAGGTTTATCACCACTTAATTCAAGGTTTTCAACCTGTTCAGGTAAGGTATAAGAGACGGAAGAGACGACGGTGTCATTTCCTTGATTGACTTTTTCAATGACTTTGTCTAAATGCGAGTCCACGATATAAGTATCATTGCCATCACCACCTATCATTGTGTCAAAGCCTGCTTTGCCATCTAAGAAATTATTGCCTGAATTGCCAACCAAACGGTTATTTTCACTATTTCCTGTGGCGTTTTGTGCAGTTTCCATCAATTGCAACTCTTCTACGTGATTTGACAATGTGTAGCTGACGGTGGATTTGACAATGTCGTAGCCCTCATTTTTAGCTTCAATGACGGTATCATTGGCGTTATCGACCATATAAACATCATCGCCTGCCATTCCTTCCATAGTATCTGCACCTGATTGTCCGTCCAATAGATTGCTAATCGCATTGCCCGCTAACTTATCATTTGTATTGGTACCGTCCATTACTTCCGCAATATGAGGCATTTCTGCTTCTTGGGAAAAAATA
The DNA here is from genome assembly GCA_002015125.1 of [Haemophilus] felis. GTDB lineage: Bacteria > Pseudomonadota > Gammaproteobacteria > Enterobacterales > Pasteurellaceae > Pasteurella > Pasteurella felis. Next base: position 70,612 of record MUYB01000005.1, read on the forward strand.
AACTTCTCTGCGGTTAATTGGTTTGGTCTAACGCCTCTTAGGGTAATGTATTGTGTGCCTTGCCCCCGTTCCCCTAACCAAACCCGAGTATATTGCTCATTATTTAGCGTGAAGCCATTAAGATTGATGGTTTTAAGCCCTGTGAATTGGGAAAGGTCGATTTTTTCATTGGCATCATTAATATCAAAATCCCAAATGACATTTTTCATTAATCCTTTGGAAGCATCCTCAGAATCATTTTTGACCACCACAAAATGATCACTGCCTTTTCCACCGACGACAAAGGCAGTATTTAATTCAATACGAGAATAATTGCCTAATTCAAACAAATTTTGTGAGTGATAAGGTGACGCCAAAGCCATATCATCACCCTCTAAATAGATTCTGTCATTACCTGCACCACCTTTAATGGTATCTAACCCAGCGTTGCCATAAAGCACATCATCGCCCGCACCACCGAGAATATGATCATTTCCCTCTCCACCGTAGATGGTGTCGTTGCCGCCTACCTCACTTTCGCTGTTGTGCTCTCCAACTAAAATATCATCGCCAAAACCGCCATAAAGTTTATCCGCCCCAGCACCGCCAAAAATTCTATCATTACTTGCCGTGCCCCAATAGGCGACATCGCCATCAGGCAAGCCTGTTTCATTGGTATCTGAAGCAAACCCATATTGAGGCACTTGAGAGAGCCAATAAGGTTTAAATTTTTCTTTGGTGACAACGATGTGTGCTAAGTTAAAAGCGCTTGCATTGACATTTTGCAATCGAATTGTTTGCCCTTTACCTAACCTGATTATCGTATCCGCACCTTGCTGTTGTTTTGACCAATCTAAATGATCAAATCCAGTTAATATCAGGCGATCTTCTCCGATAACAAAATCTGTAATCATATTTTCACTGTTGGCTTCTTGCTCAATAATAAAGCTATCAAATCCCTCGTCGCCTGAAAGGCTATTATTCCCCAAACCGCCGACAAGAAAATCATTACCTTGTTTCCCTGCTAATCTGTCGTTTCCTCGTCCGCCCACTAAAATATTACTTGCTTGATTTCCCACAAGTTGATCATCACCGTCGCCAGCGGTGATATTTTCGATGGATTTTGGTGTTTCAATGTGAAGGCGTTTACCAGCAAGATTGGCGATACCTGTTGATAAATCCACCTGAATAGTGCCTGACATCGCAGCAGCGTTAATCGTATCAGAACCGCCATTTTCATCTCGCAAACCTGCCTCAGGCTGATGATGAAATTCATTTGTATAAAAATAGGTGTCGGCGTTGTTGTATTGGCGACCATAAAAACTTAAAGACCAATTATGCAAAGTGCCAATTTCGCCAGCTGCCGCATCGAAAACTTGTAATTTCCACTGACCATTTGGATCTTCGCCTTTTAAAAGTGCGGTATTAAAACGGTAATTTAATGTATTGCTGTTACCAAATTGCTGGTCACCGTGTTCATTTTCTGCTTGAGGATTTTTTCCTGGTCGATCTAATAAAATAGATTGCGTTCCAGCGGGAGAAATCAGTTTGATAATAAGATCGCTAGCTCTTGTGTGAGTGAGGCTCACTCGAACAGCTACATTTTCCAATTGCAAATTTGAATTGGATACATTAACTGCCCATTGTCTACCACTTTCATCTTCGATTTCCTGATTTAACACGCCTGAATCAAAAACATTTTCTAGTTTGATTTCATTTTCATAGGTATGTTGTGTGTGCCAATCTTGTGCAAGACGTACGGCTGATTGTGCATCAACCACACCGTAGCCATAATCATGGCTGATATACATTCCCATTCCATTCCAATTTTTCGCCCCATTGCGTTGCCATTGACTATCAGTAATATCATTATTCATTGCCGTAATCGCTAAAATTTCTTGAATATCTCGATAACCCAAATGTGGATTAGCTTCTAGCATCAGTGCAATAACGCCTGAGACAATCGGGGCGGAAAAACTGGTGCCATTATTGCGTGCATATTCCGAACCGAGCGTGGAACCATTTTTATTCACAATTTCTCTTGAGCTTGAATACACATTTGAACCGTGAGCCGCCACAAGAATACTTGCCCCTGGATTTGAATAACTTGCAATTTTGGTCTTAAATTGTTCATTGAGTTCTGCGGAAGCCACGGCAATGCCATAACGCACATTGGTGAGCTCTGAATAATTCGTATTGCCACCCGAAGTGCGGTTATTTCCAGCCGAATTTACAATCACTGTACCTAATCCGTTTCGCCCTTCGGTTAACGCAGGTTTGTAAATATCAAAAATAGTTTTTGACTTATCGGCAAAATTAATCTGTTCAATAAAATGGCGAGTATGCCCCCAGCTATGATTAGCAATGTCATAGCGTTTCATTTTGTCTAAACTTGATACATCTGCTCCTACCCAATGACTCGCAATTTTGGCATCATAAGCAACCCCAACCCCACCTTCGCCATTGCGTGCAGCAACCATAATACCAGCTACTTCTGTAGCGTGTTTACTAAATGTTTTATCCTCTTCCTGACGGCGATATTCATATTCGTGTAGCCATTGTTTATCAATTTGTCCTCGTAGTTCAGGATGACGATAGTCTGCCACTTCTTCAGAAACAGAAAATGGACCACTTGGCTCAAACTGTCCAATGCGAATATTTTTGCCTGTGTAATGCTCCCATACAGGCAAAATATTATCCGTTTCAAGATAATATTGGCGGATAATATCAGGGTCGCTTGGTAAGTGCGGTGGGACTAAATAGACTTTGCCTTTTAATTCCCCTGAGCTTAATTGTAGTGCTTTAGCCCCTTTGCTATCTTCGATTGCATATTCAAAACTGGCAATGCCTTTGAAATTTGGGTCAGGTGTAAATTGAATTTCATTGGCATTTAAAACTTGAATAGTACCACCACGAATATTCGTTGCTTGATAGGCTGAAATGGCATCGCCTTGCAAATCAATGTCATTTTTAACCAAATCAGAAAGTCGCAAAATATAAGGACGAGAACCATCAAACGGCTGACCACGACTATCTTGATATAAAATATCTTCAACTGGAATCGGGTTTTCCCATTCTTGAGCAGAAGGAGCAGAGTAATTGGTAATGTCTTTGAAATTGAGTTTCTCAATATTGCGTAAGAAGTCCGTGCCATCTCGTCCTTGTTTGGTGTCGCTAACTAATAAACCATCGCCCATTTTAGTGATTTTATAGTCGGCAAAATTACCTGAGAACTCGGCAACATCTTCGCCCTCTCCGCCATCTAAATAATCATCACCCCCTTCACCAAGCAAGGTATCTGCCCCTTCTCCACCATATAACATATCATCGTCAGAGCCACCGAAAAGCACATCGTCGCCCTCATCGCCAAACAAATGGTCATTGCCACGATGCCCACGAATTAAATCTTTGCCCTCGTTACCTGAAATAAAGTCATCCCCGTTTTCTCCTGATAACGCATCATTGGCGATACTGCCGATAATCGTATCGTTACCATCCCCACCACGCACAAACACCGAATAATTGCCTGAAGAAACAAACACATCATCGCCCCGTCCGCCGTGGGCGATTTCTACTTCGGCAACAGCTAAATCAAGCGTAACCCCTTTATTGCCAATAACCTGAACAATATCATCACCAGCCCCACCGTGGATATTTTCAGGCAAATCATCGCCATCAATCAGCAGAACATCATTACCCTCTCCACCAAAGAACGTATCTGCTCCTGCACCGCCAGCAAGCCAATTATCTTTTTCATCGCCTCGTAAAATATCATCGCCATCACCTGCTTGAATATTGACTACGCCGAGAGAGGCAGCACTTAAATCACGGTTTTGGTTATCTGTTGCCGTAAAACTGCTAGTGCCTTTAATCAGTCCTGAACCCTCAGTTACGGTTTTCTTACCCCCTGATAAACTCGTGATGGTATGTCCACGAGGATTAGCAAGAAAATTGACTGCAATGGCTTCTTGTTTTTTACCATTACGAATAAAATGTCCTTTTGCTAATAATTCATTGCCGTTAAAGAGTTGACCACCTTCGTTACTATAGGAAAGTGCAATAGAGGTGATACCGAGGCTGGCAAGGGTTTTCAGTTCGCCTGAATCAGTAACGCCATTGTGATTGGCATCTTGCCACACACGCACCGCATTAAAATCCCTGTCTTTGCTATCAAATACATTATCTTTATTGCTATCTAAACTTTTTAACGCCTCAAAACCATTAGCAAAAGGCTTTTCTCCACTTTCGCCGTTACGCCCAGCTCGCCCTGCATAATATTCAGAAAACACTTCCGACATATTGTCGATTTTGCCGTTGTTGTTTAAATCTCTTACTAACAAACCATCTTGATGACTTAACCAACCTGTTTCTTCTAACGAGCCTCCATCATTATCAATATCAAATAATACCGATTTTTCATTATAACCCACCGCTCTTGCGCCATCGCCGTTTAAATCGAGGATAAGGGGATCGACAGGATCTTGAGCATAACCAATTCCTCGTATCCTATTAAGCAGACTTGGATGTACTTTTAAAGAACTGAATTCGGATATATCTTTGATACTAAAAGCTCCATGAGCAATATTGTGATTTGCGGGCTGGAAACCATTGGTAATAATATGAGAAGAGGAAACAGAAACAGGATCGTTAAATTTATTTAATTTATCTTTATCCACCATGGCATATAAAGCATGAGAAAGAGAAACAGCATCGTTGTTGGAGTTTTGGTCTCGGGTTGGGGTAGTGGAGATATCGAAATTGTTGGTTGGGATCTTGTTTGCTTTATTTACATCATTATTTTTCCAAGACGGTAAATTAAAGCCTTCAAATACAATTTTATCTTCTATAGATGCATATCTAATAAACTCATTTAATCTTGATGTGCTAATTTCATTATTTTTAGATATATAGCTATTAATAATATTATTTATTTTTGATTTGTTATATCTAGATTGCATCCAATATCCAACTTGTGAGGAATGGTAATAAGAATTACTACTTATTATATTGTAATATTGAATAGCCTTTGTGGTGTCTAAGTTATATTTAGCTCCTAATTTATTTATATTATCCATATGCTCTATAAATGGATTTATGGAGTGTGAGGTAGTGCCTATATCAATCTCAATTGTCTCACCAAATTGCTTATAAACGACACCATTTGGAACTACTTTAAGTCCAGGACCAACATAATTTACTACATTTCCTTTTTTGAAATTAAATTTATTTCCTCCTTCGCTTGCTAGTTTTTCTAACAAAATTCTATTTTTAATCGAATCAGCAAATTTTGAATCTGGAACATCTGATATATAGCGAGATGCTGCATCCACATTTAAACTACCTTCCCAAAAAGATAATCCAGAACCATTAAATCCAATAGAACCTTGAGACAAATCTGTTGTGAAATGAATGGCATCACTTATTGTCTTACCTAAGCTATGTGCAACATTAATAAAAGGCTCATTGATAATTCCACTTCTAATTGCATCATCAACAAAACGTTTTGCATCTTCTACTTGTTGACGAGCAAGTCCTGTTAATACTAATTCCCCATCAGCTACAATATCTCTTGTGTCTTTTATAGAAAACTCTGTTCCTCTATTAGATAAAAAAATAACACCAGTTTTTTTATTTCTAACAAAGGTTCCCGAATAACCACTTGCGGTATTAGGTTGATGGAGGAGAATTTCATAAGTATCTGTAAATTTTTCAGCTTGCTCATTAGACATTTCAACTTTTGTTAGAGCATCTTGAATTTTATTAGAGTTATTTATTTCAGTAAATTCGCCATATGCTGCAGCAGCTAACAATGCTAAGTTATCATTAGACATAATTTTACCTCACTAGTTATTTTAAATAATCTTCTATCAGATCTAAGCCATCTGACATCGCATTTTTATTACAATCAAAACTCCCCGCTAACCCAGAAAAAGGATTACGGAAATAGCCTCCTATGATATTATATTGGACTATTCTTTTTTTTAAATTTTGATCGTATAAGATAAATGTATCATGCCCTAATATCTTTTTGGGATATATATATTTATATATGTTTAAGTAAGGATATTTGCTATTAACTTCACTTAACCAATGTCTATCACCATTAAAATACATCACAGGCTGATATACCCCCTTATTCTTTATAAAAAAAGGATCTTTTTCTGCTTTTTCCTCAATAGCAGGGTAATGTACCCACTCAGTATCTTTTAATGATTCATTAACGCCCGATAGTTTCCTCCATTCTTCAGGTGTTAAAAAAACTTCTACTTCTTTGCCTTTCCACATATCACAACGGTATGGCGTGATAATTTGAACAAGAAATATATCGAAAAAAACAACAAAGAATAAAAGCGGAAGCATTAGAAACACGCAACAACAAGGATGTTTGCCAATATGCTGATCAAATCGACTAAAACAATTTCGTATGATCTTTGTACACTTCATTATGGATTTTCTAGAGATGATAGGATAAAGGAAATATGTTTATAACACAGGAAATAGGTATAGCAAACAACCAAATGTTAAATTTGCGATCTGTCTCGCAGTTTATTTTACAAAAGTTAAATTATGTTTAATTAGGTTTTAATGAGGGGGGATTAAATAGTTAGGGGCTGACGTAGATTAGCTAGTATGTTAATCTACAAAAATGAAGATAACTCATTGTAAATTAAAGAAATCTATACAGAAAAGGCTCCTTGAGTTTTTTGTACTAGAAGTAACAGCTCGTTCAGCAGCGGATTTACTTGGTATTCAGCCCAATTCAGCGATCTTGTTTTATCGTAAAATCCGTGAGGTCATTAGCTATCATTTAGCACTTGAAGCTGATGAGGTTTTCGAAGGTAAAATTGAACTGGATGAAAGCTATTTGGGTGGTCATCGCAAGGGAAAACGAGGTCGTGGAGCTGCAGGAAAAGTGGCTGTTTTTGGGGTGTTGAAAAGGCAAGGGAAAG
>MUYB01000006.1 GCA_002015125.1 [Haemophilus] felis
CTAGTTTAAGCACCTATCAAGACTTCAAAATTAAAATTTATTTTCAAAATCAATCATCAACAAGTGCCCACACAGATTGTCTGATAATTTGTTAAAGAGCAAAAAAGAACGACGCACTGTATTTTTATCTTTCTCACAACAGCGCGTCGTTGTGTGGCGTGCATTATAGGGATTTTTTTTCTCCCTGCAAGCATTTTTTTAAAAAAATTTAAAAAAATGACCTTTTGATGAAAAAAGATCCAAAATCAACTAGTTTTTACTTTCCTAACGGATCTAAGTGATGATCTACTCTACTGCGAAATTCAATAGGATTAGAAATAAAAGGAATTGGCGCTCCCGTACCACCGGTACCTCTCACAATAACTGAACCAAATCCCAACATACGCCCCAAGAAGCCTTGATGAACGCCGATACTTTCGATTTTTTCTAGACGCAATTCAACGGTATCACGGCGAATAAACCCAAATTTCGCAATAATTCGTTTATCAGTTAACGCTAATTCTGTTGTCTTCACATTAATAAATGCAGCAATTAAAAAAAGAATACCGATGCCAATAGGCAACAATAAAATACCAATAATTATTCTTGTCAGCTGAGACCACCAAGATACTTGAGCTTGATGAATAATCGTTTCGTCTTTTAAAAGATTGTTTTGAACATACCCCATAACAGGCCCTCATTGTGTTTAAAAAAGAAGCTATATTAGAGCAAAAAAAAAACAATTTTCAAGAATTAATTTAATTCAGATAGCTCACACAGATGAGAAAATCCCCAAAGCGCTAAAATGTTCAGGAGTTTGTCTTGATCATCAAAAGATTTAGTACAAAAAATCAGATTCTCTTCGGAATGATTTGGTTTTATTTGCAGATTATCCAATAAATATTGAACTCGCGATGCAATCGCTTTACCTGAATCCACAAAATGTTTCACTTGCGGTAAACAGCTTTTGATTTCTTCTTTAAGTAAAGGAAAGTGCGTACAACCTAACACCACCGTGTCTAATGTTTGAATTTGCTGCCATGGCGATAGTTCTTCTTTTAATGCAAACAAATCTACCGTTTTCCCATGCAATTTTTGTTCCGCAATTTCAACCAATTTAGTACTGCCTAACTTTTCAACTATACAATGACTGGCATATTGTTCTATTAGATTAGCAACATAAGATCTTTGCACCGTGCCTTTTGTTGCCAATAATCCAATGTGATGATTTACAGATTTTTCAGCCGCTGGCTTAATGGCTGGCACAGTCCCCACAATCGGCATCCTAAATCGCTCTCGCAGCGCCGGTAACACAACGGTACTCGCGGTGTTACAAGCAACAACCACAATATCAACAGGATAATTCTGAGCAATTTTTTGCACAATCATACTTGCTCGTTCAATGACGACATTTTCGGATTTTTCTGAATAAGGAAAGTAAGCATTGTCAAAACAATAGAGATAATGAGCATTTGGTAAACTTTCACGAATGGAATCGTAAACCGTCAAACCGCCCATTCCAGAATCATAAAGAAGAATTGTTGGTTTCATTATTGCATTAAAAAAAGAAAATTTGCGCGAATGCTACGCCTTTATTAAGGTGCTTTCAAATGAAAATTTTGGCAAAAAAAGTTCCCTAATTTCGAGAGGATAACCTTTTAGTAACAATTGCGAACGCCGTGCATATAGACCTGATTTTTCATCTTGCCTCCATTCCAGCGTTAAACGTTGTGGCTTTTGCGGAAATAGCCATAAACCAATTGGCTTATCGCCGAGGGTTAATACTTCCTTTGCCACTGTCTCAATAGTTTTCTCAGACAAGACAGTCTGAGCAAAAATCCATGCGTTTCCATCTCCCTTAAGTACAACTTCTCTCCTCCACATTTTGCGCCGTGATACGGTGGCGCCACCGTCTTGCCAACCCTGCTGAACAATATCAACCTGCAACAATTGGCAAATTTGTTGCAATTTTTCTGTTAAAGAATCAGTATGCAATAACCATTCCGCAATATTTCTAGGTAAATTTTCTCCTGTAATTTGCCAATCTTTTGCAGCTAATAAGTTGCGATATTGTTCAAAATTGTGCATTTAAGCCTCAAGCTCCGCAACTAAAATCCGTTCTAATACATCATAGCCTTTTTGCGTAAAATGTAAGCCATCGCAACATAATGTGGACTCAAGCTTTCCCTCTTGGTTAGCAAATGCGTCCCAAGTTTTTACATAACGAATAGCTGCTGGGCAGTTTTCTTCAACATATTGATTTAATTTAAGAATCTCTGAGTTATCGGTGGTAGAAATATTATTCACTGGTGTTGCTTCCAGTAGATAATAACGAGAGTCTGGCGATAACCTTTTGAAATGAGCCACTATTTCCAACAACCAATCGAGTACCTGTTTCGGAGAATACTCAGGTTCTTTAACAATGTCATTCACGCCTAAAAAGAGAAAAACATCATCGCCTAAGTGTTTAATTAAATTCCCTTTGACAATAGCATCAAGATATTGACGAGTACTCGTGCCTGAAAGCCCCAAATTAGCAACGGTTCTACCAGCTAAATTTGGCGTGCCATTTTGCGTATCGTCCCACATATCAAATAGGGAATGTCCAACAAGGCTAATTTGAGCAACTGTATCAAATTCCTCTTGTTTGCTTAATGCACGATTGAGAATATCTTGATCGGTTCTCATTATTGCTCCTTAAAAATAGTGAAAATTCATTGTATGCAAAAATTATGTTGTGCCTTTTTATCAAGCATTACTATAGATGGTTCTTTTATCTAGCCAACGTCGGATAAGAGATTCCGCGATATCAGGGTATTTTTGTGTAAGCTGGTTGGCATAATTCTGTACCATTGGAAGCATTTTTCTATCACGCATGAGATTAGCAATTTTAAACTCCGCCATGCCAGTTTGTTTAGTTCCAAATACCTCGCCAGGTCCACGAATTTCCAGATCTTTCTCCGCGATAATAAATCCATCTTGGGTTTCTCTTAACACTTGCAAACGTTTTTGCGAAATTTTTCCCAAAGGCGGTTTATACATCAATACACAAAAGGACGCTGTTGTGCCACGTCCAACTCGCCCGCGTAGCTGATGTAATTGCGATAATCCTAAACGTTCCGCATTTTCAATAATCATTAAGCTTGCGTTGGGAACGTCCACACCCACTTCAATTACCGTGGTTGCCACTAACAAATCAACCTCAGCCTGTTTAAATGCCAGCATAATTTCTTGCTTTTCTGCGGGCTTCATACGCCCATGTACCAAACCAATACGCAAATGAGGTAAGATGTTGCGAAGATCTTCGGCAATAGCTTCTGCTGCTTGCGCTTCTAGCACTTCAGATTCATCAATCAATGTACACACCCAATAAGCTTGACGTTTTTCATTCAAACAAGCTTGATTTACTCGCTCAATAATTTCAGCACGTCTTTCTTCAGAAAGAACAACCGTAGTAATAGGCGTTCGTCCCGGGGGTAATTCATCAATAATAGAAGTATCTAAATCTGCATACACCGTCATTGCTAGTGTTCGTGGAATCGGCGTTGCAGTCATAATCAATTGATGTGGGTAAAAATCCGCTTGTTTACCTTTTTCTCGTAACATCAAGCGTTGGTGAACACCAAATCGATGTTGTTCATCTACAATAACTAAGGCTAAATTGGCAAACTCAACCTCTTCTTGAAATAAGGCATGTGTCCCCACAACCATTTGCACTTTCCCTGTTTGGATTTTTTCTAGTTCTGCTTGGCGTGTTCTACCTTTAACTTTACCGGCCAACCAACCTACTTCAAGACCTAGCGGCGCTAACCAACCCTTGAAATTTGCAAAATGCTGTTCAGCCAAAATTTCCGTCGGCGCCATTAATGCAACTTGTTTTCCATTATCAATGGCTAACAATGCGGCTAACGCAGCAACCAGCGTTTTTCCAGATCCTACATCACCCTGAACTAAACGCATCATAGGGTAAGGATTAGATAAATCCTGTTCGATTTCTTGAGTTACTCTTAGTTGAGCTTGAGTCGGTTGAAATGGTAATTGTGCTAAAAAGCGTTTTTTTAAATCAGTTTGATAACACAATGGAAAAGCAGAAAATTGCTGAGTACCCAACCTTAATTTCTGCATAACTAAATTATGTGCAAGCAACTCTTCAAAAATTAAGCGTTGTTGCGCAGGATGCTTACCTTCTTCTAGCGCCGCTAAAGAAACATCTGGCGATGGTCGATGCAAAAAATGAATCGCTTCTTTTAAGCTAAAAGAATGGGGATTTAACTCACGAGGTAACAGCTCTGCGATTTGAATATTATCTAACAGCGATAAGGCTTGATCCGTAAGTTTACGCAAGGAAGCTTGTTTCAGACCATCTGTAGTGGAATAAATCGGCGTTAGCGTTTCTTCTAGAATAAGAGGGGAATCATCACGAATAATTTGATATTCAGGGTGGTGCATTTCCGCCATAAATCGCCCTCGTTTAACTTCGCCAAAAGCTTTCACTCGAGCGCCGGCTTGCAGACTATTTTTCATCGCCGCATTAAAATTAAAAAAACGCAATGTAATTTTAGATGTGCCATCAGACAGTGAAACCGTTAATATTGGTCGTTTAGCAAACTGTACTTCGCAAGTTTGCACAACAGCTTCAATCGTTGCATAGGATTCAGGGCGAAGATCAATAATTGGGGTAATTCTCGTGCGATCTTCATAACGAATAGGTAAATGAAATAAGAGATCCTGTAAGTTATAAATATTCAATTTGCTCAATCGCTCAGTCATCACCGCACCGACACCAGATAGCGTGCTTAATGGAATGGCTTCGAGAGAGGTAATGCTCATTGATTAATATTTCGTTGGATATTTACAAAACCAGAAATTTGTCTGATTTTACGAATAATTTTATCAAGATGTTCGGTATTTTTTACAGTTAAAAGCAACACAATTTGATATAAACGACCATCTTGCTCTTCTGTCCAAATACCTTGAATTGTGCTTTCCAAGGAAGCAACGGCAGCAGTTAAATTAGGTAACACGCTTTGTTGATTGATCATCTCAATTCGTAATTCCGCTTCAAACCCGATTCCATTCGTGCTTTGCTCCCATTCTACTGGCGTATAATGCTCTAAGTTATCTTTATGATCTTTTAAATTAGCGCAAGATTGATGATGGATCACCAAACCTTTACCAGAACTTGCATAAGCCATAATTGGATCCCCTGGAATTGGGTGGCAACATTGTGCAAACGTAGTTAACAGCCCAACTTTATTATTAATTTCTAAAGGATTCTTGTTATTCGTTAAATCACCGTCAGTATCAATTTCAATAGGTTCATCAATCAAACGGTAGGCGATAACACTACTCATTTGATTACCTAGACCAATTTCAATTAATAATTGCTCTAAAGTATCTAATTTTAGCTCAGAAAGTAGCTGGGTAATATTTTGCGGCGCTATCTGTTCTAAAGACATCGGTTCCAAAGCACGTTCAAGCTGACGTTTACCCAAATCTAAGGCTTCATCACTACGAAGATTTTTCAAGAAGCTACGAATATTACTACGCGCCTTCGCCGTTACAACAAAGTTTAACCAACTGGCATTTGGTTGTGAATGAGGATAAGTGGTGATATCAATAGTCTGACCTGAACTTAAGGGTTGTGAAAGTGGATAAGACTTACGATCGACGGTAGCAGCCACGCAACGATGACCAATGTCAGTATGCACCGCATAGGCAAAATCTACAGGAGTTGCACCTGCTGGCAATTCAACAATACGGCCTTTTGGTGTGAATACATAAATCTCTTTTGGGAAAAATTCAGATTTAACGCCTTCAATAAATTCAAAGGAGTTTCCTGCACTTTGTTGCAGCTCGATCAGGCTTTGTAACCAACGCTGAGCACGAATTTGTACGGTTGTACTATCATTTTTACCGCCCTCTTTATATGCCCAATGCGCCGCAACACCGATTTCTGCCATTTGATCCATTTCCTCAGTACGAATTTGTACTTCAACTGGCACACCATGAGGGCCAATCATTGAGGTATGTAAAGACTGATAACCATTGGCTTTAGGTACTGCAATATAATCTTTGACGCGTCCCGGACGAGGCTTATACAAACTATGCATTTGTCCTAACACGCGATAACAAGTATCAACATCTTTCACTACGGTACGAAAAGCATAAATATCCATGATAGAATGGAATTGCTGATCTTTGAGCTTCATTTTCTGATAGATCGCATAAAGATGCTTTTCACGACCGAATACTCGAGCATCAATTCCCGCTTCTTTTAAACGCCCTTTAATATCCGAAGAAATACGCTCAATCATATCTTTACGATTTCCTCGGGCAATTTGAATCACTTTTTGTAGCACAGCATAACGCTGAGGGTACATTGCTTCAAAACCAAGATCCTCAAGTTCGTTTTTAATGTGCTCAATTCCCAAACGATGCGCTAAAGGGCTATAAATTTCAAGGGTTTCTTTGGCGATACGACGACGCTTATCTGGGCGTAGCGCACCCAAAGTGCGCATATTATGCGTTCTATCCGCCAATTTAATAAGCACAACCCGAATATCTCGAGTCATCGCTAAAATCATTTTACGGAAATTTTCAACTTCCGCCTCTTTACGAGTACGGAACTTAAGTTTATCTAACTTAGAAACACCTTCTACTATTTCGGCGACGCTAGCACCAAATTCAGCTTTGAGTTGTTCTTCCGTGTAAGGGGTATCTTCAATAACATCATGCAATAACGCCGCCATAACGGCTTCGTGATCCAAACGCATTTCAGCAATAATAGAAGCCACTGCAACAGGATGAGTAATATAAGGCTCTCCACTTGAACGAGATTGCCCTTCATGAGCATCACGAGCAATAACGAAAGCACGTTTTACTAACTCAATCTGTTCTGCTGGCAAATATTGCGCAACGATATGATTTAAACTTTCAAAAAGATACAAAGGACACCTAACTTACCAGAGGAATGAAATGAATCTATTCGTGAGATAACAAAGAAACTGCGTGTTGCTCATTTGTTTCACGAGCTAAAGCATCGTAACGCTCTTGCTCATTCATAATTTCATTATTAATTAAACCTTTCTCAATTTCACGCAAAGCGATTACCGTTGGTTTATCGTTATCTTCAGGAACTAAGGGTTCACGGGTATGTAATTGAAGCTGTCTTGCACGACGAGCTGCGGTTAAAATTAAATCAAAACGGTTACCAATTTTTTCTACTGCATCTTGAACAGTTACACGAGCCATACTTATTTTATCTCCACAAATTAAAAAAGGGTTGTAATAATACTAAAGTGAGTGTTGTTTTACTAGTCTGTTATCGCATTAGTATAAAGAGAAAATATTCTCTTAATATTTCGCTGTATGACCATAACTTTCTAAAATAGATTTGATGTGCTCTAAAGACTCTTTTTTCGGTGGATTTACACCTTCAAGTTCATATTTTTCACCTAACGCCGCCCATTTATGAGCACCAAGTCGGTGGTAAGGCAATAATTCTACTTTTTCAATATTTTTCATATCTTTAATAAAATTACCAAGCAAATGCACATCTTCATCTGCATCTGTATAACCAGGCACTACCACATAACGAATCCAAGTTAACTGATTACGTTTTTGCAAATATTTGGCAAATTCAAGGGTGCGTTTATTCGGCACACCGATTAAGTTCTGATGCACCTGATCATTCAGCTGTTTTAAATCTAACAGCACCAAATCGGTGGAATCTAATAATTCATCAATAACATGATCATAATGGCGCACAAAACCATTTGTATCTAAACAGGTGTGGATACCTTGCGCTTTACAAGCTTGAAACCAATCTCGCACAAATTCTGCTTGTAATACAGCTTCACCGCCCGAAGCGGTAACACCGCCCCCTGAAGCTTTCATAAAATGACGATAAGTAACCACTTCCTTCATTAATTCATCAACGGTAATTTCCTTACCATCATGCAAATCCCATGTATCGCGATTATGGCAGTATTTGCAACGCATCAAACAGCCTTGTAAAAATAAAATAAAACGAATCCCTGGTCCATCAACAGTTCCACAGGATTCGTAAGAATGAATTCTTCCCACTGTCATACTAAAGTCCTAATTGTAAAAAATGCGCTAATTATAATTTAAATTTCGTTGATTTTGTTTGTAATCTGTTGTTATTCGAGAACAATTTTATCAAAAAAGCCTAAGATAATTCTTAGGCTTATAAAGATATTGAATATTAATCAGTTAACTTCTACATATTCATTAACAGAGAGAATATTCAAGGTAATTATTTTCCATCCCAAGCGTGAATAGCGTTATTGCGAATATCTAATTTACTTTGTCCATTACCTTTATAGTAGTTTTTATCTAAACCGCCAACCCAATCTCCGTAATTATCGTTTGGCAGAATGATAAATTTTTTGCCGAATTGTTGGCTATTTTTAGCGACGAAAGAACGACGTTCGGCATTGCTTTTCTTATAGGTTTCATCGCCGAAATCATTTAAGTTATCGCCGACAAATACCACAATCTCATAACCCATATCTTCTACCTGTTTAAAGCGGAGAGATTTGTTTGATTTTGCTTTTTTCAACAATAATGTTTTTTCGTTTACACCTGTAAACCCAAGACGTTTCATATCATCAACAGTCCCCTCTTTTTCCACATCATCGCGACGATTGGAGACAAAGAAAACTGTACCGCCGTTAGCATTTACATAATTGGAAAATTCCACAGCACCTGGAATTGCTGCCGATTGTCTTGCATTAACCCATTTAGTCCAAGTTTCAGGAGAAAAATCTTGTCCTGTTTTTATTTGCCAACCAGCATAGGCGCTGTTATCAATCATAGTTTCATCTAAATCCACGACCACCGCTTTTTTCTTACCTTTTGCTGCTTTCGCCTGATCAAAAGCAACTTTCGCACTATTAAATGCTTGATGCGCTAAGGCAGCATATTCGCCAGATTGTTGTGTCCAAACTAATCCTAATACTGCTTGTTGCTGTAATTTTTCAACATTAGCTTTTTCTGCCATTTGTTGATTTGAGCAGGCTGATAACAAGAGCATTGCACTCATTGATACAAGAGTTAATTTTAATTTTTTCATATTATTCTCCTTAAAGGTTATTTATATTTTCTCAGGGAAATGTAGCAAATAGATGCCTTTATTTAGCAAGACAACATATCAGCGACGATAAAAATCAAATCTCGCTCACATTTTAACTTTGCCCGATGTGATTTATCAATATAACAATAATTAAAAGGAACTTTTATCCATAAAAACAAAAATGCGGTGGAGTCTCAAACACCACCGCATAATGATTAAATATTAAACATAGCAAAAGAAAGCTTATTCTTCTCTTGCATGATTTAAACTGTAGCGTGGAATTTCGACAACAAGATCTTCTTTACCGACGACGCATTGGCAACCTAAACGGCTGTCCATCTCCAATCCCCACGCTTTGTCGAGCATATCGTCTTCCATATCCGTACTTTCGTTTAGACTATCGAAACCTTCACGAATAATCACGTGGCAAGTGGTGCAAGCACAGGATTTATCGCAAGCGTGTTCAATGTCAATGCCAGCTTCAAGGGCGGCGTCTAATAAATTTTCTCCTTCAGCGACGTCTAAAGCTAGACCTTCAGGGCAAAGTTCTTCGTGGGGTAAAAATACAACTTTTGGCATCTTTGTTTTATCTCTTAAGGTTATTTTTCATTTTTAAGTACTTCATCAATTCCTTTACCAGCTAAGGCTTTACGAATCGACTGATCCATTCTACGCGAAGCAAATTCTTGAGTTGCAAGATCAAGCTGTTTAATACCTTGCTTAATCTCTTGCGTATCCCCTTCTTTTTGCAAACGCTCTAAAGAAACAAGGGCACTTTTTATCGCACTTAATTCTTCATCATTTAATAATTCTTGATCGTAATCTAAAGCGCTACGCACGCTTTGTAACACTCGTTCAGCTTCCACTCGTTGTTCTGCCAATAAACGCATTTGAATATCTTCTTTTGCATTTAACATAGAAGCTTTAAGCATATTGGTAATCTCATCATCGTTTAATCCATAAGAAGGCTTAACTTGGATAGAGGATTGAACGCCAGTAGATTTTTCCATTGCGGTTACGCTTAGCAAACCGTCGGCGTCCACCTGATAAGTTACTCGAATATGTGCCGCACCCGCCGCCATCGCTGGGATGCCTCGCAAGGTGAAACGAGCTAAAGAACGGCAATCCGCCACCATTTCACGTTCGCCCTGCACCACGTGCACCGACATCGCCGTTTGCCCATCTTTAAAAGTGGTAAATTCTTGTGCTCTCGCCACGGGAATGGTGGTGTTGCGTGGAATGATTTTTTCCACTAAGCCGCCCATAGTTTCAATGCCAAGAGAGAGAGGAATCACGTCGAGCAGCAACATTTCCGCATCAGGTTTATTACCCACCAAAATATCTGCCTGAATCCCAGCTCCTAATGCCACCACTTTATCAGGATCTATGGACGTCAACGGTTCTCGTTGGAAAAATGTGCCCACTTGTTCACGCACAAAAGGCACACGAGTGGAACCACCCACCATCACCACTTCGCACACGTCATCAACGCTTACCGTCGCATCTTTCAACGCTCGACGACAAGCCAACAAAGAACGTTTCACCAACCCTTGAATAAGCTGATTGAACTGCTCACGGCTAAAGGAAGTTTTCCAGCCTTGATAAGTAATTTCGGTTTCAAGCTGATCTGTTAAGGTGATTTTGATCTGCGTGGCTAACTCCGCCAACTGGCGTTGTTGTTGTGCATTTTGGGGAGCAATACCCGATTGTTCAACAATCCAATCCATCAGTAAATGATCAAAATCGTCGCCACCCAGTGCAGTATCACCGCCTGTTGCCAATACTTCAAACACGCCTTTGGAAAGACGCAAAATAGAAATATCGAAAGTGCCACCGCCAAGATCGTAAACAGCGATAACGCCCTCTTGCCCAGAATCTAAACCATAAGCAATGGCCGCCGCCGTAGGTTCATTCAACAATCGCAATACTTTGATACCAGCTAACGTCGCCGCATCTTTGGTACTCTGTCGCTGTGCATCATCAAAATAGGCTGGCACAGTAATCACCGCACCAGACAATTCACCCGCTAAACGTTTCTCTGCTAACGACGTTAACTTCTTCAAAATTTCCGCAGAAATTTCAACGGGACTGAGAACACCTCCACTTGTTTGAATTAAAGGCAAGCCATTTTCACTCGCTTCAAATTGATAAGGCAAATTAGGATAGCGCTGTTGCACATCCGCCAAACTGCGACCGATTAACCGCTTCACCGAAATCACCGTATTCTGTGGATCTTGGCTCGCTAACGCCTTTGCTTCGTACCCCACAATGGCATTATCCTGCTCAAAATGCACCACAGACGGCACGAGAGGACGATCCTGTTCATCTAATAAAATATCCACCTGCCCACTACGCACGGCGGCGACTAATGAATTAGTCGTACCAAGATCAATCCCCACCGCCAATTTATGTTGATGTGGTGTCGCACTTTGTCCCGGTTCTGCAATTTGAAGTAATGCCATTGTTTGTCTCTATCTTTAATGCTTGTTGATTATGCTCGACGAATTCTAATTTTTAACGCCTGAGGCAAAGGCGTTTCAGACACCACCGCAAGGTAGCCGCCACCGCCTGCACCACACAATTTATATCCCAACACCGCTTTCGGTAGCATCGCAATGCCCTCTCGAACGGTGTCATTCATCATATTAGGATAAAGGGCAACCTGTGCTTGAAAGGCTTTTGTCATTGTTTCGGCAAACAAGGTTAAATCTTGGGCGAGCAAAGCTTGCCACACTTGCTGTGCCAAATCGGACAAATGTTGCACTTTTTCGGTATTAATACTTGCTCCTTCCGCCACATATAAATCCTCCGCTCGTGGCGAAAGTGCGATCAGTTGTAAATGTTTTTCCAGCCAATCCAGCACCTCATCTGAGGCTTCTGATTGAATAGAGGACGGCCAGTAATCCCCCTCATACCACAAGTAATTCACCGCTGGCAACACAATGCCAAGGGCGTCTTGCGAGCCACTCACATACTGAGAACCTGGCGAGTTTTCATAGCAAAACAAAGTTTTCGCCAACTTGACTTTATCCCCTTCAGGAATATCGGTTTGCCATAATTCAAGGGCTTTTTTTCTCGTGCTAGTGGACATTCCACTGCGATCATTAAATTCATAATCAGGCTCAATACATACCGTAATCACAGGTCCTGACGCATACTTCGACACCTCAGGCTGATCAAGCCAACCGCCAGCCAAATCAAT
Source organism: [Haemophilus] felis (assembly GCA_002015125.1). Classification (GTDB taxonomy): domain Bacteria; phylum Pseudomonadota; class Gammaproteobacteria; order Enterobacterales; family Pasteurellaceae; genus Pasteurella; species Pasteurella felis. Next base: position 12,282 of record MUYB01000006.1, read on the forward strand.
GCGATAAGGAATATGACATTCTTGACGTAATACCGTGGTGCTACGCACAGGCAATCCTTGATGCGGCACACGCTGACTGACTAAATATTCAATGCCCAACTCCGCACATAATTTTTCTTTTTCAGGGGAATGCCCATCTTCATTCACAAAAAACACATCAGGGCGAAAAGTTCTCAAATCTTGTTCAAAATCTAACAATCCAGAACCAGAATTCACCCAAGCATCCTTCACCGCTCTCAGGGCTTTCACCATATAAAGTCGCTCTTGTTCAGGATTAATGGTTTTTCTTTTTTTCAATGATTCAATGGTTTTATCCGAGCCAATCCCAACGTAAAGATCACCTAATTTCGCCGCCTGTTCAAAAAACGCAATATGCCCCGAATGCAGCATATCGTAACAACCTGATACAAAAACTTTCTTTTTCATTCTTATTCCCTCGCCAAGTCTGTTAAGCGTTTTTCTAGCTGCTGTAATTTTTCCCAAATAACATCCGCTGCATTTTCTTTAAAAGGCTTTTGCTGAATAAAGGCTTGATAGGCAGTTTCAGAAGAATATAACTCTCGCACTTTTGCTACTAATTCAGCCTCATTATTTTCTGTATAACGCAAAATGGCATTTTGGTTTAAAATCTCTGGCTCAATCTCTGCACTGTCATTACCCCAATAAACTGGAATACAACCCGACATAATAGATTCCAAGCATTTTTCTGTTACATAGCCTTCAACAGAAGTATTTTCTGGACAAAGATTAAATCTAAATTTGCGTAAATAAGTCCGCTTATTATCATTAAACGCTGTTTTTAATTCATCGGTGTTATTTAATAATTTCCCTGCACAAGAGACTTGTTCGATCTGATTAAATAGCTCCACTAATTTTGTTCTAGTTCCATTTGCATCATGTCTCGCAAGATGGCTCATAAAACAAGCGCGATCTTTATTCGCTCTATTTTCTAAACTATTTATTTGATGAATATAGGCTTTAAGATCTTCATAACTCCAATGAGGATCTACAAAATTAAATATCCACACTGGAAAACGTAAATAGTTTGTTTGTTTGTTTGTTTATCAAAGCCTAATGCAAAATCAACAGAATCTAAACAATAATCTTGATATTCTGAATAAGAGCCAAACGCATTTTTATGCACATCTTCGCCAGTATAGAAAATTTTCACACCTTCCACAGAATAAGCTGAAACTACGGCTTTACGACCAAATACACTAAAAAAATTCAATGAGCGTTCTAAAGGAATGTGACGAGCTTTAATAAAACGATAAAACCATTGAATCTCTCTATTGGAGTTCCACCAGTTATAAAAATACACATCAGGCTTTTTGCCAATACGTTTCCATTGTTCAAAAATATAATAAGATAATGCGTATTTAATTCGGTAACGAATTACAGTTAATTTTTCAGAAAACCGACTGCCCATTGCCAACTCCTGTGTGTTATGCAAGAAGGCAGATAATAACACAAATCAGCGTACTAAATCACCCAAATAGCCCTTCTTCTACTCGCTCAACTTCCACTAATAATTTCTTAATAAAACGTAATTTATCTGTAATTGCTTTAGCTTGTTGCCATTGTTGATTACTTAGCGTGATAGCAAGTTCAGCAAGTAATGTTTGTTGATTTTGTTCAATTTCAGTTGTGAAATCCATTAATTCATCTTGGGACTTTTGCATTTCAATTTGTTCCAAGTTTTCTCGCCATTCCATTTGTTGCATTAAAAATGCCATATCACGGTTGCTGGTTTGTTCGAGGTTGTATTGTTCACCCGTGTGAATTTGAATAATGGCTTCTGCACGCAAAATGGGATCTTTTAAGGTTTGTAAAGCGTCGTTAATCTCCGCCGAGCGTTGCATTGCTAAACGCTGTTCTTGAGCGGAACTTGCCGCAAAGTTATCAGGGTGTAATGATTTTTGTAAGACAAGATAGCGTTCAGACAAGCGATTTTGATCAATATGGAAATCGACAGGCAAGTCAAAAAGGTTAAATGGATTCATTTTTCACTCAAATAATGGGTTGGAATTTAGGTTAGACGTGGAAACTTTCGCCACAACCGCATTCTTCTTTTACATTTGGGTTGTTGAATTTGAAGCCTTCGTTCAGCCCTTCTTTGGCAAAATCTAATTCCGTGCCGTCGAGGTACACTAAGCTTTTGGCATCCACAATGATTTTAACCCCGTGTTGTTCAAACACTTCATCGTCGGGATTGAGTTCATCAACAAATTCTAGCACATAGGCAAGTCCTGAGCAGCCTGAGGTTTTGATGCCTAGGCGTAAGCCAATGCCTTTGCCACGGTTTTGTAGAAAAGTTTTCACTCGATTTGCTGCCGCCGTCGTTAAAGAAATACCCATTTTCATTACTCCAGTGATGAATGAAGGGGCGAATTGCCCCTTGGTGTTATTTTGCTTCTTTTTTCGCTTTGTAGTCAGCAATGGCGGCTTTGATTGCGTCTTCTGCCAAGATAGAACAATGTACTTTTACTGGCGGTAGTTCAAGCTCTTCGGCGATTTGGCTGTTTTTGATGGCTTGTGCTTCATCTAAAGACTTGCCTTTCACCCATTCGGTGATGAGTGAGCTGGAAGCAATGGCGGAGCCACAGCCGTAGGTTTTGAATTTGGCGTCTTCGATGATGCCGTTTTCGCTTACTTTGATTTGAAGTTGCATAACGTCACCGCACGCAGGGGCGCCTACCATTCCTGTGCCAACGTTGAGGTCTTTTTTGTCTAAAGAACCGACGTTGCGTGGGTTTTCGTAGTGGTCGATCACTTTTTCGCTATATGCCATTTTTTTATTCCTCTTAGGTAGGGTGAGCTTTAGCCCACCATTGGGTATTCAAGTTTTGTTGTTTAATACGCTAGGACGCCAGCGTGGCGTCCCTACAATTGGGGTTAATGCCCCTCTCCCTCCGAAAATCCTGCGGATTTTCTCCACTCTCTTCCGTAAACGAGCGAGGGAAAGAGGCTTGAAATCGTTTAATTTTTGAACATCTCCATTGAGTTCAAGGCGTTCGGTTGAAGGCAGTGCATATTGCACGACGAAACCAAACAACGCAGAAAACAATGAGAAATATTCATAAATTTAGTGGTGAGTCCATTCTATGGTACTCAAATCCACCCCCTCTTTAAACATATCCCAAAGCGGTGAAAGCTCACGTAATTTTTCTACAGCACCTTTAACTAGGTTGATGGTGTAGTCGATTTCTTCTTCTGTTGTGTAGCGTCCTAGGGTAAAGCGGATTGAGCTGTGGGCTAATTCATCGTTTAGACCTAACGCACGTAGCACATAGGACGGCTCTAGACTGGCTGAAGTACAAGCTGAGCCTGAAGAAACAGCAATATCACGTAGTGCCATCATTAAAGATTCACCTTCAACGTAGTTGAAACTGATATTTAAATTGCTGTCTAGGCGGTGTTCCATTGAGCCGTTGACGTAGGTTTCTTCGATGTCTTTTAAGCCGTTGTAGAGGCGATCACGCAATGCTTTGAGGCGTGGCATTTCTGTTGCCATTTCTTCTTTGCAGATGCGGTAGGCTTCGCCCATTCCTACAATTTGATGAACTGGTAACGTTCCTGAACGCATACCACGCTCGTGTCCGCCACCGTGAATGATGGCTTCAAGGCGAACACGTGGTTTGCGGCTTACATATAATGCGCCGATGCCTTTTGGTCCGTAGAGTTTGTGGCTGGACATTGACATTAGGTCCACTTTTAATTCGGCTAAATTGATTGGTAATTTACCTACACTTTGAGTTGCATCCACATGGAATAACACTTTACGCGCACGACATAATTCACCAATTGCTGCGATATCTTGAATCACGCCTATTTCATTATTAACGTGCATAATGGACACAAGAATGGTGTCATCACGCATTGCATTTTTTAATTCATCGAAGTCAATTAAGCCGTCGGATTTTGGATTTAAGTAGGTGACTTCAAAACCTTCACGCTCAAGTTGGCGACAGGTGTCTAACACCGCTTTGTGTTCGGTTTTGCAAGTGATGATGTGCTTACCTTTAGTTTGATAGAAATGAGCAGCACCTTTGATAGCTAAGTTATCGGACTCTGTAGCGCCTGAAGTAAACACAATTTCACGAGAATCCGCGCCAATTAAATCTGCAATGTGATTACGCGCAATATCTACCGCCTCTTCCGCTTGCCAACCAAACTTGTGAGAACGAGAAGCTGGATTACCAAAGTTGCCCTCAAAAGTTAAATATTCCATCATTTTTTTTGCCACACGCTCGTCCACAGGACAAGTAGCTGCATAGTCTAAATAAATAGGTAATTTCATTTTTATCACTCCTAAAAAATCGGTAAATAGAATTGCATATTAAGCAGGCAGATCATCTAAGATAAGCACATCATCAAAATCCCCCACAAAACTAATTGGAGTGCATTTATCCTGATGTTTTTCCACTAACTCTGCGATAGTAATTTGATTCAAAAATTCATCAATGCGTTTGCTTAACTCCAACCATAAAGAATGAGTTAAACATTCAGAACCTTTTTTGCAATTACCTTTTCCAAGACAACGTGTAACATCAATATTTTCATTAACAGCATTAATAATCATACTAATGGAAATATGGCTTATTGAACGGTTTAATAAATAACCGCCACCGGGTCCACGCACACTTTTTACTAAATCTTGGCGACGTAATTTAGCGAACAGTTGTTCTAAATAAGAAAGGGAGATATGTTGTCTGTCAGAAATATCGGACAAGCTGACTGGTCCTCGATGAGAATACAACGCAATGTCTAATATTGCGGTAACCGCATAACGACCCTTGGAAGTTAATTTCATCATTTTCCCTCAATTAATCAACAATGGGGCACATTTTACATATCATACTAATTTAGTCAACTATTCTACTTTTTGCCATGAGCTAAATCTTCAACCCGACTTAACATTCCCTGTAAAATATTCAGTTCATTTTTTTCTACCGCCGCGCGCTGATATAAACGTCTAAGTTTCTGCATAACGCCTTGATTTTGAATAAATCCTAACGAGGTATATAAATTTTCAGTACGCTGTAAAAAATACTCTAACTCCGCAAAATCTGGATAAGCATTTTCTTTATTAACAATAGATAAATTCTGATTTTCATATTTTTTCTGTTGTTGTAACCAAACCATTCTCAGCTCATAACAAATTAGCTGTACCGCCATCGCTAAGTTTAAAGAAGAATATTCGGGATTAGCTGGAATATTCAAATGATAGTGACACTTGAGTAATTCATCATTGGTTAATCCAATGCGTTCTCTGCCAAACACAATTGCGACTTCACCAACTTGGGCTTGTTGGAGTGCATGAATAGCACATTGATGAGGTTCTAGGATGCTATGTTGCAAATGACGTAATCTAGCACTTGCTCCTATGACTAAAGAACAATCCGCCACGGCTTGCACAAAATTATCGACAATTACCGTATTACGTAAAATATCTTCTGCACCTGCGGAGAGGGCAAATGCTTGTTCATCAATCCCTTGTTTAGGCGAAACCAAGTACAAACGAGACAATCCCATGGTTTTCATCGCTCTTGCTGTAGATCCGATATTGCCAGAATGAGAGGTTTCGATTAAGACGATCCTTATTTTCTTTAACAAACCGCTTTACTCCTGTTTATTGCGTCTTCTAAGTTATCTTCATGAGGGGAAATTTTCCATAAATTATCGTAGTGTACTAGACTTTCACCAACTGACTCATCCTATCCATCATTTAAGCATAGGAAACAAGTTTGGGCACCATATGTCATAATGCGATTAATTAGCTAGATTGATCATTTGCCATTCTTTGATTGATTTGTCGTTTAGTTGATCATCAATCGGTAAATGTTCTTGACACCTTTGGTTATTATTCAACAGTAAATGTAAATTCCAATCTGTATTTAGTCTTTTATTTAGTTGTTTTACAGACTAATCATCTCAATTTTTATATCCAAAAATTTAACCGAAAATAACCAATTATTTGAGGCAATGCGGTTATTTTCGGTTATTTCATGACATTTTCGATATTTTTACTACGATTTTATAAATCATCAATCAACAGATAGATTTTTGCCACAGGTCCGTGAACACCCACTACTTTGATCAGCTCAATGTCTGCCGTCGCACTTGGGCCTGAAATGATATTCACGCAAGAGGGCATACGTTCGCCATTTTGAGCTTTGTCGTGCAGGATTTTAGCGAGCTGTGCCACCCGTGGTAACACGGTGCTTTTGCGTAACACGACAACAGATTTTTCGGGCAACAAACTGACCGAACGCCCAAATTCCTTGTCGGAAAACAGCACCACGCCACCAGATTCTGCCAAGCCGTATTCGCCGTAGACCACGCCGATGTTAGCTTGTTCGGCTTTGGCAATATTTTCATCGCCAGCGTTGAAGTCCCACACATAGCTGTCGAATTTGGCTTGCAAAATCGGCGTAATACCAAGCTCAACTAACCGCTTGTCATTGTTAATGATGACTTTGCCACCGCCATACTTTTCGCAAATATCAAGCATCGTTTGCGGTAGCTCGTTCTCTTTGGCAATCACCACATCTGCCATCATCACGCGTGAAAAATCGACAAACTCATTGCAAAGTTGTTCCTGTGTGCGGTCGGTTAAACGAGTAGTTGGGTGATTGTTAACCCATTTTGGCATGGGCTCTGGCACGGTTTGGCGAGGTCTGCCCATTCGTTCTGCCAATTTATTCAAGAAATTTTCACGATTTTGGAAATCCATGACTTACCCCCTATTTTTAAACCAACTGCGGAAACTTTCGCCTTCTGCGGACGGCAAGTCACGGGCTTTCGTCCACTCTGCTAAGGCACCGACTTGAATCGGAGCTTTGCCGTTTTTAATGAACTTGCTCGCCACTTTTGCCCCAACATTCACCCCCACTTTCCAAAGTGTCGGATGTGCGTTAGCTAAGTTGAAGCCAAAAATAGACAAACGCTCAATGGCTGGGGTCATTCCGCTTTGGGCAATGTTTTCACGGTGTTTTAAAATCAGCTGTGCCAATGGAATTTTCACTGGACAAACGGAGTTACAAGCGGTGCAAAGTGAGCAGGCGTACGGCAATTCTTTGAACTCTTCATAACCACCGAGCAACGGCGAAATCACCGATCCAATCGGACCTGGATAAATGGAACCATAACCGTGTCCGCCAATTTGGCGATACGCAGGGCAAGTGTTCAAGCAGGCACCGCAACGGATGCAACGCAACACTTCTTTAAATTCGCTCTCTAAAATTTTGGAACGACCGTTATCCACAATCACCAAATGGAAATCTTCCGGCCCGTCTGTTTCGCCTTCTAGACGAGGACCTGTCAACCAGGTGTTGTAAGCAGCAAGTTTTGCCCCTACCGCACTACGAGCGAGCATGGTGATCAATACATCAACTTCTTGAAAGGTCGGGGCTAAACGCTCCATTCCCATTACCGCAATGTGCGTTTTCGGCACCGTGGTGGCTAAACGCAAGTTGCCTTCGTTAGTCACCAAACAGACCGTTCCCGTTTCGGCAACGGCAAAATTACAGCCACTGATACCAATATCCGCTTCTAAGAAATCTTTACGTAACACTTTACGCACAAAAGCATTCATTTCTTCAGGTTGCTCGCTTCCCTCATACCCTACGGCACGATGTAATTCTTCCCGAATGCGGTAGCGATCTTTGTGAATGGCTGGCACAACGATGTGCGATGGTTTATCACCCACAATTTGGAGCAAATATTCGCCCAAATCCGTTTCCACCACTTTCATCCCTTCTTTTTCAAGCACGCTGTTCAAGCCAATTTCTTCGGTGACCATTGATTTTGACTTCACAATGGTTTTGGCTTTCTTCTCTAATGCCACTTGGCGAATGTAAGCGGTGGCTTCTTCGGCAGTTTCTGCAAAAAAGACTTTGCCGCCGTTTTGTTGCACTTTTTCACTTAGTTGGTACAAATAAGCATCTAAATTGGCAAGCACGTGGTTACGAATTTGTTTAGAAAGATCACGCCATTGTTCCCAATTGCCAAGCTCGTCCACCATTTTTTGGCGGTTCGCCCCAATGGTTTCTTGGGCTTTCACCACCGCTTTACGCATCATTTCATTGTGAATTTGCTCATCCACACGCACTTTAAATGCAAGATTGCTAGTTTTTAACGACATTTTAATTTCCCTCCTGCATTAACACTTCGGCAATGTGCATTACTTTCACATTTTTGCCTTCCCGACTTAAACGTCCGCCAATGTTGAGCAAACAGCTCACATCGGCACCGATTAAATAATCTGGTTCAACTTCGGTTAAATGTTCTACTTTTTCGCTTACCATTTCGCCCGAAATTTCTGCCATTTTGACCGAGAACGTGCCACCGAATCCGCAACAGGTTTGTTGATTGTGAATTGGCAATAATTCTAAGCCTTTTACGTTTTTCAATAGCGTAATGGGTTCATCAACAATCCCCAGTTTTCGAAACAGACTACAAGATGGGTGATACACGGCTCTGCCATTGAGCGTCGCACCTACGTTGGTTACGCCCAGTTTATTCACGATAAAATCGGTGAGATCGTAAAAACGATCGGCAACTTTTTTCGCTCGTTCTGCCCATTGGTTCTCATCGAAACGCTCAAAGTATTCTGGATAATTTTTGATCGCATACACACAAGACCCAGCAGGGGCGACAATCGGATACTCATTGACTTCAAAGGTTTCCACCAAATTTTTCATTCCTGCAAGAGCTTGTTTGGTGTAACCGCTATTGATGGCAGGTTGCCCACAGCAACCCTGTTTTTCAAGAAAGGTAATTTTACAACCGAGCTTTTCTAGCAATAGCACGGTGTTTTTTGCAACGCCTGCTTTCACGACATCTGCGATACAGGTAACATAAAGATTGACGTTCATAACCACTCCAATCATTAAAAATTTAAATCAGAAAGAAAAAATAAGCGGCTAAACCTTAAATTAACCGCTTAGAGATTATAATCAATCAAGACTAAACACTAAAGAAAATCGGGATAATAAATAAAGCAACAAGAGCAGCGATAATGCCGTATACAATCATTGGAATAACTGTTTTCTTAATGATTGCCCCTTCTTGGTTTTGCATATTTAAGACGGAACTTACCGCTACGATGTTGTTGATACACACCATATTCCCCATTGCACCGCCAACGGATTGCAAGGCAAGCACAAGGGTTGCAGATAAGCCAGTTAATTCAGCGGTTGAAAGCTGTACGCTACCGAATGTCAAGTTAGATACCGTGTTCGAACCTGAGAAGAATGCACCTACCGCACCTAAATAGGAGGCAAACAACGTCCAATATTGCCCTGTTGCTTCAGCAAAGCTCTTACCAATGATTTTCACCATTGAGCCATCACCGCCGACTAACATTAAGTTCACCATAATCAATGCACCGACAAGAGCAAAGAATGGATTACGAGTTTGACGGAAACTACCAACAAACACATCTTTTACTTTGCTACCTGATACAGAGAATACTGGAATTGCAATGATAACTGCTACCACGAATGGAATGAGGGCGGGAACATAAAGTAATTTATAGCTAGCGTTAATTGAGGTATCGAAGATATTCTTCAAACTAAAAATCAAGCCATGACTGATGTCAAATGTACCTAACGAACCAAGCTTGACGCTAAACCAGGAGGTTGCATCGTTCATCATCGCTTTGAATGGTAATTGTTTGATACGTGTAATAATTAAAATGCCGATCAATAATGCTGTCGGGAATAACGCTTTGATCACTTCGCCTTTTGACACTGAGCTATCTAAGGTATTTTCCACTTTCGCTAAGCCAATGCCTTTATTTGCTACAAAAATGGAGATCAATAAGCCAATTGCTCCTCCTACTAAGGCTGGAAATTCATAGTTTACTTGTGCCAAAAAGAAATAAGGTGCAACACAAGCCAAAATACTAATGTAGACAAATAGCAAATTTTTACGAATATCTTCCCAAGATACGATTAAACGTAATGCCATCACAGGGACAACTAATGCAGCGAAGGCGTGAATAGTGGCGGTCATTGAGCCTATTTCAAGAATTTGTCCTTCGCTTAATTGTAACGGTCCAAAACCAAACCAAGTAGGTGTGCCTACAGCACCAAATGAAACAGGCACAGAGTTCATCACCAACGCCAACATTGCCACTTTAAGCGGTTGAAAACCTAATCCGACCAAAATAGGCGCGGCAATTGCGGCAGGCGTACCGAAGCCACTTGCTCCCTCGATCATAAAGGCAAATGCCCAACCGATGATCATAATTTGTGCCACTGGATTTGGATTGATTGCACCTAACCATTTACGTAATGTATCCGTAATCCCTGATGCTTCTGAAAAACGATTAAAGAGAATTGCTCCAAAGATAACGGTGATTGGTGTTTGTACTGCCACTAGTGCTGAAACAATGTTTGCACTCACAGTTTGCACATCTGTGCCAAAGAAAATCAGTTGAATAATCAACACAACGACTGCGATCCAAGGCAATGCGACATAAGAAGGTAACGCATTGCGTTTTACCATTAAATAAATTAACAGCACGATAGGAAAAATACTTAAAAATAAAGCCATTTAATACTCCGAAATAAAAAAACAACAACTTTGTTACAAGAATATAACACTCAAATAAGATTTGCAGGGAAAAATCTTCATTTTGTGAAATATATCACAATTATTTTTTCATTCGCTTTTTCTGTATTTGAATTTACATGACAACGACATCGAATTGTTCTTGGTTGTAATATACTTCCGTTTTAATTTGAACTTGTTTACCAATAAAGACTTCAAGTTCTGCCAATAGAGCATAAGACTCTTCATTGATCAAATATTCTGCAACGGCTCTCGATGCATAAACCACAAATTGTTCACTACTAAATAAATGATGAACACGAATAATTTCGCGCACAATTTCATAGCAGACCGTTTCTACTGTTTTCACTCGCCCACGTCCATGACAAGCCGGACAATCAGCACATAAAATTTGCTCTAAGCTCTCTCTAGTGCGTTTTCTCGTCATTTCCACTAAGCCAAGTTGAGTAAAACCGTTAACGTTGGTTCGTACCCGATCTTTTGCCAGTGCTTCTTGCAAAGATTCCAATACGCGATGACGATGTTCATCTGTTTGCATATCAATAAAGTCAATAATAATGATACCACCTAGATTGCGAAGTTGCAGTTGTTGTGCAATGGCTTTAGTTGCTTCAATATTAGTGTTAAAGATAGTTTCTTCCAAATTGCGATGACCAACAAACGCCCCTGTATTAATATCAATTGTGGTCATCGCTTCCGTTTGTTCGATAATCAAATAACCGCCTGATTTTAGATTTACTCGCTTATTTAGCGCCGTTTGAATCGCCGCTTCCACACCATACACATCAAACAACGGTTGATTACCTGAATACACCAATAATTTATCCGTTAAATTTGGCATAAATTCTTCGGTAAATTGTTTCACTTCCGCAAAACATTGTTTAGAGTCGATGCGAATTTTTTCCAATCCAGCACCGATAAAATCACGCAAAATACGCTGTGTTAGCGCCAGTTCTCCATATAACATAGATTTGCTTGGATACTTACTTCTACGTTCAAGCACTTTACGCCATAAACGTTTTAAAAACTCTGCATCTTGCTTTAATTCTTCTTCACTCGCGCCTTCTGCGGCGGTGCGAATAATAAATCCACCTAATTCATCACAAAGTGGCAACACCAATTCTTTCAATCTCGCGCGTTCTTCCTCGCTTTCAATACGTTGGGAAACGCCGACGTGGCTATTTTCTGGCATAAAAACCAAATAACGAGAAGGGAAAGTAATGTCAGTGGTTAATCTAGCGCCCTTTGTTCCCAATGGATCTTTTACCACCTGCACCACTATATCCTGTCCTTCTCGCACAAGTTCCGCAATGTCTTTCACCACAAATTGCTTCTGCTCGCTTTCTTCTACACATTCTGTATGAGAAACAATATCAGAAGCGTGCAAAAATGCCGCTTTTTCTAAACCTATATCCACAAAGGCCGATTGCATACCCGGCAACACTCGAGTTACACGCCCTTTATACACATTTCCTACAATTCCACGTTTAGCTTGGCGTTCAATATGAACTTCTTTTAGAATCCCCATATCCATTAACGCAATACGAGTTTCATTCGGCGTTACATTCACCAATAATTCAACAGAATCCATAAGTAATCCTATTTATTTAAACATATTTGAATAACCGCTAAGTCTAGCGAAAAGGAAGAAAAAATAACAGGGGAAAACAAGCAGAATGCGATCTTGGTCAAAGTTTAAGAAACAAAACCACCGCAAGGGTGGTTTGATAAAAGAGAAGCGAACTATAATTTTGGCTCATCAAAAATCTGCAAATATTTTAACCGCTGTTGGTAACATTGTAGCACTTGCTGTTTATGTTCTTCTGGCATAAAAGAGTGCTGGTAAATATTGGTAATTTTTTCTGCGGATTTAGGCAAATCTCTCAGTAATTTTTGGCATAATTTTTCACTCATTCCGATATTTTGCCCAAACTCAATAAAATCCATTCCCAAATAACAGCCGTATTGGGTGTCAAAACCAGCGGCAAGGGTTGCCTCGCCTTCCTCTTTTTCTAACAGCGGTAACGCCAACAAGCCACTGTGAAACTCCGCTGAATAAGGGGCAACGGAAACAAAATCATACACAGGCGCGAGCGAAATATTGCCGTCTTCGCCAAGGATCAAAGAAAAATTACGCAAATGCATATCGGAAGTATTTGACGGACAAGTTGAGTTGGATGAAAGCTATTTCGGTGGAAATCGTAAAGGAAAACGAGGTCGTGGAGCAGCAGGAAAAGTGGCTGTTTTTGGGGTGTTGAAAAGGCAAGGGAAAGTGTTTACTGTGGTCGTCAATGATACGAAAATAACAACGCTAATGCCTGTTATAGCAAGGAAAATCAAGCCTGACAGCTGGGTTTATACGGATACTTATCGCAGTTATGACGCCCTAGATGTGAGCGAATTTTACCACGAACGAATTAACCATTCGGAACTGTTTGCAGTGAAACAAAATCACATCAACGGCATTGAAAATTTTTGGAATCAAGCAAAGCGAATTCTGCGAAAATACAACGGAATTAACCGAAAAAACTTTCCTTTATTCTTGAAAGAATGTGAATTTCGGTTTAACTTTGGGACACCAAAAGAACAGCTTAAAACGTTGAGAAAATGGTGTGAAATTTGGGGCTAATCTACGTCAGCCCCTAAAATTTTGCCAAAATCCACCGCACTTTTTAGAAATTTAGAGAAAAACAACAATGAATAACAAAAAATCGTCCGTACCTAAACTTCGTTTTCCTGAATTTACTGACGCTTGGGAACAGCGGAAGTTAAAAGATTTCTCTCAAAAAGTGATAGAGAAAAACGTTGATAATAAATATACAGAAACTCTAACCAATTCAGCTGAATTTGGAATTATCAATCAAAGAGACTTTTTTGATAAGGATATTTCAAACGCTACAAATTTGACTAGTTATTACATTGTTCAAAATAATGATTTTGTATATAACCCTCGTATTTCCAATCTTGCTCCTGTCGGACCAATAAAACGTAATAAATTGGGGCGAACTGGAGTAATGTCTCCGCTTTATTACGTTTTTCGCATCACTGATGTAAATCCAACTTTTTTAGAAATTTTCTTTGAAACATCTATTTGGCATAGATTTATGAAAGAGAATGGAGATAGTGGAGCAAGATCCGATCGCTTTGCAATCAAGGACTCTATTTTTATTGAAATGCCAATTTATATACCACAATCCCAAGAACAACAAAAAATCGGATCCTTTTTCACCGCACTTGATCGCCTTATCACCACTCATCAGCGTAAGTTAGAAAATGTAAAAAAATTGAAGAAATCTTTGTTACAAAAAATGTTCCCCAAAAATGGGCAAGAATTTCCAGAAATTCGTTTTCCTGAATTTACTGACGCTTGGGAACAGCGGAAATCAAAAGATATTTTTATCAATGTATCAGAAAAAGGATTTTCTGATTTACCAGTATTATCTGCATCTCAGGAATTTGGGATGGTTAAGAGAGAAGAAATAGGTATTGATATTAAATATGACCAAAAAAGCACTAATACATATAAAAGAGTAAAAGTGGGGCAATTTGTTATCCATTTACGTTCATTTCAAGGTGGTTTTGCGTGGTCAGATATAGAAGGAATAACGTCTCCCGCTTATACGATAATTGATTTTAAAAATAAAGAAAATCACCACCCTGATTTTTGGAAAATCATTTTTAGTAGCTCAAATTTTATAAAAAAATTAGAAACTGTTACCTATGGTATTAGAGATGGAAGAAGTATTAGCTTTTCTGATTTCTCAAATTTGCTACTAACTTTTCCCAAAATCCAAGAACAACAAAAAATCGGATCCTTTTTCACCGCACTTGATCGCCTTATCACTACTCATCAGCGTAAGTTGGAAAATGTGAAAAATTTGAAAAAAGCACTATTGCAACAGATGTTTGTTTAAATAAACAGAGAAAAAACACAAAAGTACGGTTAAAAAACAACGAATTTTATAAGGAAAAAACAATGAGTAATGTTCAAACAATTACGTCAAAACTTTGGGCAATGGCAAATGAGTTGCGTGGCACGATGGATGCGTCGGAATATAAAAACTATATTTTGGCTTTTATGTTCTATCGTTATTTATCAAAACATCAAGAGCAATATTTGGTGGATAACCACATTCTTGAGATTTCCGAAAATCAAAGCGTGAATGCGGCTTATCTTGCACAAGCAAACGGCGAGGAGCTACAAGATTATTTGGAGGATATTTCTGCCTCATTAGGTTATGCCATTAATCCTGAGGATACTTGGGATTCCTTGATGGATAAAATTCATAATGCAGCGGTAATGCCAAGCGATTATCAGGCGCTATTTGACAATTTTAACCAAAATGCGAACTTAAATGAAAATGCGGTGGCAGATTTTCGTGGCGTATTTAATGATTTGAATTTGGGTGATTCTCGTTTAGGTAATTCCACTAATGAGCGTGCGAAATCCCTAGGTAATATTGTTAAGTTAGTTGATGAGATTGAATATAAAGATGATGATGGGCGCGATATTTTAGGGGAAATTTATGAATATTTAATTGGGCAATTTGCGGCAAATGCAGGCAAAAAAGGTGGTGAGTTCTATACACCACATCAGGTGTCAAAAATTCTTGCCAAATTAGTAACCCTTGATGTGGCTGATAATCAAGATAACTTTTTGGTGTATGACCCAACGATGGGTTCAGGCTCGTTATTGTTAACTGTGGGAAATGAATTGCCGAAATCGAAGCCAATTAAATATTACGGGCAAGAGTTAAACACGACGACCTATAACTTAGCGCGTATGAATTTAATGATGCACGGTGTTTCTTATAAGAATATGACCTTATCAAATGCGGATACGTTAGAAACCGACTGGCCAGAGGGATTGGATTCGCAAGGAATTGATCAACCTTTATGTCGGTTTGATGCCGTTGTGGCAAATCCTCCCTATTCTGCCAATTGGGATAACCACGAACGAAAATTAAAAGACGCTCGCTTTCAACCTTTTGGTGCATTAGCCCCTGCGTCTAAAGCGGATTATGCCTTTATTTTGCACAGTTTATATCATTTAGGCGAGCAAGGTACGATGGCGATTGTGTTGCCACACGGTGTACTTTTCCGTGGTGCAGCTGAGGGGAAAATTCGTAAGGCATTAATCGGCGATAATTCAACCAATGCAAAGGGCAACTATTTAGATGCGGTGATTGGATTGCCAGCGAACCTGTTTTATGGAACCAGTATTCCAACCACAATTTTGGTGTTTAAAAAGAACCGTAACACGAAAGATATTTTATTTATCGACGCTAGCCAACATTTTGAAAAAGGCAAAAATCAGAATCGATTGACTGATGAACACGTGCAAAAAATTATTGAAACCTATCAACAACGCAAAAATGTGGATAAATATGCTTATGTTGCTAGCTTAGATGAAATTATCGAGAACGAGTATAACTTGAATATTCCACGTTATGTGGATACCTTTGAAGAAGAGGAAGAAATTGATATTGATCTTGTGTTAAAGCAGTTGCAAGAGGATGATGCTGAAATTGCCCAATTGGAAAAAGAAATCCGCGCACAATTAAAACTCTTGGGCATTAATTTGCCCGAATAACACACAACATAAAAAATTGCATTTTGTATAACCCATTACGGCAATGCCGTAGTGGGTTTTTTAAT
>MUYB01000007.1:0-74253 GCA_002015125.1 [Haemophilus] felis
CTAATGCCTGTTATAGCAAGGAAAATCAAGCCTGACAGCTGGGTTTATACAGACACTTATCGTAGTTATGATGCCCTTGATGTGAGCGAATTTCACCACGAACGAATTAACCATTCGGAACTGTTTGCAGTGAAACAAAATCACATCAACGGCATTGAGAATTTTTGGAGTCAAGCTAAGCGGATACTCCGAAAATATAATGGAATTGACCGAAAAAGTTTCCCTTTATTCTTGAAGGAATGTGAATTTCGGTTTAATTTTGGGACACCCAAAGAGCAGCTTAAAACGTTGAGAAAATGGTGTGAAATTTAGGGTTAATCTACTTCAGCCCCTATAAAAAAATGACTGAGGCGGATTACGCCATAACAAATTGCTGCAAGGAACCGCCACTGCGAATAATTTGGCTCATTTTGCGCATTGTGGGCGCCGTTTGACGGAAAAACAATTGATAGGACGGACAAAGATAGTTGTGCAAATGCGTTTTTTGTGACGGTGGCGCCTGCGTAGATAAAGGAACAATTCTGTGTTTGGGGCAACCGCCATGACAAATGGGGCGCAGATCACAATTCAAACAAACAGGCGTCAGTGTACTTTTCTTTTGCTGACCAAACTGACGTTGCGGTGCTGACTGCGCAATTTCTGCCAAGGATTGTTGATTGAGATTGCCCACTTTATATTCGGGATAAACAAAATGATCACAAGAATAAACATCGCCATTTGCTTCCACCACCATTGAGGCGCCACAAGTGGGTTGATGCACGCAACTGCTAGAGGGATAGCCCAGCCATTGTCCGAGCAAGTTATCAAATTCAATCACAAAAATTTTACCAATATCTTCTTTGGACCATTCGTTAAACACGTCCAATAAAAAACGCCCATAGCCCTCTAGCGGCACCGAAAAATTGGTCGTCGCACCACAGGTCTGCTTTTCCACGATAGGAATAAATTGCATAAAGGTAGAACCCAATTCTTTGAGCGCCAAATAGGTTTCACGCCCTTTATCAAAATTTTGCTTATTCACCACGGTTAAGGTATTAAAATCCACCGCAAAATCTTGTAGCAATTGCACCGCATTTTTAACACGATCAAAGGTCGGCTGCCCGTTAACCGAAATGCGATATTTATTATGCACATCGCTTAATCCGTCAATGGAAATACCGATTAAAAATTGATTTTCTTTAAAGAAATGCGCCCATTGTTTATTCAGCGCAATACCGTTGGTTTGAAAGGCATTGGTAATTTTTTTGCCTTGCGCAAATTCTTGTTGATAGGCAACCGCCTTGCGAAAAAAATCCAAGCCAAGAAGTGTAGGTTCGCCACCTTGCCAAGCAAAATCCACTTGTGATGCAGCATGAGACTGAATGTAATTTTTAATATAGTTGCGCAGCGTGTCATCGGACATAAATTCAGCGTTTGGCGAGAAAAATTGCTCTTTCTCTAAATAAAAACAGTATTCACATTTAATATTGCAATGAAAGCTACTGGGCTTTGCCATTAAATGGAAATGCGCTTGCGCTGAGAACATACTGTCATCCTATTTCTTCACATTCAAAACATCGCTAAATAACCCCATTCGCTTTAGCTCTCGTGAAATCCGAATGGCAGTTTCCGTTTCGCAGCCAGCATATTCTGCGATTTCGCGGTAAGTCCAGTTGTAATAAGGGAAGTTCTCGGTTAGAAAGCAAATGCTATCAATCACTCTGTCTAAGGTTTTGGAATAGGCACTTTTGGCCAAGCGTTCTTCTGCATCGCGTAATTCATTAGCTAAGGTTTTCAATAAAATCTCACTAATTTCAGGATTGGCGATAAAAAATTGATGAATCCCCTCCGGTTTAATCCGCACTAATTCTGTTTCCACCAATACTTTAGCCGTGCAATGATAACAACTATCGCCAAACACTGTTCGAAAGCCAAAATATTCACCTTGTTGATATAAACGCACTAAACTTTCCTTGCCATTATCCAATCTATGATACAAGCCAATTAAGCCCTGTTTTATGTAGTAAAACTCTTTAGCGTGGTCGCCTTGTTTATAGACTACCGTGCCTTTAGCGAGATTGTGAAATTCTGATAACTGGCATTGTTTAAGTGCGTTAGGCTTCATTTTGATTTCCTGTTGTTAAGCTTTATTAACCTCTAGATTTTCAAATACTAACACTCGTTTTTCTAGTTTACGCAAGAATATTGTGGCAACGCCTGTGATAACTAAATAAATTGCGCCAGCGATACCATAAATGGTTAACGCATCATATTCCGTGCCATACAAGCGTTTTGCATAACCCATAATATCCATAATCGTAATGGTTGAAGCTAAGGCAGTTCCTTTGAATACCAAAATAATCTCGTTAGTATAAGAAGGAAGTGCTCTTTTCAAGGCATAAGGAATAAGAATTTTCAAGGTTTGTAAACGAGTAAAACCAAGTGAAGCACAGCTTTCCCATTGCCCTTTGTTGATCGCTTTTACTGCGCCATAAAACAGTTGCGTGGTATAAGCCGCACTGTTCAACGCTAAGGTTAACATGGCGCAGAACCACGCATTAGAGAGCAATATCCATGCTGAACTATCAACAATCCATTTGAATTGTCCGGGTCCTGCGTAGATCAGAAAAAACTGAACTAATAGTGGCGTGCCTGTAAATAGGGTTAAAAATCCATTAATAGGGTATTTTAACCACGCTTTTTGTAGGGCAAGCCCGATGGTTAACAAAATAGCGAGGAAAAATGCCACAACAAGGGACACTATGGTCAGCAATAAGCTCGTTGGAATACCTTGTGCAATGACCGTGAAATATTCATATAGCCTCATCTCACACCTCTCTCAAAACGGGTAAAACGAAGTTCCAATTTACGAATAAAAAATTGGCTAACTAACGTAATAACAAGATATAGCAATGCCGCAAAACCATACCATGTAAAGGGTTGATGGGTAGTGGTGTTAATTAATTCCGTTTGACGCATTAGATCATGTACGCCAATCAGTGATACAAGGGCGGTGTCTTTTAATAGCACCAACCATTGATTGCTTAAACCTGGCAAAGCATGACGCCAAACTTGAGGCAATACAATATGAACGAAAATATAGGCGCGACTTAATCCGAGTGCAGCACCTGATTCCCATTGACCAATTGGAATGGCTTGAATAGCACCGCGCAAAGTTTGTGAACCATAAGAAGCAAAAATCAATGAAAGTGCGGTGACGCCACAGCCAAATGCACCTATCTCAACGTAATCACCCGTAATCAATTCCAAAATTTCAGGTGTACCAAAATAAATTAAAAACACCACTAAAATTTCAGGCAATCCGCGTAACAAGGACACAAACACCGCCGATGGTTTACGAATACACGCCCAGCGGTGCATTTCTAATGTGGCGAACACAGTAGAAAGCAATAGACCAATGACTAATGAGGACAATGCCAACCCTAAGGTCATTAGGGTGGCATTGAAAATTAACGGAAGATATTCAACAAACATAAAATTATTTTGTCATCCATTTATCGTAAATTTTTTGATATTCACCATTTTGTTTAATGGCGGCAAGTCCTTTATTTAAACGTTCAACTAATTCGGTATTTGATTTCTTCACCGCAATACCAAACCCGTTGTTGAAATAACGTTTATCAGTCACTTTTTCGCCAACAAAGCCCAGTTGTGGTTTTTTGCTAAACATATCTCTTAATACGTCAGTATCGCCGAAAATTAAATCAATACGACCGTTGATCAGATCCAATACCGCATCTGGCAAGCTCGCATAAGCGCTAGTTTCATACTGTTTTAATTCTGCGTTAACGTATTGTTGGTGTGTGGTACCATTTTGTACGCCTAATTTTTTCGCTTTCGATAAATCAATTGCTTTATCTTTTACTGCCACAAAACTGGCTGAACTTTCATAATAAGCTTGAGTGAAGTCCACTTGTTTGGCGCGTGCTTCAGTAATATCCACTCCTGAAATCACTGCATCAAAACCACCACGTCCTTTGATTAAACTAGGAATAAGGGAATCAAAGGCTTGTCCTTTAAATTCGCAAGTAACCTGCAATTCTTTACAAAGCGCATTGGCGACATCAATATCAAAGCCAACAATTTCCCCTTTTTCATTGGTAAACTCAAACGGCGGATAACCCGGCGCGGTACCAAAAGTCAGTGTTTCTGCGTTCGCGAATGCCGAACTCGCTAATAATGCAGCTAATACCAGTTTTTTCATGATTTTGCTCCCGAAGATAATAAAAATTGATGTTGGCTTGAATAATTAAATTTTTATTTAGTCATCCATTTATCGTAAATTTTTTGGTATTCACCGTTTTGTTTAATGGTAGAAAGTCCTTTATTTAAGTTTTCCAGCAGTGCAGTATTGGATTTTTTCACCGCAATTCCTAAGCCATTGTTGAAGTAACGTTTATCGGTCACTTTTTCACCAACAAAAGTTAGACTAGCCTCTTTAGTTAACATATCGCGTAATACATCGGTGTCGCCAAAGATCATGTCAATACGTCCATTTTTTAAATCTAATACAGCATCTTGAATACTCGCATAAGAATTGGCGGTATATTGTTTTGTTTCTGCATTCACATACTGCTGATAAGTGGTGCCATTTTGTACGCCTACTTTTTTAGCTTGCGAAAGGTCATTTACTTTACCTTTAATAGTAATGAAACTAGCGGAACTTTCGTAATATGAGTCACTAAATGCCACTTGTTTTGCCCGCGCTTCAGTAATATCAATGGCAGAAATCGCTGCATCAAACCCACCACGTCCTTTAATTAAACTTGGAATTAACGCATCAAAAGCTTGAATTTTAAAATGACAAGTGGCTTGCAGTTCTTTACAAATGGCATTGGCAATATCCACATCAAATCCAACGACTTCGCCTTTTTCATTAGTAAATTCAAACGGAGGATAGCTCGCTTCCATTGCAAAGGTAATGTCTTGTGCCGTAGCAGATAATGCGGTCGTGGCTAAAATAGCGCTTAAAAGTAGTTTCTTCATAGTTGTGGTTCCTTATGGTTGTTAGTGTGATAAATACTGTTTAAATTGTTCTGTTTTAGGATTATCAAAGTGGCTTGCATCGCCCATCTCAATGATTTTTCCTTGTTCCATATAGACTACTTTTGTAGCTACTTTTTTCGCAACGCTGACTTCATGAGTTACGATAACTTGTGTAATGCCTGTTTGTTGTAATTCTTTAATAATATCAACAATTTGGGCAGTAATTTCAGGGTCTAGCGCCGCCGTTGGTTCATCAAATAGTAGCACCTGCGGTTTCATCATCAGTGCTCTTGCAATGGCAACGCGTTGTTGTTGACCACCAGATAAATGCAACGGAAAGCGATCTGCAAATTCCGCTAAACGTAAGCGAGTTAATAGCTCTAGAGCTTGTTTTTTTGCGCTATCTTCATCGACCCCTAGCACTTTTTTGGGCGCTTCGATTAAATTTTCCATCACGGTTAAATGTGGCCATAAATGATATTGTTGGAATACCATTCCCACATCTTGACGCAGTTGACGAATTTCTTTCGCGTTGGTTTTGCCTTGCGCCAAATTAAAGGAATTGTTAGCAATGGTTAACTCGCCTGAAGCTGGCACCTCCAACAAGTTTAAGGTACGAATTAATGTACTTTTACCTGCACCACTTGGTCCTAATAACACGACGGTGTCGCCTTCATCTGCGTCCAAATTAATATCAAATAAAGCTTGGGTTGAGCCGTAAAAAAAATTTAAATTTTTAACATTGATTGCCATAATTTTTTAATCTCTAGTTAGGATGTGAAGTAACATTACTATTGAGTGAATATTTATGCAAGTTTTTTCTATAAAAAATCACAAAATTTTTCAATTATTTTAAAAAATCCTTTATAAACAATTGGTTATTCTTTTTAATTTTTTATTTTTTGATTGAAAAATAATCTTCCAAGCATAAAAAATAGAAACCTTAGGCAATTTCCTCTGGGGGAATAGGAAAGTTATGCTTGCATTCTCAATGAAACTTTGTATCATTGCCGCCCTCTTATCCTGTGATAAGACAACATTAGGTATTAATTTTTGGGTTCCCTCACCCCAATTTTCAATAAAAAGGTAACAAGATGAAATCTGCAATTTCGATCTTTTCAGATCAACAAGTCCGTCGCTCATTATTTTTATTGAGCTTCTTCCACATTTTTATTATCGCTATCAGCAATTATCTCGTCCAAATTTCCTTTCAGGTAACAATTCCGTTAACTTTGCTTGGTTTTGCGGAAGATTTTAGCTTCCACACCACATGGGGAACTTTAACTTTCCCATTTATTTTCCTCGCAACAGATTTAACAGTTCGAGTGTTTGGTGCAAAACAAGCGCGTTGGATTATTTTTGTAGTGATGATTCCTGCTTTGATCATTAGCTACATTTTTTCTATTTTATTCGCGGGAGCTAAATATCAGGGACTAGCGACGTTAGCGACCTTTGATATGTTTGTATTCCGTATCGCTATTGCCAGCTTTTTTGCTTATGTGTTTGGTCAATTGTTAGATGTGTTAGTGTTTAATCGCTTAC
Source organism: [Haemophilus] felis (assembly GCA_002015125.1). Taxonomy (GTDB): domain Bacteria; phylum Pseudomonadota; class Gammaproteobacteria; order Enterobacterales; family Pasteurellaceae; genus Pasteurella; species Pasteurella felis. Next base: position 6,529 of record MUYB01000007.1, read on the forward strand.
GTCAATTAAAAACATGGTGGGTGGCGCCTAGTAGCTCTATGGTGTTCGGCTCTGCCGCGGATACATTCCTCTTCTTTGCTATTGCCTTTTACGCCAGTAGCGATTCTTTTATGGCAGAACATTGGGCGGAATTAGGATTGGTAGATTACTTATTTAAGTTATTTATCGGCTTATTGTTATTTGTGCCAGCTTATGGTGTCGTGCTCAATATGATTTTACGCAAACTTGCTGAGCTCACGAGAGAAGTTCAAGTAGCTTAAATTTTTTGCTGTGCTGAAATAAAAAATAGCTGCCAATGCCTTGAAAAAGAACATTGGCGGCTATTTTATTTTAATGATAAAGAGTTTCGTAAATTTTGCTGTGCTTACAGTGATTTTTCGAACTTTGTGCGGCCGCTACGCTACATAATACCGGTTTATTTTCTTATCAAGAGAATAAATCAGAATCTCCCTTGATATTTATCCAACTTATTGCTCAATCTATAAATAGTTAAGAGAGATCATAAAATCTTAGTTCTAAACCTATTTCACTTAAAATTCGTGCTTCGCCTTTCAGTTCGTTATGTACTAATGGCGTGTTAGCAAGATAATGATTAGCAAATGTTAATGTCCAAGAATGAAAGTCTTGCTCAGTCTCTAAAATAACATTAGATATTTTTTCTGTAGCTTGACGGGATTTATTTAAAATAATAGCAAGTCGTAAGATTCTCACCAGAGCTAAAATATCTTCTGGAGCATAACGAACAAATTTATTGAAATCATTGGTTTTTAGAATATGGGTTTGGAATCGAACCAAAGTCGCTAATAAACGCTGTTGCTCTTTATCAAACCCCGGTAATTCCATATTTTGCAGTATATAAGCAGAATGTTTTTGCATTCCTTTATGATTTATTACAATACCAACTTCATGTAAACGAGCTGCCCATAGAAGCAGTTCCATCATTTCCTCACGCAGTTCAGCCTTTTTCCAATAACCATATTGCTCACACAGAAGCTTAGCGCTTTGATAAGTTCTTTCCGCTTGAGCTTGGTCAATATTAAACTGTTCAGCAAGGCCAAAGGCGGTACGTTGACGAATATTGCTTACCTGAAAATCTTTTTCTAAACTGTACATTACACCTTCGCGTAAAGCACCATCCGAATAGTGCATTTGTTTAATCGCAAATTTTTCAAATACCGCGCTTAAAATCGCTAAGCCAGGCACAAAAACATCTGCGCGTTCTTCATTTAAACCCGCTAATTTGAGTTCATCAAAGTGTGTAACTTTTAAGGTTACGTCAATTAATTCGTTAATACGTTCGGTGGTAATAATGCCGTTCGGATCAATATTTGCCATGATCACTTGATAAACCGTCTTTATCGTCCCCGAAGAACCTAATACAGCATCCCAGCCTAACTGCTGGTATTCAAAAACAAGATCATCAATTTTGCTTACCGCCTCTTGTTTCGCCCGTTGAAAATTCTCAAAAGAAATTTCACCATTTGGAAAAAAACGTTTGGCAAAACTGACACAGCCCATATGTCGGCTTTCTGCAATTAATGGAGTGAAATTATCGCCGATGATCATTTCGGTAGAGCCACCACCAATATCAATAACAAACTTACGTCCCATTTCAGGCTGGGTATGAGAAACGCCGGCATAAATCGTTTTAGCTTCGGTTTTGCCTGTAATAATGTTAATGGGATAAGGAAAAACAGCTTTTGCTTGGCGTAAAAATTCTTGGTTATTAACAGCGCAACGTAAAGTGTAAGTGCCAACCACATTCACATTCTCAGGATCAAAACCTTGTAATCTTTCGGCGAATAGTGCTAAACAATTAACACCGCGCTGAATAGCTGCTTGATTGAGAATATTGTTTTCATCTAATCCTTCTGCTAATTGCACTTTTTGTTTTAAGCGAGAAAGAATTTGAATTGAACCATTAACAATCCGCGCGACAATCATATGAAAACTATTTGACCCTAAGTCAATTGCTGCAATTTCACGCACTTCTCCTCGAGGAGGCAAAGAAGCAGCTTTTACAATTAAATTTTCATTATTCATATGCAATTACCTAAAACTCAAATTGATAAAGGAGATCCACCGCTTGAGTGATTCCTGAAACTGATTGTACATAAAATTTGGGGAGCAGTCGGTAACGTACCGTGAATTCGGCTAAACCATCAAATAATCCTACACTGTATTTAATGTGTAACCGAGGAGTAATACTACCGCTTACAACGACTTTAGATTGCTCACCTATGCCTTGAGTGCCTAAATTAAGATCTTGGATACCGAATGCTTGTCCAATTCCACCAACTAATTTTCCACTTTTTGCTAATCCCAAACCTAATAGCGCAGCACTGATAGAACCACCTGACTCTCCACTTCTTTCTAATGAGCGTCCGGTTAATACATAGGATAATACTTGGTCTTGCGACATACTCGGCTCAGAGAATAATTTAATCGTCGGATTGTCTGCTAGCCCAATAACTCTTATACCTGCAACTACGCCAGAGCTTTCCATTGATTCAGGATTACGAATAGCTTCAATTTCTAACATAGGTTGAGAAGGCATACTGGAGAAGCTGATAATGCCTTTACGAATAAGCAAATCTTGACCAAAAGAAGCATATTTTCCTCGTAGTAAATTAATCTGCCCAAATAATCCTAAATCACCGCTTTCTTGTCGAATATTCAGTAAACCTCTTAAGTTTGTTTTTAAGCCATAAGCATCTAAACGAACATCATCATGAATATTAATCGTTAAATTAGATACAATATTCATACCGGATTTTGTTTTTGCTGGCAGCTTTTTCAATAATTTCTTTTGTTCTTTGCCATCTAAAATAACTTCATCTTTGCTAACCGAAACGGCACTTTCAGGTAGGGTTTCAATTTCTACTCGTGCCCAAGGCACATCAATTTCACCTGTGAGTTGGAGCAATGTAGGATTTGCTTTAATTTCAATATTTGGGCTAACTTTCAATTTCGCCATATTAGGAATATCGACTTTAAATTGTTTAGCTTGCAAAGATAAACGAGAGTTCCATTTATCTATATTCTGCCAACTAGCATCGCCCTTAATATTTAACTGACTGTCAGGAGTCTTGATGTAACCTTCCAATAATGAATTATTGCCTTTAAAACGCAAATCTAATTGCCCTTGTTCTACATCAAAAGGCAGATCTTTCATAACGGCACTAATATTTTTTACACTTAAATCGCCCACAATATTCGACGTATCAACTTTGCCTGTGAATTTTAAATTTCCATTTAGATTTCCTTTTACTTGTTCATTTTCAGTCAATAATTGATTGAGCAAACTTAAATTAAGCTGTTGAATTTGAAGGCTACCATTTAAAGATTTTTGTGCGCTTAAATCATTAATCGCTAAACTAGCAATTAACTTACCTTGATTTTCAACTTGTAATTCCGACTTCATTGCAAGATTATTATTCGCAATATCTAGATTCATCGTCAGTTTTGGCAAAGCTAATTTGAATGTGCGATAGTCAATTTTATGAGCAACAGACAAATTGTCCCCTTTTAAGGCGAACTTCACTAAGGGAGATTCTCCTGCTAACCAACTAATCTGTCCTTCACTTTGTAAACGACCTTTTAAGGAATCCTGCCCTAATAATTCATTAATCAAATCAAGATTAAAACTCTTGAGATTAAAGGCGATATTTCCTGTTTTACCTAGAGATGACAACCCAACAAAACACAGCTCCGCATAAGGATTTAACCAGCAATGCTGCGAAATTTCTCCCTGAATAGCTTGATGATCATAGTTAATCTGAATATTTCTATTTGGTTGAATTTTTCCCACAGGCGATTGAATTTGAAGCTGCGATAGCGTCCCTTGCCAGCGCTGTTGTTGTCTATCAAAACTGCCTGATAATTGGAGTTTACCGGCGATAGGAGAGCCTTGAATATTAAGCTGTAATTGATGTTGAGGCTCATTGCCAAGTAAGGACAACTTAATCTGATTAAACTTGATATTTTCCTGACTTAAACCATCTAACTGAACATCTAATTTACCTGTAGATAAATTTGCAACATCCACTTTTCCTAGCGCGCGAAATTTATTTAACCTCAATTGTTGATATTGAATACCTTGCCCATTCGCTTCTATGCTTAAATTCGGCGCGGAAATGTTACCTTTTAAATTGATAGCACCCTGAATAGCAGCTTTAAAATGAGGCACAATTCCTGAAAGTTCAGGCGCATTTACAACTAACTGAAAATCCGATTTTTCACCAATTCTACCTAATGCCTTAATGTGATTCTTACCATAATTCAAATCTAACTTTGGTACTTTTACCAATAATTGATCAAAATGGGTTTCTGAACCCAAACTCAACTGGCCTTGCAAATCTAAAGGTTTATTTGACAGAGACCCTTGCAAGTTTAATTCTGGAATATCAATTAACCATTGTTCTTTATCTAATAAACCTGTGGTAAATAATTCTCCTGATAAGCGACTTGGTATGTTGGATAGATATTGGCTTAATACCAAATCTTTCAAATTTAAGTGTTGATACCATTGCAATTTATTACGCCAACCAATTTTTCCTTGCATTGTCGCCTGACCTTGCAAAGTATTTAATTGGAAATGCTCAATTTCAGCTTCTTGTAATTGCCCTTTCACTTGCAAATCAACTTTAGATTTTGGCAATCCTTTACCTTCTAAGGCGGTTGTTAGATTAAGCCGATAATCAAATACATTTCCCTGTAATAAGAAATTCATATAAGGGAGTTGAATCGCATCCCCAGCTTTTGCATCGAAAGGATAAGCAAAATTCTTTGTATCTAATTGAACTTTAAATGGGGTTTTCTCTTGATTTAAATAAGCTTCCGCCTCTAACGTCGCTTCAGTTATGCCAGTTACATCTAAATGAATTCCTGTTTTTTCCTTTAAATTCCCTTTGATTTGCAATTGCAATTGGCTTTTTGGCAATATGAGCTGCTGAGCTTGCTTGATGTCATTCAGTTGTACATCCAAATTAAAATCAATCGGGAAAGCATTGTTTAGTTCAATGCTACCGAAGCTTTGCATCGTGCCTAAACTACTTTCAATCAAGAATTGTTTAAGGCTAACCTTATCCCCTTGACTGTCTAAAGAAAATAATAGATTTGGCACATAAACATTCTCAGCAAACTTTGCTTGAGTCTGACTAAGTTGCCAATTGCTACCTTTAATTTCCTGAATATGAAAGGCAAAAGGCAATTCAATACGTTCAAGATTTGCCAATAGCGCCGGCGCTAAGTCTTGTTCCAGTTTATCCCAATCAATCTCTTGTTTTTGTGGTTGAGAAGAGGATTCTAATTGCTTTTTGTGAATAAGCTGATTTCCCAGTAAATCTTGCTCTGTTGGTTTATCTAAATTGAGAGTTAATCCATCAATTTTTGTTGGGAAAAGAGTTAACCCTCTTTGATTATTTAAACTAAGCGCACTTTCAAACTTGGCTAAATCAACCCGATGTTTATCAATATTTAGTGCTAGATTTTGCACTTCAATCAAATCCAATTGAACAGAAATAGGTAATGTAACGGCTTGTAAAGGTTTATTATCCGATTGTTTTGAAGAAGAAGGCGGCATTTGGGCCGTATCGATATGAATATTCGGGCCTTCCACTTGAATGTTTTTTATACACAAATCAAATCGCCACAAACAATGTAAATCAACACGAAGCTTGGTTTTAGGGACCAAAACATCAACGCCTTGTGCTTGATAATGCAATCCTGTTAATAAAAGACCTTCTTGTAAACCGCCTTCTACTTGCTCGATATTTATGCTATCAAGCATTCGATCCACAACTTTAATTGCTTCTCGTTGCAAGGAACTACTGGCCAATAAAAGGGCGCTAGCCAATATTGGTAAGAAAAAAACGAGCGCAATAGCAATAACAATTTTGCCAAAGGTTTTCTTTTTTTGAGGTTTAACTTGATTATCCTGATTGTGATCTGATTTCTGTTCCGTCATATATTTCCCTTAAAGCTCTGCACCTAATCCTATGTAAAACTGGATATTTTTAGTGGATTTTCTATCTCTAATTGGAGTGGCAATATCAAATTTTACTGCCCCTACTGGCGATGCCCAACGAATACCTATTCCAGCACCATAATGTAATTCTTTCGGATTAAAAGAATTTGCAGAAAGTCCAGCATCGGCAAAACTAGCAGCCCACCAATTCGGATAAACCTGATATTGATATTCCAAGCTTCCTGTTAACAGTCTAACGCCGCCAATTAACTGACCTTTTTTATTTTTGGGCGCAATAGTTTTATAACCATATCCTCTAATACTTCGATTACCGCCTGCAAAAAAACGTAAATTAGGTGGCATTTTATCGAGATTAGATGTCTTCAACCAACCAAACTCAAAACGCGTAATAAATCGATGATTATCCGCAAAGGTGCGAATCCAGGCACTAGATAGGTACAATCTAAGAAAATCCACATCTGAAATGAAGAAACGGCGACCAATATCAAAACTCAAACGTTGAGAATCTCCCCAAGTAGGGAACAATCCACCTTTTAAGCGGGTTCTATGTATGGATGTAGTAGGGTAAATTAACAAGGTTTTATTACGAAAACTGCCTTGTTCAAAAGAGTCGTAACGCGCCTGTAAACCTAAGGAATATTGCCAACCAGTAGGATGATTCCAATAGCGCAATGATGAAAAAGTAGAGCCAAACACTTTTGTGTCATTTAACTTCTCATTTTCCAATCCAAGAGAAATTTCATAGTAATAATTCAATGGATTTTTCAGAAGCGGTAATTTATAAGTTGTGGCTAAAGTCTGCTTAGGTTGTGATACATAGAGACTCGTGTTCAGGCTATGCCCACGAGAATTGATCCAAGGTTTTTGCCAATTTAACTTAAGTCGAGGACCAACATCAGATGCCCAGCCCCCACCAAGATCAAGAATATTTTTCTTTCTCGGTTGTAAAAAAACATCAACATTTACTCGTTTCGTTTCATTGTCAATTTGAGGTTGTAATAACACAGAACTGAACCAATTTGATGAGTTATAGCTTTGTGTCAACGAAGATAATTTGCTAATCAAATAAGGTTCATTTTCCTCAATTGATATCATATTACGCAAATAATCTTCTCTGATTTGAGAATTAATGAAATTCACTTCACCAAAACCATAACGCTCCCCGCTATTGAATATTAAACGCCACCAAGCTTGATGAGTTGAAGGCATTACTTCCAGACGAGAAAGCTGAAAACTCGCATCAAAATATCCTCTATTTAAAGCTAACTTTTGTAAATCACTTTTATAATCCTCATAGGTTTCATGGTTTAATATCGAACCTTCTTTAGGCAATTTTTGTTGTAATTTTTGGAAGCTTTTATCTTGTTGCCCTTTGCCCAGAATATTCACCTCTGTTCCCGCGATTTTAACTGGCTCCCCCAAAGAAACTTTTGCAATAAGCGTATCCTTTTGACCTTTACCTTTTGAACTTAGCTCAAATTCAACGTCGCTATGATAATAACCATAAGCTCTTAATCCTTTGTCTATAGCATCACGAATCAAGCCTTGATAGCGTAAAGACCCATCAGCCTCTTCCTTGTTAATCATTTTCACATATAAATTCACATTATCATTCAATTTACTGTCTTTAATACCTTGAATTTGTAAATTGACTTTAGATAACGCCGACAAAGGAATAAAACCAATAAGGACACATTTAAGTAGGAAATGGAATTTAGAGAAGCGCTTGTACATAAATGTCCTAAAAAATAAGTGAAAAACAATAAATGAAAATAGCCAGAAATTTTCTGGCTATTCGCAATAAAAGCTAGTGAGTTTTATGTTCAAAATAAAGTACTGTGGCAGCGACTCTAGAATGAACATTTAATTTACGCAGTAAATTTCGAATGTGGACCTTAACGGTTTCCTCTGAAATAAACAACTGATTCGCAATTTGTTTATTTGATAGCCCAGTTGCCACCAAACGTAACACGCTTATTTCTCGTTCCGTCAAACAATCTAGGGGGGTTGAACTAGAAGAACGATCTAATAAGGCCTGCTTAACAGAATCACTAAAAACAACCTCACCACGCGCTAGAGCGTTAATTTGTTGTAACAAAATATCAGGTTCAGTATCTTTCAACAAATAACCGTCTGCACCCGCATCAACAAGGGCAAAAATATCGCTTTTAGCGTCTGACACGGTTAAAACAACAATTCTTGCATCAACACCTTCGGAACGTAAAATCTCTAGCGTGTCTAACCCTGATAATCCTTTCATATTCAAATCCAGAATAATTAAATCAGGCTGAACTTGTAAGGCTAAATTGATTCCCTCACTTCCAGAGCCCACATCACCGACGATATTAAAATGTGTTTCTAATTCAAGAAGTTGACGAATACCTTTTCGCATTAATGGGTGATCATCAATAATTAGCACATCTATAGTTTCAGTCATTTTGACCTCCAAATATTATTCCAACATATCTCGGCTATGAAAGGGGACAATTTTAGTGCCATCTTCCTGCACGATAAGTTGATAAAATTGAGGATAATTAAAATTATGTAAAACAATTTTATATGGATTATTTTCATCGTCCAATCCTGAACTTTGATAAATATGGTTAATCTCATTAATTTTTTGTTCTTTTACACCATCACAATTTCGATAAATTTCAATACGATTAGCTTCATCTAATAAATACACATTAAAAGTGCCGTTTGAATTATCCTCAAAGAAAAATTGTAAAAAGCCTTCACTAGCAAAATTATCCATTTCTTTCGGATAACTTCTTGAACGCTCAGATGCTTTTAACGCCGAAGATTCCTCGACAGATTCGCTAGTCAATACAGGCTCGATTAGCTTTTCTGGCATATCCGCAGAAGCTAGCTCTTGCAAACTAATACCTCTCTCTTCAAAAAAGAATTGCCAGTTTTTACCTGCTACTCGCAATAAATTATTTTGAGGCGGTACACTGTTTCCTAACTGGATACTAATACAACGATTAATTAACGTCGTTACAATTTCACATAGGCTTTTACTATAATGTTCACTGTAACAAAAAACCTGCACAGATTTAGGGTATGGCGCACCACGATGGATTTTATTAGAAAGCACTTTTAAGGTTAATAAAATGGCATTTTCCCCTTCAAAATGCAGTGTTCTAATCTCTCCCCAAAGATTCCGATAAGTAATATCAATACTTCCTACCAAACTTTCTTCTTTTGGCCCAAAACTAAACAAATTATTCGCATTAATATGGGGCTTAATATGTTTTAAATGTTTAGTTGGATCTACTGTTAAATTAATCGCGACCATTAAACTATGGATTTCACAGGCGCTAATTAAATTTTCATTGCTCGCAGAACAGACTTTTGTTGGTAAAGATAAGCGCAGATCCGTAACAAAATCTCTTAATGTTTTAAGCGAAACATTATCACTAATAATTTGTACATTAGTATTAGCGGTCAGTAAGCCATTAAAATATGCCCATGCCACTAATTTATTCAAGCTCGTGCTATGTTCCGTATAACGCTTTTGCAGGAAACCCTTCACATTCGCCGTTTGATTCACCACATACCAACCATCTTCAAAAATTTTGCTATTTTTAACCTCGAAGAAAAGCAAATCTTTTTCCGATAAATCAAGGGCGATTTGAGGATTTAATAAGGTAATTTTTCCTGGTAATTCTTCAAAAGCGCTGTATAACTTGCGCGTTAAAATATTAATATCTTGCGGAATGATACTTGAATTCACTTTATGTTGACGAGCAAAAGTAACCAAATTGCGATAACTCAACATTAAGAATTTAATTAAGCTGCTGTGTACCTTTTTAACGTATTTTATTTTCCAGTTTTTTCGTTGATTTAACTCTTGAATAAAGCTATCTGACCAGCCCCATTGTTGAGCGAGTTCTTTCAAACGGATTAAACGCCAGCAATTTTGTTCTTCCGCGTCATTCCAATCCACCCCTTCCGTTGCTTTTAAATATACGCAACGTCTCACAAACCCTAAGCGTTTAAACTCATTATGTTTAATCAAATAATCCGTGGCTCGTTCTAACATCGCCAAATACGCATCAAATTGATGGGACGGTTTGAGATCGCCACAAAGAAGTTGCTGTTTAAATTCTCTTGCGATCAAATAGGTATTTGGATATTCAGCAGAATATGTCTCTAACAACAAAATTTTAATCACGGATTTATAAGGCGCATCAACACCTTTGTATAGTTGCCATAGGCTTGCACCAAAGTATTCATTCGCAGAAAGTGCACCTAAGCCACCGAAATCAACCCAATCTTCGGGATCAATTTGTTTAGAGCGAATTAAATCTTCCACTTCCTGCTCATATTCAGCTTCATTTTCTACTAATAAATGCAACCAAAGTAGCGGTTTTCCAGCTAATCTGATCGCAGAACGATAAAATTCATCTAACAACAACATATATTGTGCAGAACCGCAATTTTCGGCAGTTAGCGGCTCGGCATAACGAAAACTACGAAAACGTTGTTGATCCATTAAATAAAAATGAATATCTACACCGAATTGTTTTGCCCAATCTTCTAATAACTGAGCTTTTTTATTTAAGAGCGATTTTTCCGTCGGACTCAAATCTTCACGATGACATACCCAAGTGTCCAGATCAGAAAATACGGTTTGCGAAATGGAAGCAATGCTCCCCATCACATAAACCCCTAAGATAGGGATAAAAGAACAATTGTTCTCAGAAGAAGATTCAATTTGCTTTGCAAGAGAGGGAGAGAGAGATTGTAAAAATTGTTTTTGATAATCGGATAACTCAAATCCTGCAATACCAAAAGGCGCATCTTTCACATAACCAGGTAAATCTGAATGATTAACTTGCAAAAGAAGAGTGATCAGTTGGAAAATGTGTTTGAACTCTGCACTTGAAGAAGACATTACACGCTTTAAACGCAATTGATCTAAGTAGTCAACTTGTTTTCGTGCGCAGGAAATAGTGTAATTCAAGACAGATCCCAAAACCAATATATGAACAAAACTCAGCCTAGTACTTTATCATTGCGCCTGATTGAAAGCAAAAATTTCTGAAAACCACACTTAACGCTGTTGAACAAGCACATATTTTTAATATTTACTTGAGAATACAACATAAAATAAGTATAATCTGCGACCTTTGTATAATATGCGGGTCGGATATGGCGACCTGACGAGGTAGCAATCAAAGTTAATCCTTGATTGGCTTTGAAATTGTCCGAACCCTAAGCTCGAGCTTATATTTGATTTATTGGAGATTAATATGTCTAGAGTCTGTCAAGTCACAGGCAAGCGTCCAGCTGTTGGTAACAACCGCTCACACGCGATGAATGCGACACGTCGTCGTTTTCTACCAAACCTTCATACTCACCGTTTTTGGGTTGAAAGTGAAAAACGTTTCGTAACTTTACGCTTAACAGCGAAAGGTATGCGTATTATTGACAAAAAAGGCATTGATGCAGTATTAGCTGACATCCGTGCTCGTGGTGAGAAAATCTAAGGAGCTAAACAATGGCAGCTAAAGGCGCTCGTGAGAAAATTAGATTAGTTTCTACTGCGGAAACAGGTCATTTCTACACAACTACTAAAAATAAACGTAATATGCCAGAAAAAATGGAAATCAAAAAATTTGATCCAGTAGTGCGTAAACACGTTGTTTATAAAGAAGCTAAAATTAAATAATTTTAGATTTATTCAGAGAAACCCGACATTGTTCGGGTTTTTTTGTATTCATTCCACAATGAGAAAAATGTTATGCCTGAATTACCTGAAGTTGAAACCACTAAAAATGGAATTAATCCCTATATTAACGGCTTTATGATTGAAAAAATCATAGTTCGCCAAACCAAATTACGTTGGGAGGTAAGTAAAGAATTAACGCAGATTACTCAACAAAAAATTATTGGATTAAGTCGTCGCGCAAAGTATTTAATTATTCATTTAGAAACAGGTTATATCATTGGCCATCTCGGTATGTCAGGTTCTCTACGCATAGTAAAATCAACAGACGCGATAGATAAACATGACCATATTGATATTGTGATAAATAATGGCAACATCTTACGCTATAACGATCCACGTCGTTTTGGTGCTTGGCTGTGGACAGATAATCTAGAACATTTTCATCTGTTCTTAAAACTAGGGCCTGAACCTCTTTCTGAAGAATTTAATGCCGAGTATTTATTTAAGAAAAGTCGCAAAAAACAAGTGCCATTAAAAACATTTTTAATGGATAACGCCATTGTCGTCGGCGTTGGAAATATCTACGCAAATGAAACCTTATTTTTATGTGGCCTACATCCGCAAAAAATAGCTTCAAGCTTGAGCAAAAAGCAATGCACTATGCTGGTGGAACAAATTAAAAAAGTGTTAAGTACAGCTATCGAAAAAGGAGGAACCACCCTGAAAGATTTTCTCCAACCTGATGGACGTCCAGGCTATTTTGCCCAGGAATTATTGGTATATGGTCAGAAAGACAAACCTTGCCCAAATTGTGCAACTAAAATTGAATCAGTCATCATTGGGCAACGTAACAGTTTCTTTTGTAAAAAATGCCAGAAAAAATAAAGATAATAAACTTATTTCTACAACTGAAACTCAGCGGGAAGAGGTTGATCACAAATAATACGATCAAATTCTGATAAAGCAGCAATATAAGCTTGTTCCACACGATTCAATTTAAAAGAATCGACCACTAAAATTTTTTGTTGCGTTTTTAGCATCGCTTTGCGTTTAATTTGAGCTTCTTTTAAGTCGAAACAAGTTACGCCTTGCTCTACATTAACACCTGCCGCAGAAATAAATGCTTTATTCGTACAAATCAAATCCAATTCAGAGACCGTTTGAATCGGCGTTAAAATGGCATTATGGCGAGAATAATTGCCGCCGCACAAAATAACTTGGCAATTGCTTTTTTCTTGTAACGCCACAAAAGCATTAATAGAGCAACAAAGCGCGGTAAATTTGATGTGATTTTCAATTTGCGAAATGATGAAAGGAATGGTGGTGCCACAGTCAAAAAAAACCACATCATTGTCTTCCACCAACGACGCAGCCAATTTCCCTAATTCCATTTTTTGCGCAATATTTTTACTTTGATGCTCAAAAAGTTGGTAATTACCGCCACCTTTTTGCGAGTCCGAGACGATATAGCCTCCCAACAACATAATTGATCCAGTATGGGTACTCAGATCTCGTCGAATGGTCATTTCTGATACATTCAACATTTTCGCGGCATCACGCAAATGAATACGATCCATTTGCGTGAGTAAAAACGCTAGCTTTTCAAGACGAGGATTAACTTTTTCCATAAGCTCAGCAACAAAGTTAGTAGGTACTGTTATTGTCTTGCAAGCCATGAATGATTGCAATGCCAGCGCTAGCGCCAATGCGAGTTGCGCCAGCTTCGATCATAGCAAGTGCCGTTTGCGTATCGCGCACACCGCCAGAAGCTTTCACCCCAATGTCACCCACGTTTTTTTTCATCAACGCCACATCTTCAACGGTGGCGCCACCGCGATTAAAACCTGTGGATGTTTTGACAAACGCCACCTTGAGGAATTTACAAATTTCACAGGCTTTCACTATTTCTTCTTTGGTTAATAAACAGGTTTCTAAAATTACTTTTAATGGTTTATCACCACAAGCGGCAAGCACTTCTGCAATATCTGCTCTCACGGCATCCCATTTATTCGATTTTATCCAGCCCACGTTAATCACCATATCAATTTCGTCGGCGCCAGCTTTAATTGCCTCTGCGCTTTCAAAAGCTTTAACACTACTTAAATTCGCGCCAAGTGGAAAACCCACCACTGTGCAAATTTTCACATCCGTATTAGCCAATTTTTCTTTCGCTAAGGGAATATAAGCCGAGTTAATACACACTGACAAAAAATGATTGTCTATGGCTTCCTGACAAAGCTGCAAAATATCTTGCTCATTTTTCTCTGCAGTTAAAGCTGTGTGGTCGATAAATTGTGAAATATTTTTCGTATTCATATGAACTCCTTTAAGTTTTTTGTGAAGAAAAGACATAAATGTAAATTTATTAACATTATATCGTAAAAAAATTCTAAAACTGTAATCTATGTAACTTTTTTAACAAATACCTAGAGATATACTAAGCTCGATTTTTTGGCTTATCACATTTTTAAATAGGAGTTCATGATGAGTATATTTAAAGAAGCACCCGACTTACCAATCACCAAAAGCAAAGAAGAAATAGACAAAACTTATCGTTATTGGCGATTGCATTTAATGATCGTAAGTTACATTGGTTTTGCTGGATGGGGTTCAGATAAGTTCTTCAAAGGCAATCGCACACAAATGAATATTATCTATGTTGTAGGTATCATTTCTGTTTCTTTAGCCCTTTGGTTTTTACCAAGTGACAATGTTATTTTGATGTCCTCTTTATTCTTTTTAATTGGCTTTTTCATCTTTGGTCCACAATTCCTCATTGCAATGGCCGCTGCTGAAGACTCCCATAAATATGCTTCAGGTGCATCTACAGGATTTGTAAGCTTGTTTGCTTACATTGGTGCTGCAGCAGCAGGCTTACCTCTCTCCTTAGTCATTGAGCACTTTAAATGGAATGGTTTCTTTGGCACCTTATTCATGATTTCCTTAGTGTGTGCTTTACTCTTAGTACTTGTCTATATTTTACAATACCATAAAAATAAACAACGCTCACAACTACAAGGATAATTAAAGTTAGCTCTATAAAATAGAATCTTATCTAATACCCATTTTTCAACACAGAAAAATGGGTATTTTATTGTGCGGTTGTCATAATTCACATCCCCCTTGAGGGGAATATGAAGTACTAGGCCCTTATAGGGTGGCCTAAAACCGCATATTTTACGTGCGATTATTATTAAAATAAGAAGCAAATCTTAAAAAACTGCATAAAAAAACGGTTTCACTACAAAAGTAGGAAACCATTTTTAATAAAACTTCTATAAGATACTATTTTTAAAAGGCAATTTTATACACTTCTAAAATTTCTTCTGGGCTGCAATCTCTTGGGTTACCGCCAGTACAAACATCATTGAAAGCATCCACAGAAAGTGCTGGAAGATCTTCTTCTTTCACACCAATCATAGATAGTTTTTCTGGGATACCGACATCTTTTGAAAGTTGTTGTACCGCTTTAATTGCTGCATCGCGATATTCCGCTTCGCTCATATCATCAACACCTTTCACGCCCATAGCGCGTGCGATTTCACGATATTTTTCGCCAGTGTAATTTTTGTTAAATTCCATGACATAAGGAAGCAATACGGCATTAGCGATACCGTGCGGTGTATCATAATAAGCAGAAAGCGGATGCGCCATACTGTGCACCACGCCCAATCCCACATTTGAGAAGCCCATACCAGCGACATATTGTCCAAGCGCCATGCCTTCACGTCCTGCTGGTTCGTTATTCACTGCACCGCGTAAAGATTTAGAAATTAACTCAATGGCTTTTAAATGAAGCGCATCAGTTAATTCCCAAGCTGCTTTAGTGATGTAACCTTCAATGGCGTGAGTTAGCGCATCCATACCTGTAGCGGCAGTTAAACCTTTTGGCATACTGGACATCATATCTGGGTCAACAACAGCAACGGTTGGCACATCATGTACGTCCACACAAACGAATTTACGTTTTTTCTCTTCATTGGTAATCACATAGTTAATGGTTACCTCAGCTGCGGTACCAGCTGTAGTTGGCACGGCGATAACAGGTACACATTTTTGATGAGTTGGCGCAACGCCCTCTAAAGAAAGAACATCACTAAATTCAGGATTGTTAATGATGATACCGATACCTTTAGAACTATCAATTGGCGATCCCCCACCGATTGCAATCATGTAATCTGCACCAGTATCTTTGAAACGTTGTACACCTAATTTAATAATATCCACACTTGGGTTGGCTTTGACTTCATCAAAAATTTCATAAGGCAAGCCTGCTTCATCAAGCAGTGCGGTCACTTTGCCTGCCACACCAAATTTGATCAGATCTTTATCGGTTACGACTAACCCTTTTTTGAACCCCCGACTTTTGACTTCGTGAACAATTTGTTGAATTGCACCTTTACCATGATAACTGGTTTCATTCAAAATCATACGATTTGCCATAGTATTTCTCCTAATATATAAATAATAAAAAAATAAAGTTGGATCTAAAAAAGAAAAAAACAGAATAATTTTCCACGGACTATGATCTTTACTTTTAGCAAGAGAGTAAATAAATTCACGAAATAATCGGATTTTTTGTTAACTAGCTCACAAATTCTAAAAAATTATTAGGTGTATTTACGGAATAATTTGCCCGATTTGACTGTTTAAAGAATGAAACGGTCTTTCATTAGCATCTCTAGCAAACTTGAAAAATAGACACATAGCAAAAAAGCTTTCCACCGAAGTAGAAAGCTTTTGGATTAAAGTTAGTCATAGAAACAGATTAGTAAAGCACGCCTTTCGCTTCTTCTGAATCAATGTTTTCTTTGGTCACGTACACAACACCAGTGTCGATAACTTTTTCCACTTTTTCGCCTTTTAAGATGCGATTAATGGAGTTCACACCTTTGTAGCCCATTTGGAAAGAAGATTGAACAACGATACCGTCTAATGTTCCGTCACGCACGAAGTTTTGTAAGTCTGAGTTACCATCAAAGCCCACAGCAACAATTTTGCCTGCAAAGCCTTTTTGTTTTACAGCACGAGCCATTCCAACTGCGGTTGGTTCATTAGCCCCAAAAATCGCCGCGATGTCTGGATTAGAACTTAATACGTCGATAGTTTGGTTAAGTGCGGTAATCATCTCGGAGTTTGAGTAGTAAGGACCTACTACTTTATAATCTGCTTTAGCTTGTACTGCATCTACAAAGCCACCTGTACGCTCAATGGCAGATTGTGCACCTTGAGTGAATGACATCACTGCTACTTTACCGCCTTTCACTTTAGCTAATAATTTTTCCGCTGCTAATGCGCCTGCAGCACGGTTATCTGTGGCAAGGAAAGATTGGAAATATTTGTCTGCACCTTGTAAACCAGAGTCGATTAACACGACAGGAATGCCATTTTCATAAGCTTTTTTCACCGCTGGCACTAAAGCAACTGGATCTGATGGTGCTAACACGATACCTGCTACTTTACGGTTAATGGCGTTTTCCACCATATTTACTTGTGCGTCGATAGCAGTTTCTGCATCAGGTCCTTGGAAATTAATTTTATAAGCGCCACCTAGATCTTTCTCTGCAACCTCAGCCCCTTTTTTCACATTTTGCCAGAAGGTAGAGTTCGCAGATTTTACAATCACAGCAATTTCTTGTGAATTTGCCCAAGCGGAACCTGCGAAAAGGGTGGATAAACCTAAAACAGTTGCGGTTACGATTGCTAATTTTTTCATGTTAGTTCTCCTCTAGAGTAGATTATTTTTTACCGAGTTTTTTAGATTGACGTAATTGGTCTAAAGACACAGCTACGATAATCACTAGCCCGATAACTATCATTTGCACAAATGATGAGACGCCATTCATATTCAAACCATTACGGAGTACACCGATAATGAATGACCCGATTAACGTGCCAGGAATGGTGCCCACACCGCCCATCAACGATGTTCCCCCGACCACTGCACTTGCAATTGCATCAAGTTCGTATGCCACACCGCCGTTAGGTTGTGCAGTTACTAAGCGAGATGCAAGGATTACGCCTGTTAAACCAGAGAGCAAACCACTGGCAACATAAGCATAAATTTTAACAATATTGGTTTTAATACCTGAAAGACGTGCTGCTTCTTCGTTAGAACCGATAGCGTAAATATAACGTCCCACTTTTAATTTGGTTAAGGCAAAGGTGAATAACACGGTAATGAAGATCATAATGATCACAGGATAAGGGATCCCTGCGAAAACCACTTTTGGTAAGCCATTCGGACCTTCTTCAATGATTTTAAATAGCGCTCCGTTACCGAGTTCAGCAAAAGATTCTGGCATACCTGACACTGGAGCCGCGTTGGTGATATAAAGTGCAACCCCACGAGCCACCATCATCATTCCTAAAGTAGCGATAAATGGAGGTAATTTCATTTTGGTAACTAAGATACCATTCAATAACCCACATATTCCGCCGACTAACACCCCGAAAATCATGCCTAGAGGCACTGGCATACCTGCATTAACGGCCATTGCCGCAGCAACCCCCGATAGCGCCACTACAGAACCAGTACTTAAATCAATACCACCAGTTAAAATAACACAGGTAGCACCGATACCAATTAAGGCAATAGTAGAGGTTTGCAAACCAACAGTCATAATATTGTTAGAAGTAAAGAAATAATCATTGGTTACGCTAAAGAAAATCACTAATAAGATTAAGCCAGCCAATGCAGCCATTTTACGCAGTAGATCTTTGTATTTTTCGTTCATCTTTCAGCTCCTTAGTTTTTTTGCTCTGGTGCGTACATATCTTTCACACCCGTTGCATATTGCATAATTTCTTCTTGATTGGTGGCTTTAGTTTCTAACATCGCCGTCATTTTGCCTTCACGCATAACGATGATGCGGTCGGAAACCCCTAACACCTCTGGTAATTCAGAGGAAATCACAATCACGCCAACGCCATTAGCCGCAAGTTCATCTAATAATTGATAAATGGCATATTTAGCACCGACATCAATGCCTCGCGTTGGCTCATCAAAAATCATCACTTTAGCATCACGGAATAACCATTTGCCGATAACCACTTTTTGTTGGTTACCGCCGCTAAGGTTGTTGACTAACTGCTCCGCCGTTGGTGTTTTAATTGCCATTTTGTCAATAAAGGTTTTCGATGCTTTGCACTCTTCATCGTGGGAAATTACGCCAGCTGCATTGGATACTTTATCCATTGACGCCATAGTGATGTTTTCGCGAATATTCATACTGACGGCGACGCCATTCAATTTGCGGTCTTCCGACAAATAGGCGATACCGGCTTTAATAGAATCCGCAGGGCTTTTAATGGACACTTTCGCACTGTGTACATAAATTTCACCACTGTCTAGTGGATCTGCACCGAAAATCGCACGAGCAAGCTCAGTGCGTTTCGCTCCAACCAAACCAGTAATCCCCAAAATTTCCCCTTTGAACAAGGCAAAGTCTAAGGCTTGGAACACGCCGTAGCGTTCTGCTTGATAAACAGACATCACCACTTCGCTTTCATCCACTACCGCTGTTTTCGGTGGGAAGTGGTTATCCAAAGAACGCCCTACCATTTTGGTGATAATTTCGTCCATTGTGATTTCATTGAAGCGATGATCGGACACATAAGTGCCGTCGCGGAAAATGGTAATATGGTCGCAAATGCGTTTGAGTTCTTCCATTCGGTGAGAAATATAAACAATGCTCACACCTTTAGCGCGAAGTTTGTTCACCAATTCAAACAACTTATCAATTTCTTTTTCCGTGAGAGCAGATGTTGGTTCATCCATAATCAACACTTCCACATCAAAAGAAAGAGCTTTAGCGATTTCCACCATTTGTTGTTTTGCTACAGACAATGTTCGAACTTCATCTGTGGGTTTCACATCAATGTCGAATAGAGCAAGTAACTTCTCAGAGTCTGAAATCATTTTCTTCTTATCAACCACACCATATTTATGTGGTTCACGAGCAAAGAAAATATTTTCAGCAACAGTTAAATGAGGAATTAAGTTGAGTTCTTGGAAAATCATACTAATCCCTTCTTTCTGCGCTTCTAGAACAGATGAGAAACTAATGGATTTACCTTTGTAAACAATATCCCCCTCATCACGTTGATACACTCCAAGCAAGCATTTCATTAAGGTGGATTTTCCTGCACCATTTTCCCCCATCAGTGCGTGAACTTCCCCTTTACGCAAGGTGAGTTGAACATCTTTCAATGCTTGCACACCAGCAAAACCTTTGCTGATATTTCGCATAGTGAGAATCGTTTCATTCATAGCGTTCTCCTCAATTATTCTTCAATTCTTAACCCATAAGACTTAAATTTCTCTAACACCACCTCCATATTTTCTTTGGTTAATAATGGAATTTCTTGGTTAGTAGCAAGTAATTTCATATACCATTCTGCTAATACTTCAACTTCGTGGGCTAACCAAAGGGCTTTGTCTAAGTTTTTCTCTGCGGCAATTAAACCGTGATGGGCAAGCAAAATCGCTTTGCTGGTTTTGATGCCTTCTTTCACATATTCCGCTAATTTATGCGTACCAAAAGTAGCATAAGGTACACAAGGAATATGGTCGGTACCGCCGACGGCTATCATATAGTGAAATGGAGGAATGGATTTTTCTAGAATTGATACCGCTGCGCAGTTAATGGAATGGTTATGCACCACCGCATCAACATCGGGGCGAGCTTCATACACCGCTAAGTGGAAATGCCATTCGCTTGAGGGTAATTTACCTTCTTCGTGTTTACCATCTTTATCCACATACACAATGCTTTCTGGTGTCATAAGATGATACGGTGTACCTGTTGGTGTAATAAGCATACCGTCTTTGTAACGTACACTCACATTGCCTGCGGTGCCTTGGTTTAAACCTAATCTTGTCATTTCAAGACAGGTATCAATAATTTTTTGAGAAAGTTCTACACGATTCATTTTTTATCCTTACAAAGTCAATTTAAAAAACTGGGGTAACACCTTTTTTGATGATAATATTGCCGTATTTGGCAGTTTCACCTGTTACGACGACGGCGTAAGCTTTTTCAGCACGATCATAGAAAGCAAAACGTTCTACACGCTCCACTTTAGGGGCATCGCCGTTTACTTTACGAATGGCAGCTAAATAACGTTCTTCTACCGCTGGATCAAGGGTATCACCTGGCACCGCCGACATCATTGCTAGTGGTGCTTCAACATATTGATCAAATTCAAACAATGGCGAAATAGCTTCTAACAAGGTGGCAATGGGTAAGCCGTCAGCACGAATAACTTGATGATGCAACTGATGAGCAGGGAAATGGGCATCAGAAAGTACTAATTCGTCGCCGTGCCCCATTTCAGCCAAGATTTTAAGCAATTCTGGAGAAATTGCTGGGTGAATGCCTTTTAACATAGATACTCCTTTTGGACGCCGTTGCGTCGCTAGGTTTGGACGCCAGCGTGGCGTCCCTACACATTGGATGCCGTGGCATCGTTACACATTAGATGCTGTGGCGTCGCTACATTTGTAATGTTGAATAAATTTGCGAGTTTTTGCTCGGTTCAATTCGGTTGATTGCTGGTTTCATTGCTTGCTGGGCTTGCTCAACGCTGGCATACACACCAAGTCCTGCGAAGGTGAACATTGCAGCCCCTAACACTGTGCTTTCGGCGACGTCCACCACATCAATGGGCATATTTAAGACATCAGCACGAATTTGGTTCCAAAGACGATTTTTTGAACCGCCGCCAACACAGAGCAAACTGTCTGCTTTAAATTGTCCCACTTGTTCCAACACCGCCAAGCCTTCTTTCAGGCGATACGCCATATATTCCAATCCCGCACGGTAGATTTCACCTCGAGTTTTGTGCATTGAAAGCCCTGCGATTATGCCACTTTGGTTAGTTGTACCGTCAAATCGACCTTGCAGCTGCACCCCATTAGCGCCAGCGGCAACAGCTTCCCCCTCTGCAATCATTGTAGGGTAATAATCAGGCGTGCCAGCCACATCGCTAAAGAAGGTTTTACCAAGCCATTCCATCACACCTGAACCCACCCATTGCACCGCTGGATTAAAACAATGTGCTTTCGCATCAAATTCCGTGGTTAAACCGTGCGGTACAAATTGAAAATGTGGCTGTGCCACCGATGTTCTTGCCATCAAAATTTCCCACGTACCTGAACTTAGCACTGGTTGATTAAGCCCTGCACCAGAGCCAAACACCGCAAATTGTGTGTCGTGGCCTGCGGAAAGCACAGGGATTTGTGCTAAGCCAAAACGTTCAGCCAACGCCGGCGTCAGTGTCCCCACTTGTTCGCCTGCATGCTTCATTGGTGGGAAATGCTGTTTAGTTAGCCCTAATTTTGCCAACACCTCATCGTCCCAATCACCTGTTTGCAAGTTAGTCATCATCGACGTGCCAGCCATAGTGTGATCAGTACTAAATTCGCCAGTTAAGCGTTGAGTTAGCATCGATGAGATAAACACAAAT
Source organism: [Haemophilus] felis (assembly GCA_002015125.1). Lineage (GTDB taxonomy): Bacteria > Pseudomonadota > Gammaproteobacteria > Enterobacterales > Pasteurellaceae > Pasteurella > Pasteurella felis. The sequence continues at coordinate 28,665 of MUYB01000007.1, forward strand.
TTGTCCATTTGGGCGAACACTTCAGGTTGATTTTCTTTCAACCAAATTAATTTGAACAAGGTGTTAAAACTATATTGACCAATGCCATTGCGTAAATAAAGTTGTTCAACATCAAAATATTGGCTCAACCGTTCCATCACAGGAATGGTGCGAGGGCATTTCCACGAAATAATAGGATAAAGCTGTTTACCGTTTTTATCGAAAGGTGCACCGTCCACACCAAAGGTAGTAACGGAAATGCCTTTGATTTCATTAAGATCAACGTGCTGTTGTTTAAGTTGTGAAAAAGTGTGTTCCGCACAAATGAGCAGTTTTTGCCAAATTTCCTCGAAATCCCAAATGTGGTAATCCGCCGCTTCCGCCCCAGTTTGGGTATTGTTGGCAAGATGATGTGAAGCAACGATTTTGCCTTGTTGGTTAATGGCAATTGTGCGTAAATTTGTTGCACCGCAGTCAAAAATTAGCGAGATAGGCATAAATATATCTCCCTTTTCCTTGTAGGGTGGGCTTCAGCCCACCATTGACCTTTAGAACGGTCAGATTTTATGAATTTTCTGCAAAATGGTGGGCAAAATGCCCCCCCTACCTAATTAACGATAAAGTGGTCCAAAGTTTTGGCAAGCGCGGTAGTCTTGACCTTCTTTGTCCTGACCAAACATATTCCACGCACTTGGGCGGAATACATCTTTATCGGCGACGTTGTGCATATTCACTGGAATACGTAACATTGACGCAAGGGTGATTAAATCCGCACCTACGTGTCCGTAAGTAGCGACGCAGTGGTTTGCACCCCAATTTGCCATTACAGAATACACATCTGTGAACGCTCCTTGTCCTGTAACACGTGGTACGAACCAAGTGGTTGGCCAAGTTTCGTTGGTACGTTTATTAAGAACGTCGTGGACATTTTCTGGTAAATCAATTGACCAACCTTCCGCAATTTGCAACACAGGACCGATACCTTTCACGAGATTAATACGGTGCATTGTGAACGGCATTCCACCTTTGGTTAAATATTGAGATGATAAGCCACCCCCACGGAAGTATTCATACACCGCTGGACACCAACGGGTGTTTTCTAAACAACGTTTACCGTCTTCTTCTGTCACTTCCCAAGATGGTTTAATCACTGGGTTGCCGTCTTTGTCTTGATGCTGACCTGTACCGTCTAACGCCGCTGAACCTGAGTTGATCAAGTGAATAAAGCCACTTTCTGGACGCCAGCCTGTAACACGCTCAACGGAATTCGGACTCCAGTAAGTCCGCACATCAGCGAAAATTTGTGCTTGACCTGTCAACAAGTGACCAAACAACATATTCACTGCATTTAAGCTATCGTTTTCTGTTGCCAAAATGTACGGCGGACGTACGCCATTCCAGTCGTAAGTGGAGTTAAGCAAGGCTTCCATAAAGTCGCCGTTCGGGCTGTGGTCTGTCCAATGGCGTTGACCTTGGAAACCTGCCGCAAGTGCATTATGACCCATTGCTTCTTCACCAAATTTCGGTGCTAATTTCGGATTACCCACCATTAAATCGCGAGTGATTAAGGTCATTTTCACCAACGTTTCACGCAATTTTGCTCTTTCTTCAGCATTCATTTGGTTTTCAGGGGCATTAACATCAACGCCATCTAGGCAATATTCATTCGCCCATTTGAGTGCTAATTCATATTCTTCTTTGTCGTAAATGCCACGTTCAATACGGCGAGTGATTTCACTCATATCCACATATTCGTTACGCATTCCCAAATAATCTTGGAAGAAGGCTTGATTCACGATGGAGCCTGCAATCCCCATTGAAACAGCACCGATGGATAGATAAGATTTGCCACGCAAGGTTGCCACCGCAAGACCTGCACGGGCAAAGCGTAAGAGTTTTTCTCTCACATCATCAGGAATGGATTGATCGCTAGCTTCTTGCACTTCAGTACCGTAGATAGAAAATGCAGGCAAGCCCATTTGATTGTGTCCAGCCAACGCCGCTGCCAAATATACTGCTCCTGGGCGTTCTGTACCGTTAAAGCCCCAAATGGCTTTTGGTGTGTGCGGATCCATATCAATGGTTTCCGAACCGTAACACCAGCAAGGAGTTACCGTTAGCACCACGCCTACGTTTTCACGTTTAAATTTTTCGGCACAAGCAGCGGCCTCAAAAACACCACCAATACAAGTATCCGCGATAACGCATTCTACGAAATCGCCATTAATATGACGCACTTCGCTTTCAAGCAACGCCGCAACACGTTTTGCCATATTCATGGTTTGATCTTCAAGAGATTCACGCACGCCCTCACGACGACCGTCGATAGTTGGACGAATACCAATTTTTACAGGTGTAGATTTCAATAGGTTCATTTTTATACCCTCTTACTTTGTAATTATGAAAATGAATGCTGTAAATAAGCTACCCACAATTATTTTTTCGCAAAAGAACTAAAGAACCTAATATTATTGAAATTTGAATTCGAATATGTGAAAGAGATCACGAAAAAAGACTTTTTTTATCGAAAGGCGATGCCCGAATATTAAAAAACCTGAACAGTCTCGGTCATTTCGGGCATTTTTAAGAATCAAACGGTAATTAAAATATCGTGCTTAAGGCAATATTCCCGAAACACACTACTAGGTTGATGATCTGAAAAAAGAATATCAATTTGTGATAACTCACCCAACTTAATGAGGTTTTTCTGCCCTAATTTAGAATTATCCAGCAATAAAAAACTTTGCCCACAGGCTTCCATCATTTTACGTTTAATGGGCGCATTTAATTCATTAGATTCCCAAATACTTCCATTTTCGTCCACACCAGTACAAGAGAAAATTCCAATATCAATATGTAAACGTTGCAAAAGTTGCTCGGAAAGTGGCCCATAAAACGCATCATATTTACTAGAATAAACCCCACCAGTGGCAATGGTTTTAATATTAGGCTTATTCACTAACGCGGCAATATTGTGCATGGAATTGGTTACCACAGTACAAGGAATATCAGGAATAAGCTGAGCAAAATGCCAGCTACTAGAACTGGCATCTAAACCAATCACCACACCTTCATAAACATATTCTACGGCCTGTTGTGCAATATTACGTTTGGCTTCATAGTTGGAACGTTGGCGAGAATGAAAAGAGCTACCTAAATCTTTTGTTTTTTTGCTCACCGCGCCACCATGGACTCGATACAGTAAGCCTTTTTTCTCAAGGGCGGTTAAATCTCGACGAATAGTTTCTACTGCAACAGAAAACATCTGAGATAACTCATTTACCGACATTTTTCCTGTACGATTGATCTCTTGTAGAATTAAATCACCTCTTTTTTGCATAAAAAGTATCCTCAAATAGATGATGTCAAAACGGATTTTAGCCCAGAGCAAAAAAACAAATCAAACAGAATAGATTTTTTTGTTTCGGTTTTTGAAACAGCTCACATTTTTTGCAAAATTCCCTGATAAAAATGCGCATTAATAGCGTAGAAACATGGATCCTTATGAGCGAAAAACTGCCGATTTCCACTACCAATATTAATTTGGAATCTTTGTACAGACGCGACGCTCGCGTCCAAACGAATGGGAATTTTCCACATTTGTTGGGAAAACCAAAATGGACGCCAGCATAAACCCACCAGTATGAATTATGTGTGAATTCACGCCCTACAGGCTAATTGATAAGATCGAACTTTCGCTGATAAACCTCGTCCCTCTCCAATACATAGCTTTCCACATCGTCATAAATCCATTCAAGAAAACTATCAAGATCTTCAATATATTTTTCTGCTTGCTGCCTTGCATAAGCCTTGGCATCCGTTGGGAAAATTTGATGATGAAATGGTTTCCGTTCATCATAGCACCATTGTTCAACCTCAGCGGGTTTAGGTTCTTCTGAAACATCCCAGCTAATGTCTTCTGAAGCATCCCAACTAATTTCCTCTTCCCCTTCCCAACGACTGACTTCTTCATCGTCTTTTGGAGCTGTCTTATTATACAAAATACGAATAAGTTCCTGTTCTTCTTCAGTAGGAAGAATTTCATAAAGCCAGACCTCAGAAAACAGGATTTGATTGAAAATAAAAGATCTCATTATTTATCCTCTAAGCGTTTTGATAAATCAACATCAAGAGCGGAATGGTAACGAGTTCAAAGAGAAATGAGTTCATAATGATTTCCTTCTGTGAGTTGAAAAATAATTAGAGACGAAGGAAACCCCAAAAAGAAAGCCCCTTCATTACCACTTTTTCAAGCCTTTTTCAGCTTAAAAAGCAAAAGTCGTAATGAAGGGACTATTCTCTTTGGGCAAAAAGGTATTATTTAATAGGGTACTTGTCAAGGGAAATTTTACAGTACATTTTTTCACCAAAATCCATATAAACACTGGTAAAATCTCAAAAGAAGCTTGTCAACAAAAATATTTCTACTGGTTTGATTGATGCTTTTTTGTTCTATTTTATAAACAAAGGATTACGTCCACCCCAAGGATAGTGCTCATCTTTGATTAGTACTGTTAGCAATTAGGTATTAAAAAGCACGCCTGTGGACACAAGCGTTATTGTGGGCGGTATTTTCACATTCTTTGGGGAAACCACAATGGATGCCAACGTGGTATCCGTACAATCACTCCGTTAAGCATATTGGAAATGGATTTATTTGACACTATTGTTTATTCATTCTAAATTCCTCGCGCACCTAACAATTTTATTACTTGCCATTTTTATATTAAGGATTAGAACGATGATAGGACCTAATTTAAACGAAGGCAGGGACGGTAACGACTAATGGAATGGAAACTCCACCCCCAAATGTAACATCATCGTTTACACTATTGAGTCATTACTGTATCATTACGCGATACACAAGGCAGGCGATAATGATTATTTCGTTTAAACATAAAGGCTTAAAGGCATTTTTCGAAACAGGTTCAACGGCTGGTATTCAAGCTAAGCACATCAATAAATTACGTTTGCAGCTAGAGACCTTACACCGAGCTGAAAATGTCGAAGCAATGGATGTTCCAGGTTGGCATTTGCATCCGCTCAAAGGCGATTTAGCCAATCATTGCTCGGTCAAAGTCAATGCTAATTGGCGTTTAACCTTTAAATTTGAAAACGGCGATGCTGAAATTGTGAACTATCAAGACTACCACTAAAGAGAGAAGAAAATGAGAATGTTTAATCCTCCACACCCAGGGCTTTTAATCAAAGAATATATCGAAGGCTTTGACAGTAATATTTCGGTATTCGCCCAAAAACTCGGCATTTCCCGTGTTTCGCTTTCCAGAATTGTCAATGGCAGAACGGGGATTACCCCTGAAATGGCACTGCGTTTAAGCAAGCTATTACCGAATACCACCCCGAATTTTTGGCTCAATATGCAGTCGGATTACGATCTTTGGCACCTTGAACAAGATTGCCATTTCGACATTTTGCCGTTATACCCCCAAAAAACGCAAACTGACGCAAGAAGCGCACAGTAACCGCCTTTTAACACCTCTCCCGCTCGTTGGCGTCGGAAAATGAGAACTTCCACCTTTATTGGAAAATCACAATGGATGCTAGCGTTCTTGTTGATATTTGAAAGCTGAATCCATAAAAAACACGCGTTGGGAACGCGTGTTTTTTAGCTTCATTTTGAGTGAACGCTTATTTAAGGACTTTCCAAGTGCGGTAACCGTAAATGGCGATCACCACAAAGCAAATCAATGGAAGAACGAAAGATACATTAACCGCAGGCATGCCCATAAGTTCTTTTTGGTCAATAATGATACCTTGTAGAGGTGGCATTAACGCACCGCCCACAATCGCCATTACTAAACCCGCCGCGCCTAAAGTTGATTCTTCTTTTTGATTATAAAGAGCGATACCGTAAATGGTTGGGAACATCAAGGACATAAATCCAGAAGTTAAGATTAAGCAATATAAACCTAAATCACCGTCGATAAAGATAACGCCGAGAATACAGAAGAAACCGCAAATCGCAAATAACATCAACATAAATTCCGCTTTGAGGTATTTCATTAAGCTGGTGCTAATAAAACGGCTGGCGATAAAGATACTCATAGCAATGATATTAAAGTTTTGTGCTTCAGATTTGGTGTAACCAAGACGTTCTGCATATTGGATGATAAACGTCCAGCACATAATTTGCACGCCCACATAGAATACTTGAGCAAGTACACCCTCGCGGTATTTTTCATTTTTTGACAAACGTTGGAAAGATTCTTTAAAGCTAATACGTGCGCTTTCTTCCGTATGAGTTTTTGGCATATTGTATAAGCCGATGATGATAAACATCACAATTACCACGCAGCCTAAAATCACATAAGGATTGCGAATGATTTCTAAGTCATGGCTTCTTACTACCGCTTTCTCTGTTGCTGATAAGGTTTGGAAAACAAGATGACCAGCGGCATCCCGTTTATCTGATTCCAAACTGGTTAACACAATTTGTGAAGCCACAAACATTCCCGTAATTGAACCTAATGGATTAAAGGCTTGCGCCAAATTCAAACGGCGAGTGGCTGTTTGCGGATCACCCATAGAAAGAATATAAGGATTGGCGGTGGTTTCTAAAAAAGCGAGACCAAAGGTTAAAATATAAAGAGAAAGCAAGAAAAAGGTGAACTCTTCATAAAGCGCCGCAGGATAAAACAATAAGGCGCCAACGGCATACAACACTAATCCTAATAACACTCCACATTTGTAGCTGTGGCGTGTGACGAAAATCGCCGCTGGAATTGCCATGGTGCCGTAACCACCATAGAAAGCGAATTGCACTAAGGCTGCTTCAGAAGCAGGAATTTCCATGACGGTTTGGAATACCGCCACCATAGGATTAGTAATATCGTTAGCAAACCCCCACAAGGCAAATAAGCTTGTGATTAAAATAAAAGGCACGAGATATTTCTTCTCAAGAACTTTTGCTGTCATAGCGTCACCCCAATAGTTATGAACTCCAAATATATTTTTAATTATGTTTATTCTTCGATGCGTAAACCATAAGACTTAAATTTCCCTAACACCACTTCCATATTTTCTTTGGTTAATAATGGAATTTCTTGGTTAGTAGCGAGTAATTTCATATACCATTCTGCTAATACTTCAACTTCGTGAGCTAACCAAAGAGCTTTGTCTAAGTTTTTCTCTGCGGCAATTAAACCGTGATGGGCAAGCAAAATCGCTTTGCTGGTTTTGATGCCTTCTTTCACATATTCCGCTAATTTGTGGGTACCAAAAGTAGCATAAGGTACACAAGGAATATGGTCGGTACCGCCGACGGCTATCATATAGTGAAATGGAGGAATGGATTTTTCTAGAATTGATACCGCTGCGCAGTTAATGGAATGGTTATGCACCACCGCATCAACATCTGGACGAGCTTCATACACCGCCAAGTGGAAATGCCATTCACTGGATGGCAACTTACCCTCTTCGTGTTTGCCGTTTTTATCCACATACACAATGCTTTCTGGTGTCATAAGATGATACGGTGTACCTGTTGGCGTAATAAGCATACCTTCTTTGTAACGTACACTCACATTGCCTGCGGTGCCTTGGTTTAAACCTAATCTTGTCATTTCAAGACAGGTATCAATAATTTTTTGAGAAAGTTCAATTCTGTTCATGTTATACCTCTATAAAGAATGAATTTAAAAAAACAAACAGCTTGCTTAAAGAATTGGTTATTTGGATTAGGCGAGAAATTGCCCCACAGTCGAAAATATCAATAATACAAACATTAAAATGATTGCTTTAACAACCAAGCTGTTGGCACATTTTTCACTAAAAACAGTAAATAAAATAGTTTTCTACCGATTTACCCCAAATTTTGTGAAAGAGATCACGAAAAAGGCCAAATCAACCCCATTAAAAATGACCGAAACCACATAAAATCATAAAAATCAGGCAAAACGGTCATTATTTTCAAACAAAACAGGCTTAATAAAATTAATTTTTCTTCCCTTAAATCTCACTCAAATCAAGTTGTCTTAAATCAAAAAAGACCAAAATACACTCTAAAGAGGTAGGCATATTTGCTCTGCTAAGGCTTATTCCATACCTAGCCTTATGTTAAAATGTCGCCCTGACATTAACCTATCTCTCTCACATCAATGCACTACCAATTAAAAACACAGCAGCTCGCTTGCCAGCGAGGCGATAACATTCTGTTTGAGCGCTTGAATTTAAATATTCAAAGTGGCGATTTAGTGCAGATTGAAGGACCAAATGGTATTGGTAAAAGTAGTTTGCTGCGTATTTTAGTGGGCCTTTCTCAGCCTTTAGCGGGCGTGGTAACTTGGAATGGACAAGCTATCACTCAGCAACGGGAAGATTATCATTGCGCATTACTTTATCTGGGGCATCAAGCAGGAATAAAACCAGAACTTAGCCCTTGGGAGAATTTGGCCTTCTATCAAAAAATTTCCCCTTGTCAGCAAGGTAAAGAGGCCCTTTGGTCTGCCTTAGAAAAAGTAGGATTACTTGGTCGAGAGGATATTCCTAGTGGCTCATTGTCAGCAGGGCAACAACGTCGCATCGCTTTAGCTCGTTTATGGCTATCTCAAGCGCCGTTATGGATTTTAGATGAACCTTTTACCGCCATTGATAAAAAAGGTGTAGAAGAACTAACATCGCTATTTGAAAAACAAACTAAGCAAGGGGGGATTGTGATCTTTACCAGTCATCAAAATATCCCTAGCCAGCAAGTTCAAGTGATTTCCTTGGCGCAATATAAACCAGTAGAAAAATAATATGCAGCTATTTGTCATCATAAAAAGAGAGCTTCAAATTGCCCAACGGAAACCAGCGGAAATTCTCAATCCTTTATGGTTCTTTCTGATTCTTATCGCGCTATTTCCTTTGTTAATTGGCCCAGAGCCAACATTGCTAGCGCGGATAGCCCCTGCCATCGCTTGGATTAGCGCGTTATTGTCCGCTTTATTATCTTTTGAACGTTTATTTCGAGATGATTTTCTAGACGGTTCACTGGAACAATTAATGCTAATAAATCAACCCTTGGCGTTGATCTCATTAGCAAAAGTGATCGCTCATTGGCTGCTAACTGGGTTGCCCTTAATTCTCTTATCGCCGATAGCCGCATTACTGCTTTCATTAGAAGTTCATATATGGTGGGCGTTAGTTCTAACCCTACTATTAGGTACGCCGATTTTCAGTTGTATTGGTGCAATTGGCGTGGCTTTAACTGTGAGATTGCGTAAAGGCGGGGTGCTATTAAGCTTACTGATTTTACCCTTATTTATTCCCGTGCTAATTTTTTCCGCTGCTGTGCTAGATGCTGCAAATCTCAATTTGCCTTATTCGGGACAGCTAGCGATGTTAGGCGCAATGTTAGCCGCCGCATTAACATTATCGCCTTTTGCCATTGCAGCGGCGTTACGCATTAGTTTAGATCAATAAAGGAACACATTATGTGGAAATGGCTACATTCCTACGCAAAATCAGAAACACAATATTATTTATGCGCTAAATTTCTACCGCCCACTGCCTTTCTTAGCGTTGTTTTATTAAGCGTGGGACTGGTGTGGGGGCTGGCCTATGCTCCCGCAGATTATCAGCAAGGCAATAGTTTTCGCATTATGTATATTCATGTACCAACGGCGATTTGGTCTATGGGAATTTATGCTTCCATGGCAATGGCTACCTTTGTTGCCTTAGTTTGGCAGCTGCGCCAAGCGCATTGGGCGATGATTGCCATGGCGCCAATTGGCACAGTGTTTACTTTGATTACCTTAGTAACAGGCGCTATTTGGGGTAAACCTATGTGGGGGACTTGGTGGGTTTGGGACGCGCGTTTAACCTCAGAACTTATTTTGTTGTTTTTATACTTAGGTGTTATTGCTCTCTATTCTGCCTTTAATCATCCTCAGGTTGGAGCAAAAGCAGCGGGAATCTTATGTTTAGTGGGCGTGGTGAATCTGCCTATTATTCACTTTTCCGTAGAATGGTGGAATACCCTACACCAAGGCGCAAGTATCACAAAATTCCAAAAGCCTTCCATTGCAACACCTATGCTGATCCCACTAATTTTGTGTATTTTTGGCTTTTTATTTCTCTATGTGTTCTTAACCTTGATCCGCTACCGTAACCAACTATTGAAAGAAGAAAGTCAACGTCCTTGGGTGAGGGCGTTAGTTAATACAACAATAAACAAACAATCTTAATTCGGGGGAAACCATGTTTTTTTCAACTTGGCAAGATTTTTTCCAAATGGGCGGATACGGATTTTATGTCTGGCTCGCTTACGGCCTTAGCCTGCTCTGTATTGTTGCATTGGTGGTGCAATCTTTATTAGAAAAAAGATCAATTATGAAAGCAATATCACAGCAACAACAACGTGAAAAACGTTTGCAGCAAGTACAACAGCGAGGTCAGCTATGACGCCAAGACGTAAATCAAGAATAACCGTAGTGTTATTTGTGCTACTCGGACTTTCTATCGCCTGTGCGTTAATTCTCTATGCCCTGCGCCAAAATATTGATTTATTTTATACGCCGACAGAAGTGATTTACGGTAAAAATAACGATGCCAACACAAAACCACAGGTAGGACAACGTATTCGCATCGGCGGTATGGTGGTTGAAGGTTCGGTGCAACGGGATCCGCAAAGCCTCAAAGTGCGATTCGATTTAAACGATATTGGCCCTGCGGTGAGCGTGGAATACGAGGGCATTTTGCCCGATTTATTCCGTGAGGGGCAGGGCATTGTGGCACAAGGCATTTTAATTACACCGACCTTGTTACAGGCCAATGAAGTGTTAGCGAAGCACGATGAAAATTATGTGCCACCAGAATTGGGCGAACAAATGCAAAAAGTGCATAAACCCATGGGAATTTCTGATTTAACAGAAGAAAGTGAGCGTGATCGCCAACAAAAACGACAAGAAGGTCAACAATGATCCCAGAGTTAGGCAATTACGCCCTTGCACTTAGCCTTGCTATTGCCATGTTATTAGCTATTTTTCCGTTGTGGGGCGCAAGCAAAAATGATTCCCTGTATATGGCTTTGGCGCGTCCTATGACTTACGCCTTGTTTCTTAGCCTGAGCGTGGCCTTTTGCGCGTTATTTTATCTCTTTGCGGTGAACGACTTCTCCGTGCAATATGTGGTTAATAATTCAAATAGTCGTCTACCGTTACAATATCGTTTATCTGCGGTTTGGGGATCTCATGAAGGATCTTTATTACTTTGGATTTGGCTATTGAGTTTATGGAGCTTGGCGGTAGCAAAATTTAGTAAAGCGCTACCACAAGAAGCCGTTGCTCGGGTGCTTGGAGTGATGGGGATTATTAGCATCGGTTTTTTAATCTTTGTTTTATTTACCTCAAATCCTTTTGAACGCACTTTCCCTAATTTCCCTGTGGACGGTAAAGAACTCAATCCCTTATTACAAGATGTGGGATTAATTTTTCATCCACCGCTGTTGTATATGGGGTATGTGGGCTTTTCTGTGGCTTTTGCATTTTCTATCGCTTCTTTAATCAATGGCAAACTTGATACCGCTTGGGCAAGATGGTCGCGCCCTTGGACCATGGCGGCTTGGATTTTCCTTACCCTTGGTATTGTGCTTGGTTCATGGTGGGCTTATTACGAATTGGGCTGGGGCGGTTGGTGGTTCTGGGATCCTGTAGAAAATGCCTCCCTTATGCCTTGGATGGCTGGTACAGCTTTGCTTCATTCCCTTGCCGTAACGGAAAAACGAGGTTCTTTCAAAGCTTGGACGGTATTGCTTGCCATTCTTGCATTCTCCCTTTGTTTGTTGGGTACTTTTCTGGTGCGTTCAGGCATTTTAGTTTCCGTCCATGCTTTTGCTTCAGATCCAACACGCGGGCTGTATATTTTGGCTTATTTAGTCATCATTATTGGTGGTTCATTGCTTTTATATGCTTACAAAGGGAGTCAAATTCGCTCTCGTGATAATGCGGAGCGTTTCTCACGAGAAACCATATTATTGGCTAATAATATTTTATTAATGAGTGCGTTAAGCATTGTGTTTATTGGCACCTTGCTCCCTTTGGTACATAAACAGCTTGGTTTAGGAACAATTTCTGTAGGCGCACCATTTTTTGATCAAATGTTTCTTATCATTATGATTCCATTTTCCTTGCTGTTAGGTATTGGGCCGTTGGTGAAATGGCGTAGAGATCAATTCTCCGCCATTCGCTTACCGGCGCTAATTAGCTTGATCATAATGTTAGTGGCTGGTTTTGTTCTACCTTATTGGCTACAAGATCAACTTAGTGTTAGCGCCGTCTTGGGCGTTATGATGTCTGTGTTTATCTTGCTACTTAGCCTCTATGAACTTCATCAACGTGCTTCTTACCGCCAATCCTTTTGGCAAGGTATCTTCAAACTTTCTCGCTCTCATTGGGGAATGGTGTTTGCACATTTGGGCGTAGCAATGACAGTTTGGGGCATCGCCTTTAGCCAAAATTACAGTATCGAACGAGATGTACGTATGCGCGTTGGCGATACCCTAGAGATAGGTGCTTATCAATTTACCTTTCAAGGTATTAGCGAATCTAAGGGCGCTAACTATGAAGGCGGTAAAGCCCAAATTGATATTCATAAAAATGGGCAATTTGAAACCACTTTATTTGCAGAAAAACGTTTTTACACTGTAAGTAAAATGTCTATGACAGAAGCTGCAATTGATTGGGGATTCAGTCGAGATCTCTATGTGGCGCTGGGGGAAAGTTTGGGCAACGATGCTTGGGCGTTACGTTTGTACTATAAACCTTTTATTCGTTGGATTTGGTTTGGCGGAGTGTTTATGGCGTTAGGTGGAATGCTCTGTTTATTCGATCGGCGCTACCGCTTTTCAAAATTGAAATTTATTACTTCAGCTTATTCTCAGAAATAATTATGCATAAAAAATATTTTGTACCACTATTCCTTTTTATTGCTTTTGTTTTAGTTGCCATTGTGCAATTACAGCGCAATGCGCAAGGTGAAGATCCCAAAGCGCTAGAATCTGCGCTAATAGGTAAGGTGGTTCCCTTACAAAAAATGGAAGATTTATTTAACAATCAGCCATTAAGCACGCAAATCTTTCGACAAGGTAAACCGTTCTTACTGAATGTATGGGCCACTTGGTGTCCAACTTGCTATGCCGAGCATCAATATCTCAATGAACTTGCCGCACAGGGGATTACTATCATCGGATTGAATTATAAAGATAGCAGCGAAAAAGCGATTAAATGGTTAAAAGATTTAGGCAATCCTTACCAAGTTGTGATTAAAGATGAAAAAGGCTCTCTCGGTTTAGATTTAGGGGTTTATGGCGCCCCTGAAACCTTTATCGTGGACGCTAAAGGTGTGATTCATCACAGACATATTGGCGATGTGAATGCCAATACTTGGCAACAGAAATTACTGCCAATTTATCAAAAATTGCAGGTGCAACCATGATAAGAAAACTCTGCTTATTCCTGATCGGTTTATGCTTTTTGAATAATGGTTTCACGGCCATTGAAGCTAGACAATTTGCTTCGCCACAACAGGAAAAAAATTATCATACCCTGACCCAAGAACTACGTTGTCCACAATGTCAGAACAATAATATTGCAGACTCAAATGCAACTATTGCAGTTGATATGCGGGATAAAGTCTTTGAATTGTTACAACAGGGTTATAACAAGCAACAAGTGGTAGATTATATGGTGGCTCGCTACGGGAATTTTGTTACTTATGATCCGCCTTTAACGCCAGCTACGGCAATTTTATGGTTAGCGCCGCTTAGTCTGATTCTGTTTGGCATTTTGCTTGTTTGGCGACGTAATAAATCCTCCAAAAATACAACAACAATGGAAGACAAAAAGATAAACAATCAATTAAGTAACGAAGAACAACAACGTTTACAACGTCTTCTTAATACTTCACCAAGAGAAAAACAACAATGATATTTTGGTTAATGATTGGCTTATTCACATTTATTATTGCTTTAGTCTGCTTTTCTCCATTACTTGTTCGAGAAAAAATGGCTCTAGCGCCGCAGCGTGATGCTTTGAATAAGAGTCTATATTTTCAACGTTTACAAGAAATAGAGCAGGATTCAACACTGGGCTTATTGGATAATACAGAACAAGCTAAAATTGAGTTACAAAGATCCTTATTAGATGATATTCCTGTTTTAAACTCAGAGCACACAGAGAAGCAGAAGCCAAAAAAGGCACAGGGTTATATTTGGTTTTTGTCTGGTTTTTTAAGCCTGTTAATTGTCGCTAGCTTAATTTATTTCAAAGTTGGTGCTTGGCAAGCAGAGCAACAATTACAGCATATTGCAGGTAAGTTAGAACATTTTCAACAACGTGCACAACAAGAAGCGACCCAGCCACTTACAGAACAAGAGCTTTCGCAATTTGCTTTGTCGTTACGTCAGCATCTGCAGCAGTATCCTCAAGATGCCCATAGTTGGTGGCAATTAGGTCAAATTGGTATGAATCTTAATAACCCTCAATTGGCGCTAGATAGCTATCAAAAAGCCCATCAACTTATGCCGAATAATGTGGAGTATCAATTATCTTATGCGCGGATTTTGATGTTTTCAGATGATCCTAGCGATAAATCTCAAGGAGAAAACTTGTTAAAACAAGTTATCCGACAAGATCATAGCAATTTAGATGCTTTAGGATTACTGGCTTTTCATTATTTTGAGAAGGAAAACTACAAAATGGCAGCCTCAACTTGGGAGATAATGTTAAAGCTAATTGCCACAGATGACCCGAGATATAAACTCATCGAACGCAGTAAAAATGCGGCATTAGCGGCGGAGAACAAAGGGGATTAGGTTAAGATATTGATATTTTAGTTTTGCGTTCTTCTTTAAAATAGAAAGCCCTCAATTGATGAGGGCTTTCGCAATATCAGAATTAAGAATTAAAGTACATCAATACAATTTAAGTCTTCGAAAGATTGTTCTAAGCGTTTAGACATAGACTCTTCCATTTTGCGTAACCACACACGTGGGTCGTAGTATTTTTTGTTTGGTGCATCAGGACCTTCAGGGTTGCCTAATTGACCTTGTAAATAATCTTTATTGGCATTGTAGAATTTCAAGATACCGTCCCAAGATGCCCATTGAGTATCGGTGTCGATGTTCATTTTGATCGCACCGTAGCTGATTGCTTCGCGGATTTCTTCACGGCTTGAACCAGAACCACCGTGGAATACGAAGTTGATTGATTTCGCTGGAAGATTACGTTCTTTAGACACGAATTCTTGTGAAGCACCTAAAATAGACGGTTTTAATTTTACGTTACCTGGTTTATAAACGCCGTGTACGTTACCGAATGCGGCTGCAACGGTGAAACGTGGGCTAACTGGGTTTAATGAATCGTAAACGAATAATACGTCTGCCGGTTGAGTATATAAACGTGATTCATCCACATCGCTGTTATCTACGCCATCTTCTTCACCACCGGTGATACCGATTTCGATTTCTAAGGTCATTCCCATTTTGCTCATACGGGCAAGGTAGCCTTTACAGATTTCCATATTTTCTTCCATTGGCTCTTCAGAAAGGTCGATCATATGAGAAGAGAATAATGGCTTGCCTGTTTCAGCGAAGTGTTTTTCACCTGCGTCTAACAAGCCGTCGATCCAAGGAAGTAATTTTTTCGCTGCATGGTCAGTGTGTAAAATCACAGGAACACCATATTCTGCAGCTAATTGATGTACATGTTTTGCACCAGCAATGGCACCTAACACATCCGCGCGAGCACCGCTAGCAGGTTTGATACCTTTACCTGCATAGAATTGTGCACCGCCGTTGGAGAATTGAATAATTACAGGCGCTTTAACGCGAGCGGCTGTTTCTAATACTGCGTTAACAGAATCTGAACCCACGCAGTTTACCGCTGGGATTGCGAAATTGTTTTCTTTTGCGTATGCGAATACTTTTTGAACATCATCACCAGTAAGCACGCCAGGTTTTACAAGATCTAATAATTTAGCCATTTTGAGTTTCCTTCTTTATAAATGGGCGTATGCAATACGCCCCTACAATTTAATTGAAATTAGCCATTCGCACGTTTTTCAAGAATTTCTACCGCCGGTAATACTTTGCCTTCAACGAATTCTAAGAAGGCGCCACCGCCAGTGGAAATGTAAGAAATTTTATCTTTGATACCGAATAAATCGATTGCTGCTAAGGTGTCGCCACCGCCTGCAATAGAGAAAGCGTCACTGTTTGCAATAGCATGAGAAATGATTTCAGTGCCTTTGCGGAAGTTCGGGAATTCAAATACGCCCACAGGACCGTTCCAAAGAATGGTTTTTGCGTTTTTGATGATTTCTGCAAGTTGTGCAGCGGATTTATCACCAATATCAAAAATAGATTCGTCGTCTTGTACTTGATCTACGGCTTTTTCGGTTGCTGCGGCAGTTTCAGAGAATTCTAAACCAACACGAACATCTACTGGCACAGGAATATCGGTGCTTGCGGCAAGGTTTTTCGCCACAGGAATTAAATCTTCTTCGTAAAGTGATTTACCAACGTTATGACCCGCTGCGGCGATAAAGGTGTTAGCGATACCGCCACCGACGATAATTTGGTCAGCAATTTTAGAAAGTGAATTTAATACTTCTAATTTGGTTGATACTTTTGAACCACCTACAATTGCCACCATCGGACGAGCTGGCTCTTTTAATGCTTTACCAAGGGCATCTAATTCTGCTGCTAACAATGGACCTGCACAAGCTACGGGCGCGTACTCTGCTACGCCATAAGTTGAAGCTTGGGCTCGGTGTGCAGTACCGAAAGCGTCCATCACAAATACATCGCAAAGTGCAGCGTATTTTTTACCTAACTCAGGATCATTTTTCTTTTCACCTTTGTTGATACGCACGTTTTCTAACACAACGATTTCGCCTTGATTTACTTCAACGCCGTCTAAATAATCACGCACTAAACGCACTGGCACATCTAAATGTGCGTTTAAATAATCCACCACAGGTTTGAGTGAACTTGCTTCATCAAACTCACCTTCAGTTGGACGACCTAAGTGAGAAGTTACCATCACTTTAGCGCCTTTCTCTAAAGCTAGTTTTAAAGTTGGGATTGTGGCACGGATACGCGCATCAGAAGTTACTTTACCGTCTTTTACTGGCACATTAAGATCGGCACGAATAAAGACTCGTTTACCGCTTAAATCTAGGTCTGTCATTTTAATTACGGACATTTTTGTTTCCTCTTGAAATAGTTAAAATTAAAAGTGTTTAAAATTCAAAATCGTCTCGTATAATAGTTAAAATTAAAAGTGTTTAAAATTCAAAATCGTCTCGTATTATAGCGCGTTATGGGTTGTCTTGTAATGGTTTAGATCAAGTATTTGCCAATCAGTGCTTGTAAAAATTTTCTGTTTAATTTTTACCACGCATTCTTTATAATCTCGCCCTTTCACATTTTATTCGGGAGCGGTATGGCGTTATTAATTACAGATAAATGCACAAATTGCGATATGTGCGAACCCGAATGCCCGAATCAAGCCATTTCTATGGGAGAGGAAATTTACGTTATCGATTCCAATCTTTGTACGGAATGTGTGGGACATTATGAAATTCCCACCTGTCAAAAAGTCTGTCCTATCAATAATTGTATTATTACTGATCCTGAGCATATTGAAACTAAAGAACAACTTTGGGAACGTTTTGTGCTCATTCATCACGCGGATCAATTGTAATTAAATTAAGACTCCAATTAATTTTTACACTTAAACCCAAGTCTAACTGGTGCAAAAACAAAAGGTTATGCCAAACTACAATCCCATTTAGACAGTAAAATACCAGCGGCAACCGCAACATTTAGATTGGCATTCAATGGATTCATATGGGACAAACACACTTGTTCATCCCCTTGTTGTGCCAAAGTAGCTTCTGATTTTTCATTCAGTACGAACACCACTTTTTCAGAGAGAGCTAATTTCGCCAATGATTTCCCTTGTGTGCTGCGGGTTAAATGAATAATTTGGTATCCTGCTTCGCGTAACTGTTGCAGCGCTTTTTCTGCAAACTCTGTTTCTAATACGCGAACATATTCCATTCCACCTTCCGCAACTCGCATTGCAGCAGAAGAATTTAGACTATCAACAAAAGAATGTTCGACAACAATGCCTTTTACCGCAAAAGCGGCGCTAGTGCGAATAATGCCGCCTAAATTATGTGCATTTTGCACAGCATCAATGAAAACCAAGCAATCACGCTTACGCGGAATATCCAAATATCCAGATAATGTCAAAGGGCGCATTTTTTTCACTAACATACAAATGCCACCATGATGTTCTGTTCCGCTCACAAGGGTTAATTCGGCATTATCCACTACATGATAAACTTTCTTATGTTCCGCTAAATATTTGAATAATTCTCCACTTTTTTTCGCCATTTCCACTGTTGCCCAAATGCGCACGATACTTTCTGGGCGTTGTACAAATAGCGCTTGACAGGTATTTTCTCCATACACTTTCATTTCTTCGGCACGATTTTTCTTAATTTTCTCAGGCGCTCGAGGCGAAAGTGGTCCAGTTTTTTTCTCACGAGGTTTATCAGCGACGCTAGTGCCTTTTACCAACACTTTCACTTTTCCTTCAATGCCATTCGCATTTTTCATCGTAGTTTCCGCAATGGTTTTTTCCAGTGTAGCGGAGCGCGATGAAAAACAAGGGTTGGGATTTTGCGCAAATTTCGAATTATCAGATTTTTTAGAAAATTTATTGGGTTTACTTGCAAAACCTTCAGAGCTGCGTTCATTAAATTTTTTATTAGATTGTTGGAAGGTTGGAGTTTTATTTTTATTCATTTTGATGTGCCAAGTTGATTGATTGTAGAAAAAATGGAGATTTTTCCGCATTTTTTGTCAGAAAACTGCTCGCATTATATCGAAAAAACCGCTTTTTTCTACCAAGTTAGGTCCCAAATATTGTAAACTACCCCACCATTCAAAATGAAAGAGAATGATTTTATGTTGTTAAACAAAACCAAACGAGCAAAACAAAATATTAATCGTTTATTCTGTTTACCATTACAAGCAGAACAAGTAGAGTTTTTATACAGTTCTGCAGAATTTAAAGCTCAAATAATTCAATTAATTCGACAAGCAAAATCTCGAATTTACATTACTGCGCTTTATTGGCAGCAAGATGAAGCTGGTCAAGAAATCCTATCAGAAATCTATCGTGCAAAAGAGAACAATCCTAATTTGGATGTCAAAATTCTTGTGGATTGGCATCGTGCACAACGTAATTTATTAGGTGCAGAAAAATCTGCGACCAATGCGGATTGGTATGTAGAACAACGCGCGACATTCCAACTTTCGAGTGATCCTCATTTATTTTTTGGTGTGCCGATCAACACCAGAGAGGTGTTTGGTGTGTTACACATTAAAGGGTTCGTGTTTGATGACACCGTGCTTTATAGCGGCGCTAGCATCAATAATGTGTATTTACATCAAGATAAAAAGTATCGCTACGACCGTTACCAAAAAATTCAGCACCCAAAACTTGCAGATAGCTTCGTTAATTTTATTCAACAATACTTATTAGATCCTCAAGCGGTATATGCTTTGGATAATGTTGAAAAACCAAGTACGAAAGAAATTCGCCCTGCAATTCGTGAATTCCGTAAAACCTTGGCTTATGAAGCAAAATATGTTCAAACAGGTGCAGAACTATTAGAGGAAAGAGCAAATCAATTAAGTGTTTCTCTGTTGTTTGGCTTGAGTAAATATAACAATCAGTTAAATCAAACCATTGAGGATCTTTTCCAAATTGTGGAAAACCAATTGGTGATTTGCACACCTTATTTCAATTTTCCTCGTCCGTTACAACAAAAGTTGAGAGCCTTACTTAAAAAAGGAAAACGAGTGGAAATTATCGTCGGCGATAAAACAGCGAATGATTTCTATATTCCACCTTCAGAGCCATTTAAGTTACCGGGGGCACTACCTTATTTATATGAAAATAATCTGCGCCAATTTAGTAAAAAATTTGAGGCAGAAATAGAACAGGGCTTATTAACTATTCGCACTTGGAAAGACGAGGATAATTCTTATCATTTAAAAGGTGTGTGGGTTGATGATAAATATATTTTATTAACAGGTAATAACCTTAATCCTCGCGCTTGGCGTTTAGATGCAGAAAATGGTTTATTAATTCATGATCCAAAACAAGAGTTGCGCGCACAAGTGGAACAAGAGCTCTACCATATTCGACAAAATACAAAGGTTCTGAAACATTACTCAGAATTAGAAGAGAGAACAGATTATCCGCTTCCTGTGCAAAAAATTTTGAAAAAATTTGCCAGAATAAAAGCAGATAAATTAGTTAAGATGATTTTGTAGAACAATCAATGGGTAAAAAAACTGCTCTCTTTTAGAGCAGTTTTTTTATGCCTTATTGTTTAAATTGTTCTACCCACATTACCGTCGCACCACATACAGCCACTGGAATAATCACAAAGTTAAGAAGAGGAATGAATGTACAGCAAGTTACCAATATGCCAAAAGTACAACTGAGTAATTTTTTTTCCGCAAGTTGTTGCTTCATTTGCGCAAAGGTAATTTTATGATTATCAAATGGATAATCGCAGTATTGAATAGCCATTAGCCAAGCGCTAAATACAAAGGAAAGAATAGGAATGGCACTTTGTCCTAAAAGTGGAATAAAGCTAAATAAAAATAAAATAAATAAACGCGGTAAACTGTATTTTAATTTCTGCCATTCTCGCAGGATAATGCGCGGAATATCACGAATGAAATCCATAGCAGATTGAGAATGTGCTATTTCGCCCGTCAGCATTTCCTCAACTTTCTCCGCTAATAGGGCATTAAAAGGTGCGGCGATAAATCCAGCTAAAGTAACAAAAATAAAATAGAAAAAAATTAAAATCAGCAGAATCGATAACGCCATGAGCAAGCCGCCTAACCAGCTCAACCAGTCAGGAATATAAGACATCATTTTATCGATAAGATAGGAAGTTTGTGTATATAACAGAAAGAAAGTGGCGCTTAATAATAAGATATTAATTAAAATTGGCATCACCACAAATCGTCTTAATCCTTTTTGCGAAATCAAATACCAGCCTTGAATAAAATATTGTAATCCAAGGGAAACGGAAGATTGCGAGAACATATTTATCCTTAATTGTAAAAAGAACACAGCATACAAACGAGGGGTAAAAAAATCAATTTTTAACGATCCTGAAAGAGCAAAATATGTTAAGCTAGCCAACGTTTTACTGTGTATAAAAATGAGTGAAAATCTTTTTATAGCGATTGGAGGAATAAGCAGTGGAGTTAAACACAATTCTTATCATTTTAGGTGTTGCAACATTAATTATTTTGGTTGCTCATGGCATTTGGTCTAGCCGTAGAGAACAATCTCGTTATTTCAAAAGCGCGGAAACCTTTACTAATGATTCACGTTTACAAAATAGAAAGACCTCAGAACCCTCTCCTACTTTTGAAAATCCTCCTTCATCTGAAAGCAATCAACCTGTGGTTGATCACAGACAGCAAACATTACATTTTGATGAACCGCAAGAAAGCCATTCCGATAACTATGTTAATCAAACAGATCACATTAAAATCCATTTACCAGAAAGTGATATGGCAGCAACAAATCTAGCGCCAGAAGAAAATGCATCAACACAAACAATAGGCGAATTAGAGAAGTTTAGTGATGAAGAATACGGTGTAGATACTCACTCAACCAAATTGCGTGAACAATTGGCTGAATTAGGCAGAAATGAATATCAAGCTGAGCAACAAACAACAATGAGTAGTTCTACCGCCTCTGAGGTTATGGAAAGTTGCAACAATAAACCAACCTTCCTCACCTTATATATCGTTGCGCCTGAAGGATTAGCCTTCCAAGGCACGCAAATAGCTAAGATCTTAGATGAATTAGGTTTTTTATTTGGAGAAAATAATATTTATCACCGCCATTCCGATCTAAGCATAAATAGCCCTGTTTTATTTAGTCTTGCTAACATAGAACAACCAGGCACTTTTCATTACAATATGCAAGATTTTTCTACCATTGGATTGGCGTTGTTTATTCAATTCCCTTCAGAAGGTAACGATTTGATGAATTTACGCATGATGATCAGAGCCGCTAAGAGCATTGCTGAAGCGCTCGATGGTTTTATTCTCAGCGCAGAACAAAAACTCTTCGATGAACAAGAAGAAGCGCGTTATTTAGATTCTATTCGATAACCAAATAGGTTGAGAGATTCCCTTTAATCTCAAGATTCTATTTAGAAAGACTGAAATTGGCGATATCCTTTCAGTCTTTTTTATTTCTTTTACATATCACTAATTTCCCTATTCACTTTCTGGTTCCAACGCTTTTTCAAGGGCCCTAGATTTCTCACTGCCGATAAAAAAGCCATTATTTTTTGATTCCAATCAAAAAATATTAGAGTAGTTTCGCAAATACCTACTAGGGGTAATTAAGCTCAACAGAAAAAACTTGATAATGAGCCACTAAATTGCGCAACTCCTATCAAACTAAGGGCTATCCTTGAAAAATAATCCTGAACGTCGTCGTTTTTTAAAAGAGGTTACTCGTACCGCTGGCGGTCTAGCAGGGGTAGGATTGCTGCTCGGCTTACAACAGCAACAAAGCCTCGCCCGAGAAGGAATTCCGTTACGACCGCCTTTCGCCTTAACGGATGCAAAAGCGTTTTCAGCAGCTTGTATTCGTTGTGGTCAATGTGTGCAAGCTTGTCCATACGATATGTTGCATTTAGCCTCTTTGCTTTCTCCATTAGAAGCAGGCACACCTTATTTTGTTGCTCGAGATAAGCCTTGCGAAATGTGCGAAGACATTCCTTGTGCTAAAGCTTGCCCAACTGGTGCTTTGAATAATCAAGCCACGGACATTAATCAAGCAAAAATGGGATTAGCCGTATTATTGGATCACGAAACCTGTCTCAACTGGCAGGGATTGCGTTGCGATGTATGTTATCGCGTCTGTCCATTAATTGACAAAGCAATCACCTTGGAAATGCAACGTAATGAGCGCTCTGGTAAACACGCGAAATTTATTCCAACAGTGCACTCTGATGCCTGTACCGGGTGCGGGAAATGCGAAGAAGCCTGTGTATTAGAAGAGGCGGCGATAAAAGTATTGCCTATGGATATGGCTAAAGGAATGTTAGGCAAGCATTACCGTTTAGGTTGGGAAGAAAAACAAAAAGTAGGACATTCATTAGCACCAGAGGATTTAATTTCTTTACCTGTGCGGCAACCGGAGGGATTCTAAATGGCAAATCCAATTCCAGAGGCAGGAAAAGAAGCGCGCCAAAAATTAGGTTGGTGGTATGCAAATCGCTTTTTGATATTACGTCGTTTGACTCAATTGAGCATTTTGTTGATGTTTTTATCAGGTCCATACCTCAATATTTGGATCTTGAGAGGAAACTATAGCAGTAGCCTATTCCTCGATATAATTCCTATGAGTGATCCTTTAATCATCGCAGAAAGCCTTGCTACAGGATTTCTACCGACGTTAACTGCGTTGGTCGGCGTTGGCATTGTGCTGGCGCTATATAGCTTATTAGCTAGTCGCGCCTTTTGTGCTTGGGTATGTCCATTAAATATCATCACCGATTTAGCCGCATGGCTAAGACGTAAATTGGGTATTCGTCAATCTGCTAAGCTATCACGAAATTTACGTTATGGACTACTTCTGATGATCTTATTCGGTAGTGCGATAACAGGGAATTTACTATGGGAATGGGTTAACCCTGTAGCGGCGCTAGGCCGTGCATTTATTTACGGTTTAGGAGCTACTGTTTGGTTAATCTTAGCCTTGTTTCTTTTTGATCTATTTATTGTTGAACATGGTTGGTGTGGTCATTTATGTCCAATTGGCGCGACTTATGGAGTTGTGGGAGCAAAAAGTTTAATCAGAGTAAAGGTAGAGCATCGTTCTAAATGCGATAACTGTATGGATTGCTACCATATTTGTCCTGAACCTCAAGTTCTGCGTGCTCCACTACATGGTAAAAGTGGTGAAAGTCCACTTATCTTGGCAAAAGATTGTATCAGTTGCGGACGATGTATCGATGTTTGCGCTGAAAAAGTTTTTATATTCACAAACAGATTTAATCATTCGGGGGAATAATAACAATGAAAAAAACTATGGGAATTTTAGCGACGGTGGTAGCAATAGCCACATCACAGTCCATTTATGCGACATCAGAAAAAATTGGCAATTCTATACAAGAGTCAGTAGAAAATGTATCGCCAATGTTCCACAATGAACCCAAAGAGCGTGATTTACCAGCATTAAATTATGTGAATCAACCACCAATGGTGCCTCATGCGGTAAAAAATTATCAAGTAACTAAAAACGTCAACCAATGTTTAACTTGTCACAGCCCTGAAGCATCTCGAGTTACCGGCGCTACACGTATTAGCCCAACGCATTTTATGGATCGTGATGGCAATATTGTCGGCAGTACCTCACCTCGTCGCTACTTCTGTTTACAATGCCATGTATCCCAGTCCGATGTTGAACCTATAGTACCAAATGAATTTAAACCAATGTCTGGTTTTGGTAAATAAGAGAGGGAGCTATGTTGAAATTAATTAAAGGATTTTGGCGCTGGTTTCGCACACCGAGTCGTATTGCGATTGGAACTTTAATTTCACTCGCCTTTCTCGCAGGAATTTTGTTTTGGGGGGGATTTAACACCGCATTAGAATACACCAACACGGAAGAATTTTGTTCAAGCTGCCATATGAATGATGTTGTTCCAGAGTACCGTCATTCTGTGCACTATATGAATCGTAGTGGTGTAAAAGCTACTTGCGCGGATTGTCATTTACCCCATGAATTTATCCCTAAATGGACTCGCAAAATTAAAGCTGCTCGTGAAGTCTATGCTCATGTAATGGGAAAAGTTGATACCAAAGAAAAATTTGAAGCAGCACGCTTAGAAATGGCAGAGCGGGAGTGGGTTCGTATGAAGGCTAACGATTCTCAAGAATGTCGTAACTGCCATAATTTTGAAGCTATGGACTTTACACAACAAAAAACCGTCGCGGATAAAATGCACAACTTGGCTATTCAAGAAGGTAAAACCTGTATTGATTGCCACAAAGGCATCGCTCATCAACTCCCTGATATGAGCCATATTCCATCAGGTTTTAAGAAAGAGGAATAAATTCGCAAAAAAATGGGTTAGCATTTTACTAACCCATTTAGTTATTACTCAACAATAAGCGTTTTACCGTCGAAACTCATTGTTTTAACTTCAGTTAAAGGTTTACCACCATCGGTTTCACCGCCAATCATTAATACTTTATCACCGTAAGTCAATGCCACACCTGACGCGATGTTGATTGGGTATTCGCCAACTACTTTCCAAGTGCCTTTTTTCTCATCCAATGAATAAACAGCGTTGTGGAAGGTTTTCTTCAAGCCACCTGTACGATGTGCGTCCATAATACCTTTCTCATAGTTGGCTTTCGCACCTGGGAAGTTTGCACCACCTGTTACAATGTAGCCGCCTTTGGTGTAGCCGCCCATTGCACCTGCGATACCATCTTGTTTTTCATAGCCTTTTGGTGCTGGAAGTTTGCCAAGTTGTTTCCAAGTGATGCCATCTTTACCGATAGTACCTAATGATGTTTCATCCGTACGTAAACCTGCTTTTAACTCACCGTTTACCACTAAGAATTTATCGCCTTTGATCGCAATCGCCGCTCCTGCACGACCGTAGTATGGGAAGTGTCCTTCATTGTGCCAGGTGTTCGTTGCTGGGTTATAACTCAACACGTCTGCGTTGAATAAGAAATCTTTGTGAGACATATTGAAGTATGCATCGAAAACAGGTTTCTCTGCCGCTTTTTTCTCATCACCTTCTTTTGTGCCTACCGCGGCTTTCACGTCTTGGAATAAGCCATTCCAGATCTCTTGGTTTACGCCACCAAAGAAGTAAATTTTGCCATCTTTCGCTGCAGCACTTGCACCAACTGAAGCAGAACGTGGTGAACGAGTTTGGAGTTTTGTCCACATTTGAGTTGCAGGATCATAAACGTGAACATCATTAATGATTTGGTTTGCGGCAACGTCGGTATTTTGCATACCACCAAAGACATATAATTTACCATCGACTGCTGCAGAAACAGGTTGGTTACGGCTACCGCCTGGGAATGCAGGTAACTCAGTCCATTTTGCATCTTTCTCTTTTAAGTTTAATGAGAAGAATTTGTCGCCACCTGAACCTAAACCGACATAAACGGTATCGCCGATCAACGCACCTGTCCCACTTTTGATTCCCACTGGAAGTTCAGGATAAGAAGCCGCTTGAGCGGTGAATGCTACAGCTGCGAATGTTGTGAATAATGCTACTTTTGTTAATTTCATTTTATTACCTCATTTAGGTTGAGTAAGAATGAACACCGATTCAGATACAACATAGAATGGCAAGTTTTTATTCAAAACCGACCGCTTGCGTGGTCGGTTTTAGATTATCTAATGCTAAGGCATTAATAAATTCGGAATAAAGGTGATGATTTGTGGGAAAATCGTAATCAAGACAAGCGTAACGAAAATCGGCACTAAGAACGGTAATACCCCTTTCGCCACTGTACTTACAGGCATATTACCCACACGAGCTACCACGAACAGTGCCATCCCCATTGGTGGCGTTAAAATACCGATCATCATATTTAAGGTGGTCATCACGCCGAAGAAGATGAGGTCGATACCAAAGTGCATTGCAATTGGAATGAGCATTGGTAATACCAAGAATTGCAAGGCGAGAGCATCGATGAACATCCCAAGGAAGAGCAACAATAAGTTGATCATAACCAAGACCATAATTGGCGAATCAGCAACGGAGACAAAGAAATTTGCAATTTTCATGGCCACTTGTTCACGTGCAATCATATCTCCGAAGAAGGTTACCGTCATCACCATTAAGACGGTTACTCCTGTAATTGCCATTGCTTCCACGCAACTTTGAAATAACTTCACAAGCGTTAATTCTCTGTATACAAACATACCAATCACAATGGAGTAAAAGGCGGCGATAACAGCAGCTTCTGTTGGGGTAAAGATACCAGAGAAAATCCCACCAATGATAATGACAGGTGTTAGCACCGCCCAAATAGCTTTTTTAAATGCATCACAACGTTCTAGTAGAGTGGCTTTAGGCGATCTAGGATAACCTCTTTTTTTGGCAACAAAATAGTTCATTGCCATCAGAGCTGCTGTCACTAACACTCCAGGAACGAAACCTGCGATAAAAAGTTTTGCAATGGATTGATTAGAAATAACGCCATAAATAATCATAGCGATACTTGGTGGAACGAGGGGGCCAATGATACAAGACGCTGCTGTAATACCGCCACAGATGTCATCATCATAGCCTGCATCTCGCATGGCTTTGATTTCTAATTGACCTAAACCACCTGCATCTGCAAGAGCTGAACCTGACATACCAGAGAAGATCAAACTTGCCCCGATATTTACATGTCCCATCCCACCACGATAATGACCGAGTAGTGTTCTAGCAAACGAAAAAATACGCTCTGTAATACCACCAGTGTTCATTAAAATACCAGTGAGAATGAAGAATGGTACGCTTAATAATGTAAAACTGTCTAAACTTGATACCAACTTTTCAGCTGCATATTGGGATAAATTCCAGCGTGTCATTGAGAAGTAAAGCAAGGTGGAGATCATTAAAGACCAGCCTACAGGCGTGCCAATAAACATAATGACAAGCCAAAATATTAGCGTCACGTAAACAGCATTACTACCTAGTTTCGCATAATTTGATAGGCGTAATAATTTATATGTATCAGGAGAGAAATAAAGTATTGCAAGGGCGATAGCCATTAAAATAATGAAAAACGTTGCAGGTAAATAAGTGGTGTTATTTTTAAAGTTGTCATACTGTGCTTGAAAGAAGCGAACTAGCATTAAGCAGGCGATAATGGGTAGTGTAATGTAAAGCCATTTTTCAGAAATGCCTAAACTAAATAATTCATTTTCTGCTTTGAATACTAATTTTAAGCCAAAGTGAATAAACCCAATCAAACAAACAAAAATGAGTAATTGAACAAGGGTATTCGTTACTCGTTTGATGCTATCAGGTAACCAGTTTGTAACAAAATCAATAAAAACGTGTTGTTGGTTGCGAATACCAATAGAAATGCCAAGCATTCCCACATATACGAAAAGCAAACGTGCCAGTTCTTCACTCCAACTTAATGGACTATCAAAAAACTGTCTAGAAACAATTTGAGCGAGCAAAATTAAGAAAATGAGAATGAATAAAACGCCACCTATCCACTCCTCTAATTTATTGATGATTTTCATAAAAACTCCAAATCTACAATATAAAAAGACCTTAGCCCTCGCCGAGCTAAGGTTTTTGCACGAATTATTTCGTTAATGCATTGATTTCTGCAATGGCTTTTTTACCTTCTTCACCATGTTTTTCGGCAAAGTCATCATGGTAAGGTTTAAGCGCTGCTCTAAATGCTTTCAAATCAGGTGTTGTTACGGTAACGCCTTTTGATTTGAAAAAATCAACTAAACTTGCTTCACCATCTTGGAATAATTTAGTGTGGTATTCTGCCGCTTTTGTTGCCGCATCTTGTACCACTTTTTGAAGATCGGCAGGTAATTCATTAAATGAGTCCGCACTCATTAAGTAAAGCTGGTCATTCAAGATGTGGTTGGTCAAAGCAAGGTGACTTTGTACTTCATAGAATTTTTTATCATTGATGGTAGATAATGGGTTTTCTTGTGCATCAACTGCATTGGTTTTTAATGCAAGATATACTTCAGCAAACGCCATCGGTGTATAGGAGGCACCAGTATATTCTGCATAAGCTTTATTGGATGGAGCACCTGGTACACGAAGTTTTAATCCTTTCATATCTGCTAAAGAGTTAATTGCTCTGTTTGATGTGGTTTGACGAGTACCGTTATAGGCTTGAGATAAAACTAAAATTTTGTCTTTTTTAAGATCCGCTAAAAGTTTTTTCCCTACACTGGTTTCGTTGAGTGCTTTTTTCATGGTATCGAAATCAGGCACTAAGTATGGAAGAGCATACACCTGTGAAATTGGGTAGCCCAATTCACTGAAGCGAGAAGACTCACTGAATGTGAAATCCATTGCACCATCTTTAAGCTGTTTCATGGATTCGACATCATTTTTAGCTAATTGTGCATCAGGATAAAGCTTGATCTCAATTTTACCATTTGATTTTGTTTTCACTTCTTCTGCGAAAAGTTGTGCTGCTTTGTATTCATTTTGGCTTGTACCTGCTGTCATACCAAAACTAAATTCATAATCAGCCGCAAATACGGAAGCGGACATGCCTAAAGTTAACGTTGCAAGTGCTAGTTTGTTTAATTTCATTTGAGTTCTCCTCTCATGTTTAGGTGATTAAAACAGTATAAAGACGGATTGGATTTTAAAGCGAAAAAATCATTTTGCATATAAAAAATGGAGCTTTATTTCATAAATGTTAACTAGATCACAATTTTGAAAAATTTTTGAGCTAAAACCTATCAATTTCATTTATCTACTAGCAAACTTTTATATAATTTATGCCGTTTTATGAAAAGACAATGAACAAAATCTATTTTTAGATGTTCTTGTGAATTAATTGCTTTGAATAGTTGTCGTTTTTTTATTTTAAGATTAATCTATATAAAACGGAGTTAATCTTCAGTTTTTGTATTAATACTTGGAGTTTATATGTCAAAATTATCCCACGAACAAGTTTTAGCACAAATTAAATATGGTCTTATCGCCTCCTGCCAACCTGTGGATGACGGTCCAATGGATTCACCTGAAATTGTCGCTGCTATGGCACAAGCTTCCGTGATTGGTGGTGCTGTAGGGCTTCGGATTGAAGGCGTTGATAATTTAAAAGCTGCACGCAAAGTGGTCAATGTACCAATTATTGGCATTGTGAAACGTGATCTTCCCGACAGTCCCGTGCGTATTACGCCATTCCTTAAAGATGTGGAAGAACTTGCCGCCGCAGGTGCGGACATTATTGCTTTCGACGGCACGCACCGAGTGCGTCCTACCACCATCGACGCTACCGTAAAACGCATTAAAGAATTAGGCTGTTTGGCAATGGCGGATTGCTCCAATTTTGAAGAAGGGATGTATTGCCAAAATTTAGGCGTAGAAATTATTGGTAGCACAATGTCTGGCTACACTGGCGGCGACGTTCCAGAAGAACCTGATTATCAATTGGTAAAAGATTTAAACGCCGCAGGTTGTCGTGTTATGGCTGAAGGACGCTACAACACACCAGCGTTAGCGAAAGTGGCGATCGAAATTGGTGCTTATTCTGTTACTGTTGGTTCGGCGTTAACTCGTTTGGAACATATCGTCAGTTGGTTTGCTGACGCCGTAAAATCAGCGAACAAATAACGAGGAATCTTTATGCGTTGTTTAGCCTTAGATATTGGCGGAACCAAAATCGCCTCTGCAATTGTGGTGAATGGAAAAGTTGAGCAACGTCAACAAATTTCGACACCTCAAGAAGATGTCGTTAATGCGATGCATCTCAGCTTGGCGGAAATATTGAAGCAATATGAAGGACAGTTTGATTACGTCGCCGTCGCTTCAACAGGGATTATTAACAATGGCGTGTTAACGGCGTTGAATCCGAAGAATCTAGGTGGGCTAGATAAATTTCCCCTTAAAGACAGCATTGCCAAACATACTTCAAAGCCAATTGGTTTGCTAAATGATGTGCAAGCAGCAGCGTATGCGGAATATCGAAGCGAGGCGGCGTCGGTGCAGAATTTAGCCTTCATCACGGTATCCACTGGTGTCGGTGGCGGTATTATTTTAGAGCGTCGCTTACTGACCGAACCTAATGGTGTCGCTGGACATATTGGGCATACTCTCGCCGATCCAAATGGCCCCGTGTGCGGTTGTGGGCGTGTGGGATGCGTAGAAGCGGTAGCGGCAGGGCGTGCCATTGAAGCGGTGTCTAGCCAATGGAATCCCCCTTGTTCGCCTAAACAAGCCTTTGAACTTTTCCGTGCAGGTGATGAGAAAGCAACGGCGTTAATTGCACGTTCAGCAAAAGCCATTGCCAATTTGATCGCCGATTTAGTAATTGGTCTAGATATTCAAAAGGTGGTTGTCGGCGGTAGCGTTGGTTTAGCGGAAGGTTATTTGCCGTTGGTGCAACAGTATCTTGCGGAAATTCCCGTGGTTTATCATTGCCAGCTTGCACAGGCACGTTACGGTCAAGATGCGGGATTACTTGGTGCAGCGTGGTGGACGGCAGATAATTTAAAACAAACTACCGAATTGAAATAGGAGTGAAAAATGATTCTTGGTGATTTAACAAGAAATGATTTTAAATTGGGTTTACCAAAGGTGATTTTAGATGTGTGTGAACATCTTAAGACCTTAGATTTGGCGGCGTTAGAAAATGGTCGCCATGATATTACGGATGATATTTATATGAACGTTATGGCGTTCGACACGGTGGCACCAGAAAGTAAACAAGCAGAGCTTCATCACCAATATGTTGATGTTCAAGTGCTAATTTCAGGTAAAGAAAGCATCGAATATAGCGTAACCTACCCAGATTTAACCAAATATACCTCATACAATGAGCAAGATGATTATCAATTAACGCCTGACATTGATAGCAAAAGTACGCTGACGCTAAGACCAAAAATGTTTGCGGTGTTTTTGCCTTACGAACCCCATAAACCGGGTTGTAATGTGAATGGTCAAGTGGTGAGTTTGAAAAAATTGGTGGTAAAAATTCCTGTTAATTTAATTTAACGTTGAGACAAGAGAGGAATAGTTATGTTAGCAAGCGGTAAAATTTTAGACACCATTGGGGCGTTACATAATAGTTTAACCAAAACAGAAAAAAAGATTGCCGCCACTATTCTTGCCTCACCTGAACTATTTAGTCAGTCCTCGCTATCTGATCTCGCACAACAACTGGATGTGGGTGAAGCGACATTTATTCGTTTTTGCCGCACCATTGGCTTTCGAGGCTTCACGGATTTCAAATTGGAGTTAGCCATTGAATTGGCGACGCGAGAAAAAGAACACCACACTTTACTGGATACAGATATTTCTGTGGCAGATGATGTCCCAAGCATTGCAGCAAAACTGCAAAGTACAATGAATAAGGTGATCACTGAAACCATCAACCTATTAGATTTTGCCACGCTGGATGTGATTGTGAAAAAAATGATTGCGGCGAAGCGCATTTTCTTATTCGGAGTAGGTTCATCAGGCATTACCGCAGAAGATGCCAAAAATAAATTTATGCGAATTGGATTGCAGGTGGATGCAACATCTAACAATCATTTTATGTATATGCAAGCGGCGTTAATGAATAAAGACGATGTGGTTATTGGGATTAGTCATTCAGGATATTCAACGGAAGTTATCGAATCCTTGAATATTGCTAAAAAGAATGGCGCCACCACCATTGCACTTACGCATAACTTACGCTCACCGATTACTCAAGTTGCCGACCACGTTATCATTAATGGTAACCGTCAAGGTCAGCTACAAGGGGATTCTATCGGCACCAAAATTGCACAACTTTTTGTCCTTGATTTAATTTATACCTTGATTGTTCAAACGGGTGAAGAAAAAGCGACAAAAACTAAGCAAAAAACAGTAAATGTTATTTTAGAACAACGTGTTAAATAAACACATTTTAGGAGAATCCAATGAAAAACTTAAAAGGTATCTTTAGTGCATTGTTAGTGTCTTTCAATGCTGACGGTTCAATCAACGAAAAAGGCTTACGCGAAATCGTACGCTATAACATCGACAAAATGAAAGTGGATGGTTTATACGTTGGTGGATCAACAGGGGAAAACTTTATGCTTTCCACCGAAGAGAAAAAAGAAATCTTCCGCATTGCGAAAGATGAAGCCAAAGATCAAATTGCCTTAATCGCCCAAGTAGGTAGCGTTAACTTACAAGAAGCCATTGAATTAGGTAAATATGCCACAGAATTAGGCTACGACAGCTTATCTGCGGTAACGCCGTTCTACTACAAATTCAGCTTCCCTGAAATCAAACACTACTACGACAGCATCATTGAAGCCACAGGCAACTATATGATTGTTTACTCCATTCCATTCTTAACGGGTGTGAATATGGGTGTAGAACAATTCGGCGAACTCTATAAAAACCCGAAAGTCCTTGGCGTGAAATTCACCGCTGGCGACTTCTACTTATTAGAACGCTTGAAAAAA
This sequence comes from [Haemophilus] felis, assembly GCA_002015125.1. GTDB lineage: Bacteria > Pseudomonadota > Gammaproteobacteria > Enterobacterales > Pasteurellaceae > Pasteurella > Pasteurella felis. Next base: position 61,910 of record MUYB01000007.1, read on the forward strand.
GCTTATCCAAACCACTTAATTTGGGCTGGTTTCGACGAAATGATGTTGCCAGCGGCATCTTTAGGTGTTGACGGCGCTATCGGCTCTACCTTTAACGTCAACGGTGTGCGTGCACGCCAAATCTTTGAATTAACCCAAGCAGGTAAATTAAAAGAAGCCCTAGCCATTCAACACGTTACCAACGATTTAATCGAAGGAATTTTATCCAACGGTTTATATTTAACCATTAAAGAGTTGTTAAAACTTGACGGCGTTGACGCTGGCTACTGCCGAGAACCAATGACAAAAGAATTAACCCCTGAAAAAGTGGCTTTTGCCAAAGAATTAAAAGCAAAATATTTGGCGTAATTTAAAATAAAAAAATAGCTCCGTTGTCAGCGGAGCTTTTTTGTATTTTTACCTTGTTGCATCAGAAATAATTACAATGCTGTTTTTCTAGATTATTGGCAACTTTTTATATAAAACTTGTTTCTTTATCTTTCTTTAAAGCTCTCATCTAATGTTGTTTTTAATGGACTCAACAAATAATCCATTACTCGTCTTTCGCCTGTCTTAATTTCTGCGGATACTGCCATCCCTGCAATAAGTTCAATATTCCTTCCATCAATATTTAAATGACTTTTTTCCATCAAAATAGTAACAGGAAAGACTAATCCCAATTTCTCATCCTGTATCGCTTCAAAACTGAAATATTTGACTTTGCCTTTTATATATCCGTAATGAGTATATGGAAAAGCCTCAACCTTAATAGTGACATCTTGTCCTTCATTTACAAACCCAATATCTTTATTTGATAGCATAGCTTCGATTTCAAGTTGTTCGCCAAATGGAACTATCGTCATCAAAGGCTGTGCCGTGGTTACTACCCCTCCAATGGTATAAGTTTGCAATTGTTGCACTGTACCATCAACTGGAGCATAGATTTTATTTGATATTTGCTTTTGCTGTAATTTCTCAACCTCTAAGGATAACTGCTCAACTTGCTCATTTGCTTTGCGTAGCTCATCTAATACATTTCGCCTGAAATTTTGTTCAAAGACTTGATATTCTTTGCGAATTTGTTCAATTTGAGCATTAATTTCATGGATTTTACTTTGTTGAATATCTCGTTCATTCTCTAGATCTATTACACGATTTTCCTGAGAGAAATATTCATGTTTAGAAATATGTCCTTTTTTATACAAACTATATATATCCTTGCGTCGCTCAGTTTCATATTTGAGCATAGCGTTTAGTTTTTTGATTTGAATTTCAATAGTAACTTTCTCTGTTTCTTTTTGTTTTATCGTTCCTTCTAATTTCTGTTTTTCAGCAATCCAAGCGTTATATTGGCTTAGTGCTAGTTGTTGTTCTCTAACAAATAAAACATCATCAGTACCAAAAACAATATGTTTATTTTCATTAGTGAGTATTGGTTGGTGATTGTCTTCTATAGATCTAAAAAGAGATTGTTGTCTTAATTGATTTAGGCTAGCTAGATTTAAGGCTGATTTGGCTTTGGCTAGATCTTCATCAACACCTAATGTTGTTAGCTCAAGCAATAAATCACCTTTTTTAACTGTTTGACCATTTCTAACATGTGATTTCTTAACAATAGCTGTTTCTATCGGCTGAATAATTTTACTTCTCCCACTAGGTAAAATTTTCCCCGTTGCAACAGCCACGATTTCAACTTTTCCAAAATATGACCAACAAAGAGCGGTTAATAAAAATAAAATAATCAACCGTCCGATCCACCTTGGTAAAGCAGAAACGGGCGTTTCAATTAATTCTAAATGAGCAGGTAAAAAGGCGTGTTCATCTTCTTGCCGATAAGGGGTGTCTAGCGATTTTCTTACTTTCCACGTTTCTCGAAATACTCGAATATAGCCTTTAATTAAGCTACAAAATCCACTCAAACTGTGCATTATCCCCTCCCTGTTGTTGCCTGAAGTCGATACAAATAGTGATAAAGCCCTTTTGCCTCTAGTAATGTTTGATGGCTACCTTGTTCAACAATTTCCCCTTGATCCATCACAATAATACGATGAGCTTGACTTACTGTGGATAAGCGGTGAGCAATAATAATCACGGTTCGATTACGGCAGATATGTTGCATATTTTTCATAATAATATGCTCAGATTCATAATCTAAAGCACTGGTGGCTTCATCAAAAATAAGGATTTTAGGATTATTGATTAAAGCTCTAGCAATAGCGATACGTTGTTTTTGTCCACCAGATAAATTGGCTCCATGTTCTCCCACTAAGGTGTCATAGCCCTCAGGTAGTTGGGAAATAAAATCATGAGCACCAGCGAGTTGTGCAGCTTGCATCACTCGTTCAATAGGCATCGCTGGATTGGTAAGTGCAATATTGTCACGAATAGAGCGATTGAGCAGAATATTGTCTTGTAAAACAACGCCAATTTGACGGCGTAGCCAAGATGGATCAACCAACGAAATATCATTTCCATCAATAAAAACATTGCCTTGAGAGGGCACATACATACGTTGAATGAGCTTTGTTAGTGTACTTTTCCCTGAACCAGAACGCCCAACAATGCCAATAATTTCACCAGCCTTAATGGATAATGAAATATGATTTAGCACATTTTTACCTTCAGGGCGATAACGAAAGCTAACCTCTTTAAAACTAATATCTCCCTTAATTTCAGGTGGTACTAATTTATTTTGTGGGTTTTCCGTTGGCGTATTTAAAATATCGCCTAAACGACTTACCGAAATACCTACTTGCTGAAAATCTTGCCACAGCTGAGCTAGGCGAATAACAGGTGCAGCCACTTGACTGGCTAACATATTAAAAGCGATCAACTGACCCACGGTGAGATCGCCACTAATGACTAAATGAGCACCTAGCCATAGATTTACAACCATCACGATTTTTTGAATAAGCTGAATGCCATGCTGACCGATAGTTGCAATTTTTGTGACTTTAAAGCCCGCTTGCACATAGCCAGAAAGTTGTTTATCCCAATGTTCTGTCATTTGAGGAGCTACTGCCATTGATTTAATCGTATTCATCGCCGCGACCGATTCCACCAAAAAGGCTTGATTATCGGCATTTCGAGCAAATTTTTCATCTAAACGGCGACGGAGAATAGGGCTAATCAATGCAGACCATAGTGCATAACAAGGCAATGAGATCAGGACAACCAAGGTTAGCCAAGGGCTGTAATACCACATTACCGCTAGAAAGATAAAAGAGAAGAGTAAATCTAATACTGAAGTTAATGCTTGCCCTGTTAAGAAATTGCGAATTTGTTCTAGCTCCCTGACTCTTGCCACGGTGTCGCCAACACGTCTTGCTTCAAAATAGGCGATCGGGAGTGAAAGTAAATGGCGGAATAATTTGGCACCGAGTTCGACATCGATTCTGCTGGTGGTGTGAGAGAAGACATAGGTTCGAATGGCGGACAGGATAATTTCAAACAGAATGACAATACACAGTGCAACCGCAACGACGTTTAGCGTGCTAAAACCTTGATGCACCAGCACTTTATCCATCACCACTTGAAAAAAGAGCGGTGTGATTAAGGCAAAAATTTGCAAAATAATAGACACAAATAGGACTTCAACAAGAATCTTACGATATTTGACAACAGCAGGAATAAACCAAGTAAAGTCAAATTTAGCTAGTTGACCCATTAGACTTGCACGAGAAGCAAATTGAATAATTTCGCCCGAATATCTTGCGTTAAAATCCTCTTCTGAGAGAACCAAAGGCTGATTTGTTGCTAAGTCATGGATCAAAAAACGGCGATGCTCATTATCAATTTTAGCCAGAATAAAATGCTGGCCGTCATCACGCCAAACCAATACAGGCAAATGAACAAATGCTAAACGTGATATTGGCTTTTTAGTGGCTTTTGCTTTAAAGCCGCTCTCTTTTGCCGCCAGTAATAGTTGTGTTTTGCTCATTACGCTTTGTATGGCAAATTTATGCTTAATTTGCTCCATACTCATTGGAATTTGATGTAATTGAGCAAATATATCCAAGGCTGAAAGGGCTAAATCTTGTCTATCCATAACATAAACCTATTACAAGAAATGCGGACACCAGCGTGGTGTCCCTACAAATACTTCGTTATTTAATTATTGCGTAGCGACTATATAATGCTCAAAAGCCTCACTCTCTTGATGGAAAAGTGAGGCTTTAAGAAAAAGGGAATTATCTCCAATTCGCACTTAAAACCGTTTCAAGGCTTGTGTTAAGTGCTGCTGGTAATGTAATTTGCCCTGCCGCAGGCGGCGAGAATGCAGCCATGGCATTGACGAGATTGTCTACACTTGAATGACTTAAGGATTTATTATTCGAAGCCATAATAGTTTCAATTCTGTAATTTTTTCCATACCAATCAGTAATAATGGTTTTATCATCTGTACCAATGACACTGATTTCTAAGTCTGTATCTAGCTTACGGAACCAAAGTTGGTTGTGTTCAATATTGCTAAAACGTAGCGTATCTGTACCTTGTTCATCATAGATGCTATCAATGCCATCTCCTCGATTAAACAGATAAGTATCATCTCCTTTGCCGCCCATCAATAAATCATTACCTCTCATACCATTTAAGGTGTCATTTCCGCCATAGCCGATTAAACGGTTATTAGCGGCATTTCCTTGCAAGATGTTATTGCTATCATTGCCTGTTGCGGAAATAGAGTTATCACCACTCAGTTGCAGATTTTCTACATATTCAGGCAAGGTGTAGGACACCGATGAAATGACTGTGTCTGTGCCTTGATTTTCTTTTTCAATTACTTTATCAAGATGATCATCGACAATATAGGTGTCATTTCCTGCACCACCAATCATGGTATCAAATCCAGCTTTGCCATCTAGCGTATTATTCCCTGAATTTCCCACTAAGCGATTATTTTCGTTGTTTCCCACCGCACTTATTGAAGATGAGCCTGTGAGTTGTAGCTCTTCAGTGTGCTCTGATAGGGTATAGCTAACAGAAGATTTAACAATATCATAGCCGCCATCTTTGATTTCAATCACCTTATCGCCTGCGTTGTCCACAATATAGGTATCGTCACCAAACTCACCCGACATGGTATCAGCACCTGCTTTACCATCAATTAGATTGCCTACCGCATTGCCTGTGAGTTTGTCGTTTGTGTTTGTACCAGTGATAAGCTGATTAAGCTGTGGTAAATTCGCCTGTTCTTTTGACAATATAAACATATCAGCTGTAAATTGGTCGGCATGAACACCTTTTACCGTAATGTATTGTGTACCAGCTTTAGCTTCGCCTAACCAAACTCTTGTGTAGAGTTCATTATTTACCGAGAAACTAGAAAAGTTGATGGTATTCACACCATTAAACTGCGAAATATCAATTTTTTCGTTTTTGTCATTAATATCAAAATCCCAAATCAGGTTTTTCAATAGACCTTGAGAGGCATTTGGTGAATTATCTTTTACCACTACAAAACGGTCACTGCCTCTGCCGCCTTCTGCTCTGGCAGAATTTAGTTTGACATTATGGTATTGATTTAACTTTATGTATTGCTGGTTATGATAACTTGTGGACTCAGCAGATTCATCGCCCTCTAAATAGATCACATCATTGCCTTCACCACCTGATAGATAATCCGAGCCTGCACCGCCATAGAGTGTATCATTACCGCCTCCCCCTAGAAGCTGGTCATTACCCCTACCTCCATACAAAATATCGTCTCCGCCAGTGACTGAATTTGATGAGTGTTCTCCCACAATGACATCATTGCCTTTTCCTCCCCGAAGAATGTCATTACCATTCCCACCAAAGAGGCGATCTTCGCCCTCCGTACCCCAAAAAGCCACACCAAAATCAGGCAAAGCAACCTCTTCATTGCTATTTGAAAATCCATATCCACCCGCTTGATTGAGCCAATAAGGTTTAAACACTTCCTCTGTTACAACAATATTGTTATCCGTGAGGTTGTTTGCTTGGACATTATTTAACCTCAAGGTTTGACCATTACCTAAGGAAATCAGGGTATCAGCCCCTTGTTGTTGCTTGGTCCAAGAAAAGGTTTTAAATCCTGTGAAAACAAGGCGGTCGCTTCCTACAGTAAAATCTGTAATCACATCTTGACTATTGGATTTTTTATCAATAATAAAAGTATCGCTACCTTGACCACCTGTGAGGTTATTGTTGCCTAATCCACCCACTAATACATCATTACCATCTAGCCCTGACAAAACATCATTACCACGTCCACCCACTAAGATATTCGCACTGCTATTCCCTATAAGATGGTCGTTGTAATCACCACCAGTCACATTCTCAATCTGTACGGGATTATGGATAGTTAAGGTTTTACCTGCAAGATTGGCGTTACCTGTGGAAAGATTAACTTCAATCACGCCATCCATAGCCGCTGCATTAATGGTGTCATTGCCGCCATTATTATCATTAAGGATGTCATTTGCCTGAATGTGATGAAATTCATTTGTGTAAATATAGGTATCATCACCACTATAAGCTCGACCATAAAAACTCAATGACCAATGATTTAATGTACCTGTCTCTCCTGTTGCTACATCAAAAACCTGTAATTTCCATTTTCCATTAGGGTCTTCGCCTTTTAAAAGTGCGGTGGTAAAACGGTAATCTAAGGTATTTGATGTGCCAAATGTTGTATCACCGTGAGCATTCTCTTCATTCGGATTTTTTCCAGGTCTATTCATTAATATGGACTCGGTGCCTGAAGGGGAAATCAACTTAATAATTAAATCACTGGCACGAGCATGGGTTAAATTGACTTTTACTGACACATTTTCGATTTGCAAAGGCATATTGCCAACATCAACGGAGTATTGTCTGCCGTTATTATCTTCGATGGCTTGATTGATATTGCCTGATTTATAAATATCCTCTAATTTCACTTCATTGTCATAAGTATGTTGTGTATGCCAATCTTGGGCTAATCTCACCGCCACTTGTGCATCAACAACACCATAACCGTAGTCATGGCTCACATACATTCCTGTACCATTCCAATTTTTCGCTCCATTACGTTGCCATTGGCTGTCAGTAATGTTTTTTGTGGTAGCTGTAAGAGCAAGAATTTCCTGTACATCACGATAGCCAAGATAAGGATTGGCTTCTAACATCAAAGCAACGATGCCTGAAACAACAGGGGCAGAGAAGCTCGTCCCATTATTGTGTGCATATTCTTCGCCTAATGTTGAGCCATTTTCATTGACAATTTCACGAGAGCTTGAGTAAGTATTAGAGCCGTGAGCTGTAACCAAAATGCTCGCACCCTGATTTGAATAAGGTGCAATACTGGTTTTAAACGCACTATTTTGTTGAGCTGAGGCAACCGCAATACCATAACGTACATTAGTGAGTTCAGAATAGTTAGTATTACCGCCTTCTTGTCGTTCATTGCCTGCGGAATTAACAATTACCGTGCCTAAGCCGTTACGTCCTTCCGTTAAAGCTGGTTTATAAATATCAAAAATGGTTTTGGTTTTATCGGAAAAATTGATTTGTTGAACGAAGTTTTGTTTATGCCCCCAACTATGATTAGCCACATCATAGTGTTTCATTTTATTTAAACTAGTGACATCTGCCCCCACCCAATGGCTAGCCACTTTGGCATTATAGGCAATACCCACACCACCTTCACCATTACGCTCTGCCACCATAATCCCAGCCACTTCTGTTGCGTGTTTGCTGAATACCTTATCCTCTTCTTGACGTTTATATTCGTAATCATGTAGCCATTGTTTATCCATTTGATGGCGTAATTCGGGGTGACGATAATCTGCGACTTCTTCCGCCACAGAGAAAGGTCCACTTGGCTCAAACTGTCCAATGCGGATATTTTTGCCTGTGTAATGCTCCCATACAGGCAAAATATTATCCGTTTCAAGATAATATTGGCGGATAATATCAGGGTCGCTTGGCAAGTGCGGTGGTACTAAATAAACTTTGCCTTTTAATTCCCCTGAGCTTAATTGTAGTGCTTTAGCCCCTTTGCTATCTTCGATTGCATATTCAAAACTGGCAATGCCTTTGAAATTTGGGTCAGGTGTAAATTGAATTTCGTTGGCGTTTAATATTTGGATGGTACCGCCACGAATATTCGTTGCTTCGTAAGCGGAAATTGCATCGCCTTGCAAATCAATGTCATTTTTAACCAAATCAGAAAGTCGCAAAATATAAGGACGAGAACCATCAAACGGCTGACCACGACTATCTTGATATAAAATATCCTCCACTGGAACAGGGTTTTCCCATTCTTGAGCAGAAGGAGCAGAGTAATTGGTAATGTCTTTAAAATTGAGTTTTTCAATATTGCGTAAGAAGTCCGTGCCATCTCGTCCTTGTTTGGTGTCGCTAACTAATAAACCATCACCCATTTTAGTGATTTTATAGTCAGCAAAATTACCTGAGAACTCGGCAATATCTTCGCCTTCTCCTCCATCTAAATAATCATCACCCCCTTCACCAAGCAAGGTATCTGCCCCTTCTCCACCATATAACATATCATCGTCAGAGCCACCGAAAAGCACATCATCGCCCTCATCGCCAAATAAGCGGTCATTGCCACGATGCCCACGAATTAAATCTTTGCCCTCGTTACCTGAAATAAAGTCATCCCCGTTTTCTCCTGATAACGCATCATTGGCGATACTGCCCACAATCACATCGTTACCATCGCCACCACGCACAAAAACGGAGCTGTTGCCTGAAGACACAAACACATCATTGCCTCGTCCGCCATGAGCGATTTCAATTTCAGCCGCACCAAGGTCTAAACTTACCCCTTTATTGCCCACCACTTGCACAATATCATCACCCTTACCGCCATGAATATTCTCTGGCAAATCATCACCATCAATCAATAACACATCATTACCATCACCGCCAAAGAAAGTATCGGAACCGCCGCCACCAGCAAGCCAGTTATCCTGCTCATCGCCTCGTAGGGTATCATTACCATTGCCAGCTTGGATATTTTCAACGCCTAATGTCACCGCACTTAAATCTCGATTCACATCATCAACGGCTGTCCAACCTGTCGTGCCCTGAATTAACCCCGAGGCTTCCGTCACGGTTTTCTTACCGCCATTGGCATTGCTAATACGATGTCCTCTTGGGTTGGCTAAAAAGTTTACCGCCACCACTTCTTGTTGTTTGCCATTACGCGTAAAACTGCCCTTTGCTAATAATTCATTGCCATTAAAAAGTTGTCCGCCTTTCTCTTCATAATCTAATTTGATAGCGGTAATGCCTAATTGTTTAAGGGTTTTTAATTCTCCTGCATCTGTTATGCCATTGTGATTGGCATCTTGCCATACATGCACCGCATTAAAATCCCTGTCTTTGCTATCAAATACATTATCTTTATTGCTATCTAAACTTTTTAACGCCTCAAAACCATTAGCAAAAGGCTTTTCACCTGCTTCGCCATTACGCCCAGCTCGCCCTGCATAATATTCGGAAAACACTTCCGACATATTGTCGATTTTGCCGTTGTTGTTTAAATCCCTTACTAACAAGCCGTCTTGATTATTTACCCAACCTGTTTCTTCCAAAGAACCACCGTCATTATCAATATCAAATAACACCGATTTTTCATTATAACCCACCGCTCTTGCGCCATCGCCGTTTAAATCGAGGATAAGGGGATCGACAGGATCTTGAGCATAACCAATTCCTCGTATCCTATTAAGCAGACTTGGATGTACTTTTAAAGAACTGAATTCGGATATATCTTTGATACTAAAAGCACGATGAGCAATATTGTGATTTGCGGGCTGGAAACCATTGGTAATGATATGAGAAAAGGAAACAGAAACAGGATCGTTAAATTTATTTAATTTATCTTTATCCACCATGGCATATAAAGCGTGAGAAAGAGAAACTGCGTCGTTGTTAGAGTTTTTGTCTACAACAGGTTTATTGGTGAAATCTATTTTGTTGATTGTTTTTTTATTTTTTTCAATTTCTTTCATTCTTGCATTAACTTGATCAATTATCTCTCGTTGTCTTAGATAAGTACCATACGGAGTTAATGGAAGTCTGAAATTTCCATTTTTAAATTCATTAATAACATCTATATTAGCTGATGGGATTAGTTTTCCTTCATAAGCATAAGGGTTTATACCTGCTTTATGTAATCCAACAAATACGTAGTCAACACAACTATTATTCAATACATTATAATTATGACCAAATAAACGGTCATGAAATGGATTATCTCCATGTTCTAAAAGGATGTTATATTGTTTTTCAGTAATATTAAATGTGGTAGTGTGAATTTTCCCTTCTTTTGTTTCTGAATAATCGATGTCATCTGTTTTAGTAATGTTCTCTATTCCACCTAGTGTTGAATTCTCTCCTTTTCCCCAGCCAAAACTTTTTCTGTTGCCATGTTCATCTACTAATACATAGAAAATATGCCCAGCAACAGAAGAACTATGACCTTTATATGAGGTTCCTCTTTCTGCTATTTTAACTTCTAAAGTATATTTTTTCATAATAATCACCTACATTTATCTTAATTTAAGGAATAGCATGTGTTATAAAAATACGTAAATATAAATATTTATACTTGCTATTATTTACATCTACACTTTCAACATTAACCTTATAACACCCTGATTTAGGAAAAATATATTCATTTAGTGTTACAGAATTATATTTTTCTCTCGACTTATCTCTGATGTCTTGAGGGCTGTTATAAAATAATAATTGGTTTTTATCATCATATATAGATATATAAAAATCAAAATCATTTAATAAAACGCTTTTTGTCTCAAATGGTTTTAGCGATTTATCTTTTAGATCAATATTAATTGCATACTCACCAAAAAAACTTTTATAAGGGATACATATTTCTTCTTTTATATTAAAACCATTGCTATTCAAAACTTTTGTTCTTTTAATTGGAAATATTATTTGTTCAAATTCAGCAATCACCATTCTAACAACTACTTCACTAAGCCAAAATGAATAAGGATAGGTAGAAATAAATATAATCGTAATAATACTTAAAAATATGGCAAGAATCTTTTTTTTCATAATATCTCTTTATGTAAAATATTTATTTTTAACAATAGTCCCTGAATATCCACTAGCAGTATTGGGTTGATGAGCGATTATTTCATAAGTATCTGTAAATTTTTTAGCTTGTTCATTAGACATTTCTTTTGTTAGTGCTTTTGGAATATTATTAATATCTTGAAAATCAACATATGAAGCAGTAGCTAATAAAGCCATATTATCATTAGACATTTTAATACCTCTCTAAGTTAGTAAAAATATTTTTCTAGCGATTTATAAGCCCTTGAAAGGCTATTTTCATTACACTGAAAGCGTCCTGAAAAAACGAATATATTAGTTTCGAAATATCCTTCAATTTCATTATATTGAGCTATACTTTTCTTTAGTTTTTGATCATATAAGATGAATGTATTATGACCAAATGCCTTTGTTGGATTTATATATGAATACAAGTTTAAATAAGGATACTTATTATTTATCTTATCTAAATCATGTTTATCCCCATTAAAATACATTACAGGTTGATATGACCCCTGATTTTTTATAAAAAAAGGATCTTTTTCTGCCTTTCCCTCAATAATTGGATAGTATATCCACTCAGTATCTTTTAATGATTCATTAACTCCCGATAGTTTTCTCCATTCTTCAGGAGTTAAAAAAACTTCTACTTCTTTACCCTCCCACATTTTGCAACGAATAGGCGTGACAATAAATACAGTAATCATTTGATTAAATATAATTAGAAATAAACCAAGAGATATATAACAGAATCGATGTTTTAAAAAATGCGGTTTTAACCTACTAAAAAAATTACACATTATTCTGCCACCTTTACTATGGGTTTTTTAGGAATAAATTGGATAAAGGAAATATGCTTATAACACAGTTAATGAGGATATAAAACAACCAAATGCTAAATTTGTGATCTGTCTCGCAGTTTATTTTACAAAAAGTTAAATGATGTTTAATTAGGTTTTAATGAGGGGGGATTAAATAGTTATTTAGGCTTGGAGGGAGGGGAGCTGCTTTCTAAAATTATCCGTGTGCCTCCAACTGTGATTAGCCACATCATAGTCTTCTTCTTGACGTTTATATTCGTAATCATGTAGCCATTGTTTATCCATTTGATGGCGTAATTCAGGGTGACGATAATCTGCTACTTCTTCCGCCACAGAGAAAGGTCCACTTGGTTCAAACTGTCCAATGCGGATATTTTTACCCGTATAATTTTCCCAAACGGGCAGAATATTATCCGCTTCAAGATAATATTGGCGGATAATATCAGGGTCGCTTGGCAAGTGCGGTGGTACTAAATAAACTTTGCCTTT
>MUYB01000007.1:74586-107381 GCA_002015125.1 [Haemophilus] felis
ATTTTAGTGATTTTATAGTCAGCAAAATTACCTGAGAACTCGGCAATATCTTCGCCTTCTCCTCCATCTAAATAATCATCACCCCCTTCACCAAGCAAGGTATCCGCCCCTTCGCCACCATATAACATATCATCGTCAGAGCCACCGAAAAGGACATCATCGCCCTCATCGCCAAATAAACGGTCATTGCCTCGATGCCCACGAATTAAATCTTTTCCCTCATTGCCTGAAATAAAATCATCACCGTTTTCGCCTGATAACGCATCATTGGCGATACTGCCGATGATGGTATCGTTGCCATCGCCTCCACGTACGAAAACAGAATAATTGCCTGAAGACACAAAGACATCATTGCCTCGTCCGCCATGAGCGATTTCAATTTCAGCCGCACCAAGGTCTAAACTGACCCCTTTATTGCCCACTACTTGCACAATATCATCACCCTTACCGCCATGAATATTCTCTGGCAAATCATCACCATCAATCAATAACACATCATTACCATCACCGCCAAAGAAAGTATCGGAACCGCCGCCACCAGCAAGCCAGTTATCTTGCTCATCGCCTCGTAGGGTATCATTACCGTTGCCTGCTTGAATGTTCATCACCCCAAGTTTTTTCGCTTCTAGGGCGCGAGCTTGGTTGCCCTCCGCCGTAAAGCTACTGGTTTTGGCTAACACCCCAGCAGCTTCAGTCACAGTCTTTTTACCACCGCTAACATTAGTAATCGTATGCCCTCTTGGATTAGCTAAAAAGTTGACGGCGGCGGCTTCGTGCTTTTTACCATTGCGAGTAAAATAACCCTTAGCTAATAATTCATTGCCGAAAAAGAGTTGACCACCTGCATTTTCATAAGCAAGGTCAATAGCGGTAATTTTCAAACTCGATAAGGTTTTTAGTTCTCCTGCATCTGTGACCCCATTATGATTTTTATCTTGCCACACACGCACCACATTAAAATCCCTGTCTTTGCTATCAAATACATTATCTTTATTGCTGTCTAAACTTTTTAACGCCTCAAAACCATTAGCAAAAGGCTTTTCACCTGCTTCGCCATTACGTCCTGCTCGCCCTGCATAATATTCGGAAAACACTTCCGATATATTGTCGATTTTGCCGTTGTTGTTTAAATCCTTTACCAACAAGCCATCTTGATTGCTTAACCAACCTGTCTCTTCCAAAGAACCACCGTCATTATCAATATCAAATAATACTGGTTTTTCGGTATAACTCACCGCTCTTGCGCCATCGCCGTTTAAATCAAGGATAAGGGGATCAATTGCTTTTTTGTGTGGGCTACCTTGGAGTCTTGGTATTCTTGTACTGTTAGCATTAGGTGACGTTTTATTTGTAGCTTCATAAACTCTAATATCTATTGATTTATTTGGAACAAGGTTATGATTAGCAACCTTTATGTCATCTGTTACAATCGCTACGGAGGCTAAATCTGCCGTTTTTGTGCTTTCATTGAGCGCTTGTTTGTTGAAACCGAGCGATAAACGGTTTGTTACAGAAAAATAATCAAAGTCCACGTTTTTATCTTTGCTTATTTCAGATGATGGGGTAAGAGATAATCTATTTTTAGGTGTTATATTGCTATTAGATGGGTCTGGCCAGTATCTATAATTACTAAATTTAGGTGTTATATTGCTACTAGATGGATCTGGCCAAGGTATATGCATTCTAAAATATTCTTTATTCTCAGTTAAAAACGATTTTCTAACATGGGTGAGTAACTTATCTTTACTAATGTTATCATTTTTAACTATAAAATTATCCAATATTTGATGTAGTTTACGATCTGACTTGTCCGATCTTCCTAACAAAAAAAATTCATAATGTTCACGTGCTGTATTATATAACTTAATACTTTCTTCATAACTAAGATTATAGTTTCCTCTTATATTTTCGACATCTTCCATCGGTTCTACAAAGTATTTAATGGAATGATTACCAAAAGTGCCATTATTAAAATAAATCGTTTTTCCATGTTGGTTATAAGGAAGAGCACTTGCAACTAATGATGGTCCATAACTTACAATGTTTATAACGCCATCTTTATTGCTGTTAAAAGTATTTCCTCCTTCGCTTGCTAGTTTTTCTAACAAAATTCTATTTTTAATCGAACCAGCAAATTTTGAATCTGGGACATCTGATATATAGCGAGATGCTGCATCCACATTTAAACTACCTTTCCAAAAAGATAATCCAGAACCATTAAATCCAATAGAACCTTGAGACAAATCTGTTGTGAAATGAATGGCATCACCTATTGTTTTACCTAAGCTATGTCCAACATTAATAAAAGGCTCATTGATAATTCCACTTCTAATTGCATCATTAACAAAACGTTTTGCATCTTCTACTTGTTGACGAGCAAGTCCTGTTAATACTAATTCCCCATCAGCTACAATATCTCTTGTGTCTTTTATAGAAAACTCTGTTCCTCTATTAGATAAAAAAATAACACCAGTTTTTTTATTTCTAACAAAGGTTCCCGAATAACCACTTGCTGTATTGGGTTTGTGGAGGAGAATTTCATAAGTATCTGTAAATTTTTTAGCTTGAGATTCAGATATTTTTTCATCAGTTAGGGCTTTCTTTGTTTTATCAATATCATTGATATCTGTAAACTTTCCATATGCAGCAGCAGCTAATAAAGCCATATTATCATTAGACATAGTTTTACCTCACTATTTATTTTAAATAATCCTCTATAAGAGCTGAACCTTCCGAAATAGCATTTTCATTGCATTTAAAACTTCCAGCTAGTCCAGAAAATGGATCTCTGAAATATCCAGCAATAAAATGATACTGTACTACAGTCCTTTTAAGGTGCTGATCGTATAGCACAAAAGTATTATGACCAAGTATCTTCGCTGGATTTATATATGAGTATGAATTTAAGTAAGGATACTTATTATTCACTGAACTTAAAGAATGCTTATTTCCATTAAAATACATCACAGGCTGATATAACCCTTGATTTTTTATAAAAAAGGGATCTTTTTCAGGTTCCCCTTCAATAGTCGGATAATAGACCCACTCAGTATCTTTTAATGATTCATTAACGCCCGATAGTTTCCTCCATTCTTCAGGTGTTAAAAAAACTTCTACTTCTTTGCCTTTCCACATATCACAACGGTATGGCGTGATAATTTGAACAAGAAATATATCGAAAAAAACAACAAAGAATAAAAGCGGAAGCATTAGAAACACGCAACAACAAGGATGTTTGCGAAAATGCTGTTTTAACCTACTAAAAAAATTAAACATTATTCTGCCACCTTTACTATGGGTTTTTTAGGAATAAATTGGATAAAGGAAATATGCTTATAACACAGTTAATGAGGATATAAAACAACCAAATGCTAAATTTGTGATCTGTCTCGCAGTTTATTTTACAAAAAGTTAAATGATGTTTAATTAGGTTTTAATGAGGGGGGATTAAATAGTTATTTAGGCTTGAAGGGAGGGGAGTGTCTGCCTAAAATTATCCCTATGCCCCCAGCTATGATTAGCAACATCATAGCGTTTCATTTTATTTAAACTAGTGACATCTGCCCCCACCCAATGGCTAGCCACTTTGGCATTATAGGCAATACCCACACCACCTTCACCATTACGCTCTGCCACCATAATCCCAGCCACTTCCGTTGCGTGTTTGCTGAATACTTTGTCTTCTTCTTGACGTTTATATTCGTAAAACACATCATTGCCATCTCCGCCATAGAACGTATCAGCACCACCTCCACCAGCAAGCCAGTTATCCTTAGCATCTCCTCGTAAAACATCATTACCATTACCAGCTTGGATATTTTCAACACCTAATGTCACCGCACTTAAATCCCGATTCACATCATCAACGGCTGTCCAACCTGTCGTGCCCTGAATTAACCCCGAGGCTTCCGTCACGGTTTTCTTACCGCCATTGGCATTGCTAATACGATGTCCTCTTGGATTGGCTAAAAAGTTTACCGCCACCACTTCTTGTTGTTTGCCATTACGTGTAAAACTGCCCTTTGCTAATAATTCATTGCCATTAAAAAGTTGTCCGCCTTTCTCTTCATAATCTAATTTGATAGCGGTAATGCCTAATTGTTTAAGGGTTTTTAATTCTCCTGCATCTGTTATGCCATTGTGATTGGCATCTTGCCATACACGCACCGCATTAAAATCCCTGTCTTTGCTATCAAATACATTATCTTTATTGCTATCTAAACTTTTTAACGCCTCAAAACCATTAGCAAAAGGCTTTTCACCTGCTTCGCCATTACGTCCAGCTCGCCCTGCATAATATTCAGAAAACACTTCCGACATATTGTCGATTTTGCCGTTGTTGTTTAAGTCTCTTACCAACAAACCGTCTTGATGACTTAACCAACCTGTTTCTTCCAAAGAACCACCGTCGTTGTCAATATCAAATAACACGGAAAAATCGTTATAACTCACCGCTTTAGCCCCATCGCCATTTAAATCTAAAATTAAAGGATCGACTGGCAAACTGGAATAACCAATTAAAGAAAAACGATTTAAATTAATGGGTTGGGGAATAGTACTTTTGCCAATACGATATTTAGATAAATCTAGAGGGTTATTGGAGAGATTGTAATTTGATACACGGAAGCCATCAGTGGCAGTGTTTGCTATCGAAACAGGAGAAGGTTTGGTGTAGATGTTTAAAAAAATTTTGTTTACCAAAGTGTAGAGTGAGGAAGTAAGATAAGTTGCATCATTCTCTGAATTTTTATCTACAACGGGCTTGTTGGTAAAGTCTAGTTTGTTGATTGGGGTTTTGTGTTCACCAAAGTTTTCTACATAAGATCTACCTAGCTGACCAATAATAAATTCAACTTGTTTTTTGGATAGATCTGCCAAAGTTGTTGTTTTATGTGGAAAAGTAGAGAGGCTGGAGCTACTATCTGAAGTATTTTTAAAAATATTCGGTTTTCTAATATAATCTATTTCATAAGGAAAACCTAATGGAAATGATGGATTATAACGCTCTATTATATTATATCGAGCATTAATAATTTTACTTGCCTCAATAGCAAACTTTCTGAAATCCATGCTTTCATTATTAATTTGAGGTATGATGTTTTAGCCAGTCAAACTCTGTACGATTTATTGTAATAAAACGATTATCTCCTCTATCATCAATAAACCTAATTTTCGTTGTTGCACTAGAACTATCCCTCAGTGCATATTGAACTATTTTATTCAAGATTGTAGGGATTTTATTACTTTTATAATCATAATTATCATCTAACGCTATAAATGAAAAATTTTGAATTTCACTTGGAATTCCATTTTTATCAATATAAAATTTAACATTTTTGTGTTCTATTTCTAAACTTGCTGAACCAAAAATCAAAGCATTGGCGGCATATCTATCATCGTTACTATTTGTTTTGTAATGGGATAAGACTAATTCGCCTTTCATGGCTTTATCATACAAGCTTTTTTTCTTAGTGTATTCTTCATACAGGGCGGTAAACTCATACCCCGTTTTTATATTGTTATTTTCTTTTGGATGTGTAGGATATTTATATATAAGGTCAACCATATCTGCATAACTAATTTCTTTTCCTTTATAACTAGAAAAGTCAATTTTATTACCTTCAGTGTCAACTCCTGAAAAGAAACGAGAAAAAATCCTAAAAGAGGTTATGTTAATATTCTTAGCCGCAGTGTATTTAAAATAATCTGACATAGAAAACTCAACATTATAGCCAAGTTCCCTTGCGTATAAAACTTTAACAGCCAAGTCTTTATCATTTACATCTAATTTGATTGATTTTTCTTTGTTCATAAAGGATGTCCTAAATTAAAAATCGTCTCTCCACATTCTTTAATTCTATACTTCTTGATCACGGTATCAGAAATAGTATTCCACAAATAGTTTTTATCTGGAAAGTATCCTATCATTGGACTAGCAACTAATTCTTTATTTTCTATTCTAAAACTATCTAATTTGTACAAGTAAATTCTCGTACTGGAGTAAAGATACAGTATATTGTTATTCTTTAAAATATCTATAAAGTTCAAATTGAATATAGATTTTTTGTCCATTTGAGATAATAGTTTATCACTATATTTTTCAAAGGTTTCAGCTAAGTCTGATGTTGACGGCATCATGTTGTTATTTATAATGATTCTTCCAATAAAGTTATTAAGAGTATTTTCATCGGTATTTTTACTTGAGATAGATAGTTCGCAGGTTTTCATTTCAGGAAACTTGTTATATACAGATATGAAACGACAGTCTCCATTATTTTTTTCTTTTTCTATGTTAAGTAAAATTTCCCTAAAATAATTGTTAACCGCAACTTTTAATCTATAATCTTCATCATTTTCAATCCTTTCACAGTGCATTTTCATTCTTTCTTGAATTGATGGTTTATCATCTTGAATAAGAAAAATAAGAGAAACATAGATTAATACAATAACTATTTTTAATATCTCAAATTTTTTTAACTTTAACTTTCCAAAAAATTTCATAGGTTGATTGCAATGTAAATGATCCGCTAACTTAATTCTTTTATCCTTAGCATATTTTAGTATAAATTCGCTGCTTCAAAAGTAGTTATCTTCTTCGCCTCGCCCCACATATTCCGCAAATTCCTCCGAATTAAACCCATGAGAAAGCATATAACGCCATACTTTTTGTTTTTGCTTTGGGTCTTTGAGGGTTGCGTAATCGGGGAATTTCTTTTTGAGTGCAGCTAGCGCCAGCGCTTCCCAATCTAGCTCAGTATTGAGCAACGCAGTTTGAATATCTTCATTGCGTATGCCTTTGTTGTGTATGAGCTCTTGTTGAATGCGACGTAAACCGTAACCACGTTGAGCACGGTAATAGAGATAATTTTCCGTAAAACGTTGATCGTTTTGCCAATTTTTTTGTTGGCAATGGGCGATGGCGTCATCGATCTCTTGTTCTGAGAAATTTTTTTCCTGCATTTTGCAGCGGATTTCAAACTCGCTGTATTCACGGCGAGTCAGTAAATTGAGCACATAATTTAGCGCTAATGACATAGTTATTCCTTATGAGCCTAGTTAAGTGAGCACCAGTGGATTTTTGTGCGTATTGAGGTTCGCTTTGTGTTCACGAATAAGTTGAATAAAGGGTTGACCAAAACGAGCTAGTTTAGTACTACCAATACCGTTGATTTGTAACATTTCGATTTCTGTGGTGGGCAAAAATTGTGCCATTTCCTGTAAAGTCGCGTCGTTAAACACGATATACGCTGGGATATTTTCTTTATCAGCAATTTGTTTACGTAAAAAGCGTAACCGCGCAAAGAGATCTTTGTCGTAATGAGTATTAACGCGCTGTTGTGCTGTGATTTGCGTGAGCGCAGAAATACGCGGTAGCGCCAGTGCTAACGCCTGTTGCCCCATCAGAACAGGGCGTGCGCTTTCGGTGAGTTGTAGCGTGGTGTGAAAATGATTGAACACTTGTTTGATTAAGCCTAAATGGATCAATTGACGAATCACCGATTGCCAATGTTCTTTGCTTTTATCTTTACCGATGCCAAAAACGCTTAAGCTATCATGTTGATTATCAATGATTTTTTGATTATTCATACCGCGTAAAACGGCGATAATATAGTGCGCGCCAAAGGATTGCCCCACGCGATAAATCGCCGACATCACTTTTTGCGCATCAATTAAACCGTCGTATTGTTTGGGCGGATCCAAACAAATATCGCAATTTTTGCAGGGCTTTTGTTGATGTTCACCAAAATAATTTAGCAGCACTAAACGACGGCAAGTTTGACCTTCAGCAAATTCGCCAATGGCTTCTAATTTAAGTAACTCAATTTTCCGTTGTTCATTGTCAGGTTTCTCTAACAAAATTTTGTGTAACCACGCGTAATCCGCTGGATCGTAAAAAAGCACCGCCTCTGCTGGCAAGTCATCGCGCCCTGCTCTACCTGTTTCTTGATAATAGGCTTCTATGCTACGCGGTAAATCGAAATGCACCACAAAACGCACATTGGATTTATTGATCCCCATACCAAAAGCAATTGTGGCAACCACCACTTGAATATTATCGCGCTGAAATGCCTGCTGAACTTGCTCGCGCACGTGATTTTCTAAGCCAGCATGATAGGCGTCAGCGCAGATCCCTTTGGCGCGTAGGCTTTCTGCAATGCGTTCAACTTTGTTACGACTGTTGCAGTAGATAATGCCGCTTTTCCCTTTTTGGCTCATCACAAAGCGCGTGAGTTGCTCCATTGGCTTAAATTTTTCGGCGATAGTGTAACGAATATTCGGGCGATCAAAGCTGCCAATATACACATAGGGATCGTGGAAATTGAGGTGATGCAAAATATCTTGCTGGGTGGTGTAATCGGCGGTGGCGGTAAGCGCCATGATGGGGGTGTTGGGAAAACAGCTTTTTAAACCGCCAAGTTGGGTATATTCAGGACGAAAATCATGTCCCCATTGGGAAATGCAGTGGGCTTCATCAATGGCGATAAAACCCACTTGGCAATGACTAATAAGCTGAAAAAAGCGATTGGTCATCATTTTTTCGGGAGAAATGTAAAGCAGTTTAAGTTGCCCTGAAAGTAATTTGCTTTCGACCTTTTCCTGTTCCGCAGGGGACTGGCTTGAATTGAGAAAATCCGCGGAGATGCCGTTGGCTAATAATTGATCCACCTGATCTTTCATCAACGAAATTAACGGGGAAATCACGAGGGTGACGCCAGCGAAACACAGCGCTGGCACTTGATAACAAAGGGACTTGCCACTTCCCGTTGCCATAATCACAAGGCAATCTTTAGCGGCTAAAGCGGCTTCAATCACCGCCTGTTGTCCCTGACGAAAATGTTGATAGCCGAAGACCTTGTTGAGAATATCTAGTGCTGTTTGTTCCTTTGCTTGGTCTGCATTGGGCAAATGTGGCTTGTCCTGATTGCTCATCTCAGTTGGAGGGTCTACTATTTTTTATACATATCAAAGGCAACGGTTTCCCCATGCTCTGCACAGGCTTGTTCTAAGCAATCCCAAAATAATTCGCCGTTATTGCTTATCCATTGACCATTGCGATAAGCAAAATGAAAACCGCCAGCGCGGCTAGCGAGCCAAAGTTCTAACAAAGGCTCTTGTTTGTTAATCACAACTTGGCTACGGTCGCTGAAAACGATGCTAAACACAGAGCCATGGATATCGCAATCCACATCACATTCTTGCGCTTCCAGTTGTTCTTCAATATAAGCCCATATTTTTTCGATATTTTGATGATATTCAGACAAGTTCATCGTGATTCCTTTTAATTGCATATGGAGAAAATGAGAAAGTAACAAATTATAAAGATTTTCCCATTATTGTGATAGCACAAAGGCTTATTTAGTGGTAAAAAGTGTCTTTGATTTTTCAATTGGTTTTAAATGAGAGGCAAATTTATGAAAAAAATGGCAGCAATCCTACTGATTAGCGCCCTTTGTGCAATAAATGTTGGCTGTGGCGTAAAAGGCGACCTTTATTTCCCAGCGCAATCAAATCAACCAACTAATTAACGAGATAAATATGGATTTTTTTCAGTATAAAAATCAACAATTAATGGCGGAAGATGTGTCTGTTCAGGACATTGCGAAAGAGTTTGGTACGCCACTCTATGTTTATTCTAGAGCGACGCTAGAACGCCATTGGAAAGCGTTTGATTCCGCCTTTGAGCAACGCCCACATTTAATCTGTTTTGCGGTGAAATCTAATCCGAATATTGCGGTTTTGAATATTATGGCGAAATTAGGATCGGGTTTTGATGTGGTTTCACAAGGCGAGCTGGAGCGTGTTGTCGCCGCTGGTGGCGATCCGCACAAAGTGGTTTTTTCAGGGGTGGCGAAAACCCATACTGAAATTCGCCGCGCATTAGAACTGGGCATTCGTTGTTTTAATGTGGAATCCATTGCGGAGTTACATCGCATTAATCAAGTAGCTGAACAAATGCAAAGGCTAGCGCCTATTTCTTTGCGCGTCAATCCTGATGTGGATGCGCACACCCATCCTTATATTTCCACGGGGCTAAAAGAAAATAAATTTGGCATCAGCATTCACGAAGCCAAAGCGGTGTATCTGCAAGCGCAGCAAATGCGCCATATTCGTATTGTGGGTATGGATTGCCACATTGGCTCTCAACTCACCGAGTTACAACCTTTTTTAGATGCAACGGATCGCTTGATTGTATTACTCGAACAACTCAAACAAGCAGGAATCACCCTAACTCATTTGGACTTAGGCGGTGGATTGGGAGTAACCTACACCAACGAGACGCCACCGCATCCGACGGAATACGCCAAAGCCTTGTTAGACAAACTTGCTGCCTATCCTGAACTTGAAATTATATTGGAACCAGGACGCGCCATTACCGCCAATGCTGGCATCTTGGTGACCAAGGTGGAATATTTAAAATCCAATGAAGATCGGCATTTTGCCATTGTGGACGCTGGTATGAACGATATGCTCAGACCTGCGTTATACCAAGCCTATATGAATATTGTTGAGGTGGATCGCAGCCTAGATAGACCGACACAAATTTACGATGTGGTGGGACCTATTTGTGAAACTTCAGATTTTCTCGGCAAACAACGCACCTTGTCTATTGCAGAAGGCGATTTGCTAGCACAGCGTTCCGCTGGCGCCTATGGCGCGAGTATGTCATCTACTTATAACTCAAGACCACTGACCGCCGAAGTCATGGTGGACGGTAATCAAAGTTATCTTATTCGTAGAAGAGAAGCTTTATCTGAATTGTGGCGTTTGGAGCAAATTATCCCTTAATACACTCTCCCCAAAAAAACAGCACGCGAATTAGCGTGCTGTTTTTTTCTATGCTTACGCGAAATTAGGCGTAATACATTTCAAATTCTACTGGGTGTGGTGTCATATTTAAACGTTCCACTTCTTTACGTTTCATCTCAATATAAGTTTCAATGAAATCTTTCGCGAACACACCACCTTGAGTTAAAAACTCATAATCTTGTTCGAGACTACTCAATGCTTCTTCAAGAGAAGCTGCTACCGCCGGAATATCTTTTAATTCCTCTGGCGGTAAATCGTAAAGATTTTTATCCATAGCATCGCCTGGGTGAATTTTATTAATCACACCGTCTAATCCTGCCATTAATAAGGCTGCGAAAGCTAAGTATGGATTCGCTAATGGATCTGGGAAACGCGCCTCAATACGAGTGGCTTTTGGTGTGGTTACCGCTGGGATACGGATAGAAGCAGAACGATTACTTGCGGAGTAAGCAAGTAAAACAGGAGCTTCAAATCCTGGCACTAAACGTTTGTAAGAGTTTGTACTTGGGTTTGTGAAAGCATTTAATGCTTTAGCGTGCTTAATAATACCGCCGATATAGTAAAGCGCGGTTTCGGACAAGCCAGCGTATTTGTCGCCCATAAAGACATTTTTGCCATCTTTGCTTAATGACATATTACAGTGCATTCCTGAGCCATTATCGCCGGTGATTGGTTTTGGCATAAAACAGGCTGTTTTGCCATGTTCTAAAGCCACATTTTGTACTACATATTTATAGATTTGGGTTTCATCTGCCTTCAACGTTAGCGTATTGAAGCGTGTTGCAATCTCATTTTGACCGGCGGTAGCTACTTCATGGTGGTGAGCTTCAATAACTAAACCGAGTTCTTCTAAAATTAAACACATTTCAGAACGAATATCGTGAGCGCTATCATTTGGCGAAACAGCACAATATCCACCTTTTTTTAGAGGTCGATAAGCTTTGTTGCCATCTTCATAAATAGTATTGGTATTCCATGCAGCTTCTACATCATCTACTTCATAGCTATTACCATTCATACCGATTTGGAAGCGCACATCATCAAATAGGAAAAACTCAGGTTCTGGACCAAACATCACGCTATCGGCGATCCCCGTAGATTTTAGATAGTTTTCTGCACGAGTCGCAATGGAACGAGGATCTCGATCATAGCTTTGCATAGTGTTAGGTTCGTAGATACTGCATCGGATTGTGAGGGTAGGGATTCGAGCGAAGGGGTCAACTGCGGCGGTTTCAGGGATTGGCATTAACAGCATATCGGCTTTGTTAATAGTTCGCCATCCCTCTACTGATGAACCATCGAACATTTTACCGTCTTCGAACAGGTCCTCTAAATCATCTTCTACTAGAGAGACTGGGAGAGATACCCCATGTTCTTTACCTTTAATATCGGTAAATTTAAGTAAAACAAACTTGATATCGTTTTCACGAATCAGTTTTGCCACATTAGAAATTGCATTTGCATTAGACATTAAAAAATCCTCTTAAATAAAAATTCTACTGGTTAAGTTACACGTTTGCGCACGAGTAAACACAAATAACCTGTCGTTGCATAGCATACAAAAATGGCATTTTAATATCTAGTTGAAAGAGGTGGTTTATGCAAAAAATTTCTGCTATTTCGATGGTTGGTATCAAAAACCAACTTGCTCAAATTCCACTCAATATTGCAATGAGCAAGAAGGTTAAATTTTTGCCGTTAAAGCATTTTTTTCAATTGGTATAAATAAGCTAAAGCTTGTTTTGGAGTAAGTTCATCAGGATCTAAATACTGCAACATATCCAATAATTCAATGTGATTTTCTTCTTTTGAGTTGAGATTTAATTCGTCCTGCTTTAACTCATTTTCTTGGTAAGATTGCAAACTTGGTGCACTTTGTTGTGAGAACTGCTCTAAATGATGTAATTTTTGTTTTGCCAATTGAATAACATTCTGTGGCACACCTGCTAGCGCCGCTACCGCCAGACCATAACTCTTACTTGCAGCACCTTCTTGCACAGCGTGCATAAAAGCAATGCTATTTTGATGCTCTAGCGCATCAAGGTGAACATTGAATGTTCCCGCTAGCTGTTCTGGCAAATGGGTTAATTCAAAATAATGTGTTGCAAATAGGGTAAGAGAACGTAGTTTTTTAGCTAACCATTCTGCACAAGCCCACGCTAGGGCTAGTCCATCATAAGTTGAAGTACCTCGCCCAATTTCATCAATCAAAACTAAACTTTGTTCCGTGGCTTGGTGCAAAATATTCGCCATTTCTGTCATTTCCACCATAAAAGTTGAACGCCCTGAAGCGAGATCATCAGAGGCACCAATTCGAGTAAAGATACGATCAACAGGACCAATGGTCGCACTTTCGGCAGGAACAAAACTTCCCATATAGGCCATTAAAGTAATGAGTGCAGTTTGACGCATATAAGTACTTTTACCGCCCATATTTGGCCCTGTAATAATCAATAAATGACGCTGCTGATGTAATTTAACTGGGTTCGCAATAAAAGGAGATTTAATCACTTGTTCAACTACAGGATGACGACCTTGTTCAATATGGATACCTCTATGCTCGCTAAAAGTTGGCATCACATAATTTAAGGTTTCGGCACGCTCTGCTAAGTTAGTGAGTACATCAAGTTCCGCTAAAGTTAAGCTTGCGAGCTGTAGCGCGCCTAAATGAGGTAATAGCAGATCAAAAATTTCCTCATATAGTTGTTTTTCTAGGGCTAGCGCCGCACCTTTTGCTTTCAACACCTTATCTTCATAGGTCTTGAGTTCAGGAATAATGTAACGTTCCGCATTTTTTAAGGTTTGGCGACGAACATAGTGAATTGGCGCTTTATAGGCTTGTCCTTGGCTAATTTGAATGTAATAACCATGTACTGCATTAAAGCCAATTTTCAGCGTATCAATTCCTGTAGCTTCCCTTTCTCGTTGTTCTAATTCATCAAGATAGCGCGTAGCGCCTTCGGATAATTCACGCCATTCGTCTAATTCTGCGTGGTAACCTTGGGCGATAACGCCACCATCGCGAATCAGTAGCGGTGGCGCTTCGATAATTGCTTTTTGTAATAAGGTTAATTGCTCAGAAAAATCACTCAAAGAAGTCAATAAGGCGCGCAAATAGGCATTTTGCTGCGCTGATAGATGTTGCACAATTGCAGGAATTTGCTCTAGGGCTGTTCTCAGTCGCGTTAGATCTCTTGGTCGGGCAGAGCGTAACGCCACACGCGTTAGAATACGTTCCATATCGCCGATTGAACGTAAATAAGGCTGTAATGTAGCAACCAAATCTTGTTGTAAAAGTGCATTAATACATTGTTGACGATGGGTTAATTTTTGCGGATCGCGAATAGGTTGGTGAATCCAACGTTTCAGTAAACGACTTCCCATAGGCGTAACACATTTATCTAGTATCGACGCTAGCGTATTTTCTGTCCCTCCCGCTAAATTTTGGGTGAGTTCTAAGTTACGTCTTGTGGCAACATCAAGTTGGATTGTGTCGCTATTTTGAATCAAACTAATACTTTGAATATGTGGTAAGGCGCTACGTTGTGTATCTTTTACATATTGCAATAAACAACCTGCTGCACATAAGCCGAGTAAGGATTTTTCCACCCCAAAAGCGCGCAAATCTTGGGTATTAAATTGACGACAAAGCTGTTGAACGGCGGTACTTAACTCAAATTCCCAAATAGGTCTACGACGTAAGCCCTTGAGGTGTTCAATACAATGAAAATCCATAAAATCTTCACAATACAAGAGCTCTACAGGTGAAATGCGTTGTAATTCCGCTTGTAACTGTGCTGTTGAATTAAGTTCGCTCAGTTGAAAGCGACCAGAGGTCATATCCAGCGTGGCTAAACCAAAGCTTTCTTTTTCTTGGTAAACTGATGCAATTAAATTATCTTGGCGTTCTGGTAATAAGGCTTCATCGCTAATTGTTCCTGGCGTAACAATACGCACGATTTTTCGCTCTACAGGCCCTTTACTGGTAGCAGGATCTCCCACTTGTTCACAAATAGCAACAGGTTCGCCAAGTTGTACTAATTTTGCTAAATAGCCCTCTACCGCATGATAGGGCACACCAGCCATAGGAATAGGTTGCCCACCAGATTGCCCTCGTTTGGTTAAGGAAATATCCAATAGCGCCGATGCTTTTTTGGCATCATCATAAAACAGCTCATAAAAATCTCCCATTCGGTAGAACAGTAAAATTTCTGGATTTTCTGCTTTTAAACGCAAATATTGCTGCATCATTGGCGTATGCTGGTCGAAATTTTCCATTAACATTATTTTCTCTATTCTAACTTATTGATTTTTATTGAGTTTACTGTTGAATTTATGCGTAAAGCATTTACCAACTTTAGATAATTGAATCATTTAATATAGCTTTTGCTATAGGTTTATCCCAACCTAACGAAATAGGCATAAAGGGGGAATAAATCTGATAAAAGTCTATCTATAAATAAGAGTCCAAAGACCAAAATCATAGGTGAAAAATCAATCATACCTGTGTTGGGTAAAATGCGTCTAATTGGGTTAAGTAGCGGGGCGGTTAATTGATGTAAAACGTATTGTAGGGAATTTCCACTTCGGTTGAACCAGCTCATAATTGCACTAATTAACAACACATAGATAATGGCTTTTCCGCAGGCACGCAATAATTCGAATATTCCAAGTAAAATATTTGCCAAAATGTTCTCACTAGAAAATGAAAGACCGCTAAGCAAAATAATTAGAGGATATTTTAAGGTAAATAAAATAAAGGCTGCGACCAACGCTGCAACATCCACATTTCTGATTGTCGGAATGAAAACGCGTAACGGCGCTAATACAGGTTGGGTTACCTTAACTAGCGTTTGTGATAGCGGATGATAAAAATCTACTCGACTAAACTGAAACCAAGCACGCAAAATAAAAATGAAACCTAATAAATCAACAACGCTAAAAATGACAAATTGAACTGTATTCATTGATTTTATCCTAATAAATTATAACCAACCTTTACGTTTAAAATACCAGTATGGGGCAAATGCCGCTAACGCCATTAATCCTAAGGCGATAGGATAACCATATTGAAAGCCCAATTCAGGCATATTACTGAAGTTCATTCCATAATTGGACGCAACTAATGTTGGTGGTAAGAAAATAACCGACACAACGGAGAAGATCTTGATAATTCGGTTTTGTTCGATATTAATAAAGCCCATTGCAGCTTGCATTAAGAAATTTACTTTTTGAAATAAAGATTCGTTATGAGGTTGTAAAGATTCAATATCGCGTAAAATTTCTCTTGCTTGTTCCAATTGGTTAGTCGGTAAGCGCGTTTTACGAACTAAAAAGCTCAATGCGCGTTGAGTATCCATTAAGCACATACGCACTTTTGAACTGGTATCTTCTTGTTCTGTTAAGGTGGCTAAGGCTTCATCAAAAGCTTCGCCTTGGGTTCCGTTTAAAATCACGCGACTTAATTTCTCTAAATCTGCATAAATATTTTCGATCACATCTGCTAACTGCTCTATTTTTGTTTCAAATAGATCGAGCAATACTTCATAAGCATTACACTCCACCAAACGTTGATTTCTTGAACGCATACGGTATAAGCGGAATGCAGGTAATTCGCGATCACGCAGAGTAAACAAGCGACCATCACGAACAGTGAAAGCGACGCTAGCCAAATCCGCATAATCTTCCTCATCTTCACAATAAAAGAAAGAGTGGAGATGCAAACCATCTTCATCTTCAAAGAAACGCGCAGATGCTTCAATATCTTCTAACTCTAGAAAAGAGGCTAAATTTTGTCCAAGCCCTTCTTGTAACAACTCACGCTCATCGGCGCTAGGTTCAAGCAAATCTAACCAAATAGCATTATTTAGATCAGATGAAGGATCTTCATCAATACGCACAAGACGAGCATTTTCAAGGGCAAAAGCATTAATCATTTTGTCATACTCCTAAAATGGATTATGAACAACGCCATGAACAATAAAAAAATCAAATAAGATGATAAGTTGATGATTATTTGACTGAAAGATACCTGATCAATAAGGTAATGGAAACTTACCTGCGACATCTCGCCGATAAGTGAGGACGAGACTTAAGCTAAAAATTGTAATGGGTATCGACTATGACTGTCCAAAGTGTATGTCCTCTATTACTAAAACGGTGCGGGATCTTACGCTTACAAGGTGAATTCGTCAAGATTTTATCATGAAATATCAGGGCACCTATTAAGGCATTTTTTCTTGCTCATTCAACATAGTTACTAGCGCTTGAATATCTGCAAGTCCTCGCAAATCTAACCAAATTTTGTCTTTTTCCACGCGTCCTATTATTGGTTGAGGAAGTTTTTTAAAGCAGGTTAAAAGAGCCGTTAATTTGCCGGAGATTGAGGTTGAAATCGTTACCGCCACAGAAGGTAGCCTTGCTAATGGCTGAGAACCACTACCAATTTGCGCCAAACTCTTTTCAATTTGTAGTTGATACTCTGGTGTTAAATAATCTTCCAAAGCATTTTTTAATTGTTCAGCTTGGTTATGCAAGGTTTCCACTGGTTGAGTCAGAAGATGTAGCGTAGTGAGTTTTTCAGCTAGCTTTTCTGGCTGTAAATATAATCTTAATGTTGCTTCAAGGCCTGCCAAAATTACTTTATCACAACGTAATGCGCGTTTAAGAGGATGTGTTTGCAAACGTTCAATCAGTGCTTTTTTTCCGACAATAATGCCTGCCTGTGGGCCACCAAGCAATTTGTCTCCAGAGAATGAAATCAAATCCACGCCTTGTTGCCATTTTTCTTGCACAGTGGGCTCTGACGGTAGGCCATATTGGGTTAAATCAACCAAAGCGCCACTCCCTAAATCAGTAATAACAGGCAAATGATATTCCTCACCTAAGTTGACTAATTCTTGTTCGCTAACGGATTTGGTGAATCCACAAATTTGATAGTTGCTGCTGTGCACCTTCATTAGAAAGGCTGTATTCTCATTAATTGCCTGACGGTAATCAGATAAATGTGTACGATTTGTTGTGCCAACTTCCACGAGTTTGCAACCTGCTTGCTGCATAATGTCAGGAATGCGAAATGAGCCACCAATCTCAATGAGTTCACCACGCGAAATAATCACTTCTTTTCCTTGTGCAAATGTGGCTAGCATTAATAGAACCGCTGCAGCATTATTGTTCACAATGCAAGCGGCTTCAGCACCAGTAAGCTGAGCAAGCAAATCGCTAATGTAATTATCGCGGTGGCTACGTTTTGCCATATCTAAATCATATTCTAAAGCCACATTCTGGCTCATTGCCATTAATGCAGCTTGTTGTGCAGGAGGAGACCATAAAGCCCGCCCAAGATTAGTGTGTAGAATCGTGCCAGTTAAATTATGTACGGATTGGATATTAACTTGATTTTGTTTATGTAAATGATGCTTAACTTCATCTAAGGTAAGAGCAATATTGGAAAAAAAGGAAGGTAACTCATTTTCCTTTTTTATATGCTCACGCCCTTGTTCAATCAATTGACGACAAACATTAACCACCGCAGTATGTCCAAACTCCGCCACAAGCCTAACGCCTTCAGCAGACTTAATTAATTTATCAATAGAGGGAAGTTGTTGATAAGACATAAAAGTTCCTTTTGTGAAATTGTGGTGGGTTTAATTATTGTTTTTAAAATACCTGTTTGATAAAAAAGTCGCAAAACTGGAACAGCGATTTGAGGAGTTTCTCAGGGCGGTATTCAGAGCTTTACCTTTATTCATAGTATTTTACAAGGCCAGAATCGACATATATCATCATCTTTAGGCAATAAAAAGAACCATTTAGGTGCTAGTCTGTCAGAGTAATAGTTTCTGTTATTTGATAATTATCTGCACCATACGCTGTATGAGTCTGTAATTCATTTCTTCTCAACCTGTGGAATTTCTCAGCCTTCTGAATAAAATTCGGCAACAATTTATCGACTCTTTTATGTGCCTCAGGATTAACAATATCCAGAATCAGATAATAATCATCACAAAAGAAATGTTTAACATAAATGACAAAACTATCACTTGTCCTATTATGTCCGTTTCTATTTTTCCACTTTCTAAAATTCAAGCCTTCGTTATATAACGCGATATGAATTTTATGTAAAAGACTATCCATTGTTTGAGGGTTATTTTCAAACTGTCCCAAATGCCCTAAAAAGTCAGGATATTTCCCTGTATCATGAAAAAGTGCAATTCCGACTGCGATGCATTCAATGTAGGGGATATGATGTAGCTCAGAGTGAACTAAAACTCTAGAGCTCATAAATCAGCCTCTAGCATTCATTATTTCTTCAATATTAGATTGGCTAAGTGTTAGTTCAGGATTTCTTACTATTTCAATGCCGTCTTTTTGCTCTTGGATACGTCTTAAATACATTTCTAATGTATTTTTTGCGCTAGCTAATGCTTTAAACTCATTAAAAAATTGCTCGTAAATTTCATTTCCATAACGTTTTTTAATAAGGCTAATTCCAAAATCTAATGCTTGATTAACTAACAGGAGACTGGCTCTATTATTCGGATCAATATGAGAAAGGCGAGTTTTGATGAGTATATTTAACTTATGTAAAGATTGAGCAAGCACATCAACTTCTCTAAATACATCTTGAGCTGTTGCTTTTGCACTTGTCATTGTTCTGATTTCTTCAACACTATGAGAAATATTATTGATAAGGCTTGGTTCTGAATGACCATTAACAGCAATACCTAAGCCTAGCATAAGTGCTTTTGCTGTACTTGCTTTTTTCATAACCATCCTCAAAGTTTAAACAAGTTATCAGATAAAATGGATTGTCATTGTACTTCTAGAAAAGCCATTTTGTAAACTAGGTAAAATTAATTAATTTTACGCAGATTACGACAACATATTGCTATAAACTGATTTAAGGTGGCAATCCTTTCCCACGATGTTGTTGCATAAATATCTATTAAAAAAGAAAAAACTTTTGAGGAAAAATTCACTTATTCATTTAAAGATGAGGCCAAGCCTTATCGGATAAAAGAGTTATTACATCAAACCTTGTTATAAAAGGATTTATACGATTTTATTAATTATTTTAATGAGGTTTGAATAACGGATTGGCGGAAGACCATGGGAGTTGAACCCACCCGAGATTGCTGGCAACCTCAACAGGATTTGAAGTCCTGCCGCTTCACCGGAAACGACGATCTTCCGTGTTTGAAAGGAGATGTGTACTTTAACGTAAATAGGCTCGAGGTTCAAGTAATGAGAGAACAGTCTGGTGAAATTCAATAGACGAGCTATAAATGATGTTGGGTAATTTTCTCTATCTGATTTTACGCAGAAAATAGGGGAAAAAATAAGCGGAGTAAGAACTCCGCTTAATCGTTATTTTGTTTCTAAGCTTAAAGCGAATTAATAAAAATCACGATAATAATCACGGGAATAACGTATTTTACATAGTTAAACCAAATCTTAGTGAAGGTTTCATTTGCACCTAATTCTTTCTGAGCTTCTTCTTTTAAGACAAAACCAACAAAAATTGCACTGCCTAGCGCTGTTAAAACGAATAGAATATTGCCACTAATATAGTCAAAAGCATCAAAAATGCTTCTTCCCATAAAGGTAACTTCGCTCCATACGTTATCGCTTAACACAGAAGGAATATTGCCAAGGATGAAAATCCCGCCTAGGGTTAAGGCGATAGCTTGTTTGCGCGTTAATTTTGTTTTTTCTTGTAACGCAGTGATGATTACTTCATAAATCGTGAGAGAGGTTGTAAGTGCTGCAATGACTAACAAACCGAAGAAAATTGTCGCAAACACGGAGCCAGCCCACATATGAGAAAACACAATAGGTAAACTTTGGAAAACTAAGGTTGGCCCTGAGTTAGGCGCTACGCCGAAGGTAAATAATGATGGGAAAATCATAAAGCCAGCAGCAAGAGCAATGAGGGTATTGACGATACCAGTGATTATGGCGGTTTTAACTAAATTTTCTTGTTTGTCTAAATAACTTGATAAGGTGATTAATACGCCGAATCCTAGACTTAAGGCAAAGAATACTTGTCCTAAGACGAAAACAAAGAGTTCTTTGGTGATCTTAGAGAAATCAGGCACGAGATAGAATTTAATACCTTCGATTACACCGGGTAGGGTAAGGTTACGCAGGATCATCACCAGCAAGAAAATGAAGAGAATTGGCATTAAATATTTTACTGAGCGCTCAATACCATCCACAACGCCTTTTGCTAAGATAATGTAATTTGCAAGAACAAAAATTGCGGTATAGAGCAAAATAGTCATTGGGCTATTTTGAATATTGTCTGTGTAAAATTGAACTGTGAGTTCATTGCTAACTGGTGCTGATAAATCCAAATTTCCTGAAAGCAAACTACCAATATAAGTCAACACCCAACCGCCTAAAACCATATAGTAGGCAAGAATTCCAAAAGCACCTAATAATCCCATATAACCAAAAATTTTCCACGCAGGATGAATTGGTTTACCGTTGGCACTACCAGAATAAGCATCAATAGAGTTTACTCGCATACGGCGTCCGATAACGTTTTCAACTAAGATCATCGGAATACCAATCACAATCATTGCAATACAGAAAAGTAAAACGTAAGCACCACCACCGTTTTCGCCAACTAAATAAGGGAAACGCCAAGTTGCACCAAATCCAATAGTTGCACCTGCTACTGTTAATACATAAGTCAGTCGGCTTGACCAAGATAATCGTTTATCATTTGTTGTCATAAATTCCTCAATAAATAGCTTTTGTGCTCTCTATCTTCGATGTTAAGAAAAAATGTAGCG
The DNA here is from genome assembly GCA_002015125.1 of [Haemophilus] felis. Lineage (GTDB taxonomy): Bacteria > Pseudomonadota > Gammaproteobacteria > Enterobacterales > Pasteurellaceae > Pasteurella > Pasteurella felis. The sequence goes on from MUYB01000007.1 coordinate 96,198, forward strand.
GAGAGTCTAGTGAAAAAAGCTGACATTATATTCACAAATTTTAAAAAAGCCTTGATTTATTTCACACTAAAAACAAAAGGAGCTGAATTGATCAATCCAGCTCTTTGTTTTTTAGATGTTATTTATTTTTTATCGCCGATAGGCAATACAGTACGTCCGTAAGATTCATTAATCATTTCCGCAGCCGCTAAATAGAAGGCACACAATGCTGTAATTAAACCTAAATAACCGCCTACGTTTACGATTGTATGATTTGCTGTTGCATCACCATAAGCTAAGGCATAGAAGGTTAAGGTGAGGAAAAAGAAAATTGCTTGTAATGCTTTTGGTTTACTGAAAGTGGCCAAGAACATCATAAATGTGAATGTTCCCCAAACCGTGAGATACCAACCGATAAAGGCAGGTTCAGCATTTCCTTTAAAAAAGACGGTGATTAGCGCCCATGACCACCAGAATGCTCCGTAGCTAATGAAAGCGGTGAATCCAAAAGTATTACCTTTTTTGAATTCAAACATCCCTGCGATCATTTGTGCACTACCGCCGAATGCAAAGGCCATGCCTAATACAAACCCAAGATTATTGGTATCAAAAACTCCACCATTGATTAAACTAAGTAACCAAGTGGTTAAAGCAAATCCACATAAACCTAAAGGGCCTGGATTAGCGTAATTTTTTGCTGACATATTGTTTCCTTATGAGAATTAAAAACAGAAAAGTTAAAGCTAATTAAAGGGCGTAGTATCTGGGATTTACGTATAAAAAGAAAGAGGGATACAAAAAAATAATTGGGCTATTTAGGGTCGGTTTCTGCTTTGTCTTCTTTGGGGCGATAGAAACGTGCGAAGATCACACCCATTTCAAAGAGTAACCACATTGGAATAGCAAGCAAAGTTTGGGAAAAAATATCTGGAGGTGTAAGAAGCATACCTATGGTGAATACGGCAACGATAATATAAGGACGTTTGGCTTTTAGATCTTCTGGCGTTGTTACGCCACTCCAACATAATAAAATAATCGCAACAGGCACTTCAAAACATACACCAAAAGCCAAGAAGATGGTGAGGACAAAATCTAGATAACTACTAATATCTGTGGCGATTGCAACACCTTCGGGGGCGGTTTTGGTGAGAAAACCAAATACTAGCGGGAACACAATATAGTAAGCGAATGCTACGCCTAAATAAAAAAGAATCGTGCTTGAAAATAACAACGGATATACCAAGCGTTTTTCATGTTGGTAGAGCGCCGGCGCTACAAAAGCCCATATTTGATATAACAGAAATGGTACAGAGATAAATACGGCAACCACCGCCGTTAATTTTATTGGGGTAAAAAATGGCGTGGCGATATTCGTTGCTATCATGCTAGCGCCGCTAGGCAAAACAGAAATAAGTGGCGAGGCAACAAAATTATAGATGTCGTTAGCAAAATAAACTAAACCACAAAAAACTAAAGCAATAAAAATCACGCTACGCAATAAACGATTGCGCAATTCCATTAAATGACTAATTAAGGGTTGTGATTGTTCCACTGTCATGAGTTAGCTTTATTTTTAGGTGTTGGGTTGAGGTCAGGTGATAGCACTGGTTCATCGTAATCTTCGGGATAATACTGTTGAATATGCGCCATTGCATCATTTTCTTCTTCTAGTTCCGCAACTTCTTCCTCAGAACCCGTTGCTAAATCCGCTCGATAATGCGAATCCACAATAATTTCATCTAAGATTTCCTGCGTGTCTGATGGAGATTTATGTTCTGAGGTCGTGCGTTGGGATTTAACCGCGCTTTCCATTTCTCGAATTTGTTGTTCTAACGTTGTATTGGTTGCGCGGGCTTTTTGTTCTAAATCTGAACGTAACTTTTCTGCGGAAATTTTAAGATCCTCGACGGTTTTCCCTAATTCAGGAGAAAGCTGTTGCAAACTTAATTTTTCCGCTTTTTTGATACTTTCTTGTAGCTCTTGTAATTGCAGCTCTTGTTTTAATTCATTTTGTACGTTAGATGCCATACTGCGTATCGCGCCAACCCACCCCATTACAGTTCGGATAGCAATGGGTAAACGAGTTGGACCTAGCACTAATAAACCGATGAAAAAAATCAGTGCTAATTCGGAAAAACCAATATCAAACATTAGGCTTGTTCTTTATCCTTGGCTTTCACAGATTCTTGCTTAGCTTGATCATCTAAAGATTTAAATCCTGCATCTTTATTGTCCTCTGCCATAGCTTTTTTGAATCCTTTCACCGATTCACCTAAATCTGAACCTAAAGTTCTTAATTTTTTAGTGCCAAATAATAAAACTACGATTGCAACGACAATGAGAAGTTGCCAAATACTGATTCCACCCATAATGTTTTCCTTTTGTGTTAAAAAATGCGACGGAAATATAACGATTTTATCACCAATGAACAATAGCTCATTCTTATTATTTTGTTTGCATTATTAAATTAGCAAACTAATTTACTTAACAGCCAGATTCCCAATCCACAGAGTAATCCCATTGTGAAAGAAGTAATGTGGGGAATTTTTTGTTTACGTTTTAAAGTTTGATTTATATCGGTTAGTTCTTTCGCAATTATTTTTTGCTGTAATAACGCTTCAGTGAGATTTTCTGGTAGCTCTGCGAGCTGTTCACGCCAATAGGGTAATTTTTGTTTGAATGTTTTACTAAAAGCTTTAATTCCTACTTGTTCGTCTAGCCAATTTTGTAGGAAAGGTTTAGCGGTATCCCATAAATCCAACTGCGGATAAAGTTGACGACCTAATCCTTCTATATAGAGTAAGGTTTTTTGTAGTAAGACTAACTGAGGTTGCACTTCCATATTGTATTCTCTTGCGACGTTAAATAGGTTGAGCAATACTTGAGCAAAAGAAATTTCTGAAAGTGGTTTGGCAAAAATAGGCTCACAGACTTCTCTAAATGCCTGTTCAAAATTATCAATATTCGTGTTCTGTGGCGTCCAACCAGATTCCACATGCATTTGTGCTACTCGACGATAATCTCGGTTGAAGAAAGCAACAAAACTTTCCGCTAAATAACGTTTGTCGTGCTCATTTAAACGTCCAACAATACCGCAATCAATACCAATATATTGTGGATCTTCAGGATGCTCAGGGTTCACGAAAATATTTCCAGGATGCATATCTGCATGGAAAAAACTATCGCGAAAAACTTGAGTAAAAAAGACTTGCACACCGCGCTCTGCGAGGAGTTTCATATTTGTGCCATTGGCTTCTAATTCGCTAACATTTGAAACAGGAATGCCATAAATACGCTCCATCACAATGAGGGTTTTGTGACAAAACTGAGGATACATTTCAGGAATGTATAGCATCGGGCTATTTTCAAAATTAGCTCTAAGCTGTATTGCGTTTGCCATTTCACGACGTAGATCTAGTTCATCACGCAAGGTCTTTTCATACTCTTGCACGACTTCCACTGGTCGCAGACGACGCCCCTCTGCTTTTAAACGCGGAATCCACATCGCTAATTTATACATTAAGCTCAGATCTTCATCGATAACCTTTTGAATATTTGGTCGTAGTACTTTGAGCACAACTTCTTTCCCTGCACATTCTTGTTGTGAATTAAATGTCGCGGTATGAACCTGTGCAATTGATGCGGAGGCTAAGGCGTTTTCGTCAAAATTTTCAAACCAAGTTTCTAAGGGAGCACCTAAGGCTTGCTCAATTTGTTGACGAGCTAGTTTACCGTCGAAGGCTTCAACTTGATCTTGTAAAAGCGCTAACTCATCAGCAATCTCAGGCGGGAATAAATCACGACGCGTGGAAAGCATCTGTCCTAGTTTAATCCAAACTGGGCCTAATTCTTGTAAAGCGAGGCGTAAGCGTAAACCAAAGGTTTTATCTGTATGTTGATTTCTTAACCAGAATAATAGACTACAACCATAGCTAACCGCTCGAGTATAACGGTTGTGGGGAAGCGCTTCGTTAATGCCGTAAATCAAGAAGGTTTTGACAATTTTGTAGAGGCGTTTGAAATCTTTAAGTTGCATGGGATATCCAAAATTATTGACTTAACTGCTGGATTTTTTGTTCTAGTTTTTCCGTATCTTGTTTTAATTTTTCCACTTCAACATAGAAGTTTTCCATAGCCAAGCGTGGCGAAAGCACTTGCCATTCTTCCGTTAAACGTTCACCCCAAAATTGTTGACTCTGAGAAAGTTGAAATTGCAGGATTTGCTTAAGCTTGTTTAGAAAATTGATCGTCGCTTGTGCAACCACATCACCTACATAGGGAGAAAGGAATTCCGCGGGATCTTTTTCCACAAATTCCAGTAAAGCGACAAAATCTTGCAGAACTTGGAGATCACCTTGTAATTGAATGGATTGATCGTTAATAAATTGGCTTAATTCCGATTTTTTTGGCATTTTGAACAACAAGTTCGGGGCAAGAGTTACGCTACAATCTGTTTCACCTTCGTAATCCCCTAAAATTTCGAGGCGCTTTGCTGAAAAAATAAAACACAAGGAAAAATCCAATTTTTGTATGTTGACCTTTAAGGTTTTGTTATCCAGTTTGCGTAAATAGGTTTCACTATATGCGGTATGAGAAATAAGTTTATTGAAGAGCGTTTCTAAAGCTCCGCGTAAAAATTGCGAAAGCATTAAACTTAATTTAAGTTGTTCTAGGTTAGCTAGCATTAGTCTTCCTTAAAATTTATAACCGCGGTGTAACGCCACGATACCTGCACTCAAGTTATAGTAACTTACTTGTTCAAAGCCTGCTTCTACCATCATTTGTTTTAATACATCTTGCTCTGGGTGCATGCGTATGGACTCCGCTAAATAACGGTAGCTATCGCCGTCATTGACCACCGCTTCCCCAATTTTGGGCAGAATATTAAAAGAATAAAAATTATAGATTTTGCTAAGCGGATCTAAAATAGGTTTAGAAAATTCAAGCACTAACAAACGACCACCGGGTTTCAGTACACGGAACATTGAGCGTAGTGCTTTATCTTTATCTGTTACATTGCGTAACCCAAAGCTAATAATTACGCAATCGAAGGTATTATCAGGAAAAGGAAGAGCTTCGGCGTTTGCTTGCACATAATTTACATTTCCGACCACACCCAAATTGCGTAATTTTTCACGCCCAACTTGCAACATAGAATCATTGATATCTGCGAGCACTACGGCGCCGTTTGGACCAACTATACGAGAGAATTTAGCACTAAAGTCGCCAGTTCCACCTGCAAGATCTAAGACTTTATGACCTTTACGCACGCCACTACAATCAATGGTAAAGCGTTTCCAAACACGATGAATACCAAAGGAAAGTAAATCGTTCATTAGATCGTATTTTCCTGCTACGGAATGAAAGACGTTGGCCACCATTTTTTGTTTTTCTGATTTTGCTACGGTTTTAAAACCAAAATGCGTAGTTTCTTCAATTTCTGGGGCGCTTGCATCCTTAAACTCTGAGTTGGATTGGGGCAATTTTTCCATTGGCTGAATATCTGTCGTCATAATTTGTATTCCTGAAAATAAAACTGACTAAGGATAACAAAAAACAGGCTCAATGTAGATGACAAATTGAGCCTGTTTTGCTAATAAACGAGAATTTGGATATGTTGAGCTATTAGTTCTCAATCTGCGCTATATCGGCGCTAGTACAGCTTCTTAGTAAGAAATAACCTAATACCGCAGATAAACCTGAGCCCATTAAAATGCCTAAACGAGCAAGGGCAGTAATATTTTCACCACTATCGCCGCCAAAGGCCAATCCCGCTAGGAACATCGACATAGTAAAACCTATACCGCAGAGCACGGAAACCGCGAAAATCTGTTTAAAGTTGATGCCTTCGGATAATTTGGCGATACGCAATTTCACTGCAATAAAACAGAAAGAGAAAATACCTAACGGCTTGCCTACCAATAAACCTAAAGCAATACCTAATGGTAAAGTTGAAGTAAGGTTATTGATTCCCATTCCGAGCAAAGACACTCCAGCGTTACAAAAAGCGAACAGAGGTAAAATACCAAAGGCACTCCAAGGGGACAAGGCGTGTTCAAAATCATCCAGCGGGCGTTCCCCTTGTTTTCCATTTAATGGAATACAAAAACCGATAATTACTCCAGCCAAAGTAGCATGAACACCAGATTTCAAGACAGAAGCCCATAAAATTAAGCCTACGATACCATAAGCTGACAAACTGGTGATTTTCATTCGATTCATTACAATCAGAATAAACACAGCCACAGCGGCAAAAATAACTGCTTGCAAACTGAGATCATTGGAGAAAAACAAGGCAATTACGACGATTGCACCTAAGTCATCAATAATCGCTAAGGCTAACAAGAATATTTTTAGCGCTAAAGGTACTCGTTTACCAAGTAAAGCGACTACGCCCAAAGCAAAGGCAATATCTGTCGCCATAGGAATTGCCCAACCTTGTTGATATTCCGCAGAATTCTGATTAAGCATAAAGAAAATTAAAGCAGGCACCACCATACCGCCGATAGCCGCTATAGCAGGGAATATGGCGCGTTGGTAACTGGATAATGAACCTTCAAGTAATTCCCGTTTGACTTCCATTCCTACCAACATGAAAAAGATTGCCATTAATCCGTCATTTACCCACATTAATAATGGTTTATGGATCATAAACGAACCAATTTGTAAATGAACTGGCATATCTAAGAAGCCAAAATAAAGACCACTAAAAGGCGTATTAGCTAAAATAATCGCAACAGTAGCGAAAATAAATAATAAAATTCCGCCAGCTGCTTCTTGCTTTAGAAAGTTTTGAATAGGTGTTAGCATTTTTTTCTTTCCCCCATATAAGTCGAACGAGCCATTGCTCAAATTTTATGTTGGTGTAATTAAACCGCAGAACGCTGTCTGACAATTTCAAACAAACACACCCCAGTGGCAACGGAGACGTTCAGTGAGGAGACCGATCCTGCCATTGGGATGCTGATTAATTGATCGCAACATTCTCGAGTTAAACGGCGCATTCCGTCGCCTTCTGCGCCCATCACTAGCGCCAGCGCCCCTGTTAATTTGGTTTGGTAGAGGGTTTCTGTGGCTTCACCAGCGGTGCCGACTACCCAAATATTATGGCGCTGCTGTAATTCACGCAAAGTGCGAGCTAAATTGGTTACTCGAATAAGTGGCACAACTTCCGCCGCACCGCACGCCACTTTGCGAGCAGTTGCATTGAGCTGGGCGGATTTGTCTTTGGGGACAATGACGGCGGCGACGCCAGTAGCGTCGGCAGTTCGCAGACAGGCTCCTAAGTTGTGTGGATCAGTAACGCCATCAAGCACCAGTAGCAGCGGCGACGGCGTTTGTTGCAGAAGCTGCTCGAGGTCATTTTCGTTTAACTCTTTCGCAGGCTGTACTCGTGCCATAATGCCTTGATGTACTTCGCCATCGGCTTTTTTGTCGAGGGTTTGACGGTTCACAAATTGCACGGAAATGCCCAGCTGATGCAATTCATTGAGCAAGGGTTGTAGGCGTTTGTCTTCCCGTCCTTTGAGGGCATACACTTCAATAAAACGCTCTGGCGCATTGCGCAAAAAGGCGCTCACGGCGTGAATGCCGTAAATATGTTCACTCATTATTTTTTATCTCTTTTGCTGGTTTTGTGGGTTGCTTTCGTTTTGCTCGCCGTTTTGCTTTTGCTCGCGGCTTTAGTTTTACTGCGGCTTTTGGCTTTATGGTTAACGGCGGCTTTTTTGCTGCTTTTTTGGCTTTTTGGGGCGTCTAAACTGTCCGCATAGCGTTGATTTTTCTTTAATTTTTGCTTTGCGGTTTTGCCTGCTCGACGAGGTTTGCGTTCGCTTGCCAGCAAGCTGAAATCCACTTGCCGTTGCTCAAGACTCACCGCTTCCACTCGCACCCGCACTTTATCGCCAAGGCGGTAAATCATACCACTATTTTCGCCGATTAAGCGTTGTTTGGCTAAATCAAATTGGTAGTAATCATTGTCTAAGGTGGAAATATGCACTAATCCGTCGATAAACAAATCGTCGAGGCGCACAAACAAGCCAAATCCTGTGACAGAAGAAATAATGCCACTAAATTCATTGCCCACTTGATCTTGCATATATTCGCATTTTAGCCAGTCCGCTACTTCTCGGGTGGCGTCATCGGCACGGCGTTCGGTCATCGAACAGTGATCGCCGAGCAAGTCCATTTCTTCCACGGAATAATGGTAGCCGCCAGTGTCTGTGGTTTTTCGTTTTGATCCTTTTTGTTTCGCCAAAAGATACTTAATAGTGCGATGCAGAGTTAGGTCAGGGTAGCGGCGGATGGGCGAGGTGAAATGAGCGTATTGCTCTAACGCCAGTCCAAAATGCCCAATGTTGTCGGCGTGATACACCGCTTGGCTTAAGGAGCGCAGCAACATGGTTTGGATCAGCTCGTGATCAGGGCGCTCATGCACTTGTTCCAACAATTCTGCATAATCGGCGGTGCTAGGTTTGTTACCGCCGCCCAACCCCAAACCGCACTCGCTCAAAAAAGCACGGAAAGCGGTGAGTTTTTCTTCGCTTGGCGTGGCGTGAATGCGGAATAACGCCGCCTCATTGTGTTTTTCCACAAAATTCGCCGCCGCAATGTTGGCGAGGATCATACATTCCTCGATGATTTTATGGGCATCGTTGCGCACCACAGGTTCAATGCACTCAATGCGTCCCAATTCATTAAACACAAATTTGGTTTCGACGGTGTCAAAATCAATGGCGCCTCGTTGTTGGCGAGCGGCAAACAGCGCCTGATACATTTTGTGTAACTCTTGCAAGTGCGGTACTAAACCTTGATAACGCGCCATTAAGGTTTCATCGCCGTCGAGAATTTTCGCCACTTTGTTATAGGTTAAGCGTGCATGGGAGTTCATCAACCCCTCATAAAATGCATAACCCGTGAGTTTGCCTTTGGCGGAAATTTGCATTTCACACACCATACATAAGCGATCCACTTGCGGATTGAGGGAACACAAACCGTTCGACAGCACTTCAGGCAACATTGGCACCACACGATTGGGGAAGTAAACAGAATTGCCACGCTGGTGCGCTTCCGTATCTAACGCCGTGCGCAAGCGAACATAATAGCTCACATCGGCGATAGCCACCCAAAGGGTCCAGCCGCCGCCCCGTTTTTTCTGACAAAATACCGCATCGTCAAAATCACGCGCATCTTCGCCGTCAATGGTCACCAAGGGCAACTGGCGTAAATCCACTCGACCTTGTTTGGCTTGCTCAGGCACTTCTTCACTGAATTTTTTACATTGTTTCGCCACGTTATCAGGGAATTTGTGCGGAATATCGTGATTACGCAAAGCAATTTCCACTTCCATTCCTTTCGCCATATTTTCTCCTAAAATTTCCGTGATCATCCCCACGGGCTGACTGAAAGTAGCGGTGCGTGGCTTCAATTCCACCACCACAACCTGCCCCATACGCGCCCCTTGGCGATGTTCCTGAGGAATTAAAATATCACGGCTAATGCGGCTGTCATCAGGCACCACATAACCAATGCCATCCTCAAGGAAAAAGCGCCCCACAATTTGTTTTTTGCTCTGTTGCAACACTCGCACAATGCGCACCTCCTTGCGTCCCCGACGATCCATACCGCTCGGTTGCGCCAGCACATAATCGCCGTGCATCACTTTTTGCATTTGGCTGTTGGAAATAAACCAATCGCCGTCCTTGCCTTCCACTTGCAAAAAGCCATAGCCATCACGATGCCCTAGAACCGTTCCTTTGAGCAAGTCTAATTTTTCAGGTAAGGCATAACGTTTACGTTTGGTGAAAATTAACTGCCCGTCATTTTCCATTGCACGCAAACGACGACGCATGCCCTCTTGTTGTTCTTCGTCCGTAATGGCTAGCGCCAGCGTGATTTCCTCACGGCTCATAGGTTGATTGTAAGCGCGGATAATTTGCAGAATAAATTCACGACTTGGGATGGGATTATCGTATTTCGATAATTCTTGTTGGTAATTGGGATCTTGCAAACTATGTTGGGTTTGTTTGATTTTGTTATTTTTTGACATGTTTTTTTGTTCCTAGTGCGCATGAGAGCGAACTTAATGAATACATATGATGATTATTGGCGTCAGCGCAACATTTGCGCGAATGATTGAGGTTAAGATAGTGCGTGTTGTGAATGCAGGGGCATCATTATAGGCGTATAAAATTTATTCGCAACTTGAAAGCAGGATTTCCCTTGCTAAAGACGCATTTTTTTTGTTGAATGAGCGCGTTTATTTCGTATTTCCCAATGGAGAGAACAGATTATGCCACAACAAATTTTTACTGACTTCCCACAACGTCGCCTACGTCGTATGCGTAAACAAGATTTCAGTCGTCGCCTTATGGCAGAAAATAAATTAACGGTAGATGATTTAATCTACCCCGTGTTTATTTTAGAGGGCGAAAATTATCGCGAAGCCGTGGCATCCATGCCGGGCGTGGAACGCTTAACCATTGATCAGCTTTTAATCGAAGCCGCATTATTGGTGAAATATGGCGTACCAACGGTGGCGCTATTCCCTGTCATTGCGCAAGATAAAAAATCGCTGATAGCGGAGGAAGCTTATAATCCTAATGGCTTGGTGCAACGGGCGGTGCGCGCCTTGAAACAGGCTTATCCGCAGCTAGGTGTGTTAACGGATGTGGCACTCGATCCTTACACCGTTCATGGTCAAGACGGGATCATTGATGAACAAGGTTATGTACTCAACGACATCACCACCGACGTTCTTGTGAAACAAGCCCTTTCCCACGCCCAAGCTGGCGCAGACATCGTGGCACCGAGCGATATGATGGATGGGCGAATTGGCAGAATTCGCACTGCACTTGAGCAACAAGGCTTTGTGGATACCCTTATTATGGCGTATTCCGCCAAATATGCCTCTAATTATTACGGACCGTTCCGTGATGCTGTGGGTTCCGCTGGTAATCTCAAAGGGGGCGACAAAAAAACTTACCAACTCGACCCAGCCAACAGCGACGAGGGATTGCAAGAAGTGGCGCTAGACTTACAAGAGGGCGCGGATATGGTGATGGTGAAACCGGGAATGCCTTATTTAGATTTGGTGTATCGCGTCAAACAACATTTCGGCGTCCCCACCTTTGCCTATCAAGTATCAGGGGAATACGCAATGCACCAAGCCGCTATTCAACAAGGCTGGCTCAAAGAAAAAGAATG
>MUYB01000008.1 GCA_002015125.1 [Haemophilus] felis
TTTTGGGGTGTTGAAAAGGCAAGGGAAAGTGTTTACTGTGGTCGTCAATGATACGAAAACAACAACGCTAATGCCTGTTATAGCAAGGAAAATCAAGCCTGACAGCTGGGTTTATACAGACACTTATCGTAGTTATGATACCCTTGATGTGAGCGAATTTCACCACGAACGAATTAACCATTCGGAACTGTTTGCAGTGAAACAAAATCACATCAACGGCATTGAAAATTTTTGGAGTCAAGCGAAGCGAATTCTGCGAAAATACAACGGAATTAACCGAAAAAACTTTCCTTTATTCTTAAAAGAATGTGAGTTTCGGTTTAACTTTGGGACACCAAAAGAACAATTTAAAACGTTGAGAAAATTGTGTGAAATTTAGGGTTAATCTACTTCAGCCCCAATTATTACTTATATCAGCACGGTTATATTTCAGATGAGGATTTATTGCCCTTTTCTGACCATAAATATTTTTGTATTACCCTCAAAGAGCGAGCCAAAACCGAATAAATTAAAATTGTATTACAATGCAATACAATTTATAATCGCATAAATTTTAACAAGGAGTAGGCTATGCTAAACAGTGCGGTGAATTTTAGAACACAAGAGAGCATTAAGGCTCAGGCTTTTGAAGTGATTAAAAGCTATGGTTTAACCCCAGCGCAAGTGTTAAATATGTTTCTAACACAAATTGCAAAAACGAATACCATTCCATTAAGTTTAGATTATCAACCTAATGCCAAAACCGTAAAAGCAATGGAAGATTCACTTGATGGCAAGCTATATAAAGCAGCGTCTTTAGAGGATTTACATCAACAAATTTTAGCCGATTCAAATGAGTAATTCGCCTCGTGAGCTTTATTTTACTAAGGATTTTAAGCGTGATTTCAAAAAGCAAGCAGTTTTAATTGGCACAAGCCCTGAATATATTGAGGTTATGCACTGTTTGCTCAATCGAAAAGAATTACCTGCAAAATATAGAGATCACGCCTTAACTGGTGATTGGAGCCTGTTTAGAGATTGCCATATTAAAAATGATTTAGTTCTCATCTATCGCCTTATCGAGGATGAGTTACATCTTATTAGAATTAATTCACACTCAGAAATTTTTGGATAAACCAATGAAAAACATCCACAATCATAAAATTTTAATTTTGGACTTCGGTTCGCAATATACGCAACTTATCGCACGTCGTGTGCGTGAAATTGGGGTGTATTGTGAACTTTGGGCGTGGGACGTGACGGAAGATCAAATCCGTGAGTTCAATCCGACAGGGATTATTCTTTCGGGCGGCCCTGAAAGTACCACCGAAGAAAATAGCCCGCGTGCCCCTGAATATGTGTTTAACGCAGGCGTGCCAGTGCTTGGTATTTGCTACGGAATGCAAACAATGGCAATGCAGTTGGGCGGCTTAACGGAAACCTCCGATCACCGTGAATTTGGCTATGCGGGCGTGCAACTCACCGCAAGCGATGCGTTATTTGCAAAATTAAACGACGATCTCACCGCTAGCAATCCAAAACTCGACGTTTGGATGAGCCACGGCGATAAAGTTACTCAATTACCACCGCACTTTACCATCACTGGCGTAACGCCGACTTGCCCGATTGCGGCAATGTCAGACGAAAGCCGCCGTTTCTATGGCGTGCAATTCCACCCTGAAGTGACTCATACCAAGAGCGGTTTGGCATTGTTAAAAAACTTCGTGGTGGGCATTTGTGGTTGCGAAACCAACTGGACGGCAGAAAACATCATTGAAGATGCGGTGGCTCGAATTAAAGCCCAAGTGGGCGATGACGAAGTGATTTTAGGCTTATCGGGCGGTGTGGATTCTTCAGTGACTGCATTGCTTTTACACCGTGCCATCGGCAAAAACTTGCACTGCGTATTCGTGGACAACGGTTTATTACGTTTAAACGAAGGCGATCAAGTAATGGAAATGTTCGGTGATAAATTCGGCTTGAACATCATTCGAGTGAATGCCGAAGATCGTTTCTTAGACGCACTCAAAGGCATTGACGAGCCAGAAGCGAAACGCAAAACCATCGGTAAAGTATTCGTGGACGTATTCGATGATGAATCGAAAAAACTCACCTCAGTGAAATGGTTAGCACAAGGCACCATTTACCCAGATGTAATCGAATCCGCCGCCAGCAAAACGGGCAAAGCCCACGTGATCAAATCGCACCACAACGTTGGTGGTTTGCCTGACTATATGAAACTTGGCTTAGTGGAACCGTTACGTGAATTGTTCAAAGACGAAGTGCGTAAAATCGGTTTAGCCCTTGGCTTACCTGCGGAAATGCTCAACCGCCACCCATTCCCAGGTCCTGGCTTAGGCGTGCGTGTGTTAGGCGAAATCAAAAAAGAGTACTGCGATTTACTGCGTAAAGCCGATGCGATTTTCATCGAAGAACTCTACAACTCAGGTTGGTATGACAAAGTCAGCCAAGCCTTCGCAGTGTTTTTGCCTGTAAAATCCGTAGGCGTCATGGGCGATGGGCGTAAATACGACTGGGTCGTCAGCCTGCGTGCGGTGGAAACTATCGACTTTATGACCGCACATTGGGCACACTTGCCATACGACCTACTCGGCAAAATCTCCAACCGCATTATCAACGAAGTGAACGGCATTTCCCGCGTTGTTTATGATGTCAGCGGAAAACCACCTGCGACTATTGAGTGGGAATAAGCCAATAAATACGATACAAAGGTTTCTGTAAATGCAGAAACCTTTTTTGTAAATACAAAAACATTTATCTCCCACAAACTTAGCTTATTGTTAACTCCGGGTTTTCCATTTTCTTTTTTAGCTTAACACCGCTAAAATAACGCCTTTTTATGTTAAGTAGAGAACAAAGTATGTCATTTGCGGTAGGACAACGCTGTATCAGTGAAAGTGAAAATAATCTTGGCTTGGGAATTATTGTTGAATTAACCCATCGTAGCGTCACCATTTTATTTCCAGCGGCGGAAGAACAACGAATTTATGCCTTAGATTCAGCGCCACTCACGCGCGTGTTATTTCAGGTGAACGATGAAATTACCCATCAACAAGGTTGGAAAGGGCGCGTGTTAGAAGTGCTGGAAAATCAAGGGCTTGCCTTATATTTAGTGCAACGCTTGGATAGCAACGAAGAAATCACGATCAAAGAAATGGATTTGGCACACCAAATGACGTTCAGCAAACCACAGGATCGTCTGTTCAATGCCCAAATCGACCGTAATGAACATTTTGTGCTGCGCTATCAAACATTGAAGCACCAACAAGCGCAATTCCTTTCCCATTTGCGCGGGCTGCGTGGCATTCGCGCGAGCTTAATTCCACATCAGTTACACATTGCCAAAGAAGTGGGGCAACGTAACGCGCCTCGTGTGTTGTTGGCGGATGAAGTGGGGCTGGGTAAAACCATTGAAGCTGGTATGATTTTGCAACAACAGCTGTTTGCCGAAAAAGTGGAACGTGCGCTCATCATTGTGCCTGAAACCTTGCAGCATCAATGGTTAGTGGAAATGCTACGCCGTTTTAATCTGCATTTTTCGTTGTTTGATGAAGAACGTTGTGGCGATTTTGAGGATCCTACTTCAGCTCAACAGGTGAACCCTTTTAGCACGGAATCTCGCATTATTTGCGCATTGGACTGGTTATGCGCACAACCACAACGAGTAGAGCAACTGCTTGAGGCAGAATTTGATATGCTTATCGTCGATGAAGCCCACCACCTAGCTTGGTCGGAACAACAATCCAGCCAAGAATATGAACTTATTGCGCAGTTGGCAGAAAATATTCCTGCGGTGTTATTGCTCACGGCGACGCCAGAGCAGCTGGGGCAAGAAAGTCATTTCGCCCGTTTGCGTTTATTAGATCCTAATCGTTTTTATAATTATGCGGATTTTGTGGCAGAGCAACAGCAATATCAACCTGTCGCAGATGCGGTACAAAGCTTATTAGCGGAGAAAAAACTGACGGATACAGAAAAAAATCACATTGCAGATTTGCTCTCAGAGCAAGATGTAGAACCAGTTTTTAAAGTTTTAGATGCTCAATCTGAAGCAGAACAAAAACACTTAGCGCGCCAAGAATTAATCAATAATCTCATCGACCGCCACGGTACTAGCCGAGTGTTATTCCGCAATACTCGTCAAGGGGTGAAAGGCTTCCCTAAACGGACCTATCAACAAATCACCCTTGAAGCGCCGAAGCAATATGAGAATGCAATTAATGTATTAAAAAAACTGGGCGAGATTTCACATAAAGATCTGTTCTATCCTGAACAATTATTTCAACAACTTAATCCTGAAGTGAAATGGTGGGAATTTGATCCTCGTCTCGAATGGTTGATTACCTTCTTAAAAAATCACCGCGAAGAAAAAATCCTAGTGATTTGCCGTCAAGCCAATACCGCCATTCAGTTAGAACAAGCCTTACGCGAAAAAGCGGCCATTCGCGCCACGGTTTTCCACGAAAAAATGAGCATCGTAGAGCGAGATCGTGCTGCCGCTTATTTTGCTCAACAAGAAGAAGGCGCACAGGTATTACTCAGTTCGAGTATTGGCTCGGAAGGGCGGAATTTTCAATTCGCCTGTCATTTAGTGTTGTTCAACTTACCTGATAATCCTGATTTGTTGGAACAATGTATCGGGCGTTTAGATCGCATCGGACAAACACGAGATATTCAAATTCATGTGCCTTGCTTTGCTCATAGCGCGCAAATGGTGCTAGCACGTTGGTATCAAGAAGGATTAAATGCTTTTGAAGAAACTTGTCCGATGGGAATGCGTTTATTTGAACATAACCAAGAGAGGCTACAACAGTTTTTACAGCAACCTTCCAATCTAACAGAATTTGATGTTTTTGTGGCTGACACTCGTAAGCAACAAATGGCGTTAAAACAAATCTTAGAAAAAGGGCGCGACCGCCTATTAGAACTCAATTCTAACGGCGGTGAAAACGCGCAACAATTAGCCAAAGCAATTATGCAACAGGACGGTTCAAATGAATTAATCACTTTCAGTTTGAACTTGTTTGATATTATCGGCGTTGAACAAGAAGATTTAGGTGAAAAATCCATTGTGATTAGCCCAACTGGCACGATGCTCGTACCTGATTTCCCTGGTTTAAAAGAGGAAGGCATTACCGTTACCTTTGATCGTCAGATTGCTCTTGTCAGAGAAGATGTGGAATTTTTAAGTTGGGATCACCCAATGATCCGCCACGGCATTGATTTAATCACCTCAGGCGACATCGGAAAATGCGCGGTCAGTTTATTAATGAACAAAAGTATTCCTGCAGGTACGTTATTATTAGAACTGATTTATGTGGTTGAGGCACAAGCACCAAAAGGCTTACAACTTACCCGCTTCCTACCGCCGACGCCTATTCGCTTATTATTAGACGTTAAAGGCAATAACTTAGCAGAAAAAGTTTCTTTTAATGGATTGCAAAAACAGCTCAAACCAATGGGTAAAAATATGGCCAATAAAGTGGTGAAAATGGTTCGTAACCAAATCAACCATTTGGTGAAATTAAGTGAGCAAAAAGTAATTGCACCAGCGGAGCAAATTATCCACAATGCACAGCAACTGGCTGACCAAACCCTGAGCGCGGAATTAAATCGTTTAACGGCGTTACAAGCGGTTAATAAAAATATCCGTCAAGATGAAATCTTAGCCTTAGAGCAAATTAAACAGCGTTCTCTTTCCCAATTACAACAAGCCACTTGGCGCTTAGATAGTTTACGGGTGATTATTAGTCATCAAGACTAAACTTCTCTGAAAGGAAGATAAGGAAGCATATTATGCAAGAACTTAGCGCAGAACAAGTTATCCGCTATTTACAGCGCAATCCCGATTTATTGCTTGAATATCCTGAAACTTTGGATTTTCTGAACCTATATTCTGCACAGAAAAACACCTTATCGCTGGTGGAATTGCAATTAGAACGTCAACGCCAGCGTATTAAGGCGTTAGAGGCTGAGTTAGAGAAGTTTACTCAGCTTGCTGTTCAAAATAGTGATATTTTCTTAGGCTTGCTACCGTTGCAACAACAGTTATCCCAAGCCAGTAATTTTTCCGAAGGCGTGCAGAAATTAGATCAATGGATCCAACGTTTTGAGGTGAAACAAGCTAAAATTTTGTTGTTTAATGATACTTGGGAAAAATGCGCAAGTTTGCAAGATGAGATTTGGCTCGACCGCAAGGCTTTTGATATTGTTCGCTTAGAGCGTTTTGGGTTGAGCCGTTTTTATCTTGGGGAACTGACGCACAAAGAAAAAACCATGCTCTTTTTGCCCGAAGAATTTCCCATTGGCTCGGTGGCTTGTTGTCTACTAGGCGCGAAAAATTCTCAACAAACACTCTCTCAACCGAACGCCTTATTACTCTTTTCTGCCCATGAAGCAAACCATTTCCATAATGGTCAAGACACCAAATTTCTCAAACATTTAGTAGATATAATAGAACTTCATTTAAACCGTTGGATTGATCACCTAAAAAAATAACGGACAGCAAAAATGCAACAGCTCCTAGATAAATATTGGAATTATTTACGCATTGAGCGCCAAGTTAGCGCACATACGCTTAATAACTACCAGCGTCAGCTCAACCATTGCGTTGAAATTCTCCGCAAAAACGGCATTACACAATGGCCGGCGGTAACGCCGAGTGTCGTGCGTTTCCTTCTTGCCCAAAGTCATAAAGAAGGCTTAAAAGAAAAAAGCCTGGCGCTACGACTATCGGCGCTACGAGGCTTTTTTAACTACCTAGTGCAACAACAAGAATTAAAGGTCAACCCAGCCACTGGAATTTCTGCGCCCAAACAAGGCAATCATTTACCCAAAAATATTGATGCGGAACAAATACAAAAGTTGCTCACCAATGACAGCAAAGACCCCATAGATATTCGTGATAAAGCGATGTTGGAACTGCTATACAGCTCAGGTTTGCGCTTATCGGAATTACAAGGACTTAATTTAAACAGCATTAATCTACGATCGCGCGAGGTGAAAGTATTGGGTAAAGGTAACAAAGAACGCATTGTGCCCTTTGGTCGTTATGCCTCTCACGCCATTCAACAATGGTTAAAAGTACGCTTGCTGTTCAATCCTAAAGATGATGCCCTGTTCGTCAGTCAACTTGGTAATCGCATCACCCACCGCGCCATTCAAAAACGCTTAGAAATTTGGGGCATTAAACAGGGTTTAAATAGCCATTTAAACCCACATAAATTACGTCATTCTTTCGCCACTCATATGCTAGAAGCAAGTTCTGATTTACGGGTTGTACAAGAATTATTAGGGCATAGCAATCTTTCTACCACGCAAATTTATACGCACTTAAATTTCCAACATTTAGCTGAAGTTTATGATTCCGCACACCCTAGAGCAAAAAGGAAAAAATAGGAAAAAAATGAAGTTCTATCGCAATCTACAACCATTCAAAGTTATTAGTTTTGATCTTGATGACACCCTTTACGATAACAGTATGGTTATCGCCTTAGCAGAACAAAAATTTCTCACTAAACTACAACAAGAAAGCCAGCTGACGGAATTGGACTCAACCCAATGGCGTTATTGGAAAAGCAAAGTAATGCAGCAAGATCCAATTTTGTGTGAAGATGTAATTGCTTGGCGTATCACCGCTACCAGGATACTTCTTCAGCATCACCATAAAAAACCGCAAGAGATTCAACGCATTATTCAAAGCAGTATGGCGGAATTTATCGAATGGCGTCATAAAATATCCATACCTACGCAAACTTTCGAGGTGCTTAATAAATTAACCCAACGCTATCCGTTGATCGCAATCACTAATGGCAATGTGGATCCTAAACTTATCGGGCTTGATTACTTTAAATTGGTATTAAGAGGCGGTGAGCACGGTAGAGCAAAACCTCATTCACAACTGTTTCATCAAACCGCACAACATTTCCAAATCTCGCCACAAAATATTCTCCATATTGGCGATCACTTGGTTTCAGATGTTCAAGGTGCGATTCAAGCTGGTTGTCAGGCGATATGGATCAATGTAACGAAACAACATATCAATCAATGTTCAGAAACCACATTGCTACCGACGCTAGAAATAGCAAAATTAGATGAATTATTGAAATTCATAAACTAAGAAAAAAGGTTCAGTTTAATCTCTTAATAACTGAACCTTTATAAATGGAATTAATCTCTAAAGTTATTAAATTGGAAAGGTTGACCTAACTCAGCGCCTTTCACCAATTGAATTGTCGCTTGTAGATCATCACGAGATTTTCCTGTAACACGAATTTGATCACCTTGAATTTGCGTTTGCACTTTTAATTTGGCATCTTTAATTAATTTGGTAATTTTTTTCGCCATATCAGATTCAATCCCTTGCTTTAACTTAATTTCTTTACTAAAAGTTTTACCGCTATGTTCATATTCTGTTGGAATATCAAGAGAATGAGTTTCTATACCTCGCTTAATACAAGCATTACGGAAAATATCGACTAATTGTTCTACTTGGAAATCTGATTCGCTCGAAACTTTAACAGTTTCATTTTTTTCGTTTAGTTCGATGCTAGCTTGTACATTGCGAAAATCCCAACGGTTAGTTAATTCACGGTTAGCATTTTCTACTGCATTACGCACTTCATGTAAGGTAATTTCAGATACGATGTCAAAAGATGGCATTTTTACTCCTTAATTAATTTTTCATTGGCACTCAATAAACAAAGCAGTGCGCTAAAGTCGGCAAAGTTTACCACAACTTGCGCCTGTTGTTGGACTTTTGGCTTCGCGTGCAAGGCAACTCCAAGAGAAGCAAAATTCAACATTGGCAAGTCATTAGCGCCGTCGCCAATAGCAATAGTCGCTGACATTGGAATTCCATATTGTTGAGCTAACTTCTGCAACGTCTCTGCTTTATATTGGGCATGAACAATATCCCCAGTTAGTTCCCCTGTTAACTTTCCGTTTTCAATTACAAACTGGTTAGCGACGGTATGATCCAACCCAAGGATTTGCTGTAAATACTCGGTGAAATAGGTAAAACCACCAGAAGCGATAGCAATTTTCCAACCATATTGTTTTAATAGCTGCACGGTTTCTGTTAAACCTGGCATAAGCGGTAAATGACTACGCACTTGTTCTAAAATCTGTGCAGAAGCACCTGTTAAGGTGGCCACTCGACGGCGTAAACTTTGTTCAAAATCTAGTTCTCCTCGCATCGCTTGCGCGGTAATGCTAGAAACCAATTCTCCCGTACCTGCAAGTTTGGCAATTTCATCAATACATTCAATTTGAATCGCGGTGGAATCCATATCCATCACAAGCAAACCGCCTTGACTTAGGTGAGGTATGAAATTAAGCAAAGCAATATCTAGTTGCAATTGATGTGCGTAATCTTTCCATTGTTCTTGCCAATTGCCCTGTAGAAGTACAATGCTGTTGTTAAACATTTCCCAAGCTTCTAAAATAGTGAAATTTTCACCACAAAGCTGTTGAAATTGTTGAAGCAACTCAAGATTCAATGGGTTACCGTAGAGAATGAATTTATCCGCTCCTTCCACTTTGCTAGCTAAAAAACTATTCGGTAAAGGTGAATAATGTTGGATAATGCGCGTTAAATTCGGACAGGGCATAAAAAAATCCTATTTGTTATCAATGGAAAATTGGCGATATTCTAGCCTATTTAACGGGATTTAGGGGAGATTTAACTTGTATTTAGCAAAAGAAAAATTAATCAAAATAGCGATGTTCAGCCTGATTATACTGTTCTCCTTTTTGACGGTCTCATTGATTTTATTCGGCGTTAAGCAATTCAAAATTGGTTCTCAACTGGCTAGTGTTAGCCAAGTTGCAAACCTGTCTCACTTGTTAGTTCGTCAGCAAGCCAATTTATTGTCCATATCTTTAGTCAATAATGCAAAGCCCGAACAACTCACAGAGAATTTAGATCAATTTGCCAAAGAAAGTTTTGTATTAGATGCAAGTATTTATGCCAGCAACGGAGAACTGATTGCAACAACAAGCAACGAACATAATTTGCGAAACACATTAGGATTGAATGGGGTAGAAAGAGAAAACCACACCCAACAGATTGTTGAGCCAATTTACTCCGCTAACGGCGTTGAAGGATTTCTACGCGTTACTTTTGATAGCAAATACGGGACACAAACTCAAAGTAAAATTAACCAACTCTTTCATCAACTATATGGTGAATTAATCATCGTCTTTTTGGTTGGCGCACTTTTGGCAAGTTCCATACATTACTTCTTAAGCCACTACCGCAAAACCTACCGCAAGGTTCATGAAACTGTAGCGCCGAAAGCCTTGAGTAGCACTCGTAGCCTACAATATCACCGCCGTAAAAGACGTTGGTAACGAAGAGATTATTTGCGAACTAAAATTAAAAAACGGCAAGCATAAGGATTTTCAGCATCGGCATCGTGCCAACGTTCTTCTTGGATTTGCCACTCATTCCAATCAATCTGTGGGAAATAAGTATCGCCTTCTAGCTCAGTTTGAATAATGGTTAAATAGAGTTTATCTGCCAGCGGTAAATATTGTTTAAATAATTGTCCACCGCCGATCAACATAATTTCTGCATGAGATTGTAAATAGCTTAACGCCGCCTCAAAGCTCTCTTGCCAAATCAGCCCATCATATTCATAAGGTTGGCGTGAAAGAACAATATTAGGGCGTTTTGGCAATACTCGACCAATACTTTCAAAGGTTTTACGCCCCATAATAACGGGTTTACCTAAAGTATTTTCACGAAACCATTTTAGATCTGCAGGTAAATGCCAAGGCATTTGATTATCTTTACCGATGACATTATTTTTTGTCATCGCCACAATTACACTTAATGTCATTAAAAGCCCATTTCAGTTCAAAACAACCTGGCTACTATACCACAGGTTTTTGACGATAAAACAGCAGACCTGGCAAGGCTAAACCAAAAAGTCCGCGTTTCCCAACGCAGGCATATCAAATAAAACACAGCATTAAGCAAAGATTTAATTCGATCTCATATTTAAAATTAATGATTTTTCAGCCTATTAGTGATAACTTTTAGGACAATTTTTTAGCAAAAATAACGCGGTATTTTTTTATGAAAACAGATAAAACGATTGTTGTGAAATTTGGTACAAGTACCTTAACTCAAGGCTCGGCCAAATTGAATTTGCCACATATGATGGAGATTGTACGTCAACTTGCACAGCTACATCAGGCAGGCTTCCGTTTAGTGATTGTAACTTCTGGTGCAATTGCAGCGGGTCGCCATTATCTCAATCACCCGCAACTACCGCCGACTATCGCATCAAAACAATTGCTTGCAGCGGTAGGACAAAGCCAATTGATTCAAACTTGGGAAAAATTATTTGCCATTTATGATATTCATATTGGGCAAATTTTATTAACTCGCGCGGATATTGAAGATCGCGAACGTTTTCTAAACGCGCGAGATACCCTACATGCCTTGCTAGATAATCAAATTATTCCTGTCATTAATGAAAATGATGCCGTCGCGACATCAGAAATTAAAGTGGGTGATAATGATAATTTATCGGCGCTAGTTGCCATTTTGGTGCAAGCAGAACAGCTTTATTTACTAACGGATCAACAAGGATTATTTGATAGTGATCCACGCAAAAATCCCGAGGCGAAATTAATTGAAGAAGTGGATAAAATTACTGACCATATTCGTTCTATCGCCGGCGGCAGTGGCACCACCCTAGGCACTGGCGGAATGTCAACAAAAATCACCGCTGCAGACGTGGCTACACGTTCAGGCATTGAAACCATTATTGCGCCAGGAAATAGAATTAATGCGATCCATGATTTAGCTTATGGCAAAAAAATTGGCACTAAATTTTGTTTACAGGCTGATCGGCTAGAAAGTCGCAAACAATGGCTATACGCCGCCCCCGCTGCCGGAATGTTAAGCATTGATAAGGGTGCAGAAGAGGCCTTATTAAAACAACATAAATCCCTATTACCTGCGGGGATTGTGAGTGTAGAAGGAAATTTCTCTCGCGGAGAAGTCGTTAAGATTTGTAATCAACAAGGCAAAATTCTCGCTTTAGGCATGACTCGTTACAATAGCGATGCCTTGATGTTGATCAAGGGACAAAAATCACAGGATATAGAACAGATCCTTGGTTATGAATATGGTGCTGTAGCGCTACATCGTGATGATCTGATCGTGTTATAACTCGCAAGGCTGAGCTTGTCTCAGCTTTGTGTTCAATAGGGAAATGCCGTATAATTCCACCACTTTTTATCTTAATTTTATTCTTAATAAGGTGTCATTGTGATAACTGAAAATTCCCCAAGCAAAATTATTGAAGCAAACGAAATTATGACCTTATTGCCACACCGTTATCCATTTTTATTGGTTGATCGCGTGGTAGATTATGAAGAGGGACAATGGGCAAAAGCCATAAAAAATATCAGTGTAAATGAACCTTGCTTTACAGGTCATTTCCCTGGTCAACCTATTTTCCCCGGCGTGCTAATTTTAGAAGCTATGGCGCAAGTGAGTGGCGTATTAGCATGCAAAACCCATGGCAAATTAGATAACGAATTGTACTATTTTGCCGCCATTGATAACGCACGTTTTAAACGCCCTGTTTTACCTGGCGATCAATTAGTGATTGAAGTGCAATTTATTAAAGAACGTCGTGGCGTTACTCGCTTCACCGCAACAGCTTCCGTAGAAGGCCAAATAGTTTGTGAAGCTGAATTAATGTGTGCACGTCGTCAAGCATAATTGGAGGAAATATGATTCATTCAACAGCCAAAATTCATCCTACCGCCATTATCGAAGAAGGCGCTAAAATCCATGAGAATGTTGTGGTTGGCCCATTTTGTATTATTGGTGCTGATGTAGAAATTGGTCGAGGAACGATTTTGCACTCTCATGTTGTGGTGAAAGGTCATACCAAAATTGGTTGTGATAACCAGATCTTCCAATTTGCGAGCATTGGTGAAGTTAATCAGGATCTAAAATATCAAGGCGAACCTACTCGTACAGTGATTGGTGATCGTAACCGCATTCGTGAAAGCGTTACCATTCACCGCGGTACAACACAGGGCGGTGGCGTTACCAAAATCGGAGATGATAATTTACTGATGATCAATGTGCACATTGCTCATGACTGTCATATTAAAAATCGTTGTATTTTAGCCAATAACGCAACTTTAGCTGGCCATGTTGAGTTAGATGATTTTGTTATCGTCGGCGGTATGTCTGCGATTCATCAATTTGTGATTGTGGGCGCTCACGTTATGCTAGGCGGTGGTTCAATGGTTAGCCAAGATGTTCCTCCTTATGTTATGGCGCAGGGTAACCACGCGAAACCATTTGGGATCAATATTGAGGGACTAAAACGTCGAGGTTTTGATAAACCTACTCTGCACGCCATTCGCAACATCTATAAATTAATTTACCGTAGCGGTAAAACTCTTGAAGAAGTATTACCTGAAATTGGACAAGTAGCAGAAAAAGAATCCGCAATTAGCTTCTTTGTTGAATTTTTCAAACGCTCATCACGCGGTATTATTCGTTAATATATATTTTCCTCTCCATTGAGCTAATTTCTAAGTTGAGTGCCCTAAGTTGGGTCAACTTAAGCGGAATCAACCTAAGTCGAAATATGAAAAGCCGCAGGGAGAGGAAAATTTAGTAACGAGTATAAAATCCATTCTCTGATTTAATCAGATCTTGCAACTCTAAAGCTAATAATTGCACTAACAGTTCTTCTACTGACAAATCCGTTAAACCCGTTAGATCATCAATACTTAAAGGGGTATAACCAATTTTTGCATAAAGCGCAGGATAGAGCGGATTTTCTACCGTTAGAACTGGTTTTGCCTCTGACTTAACTATTTTCGGTTCAGATGTGTAAAGCAAACTTCCCCGACTCATAGAAAAAGCGATGCTTTCCAAAATATCACTCACAGAATCCACAAGCATCGCCCCTTCTTTGATCAATTTATGGCAACCTTCGCTATATTGGTTATGTAAACTCCCGGGTAAAGCAAAAACATCACGATTCTGATCCAGCGCATAACGCGCAGTAATCAATGAGCCGCTTTTTTCCGTTGCTTCAATCACTAAAGTGCCAAGTGATAAACCGCTAATAATACGATTGCGACGTGGGAAATTCTCAGCAATCGGCGGTTGCGAAGGAAGAAACTCTGAAACCAACGCACCGCCATTGGCTATAATTTGCTGGGCAAGTTTTGTATGACGGACAGGATAAATTTCATCCAAACCGCTTCCTAGCACCGCTATGGTCTGCCCTTGTATATCCACAACTGCTTTGTGGCAAATACCATCAATTCCCAAAGCTAATCCACTGGTTATTACCATTCCCGCTAAAGATAACTCGCTGGCAAAATGTTTAGCCCAATGTTCGCCATAGGTTGAACAATAACGACTACCTACCATGGCAATTTGTTGATGTTCAAGCACGCCGACTTCACCTTGTACAAACAATACCGGCGGTGCACCAACAATTTGCTTTAACAATGCAGGATAATGAGGATCAAAAATAGACAGAATACGTTGATTATCTTGCTTAATCCAATTAAGTGCAGGCGCTATATAACGTTCATCGGGATTGCGCCAACGCCGAATTTGCTCAAGACTCCACCCCATTTGTCGTAAGGCGATATCATCATATTCAAGAAGTTCGTTAATACTGATCTTATCAACTAATCGTTGGATAGAAGCCGGGCCAAATTTCGGTAGCTGCAATAAACGTAAAAGTGTTTCTACAATCTTCATTACATTCTCCCATAAAAAAATGAAGAGTATAAACACAGCGATAATTTTGTCAGATCCCTCTATGAAAATTTGCGATCTTGGTCGAGAAATAGATTTTGTCATGACATATAATTTTTTAGAATAAATAAAACATTGAGAAATCCACGAATTATCTCTATAGTACAAATCCCTAATTTTTCACTAGGTTATTAGTGATAAATTTTATACATTTTTATTTAGCTGGAGATTTTTATGGCAAATATTTTATTTTTAAATGCAAGTAACAGTAGTCGTTCTATTCATAAAGTTGTTTTAGATGCCCTCAACCCTTTATTAAATCAACACAACATCACATACAGTTCAATCCTTGATTATGATTTACCTTTTTATAGCGAAGATAAAGAAAGAGAACAGGGACACCCGCCAGCGGCTAAAGATTTCGTAGAATTATTACATAAACAAGATATTATCCTTTTAGCTTGTCCTGAGCATAATGGCGCGCCACCTGCGGAATTCAAAAATTTATACGACTGGGGAACTCGCGTAGCGGCGGCAGCTTCAAAGAGCTTATTCAATCAACGTAAAGTGATTATTATCACCACCTCTGGCGGAGAACGCGGCGGCGCTACAGTGGCAAACTATTTATCGACAATCACACCATATCATGGTGCAAATGTTGTAGGCACTCATAGCATCGCTAAATTTTATGAAAACTTTGTGGACGGAGTTCCAAGCGATAGCGCTAAAAATCTATTACAAGCTATTGCAAATGATGTAGCTTAATCCTCATAAAAAAGAGCGTTCAATCTTGAACGCTCTTGGTTTTAGAAGCCTAAGAGAATCTAAGACATTCGCCCATTCTCAATTTTAATCACCTGATCACAAATCGCCATTGTGGAAGCACGATGGCTCACTAACACAATTAATTTATCCGATTTCACTTTTAATAAAGATTGCAAAATCATCGCTTCATTAAGGCTATCTAAATTACTGGTTGGCTCATCCAGTAAAATAATTGGCGCATTGTGTAAGAAAGCGCGAGCAATACCAATACGTTGTTTTTCACCGTCTGAAAGATTACTTCCTAATTCATTGATTTTAGTTTCATAACCTTCAGGTAAACTCATAATAAAGTCATGAATAGACGCTTTTTTAGCGGCTTCAACCACTTTCTCTTTAGTTGCTGAACGATTTGCCATCAAAATATTTTCATAGATTGTTTCATTGAAAATATAAGTTTGCTGGGTAATGTAAGCAATATGATCCCGTAAACTCAAGGTATTAATTTCCTTCAAATCAACCGCATTAATTCGGATTTGCCCCACTTGTGGATCATAAAAACGCATCATCAACTTTAACAAGGTGGTCTTACCGCTGCCGCTACGTCCATGAATACCTAGAATTTGTCCTTTGCGCAGTTGTAAACTTAAGTTGGATAAAATCTGTTCTTCACCATAGGCAAAGCTAAGATTTTCTACCTCAAGCTGTTCTACTTGGGTTAAATCCATGCCTTTTACTACATCTTTTAATGTCGGTTCTTCATTAAGTAGCCCCAACACACGTTCGCCGCTAGCAAGGGTTTGCAACATATTATTCGATAAGTTGCTCAACGCAATCACAGGTCCATAACTAGACATTAACAGAATAACCGCGACCAATAAGCCAGAAAAATCTACTTTCTGATTCAAATATAAAAGAATACCCACAATTAAAATCAAAATATTGAAGGCAGATACGGCAATTTCTGTATAGGAACGCACTTTCCCTTCTTGCTGTTTGATTTTTAAGAAAGCCTTATCGATCTTCTCGCTACGTTGCTGAATATTATCCAAACGTTCTGCTTCGTTACCAAACAGTTGTAACTCTTTCATACCACGCACGCTATCAAGGAAATAATCGTTCATTTCGCCAACTAATTCACGATAAATACGACCCTCTTCTCGCGCCATTTTAGTGGTGATAATAGGCAAAATAACGCCGATAGTTAAATAAGCAATGAAACCAATAAGGCTAAACCATGGCGAAATATGAGCGAAAATAGCCAATAGGATACTTGAAGTTAGAAAGGCAATCATTATCGGCGCGATAGTATGAGCATAAAATACTTCAAGCAATTCAATGTCATTGGTAACCAAAGATAATAATTGTCCTGATTGTTTATTTTGTAATTTCACAAAGGCTAATTTGCGTAAAGCGCTGAACACTTTATCGCGCAACAATGCCAATAATTTAAAGGCGATATAATGACCAGACATTTGCTCCAAATAACGCAGAATACCACGCGCCACCGCTAACACAATTAAGGCAATGAGAATTTGTGAAAAACTAAGATGCATTGGAAAATCAAGCAAATTGGCCAATCCCATTGCACCAAGCACCATAATAAAAATCGCACTCAAAAATCCAAAAACACCCATAATAATAGTGAATGCCATAATATGCGCTAAGGGCGTAACCAATTTGAGTAGATGCCACATAATCACGAAACCATTCTTACGCATTTTGTTGCTCCCCCTGACGAATATTTTCTAACTCTTTTTGCTGAGTAAACATTTCCGCATAAATCCCATTTTGCGCCATTAAATCTTGATGATTACCCTGTTCTGCTAAGGAACCTTGTTGCAATACATAAATTTGATCGGCTTTTACGGCGTTAGCTAAACGATGAGAAATCATCACAATGGTTTTATCTTGTTTTAGACGTTGAATGAAATTGAGGATAATTTCTTCGCTTTCCACATCAATGTTACTTGTCGCTTCATCGAAGATATATAAATGAGCATTATGCAATAAAGCTCTCGCTAAGGCTAAACGTTGAATTTGCCCGCCCGACAGGTTACTACCGCGGCTTAACAACGGCATATCCAAACCACCATTTTCACGCACGAAATTAGCCAAATTCACTTGCTCAAGAGCGCTATAAATTTGTTCCTCTGTGGCAGCTAATTTTGCCATCAACATATTTTCCCGCAGACTGCCCTTGAAAATATAAGAACTATGACTTACCAAAGAAACTTGTTGATAGAAAGAATGACGTTCAATCTCTTGAATATCTTGCTGATTAAATAGAATTTTTCCTTGTTGTGCTTTGTGGAATCCCATTAAAAGAGAAACTAAAGTGGATTTACCACAACCGCTTTTACCCACAAACACCGTGAGCTTTTTCGGCTCAATTGACAAACTTAATCCTTTAATTGCTTGTTTTTCTGGAGAATAAGCAAAATGAAGATCTTCAATATTCACTCGAATTTCTTGTTGAGCATCAAATGGTTGAGCCTTGTCATTACTTTCTACAGGCGTATCTAAAAGGGTGAAAATTTTATCTGATGCAGCTTTACCGTTCATTGCCACATGGAAAAATGAGCCAAGCAAACGCAAAGGAATAAAAAACTCGGAGGCAAGCAAAATAAATAAAATCACCCCGAAAATACCTAAATTGCCCGATTGAAATTGTAGTAGCGCCGTTAAGATGCCAATAGCAGAGCCACCATAAGCCAGCAAATCCATAATAGATACCGAGTTAAGCTGCATGGTAAGCACTTTCATTGTGATAGTGCGAAACTTCTCTGCTTCTTTATCCATTTGTTTGGCTTTGTAATCATCGTCTTGATAGATTTTTAAAGTGATCAATCCCTGTAAATTATCTAGAAAACTGCTGCCAAGCCCCACATAAATAGCCCAATATTTGTGCAATAATCGTTTCGCAATTTTATTTACCGCCACAATGGACATAGGAATAAGCGGAACACAAACCAATAAAATCACCGCAGTAGAGACGTTAAAAAACACAAGGAAAAGAAATAGAGTGAAAGGCGCAAGCAAACTATAAAAAAGTTGAGGTAAATAGCGACCGAAATAGATTTCTAGCTGCTCCACCCCTTCAGAAGCCACTTGAATAATGGAGGACGTAGATTGCTGATTCACCTGATTTAAAGGCATCGACGCTAACTTGTTAAAAATCAAGGTGCGCAATTTATGTTTAACCTGTGTGCTTGCATAATATGAGGCTTTCACCGACATCTTGCCTGCAAAAGCGCGAACTATTAGCGCCAACACTAAATTAATTGCATAACTAATCAGGTTACCCATGGTTAATTGCTGTTGAAAAGCTTCTTCCAAACACAGCGCAAAAATCACTGCGCTGACAATACTTGCCACCAACGCAACCCAATTCCATAATACTGTTCTTGCAATCCATTTCTTGCTATCGACCACAGTATTAATCAATCGTTTATCGATCATCATAAAAATGTGTCCTTCCAGAGTAAAATTTCAAGCTCGCGATTCTAGCATAAATGCGAATGAATTTTAGGTGTAATGGACAAAAATGTGGGAAAAAAGTGCAGTTAAGCCTTATACTATAAGCCTTTAACCCACATTTTTGAAAATGAACCAAAAAATTGCCCTTACTGCCAAAATACTGTTATTCATAAACACGGATTAAAAAACAATATCCAACGCTATAAATGTCCTTCCTGTAATAAGACTTTTACCTTCCAAAAGAAATTAAATCCTAGCGATATTTGGTTTAATTATTCACAAGGAAAACAAACCTATAAAGACCTCGCTTTAAAATATAAATGTTCCGTTAAAACCATTCAAAGATATATTGATAAAGCCCCTAAATCAGCCTTAAAATCGCCTATTTCAACTTATTTGAATATTATTATGGATACCACTTTCTTTGGGCGAGAATTTGGCGTTTTGGTCATAATGGATAGCTTAAGTGAAAAGGTGGTTTATCATCAAATTGTGAACACTGAGAAAGCAGAGTATTATCAGCTCG
>MUYB01000009.1 GCA_002015125.1 [Haemophilus] felis
CTCGCTGAATTGAATTTCAATGGAAGAACCAGTAAGCACGAGCATGATATGCAAGGCAGTGTGAAATTTACCTATAAATTTTAATTAGGTGTAATAAAAAGACTGTTTCCGATACCCATTGGAAGCAGTCTTTGTCATTTTTGTGATACCACATCATTTAGAAAAGCATTATTTTTAGCATTGCTTAGTTTACAAAAGCATTAAATCTTAATGACATTGATAGTATTTATTGTTATATTTGGCTAACTTTTTGGCTGAAATACTAACATTTAAATTCATAATAAGAGGAAAAGTAAAAATGGCAAAAGGACAATCATTACAAGATCCTTATTTAAACGCGCTACGTCGTGAACGCATTCCAGTTTCAATTTACTTAGTTAACGGCATCAAATTGCAAGGTCAAATTGAATCTTTCGATCAATTTGTTATTCTACTGAAAAATACAGTTAACCAAATGGTTTATAAACACGCCATCTCTACTGTGGTTCCTGCAAGATCCGTTTCTCATCATAATGCTTCTAACGCTGGACATCACAACTATCAAACGGCAGAACAAAACGAAGCTATTGAACCTCAAGCAGAATAATAAATTTAATTGATGTTTAACACCTCCGATTCAAATGCGGTAGATTTTAGTTATGCAATTAATGCGGAAAAATCTACCGCTTTTTCTTATGTAAAAAATGATTTAGAAATTGAACGTGCAGTTATCGTTCATTGTTTTCTTAATCAAGTGCGTAACGAAGAAGATTTAACAGAATTCAAATTACTTGCTGAATCTGCTCAAGTTGATATTGTCAACATCCTCACTACTTCAAGAAAAACGCCCCATATCAAATACTTTCTAGGACAAGGAAAAGCAGAAGAATTATCTTCTTTAGTCAAAGAGAAAAATATTCAAGTTATCTTGTTTAACCATAGTTTATCCCCCGCCCAAACTCGTAATTTAGAAAGCCTTTGCCAATGCCGAGTGGTGGATCGCACGGGATTGATTTTGGATATTTTTGCCCAACGTGCCCGTTCGCACGAAGGGAAATTACAAGTGGAACTGGCACAACTCAACCACCTCGCCAGCCGTTTGGTACGACGCAAAACAGGATTAGATCAACAAAAAGGCGCGGTTGGACTACGAGGACCAGGCGAAACTCAGCTGGAAACCGATAAACGCCTCATCAAAGTGCGGATCAATCAGCTCAAATCTCGCTTGGCGAAAGTGGAAACACAACGCCAACAAAATCGTCAAACGCGCCAAAAAGCAGAGATTCCCACCATTTCTTTAGTGGGTTACACCAACGCAGGAAAATCCAGTTTATTCAATCGCTTAACCCAATCCAACGTGTATGCCGCTGATCAACTGTTTGCCACCCTCGATCCCACTTTGCGCCGCTTAACCATTAAAGACGTTGGCGCCACCGTGCTAGCAGACACCGTGGGATTTATTCGCCAACTACCCCACGATTTAATTTCCGCCTTCAAATCCACCCTGCAAGAAACCTGCAAAGCGGATTTGTTGTTGCACGTTATTGATTGTGCAGATCCAAGACAGTTGGAAAATATCGACGCAGTGCAACAAGTTCTGCAAGAAATTGGCGCAGAAGAAATACCTAACCTATTGATTTTCAATAAAATTGATTTATTAGACAATATGCGACCGCACATTGAATACGACGCTCAACAACGTCCTGTGGCAGTTTATTTATCCGCACAAAATGGCGAAGGGATTGACTTGCTATTACAAGCCATTCAAGCACACTTGAAAAATGAGATGGTGGAATTAAAACTGACGCTAGCGCCAGCGCAAGGCAAATTACGCCATAAATTGTATGAATTAAATGCAATTAAAGCAGAAAAAATAGACGATCAAGGCAATTTCCAGCTACATATTTACCTCGATCAAGTCCAATGGTTAAAACTGCAAAAGCAAGAAAACCTACATTTCAGATAACAAAACCCGCAGGATGGGCTTCAGACCATCATTGCGATTTATGATTTGAATTGATGAATTCTGGGACGTATTGCATACGTCCCCCAAAAAATTCATTGAATTCAACAATTTTTAATAATGCTCGAATGTAACAACTGTATCTCCCTATTTCGTCGGCGCAAGCAAAATGCGACTTTGTCCGAATGGTGGAAGTAATCCCCAGAGAAATTCTAGATCAACAGGGCGGTCGAGTTGTCTTGGGCGGGCGCATTGAGCGAGATCGTATTCGCCGAAATTCTTGCTGAACAAACAGGCACCGTCGATGGAACTAAGGAGCAAAAATGCCCCTGAATCGGTGGGCACAAGGAAAAACGAAGTGATCACTTGATCCTCACAATCCTTCACACCGGTACCGAAGGTCAAGCATTTATTCGTGCCTACCGCATTAAATTGCACCACTGGCTTGCCCTGCCAAATACGATCACGCAGTTGCCAATGCACATTTTTGGGATCTTTTTCGTCATATTGCCCATTTTTGATCGGCGCCCCAGTGAACATACTGCGAATGGTGATCACGGGCGGCGGAATTTCCGTGATGTCGGGATAGGTTGAAGGGCTGGGCGACGGTGCCGCCAGCGCACTCAAGGTACACAGGCTCAACGCCCAAAGTGCGGTGTGTTTCCACAATATTTTCCAACTGATTTTACACATAACTCTCTCCTATCGATCTCTGACAAAGCTCACGGGGTAATGGTCGGAGGCAATTTGTGAGCGAACTTGGTTAAACATAATGCTGGCGCTAATACGTGAACGCTGCGGTGTCGTTTGCGTGGCGTTATGCAACACCGCATAATCCAAAATGCCTCCTGAACGGTGGGTCGGTTCCGTTGGTGCAATAATTAAAGTGGCATTATCCACGCCCGGTTCTCGACGCAAGGCATTTTGTAGGCTGTTAGGCGAACGGTTGAAATCGCCAGCCATCATCCAACTTAAATGACGATATTGTTGTTGCGCAAAGAAAGTATGTACTGCGCTTACCAAACGAGCCGCATCGGTGCCGCCACGGGCAAGGGCGTGAACGTCTAAAAAGACGTCATTATTAATGCGAATGCCTACCGCTGGACGTGCCGTTAACACGGAAATATCGGTGCTGATCACAAACACATCATCAGCACGATAACGAGACACAATCGCCAAATTCACGCGATTTGCACCCACATCAATACGTGAATAATAAATGTACACCAAATCAGGGCGGCGTCCCGTGCCTAAATTCCATACATATTCATCAACGGGCGTGCCGATGCCAACAGGCTGCACAATGCGTTGCGTGCGGCGGGCAGAAGCTGGAATAGATCCAGCTTCTTGCACCATGAGAATATCCGCCGACTGATCGCCCACCAACAATTGACGCACATTAATATTCCATTTGCTTTCATTTGCGGCGGAAGATCCTTGCAAATTCCAAGTGGCTACACGATAGCGTTCCAAATCCGCCCAACTGGTTGCACAAAAGAACAGCAGTAATAAAGAAATAAGCGCTTTTTTCATTTAGTTCCCCCATTGAATATCTGGATTTGCCGCTAAAATCGGCGGCGCTAAATAGAAATTCTGATCATGAGAAGGCGAAATTTTCTCATCGCATTTTTGCATAGTGAGGGTGTCGTAATTGTTCTTATTTACAGGGTCATAAGTAACGCACAATCCAGTCGCCACACTTTTAATAAACACGGAACCTGTATCCGTCGGCAACAACAGAAAATCCTGTTCCAACCGACGCTTGTCGCAAGTATCGTGAATCAAACCGTTTTTATAGACTTGAATACAGCTGCCAAGTTGTTGATTAACAAAGCGAAAATGCTCCCGTGAAAAACTGCGTTCTAAACGCCAGTTACGAATATTGCCGAAATTTTGCGAATCAATGGGCGCATATCCCCACAGCCAATTGCGCTTTGCCAACGCCCACACCGTAATCACCGCACCGTCCTGTCCCATAATGGAAATGTAATTGGAATTGGGCGATTTAAAGCGCTCGAAATGACGTGGTGGTTTGGTGGGCAACACTTCATTTTGCGTCACTGGCGCTAACGCTGGCGCCACCGCTTGCAGCGCAAGTAACTTGGGTTCTTCTGCCAATTCTGCGAAGGTTTGCACCATAGGTGCCTCTTGCTCAAACAGCGAAAGAGGATCTTCCGCCACAACAGGATCCAGTCCATTGGTTAGGTTTTCATCCTTGAAACCGTCCACAGGTGGCACATCCAACTGTTCGCTCGGTGGTGTGGGCGAATCGCCTAGCCCAGCAATGCTTGTCTCTGTCGGTGCTGATAAATCAGCGGCACTAGAACAGGCTACATTCCAAAACAGACACAAGACGGAAGACAATAAAAATTTCTTCATAGTTACCTCGTTGACTTCATCTTATTAGAGTAGAAAAAGAGACAGCAATTCATTGCAAAAGATATAAAAGGGCGCAGATTTTAACGAATTTTTCAAATTAGTCATCAAAAAATTCCCAATTTGAGGACAATAAATAAGTTCCTTAATCACAAAGAGAAAATCAAACTGACTTTTCTGCAAAGATCACCGCAAAAATCCTAAAAATCCGCTAGTTTTTCCCGCTGTTTTTCTATATAATCCTGCGACCCTGTGAATGAGGCGGCTTTCCCACCGCCCATTTTTTATCATAATCACACTCGAAGGGGTGCTGAGGCGATCAACGGTTGTGTTTATGCTGATAAAGGCTAAGCACTGGGTATTAATATTATTTTATTGGTAATTAAATTAATGAAAACTTTTGTAGCAAAACCAGAAACAGTGAAGCGTGACTGGTACGTAGTAGATGCGACAGGTAAAACCTTAGGTCGCTTAGCGACTGAATTGGCTCGTCGCCTTCGTGGTAAACATAAACCTGAATATACTCCACACGTTGATACTGGTGATTACATCATCGTTATCAATGCAGACAAAGTGGCGGTAACAGGTAATAAAGAAAGCGATAAACTCTACTACTGGCACACTGGCTATGTTGGTGGTATTAAACAAGCGACTTTCAAAGAAATGATCGCTCGCCGTCCTGAAGCAGTGATTGAAATTGCGGTTAAAGGTATGTTGCCAAAAGGTCCATTAGGCCGCGCAATGTATCGCAAGTTAAAAGTGTATGCAGGTGCTGAACATAACCATGCTGCACAACAACCACAAGTTTTAGATATTTAATCACGAGGTTTAGAAAATGGCAGAGAATCAAAACTACGGCACAGGTCGCCGCAAAAGCTCTTCAGCTCGTGTATTCATCAAACCGGGCACAGGTAAAATCACTATCAACCAACGTGAGTTAGACGTTTATTTCGGTCGTGAGACTTCTCGTATGATCGTTCGTCAACCGCTTGAATTAGTTGAAATGACTGAAAAATTAGATTTATACATCACTGTTAAAGGTGGTGGTATTTCTGGTCAAGCAGGTGCAATCCGTCATGGTATCACTCGTGCCTTGATCGAATATGATGAAAGTTTACGTTCTGTATTACGCGCAGCAGGTTTCGTAACTCGCGATGCTCGTCAAGTTGAACGTAAAAAAGTGGGTTTACACAAAGCACGTCGTCGCCCACAATACTCAAAACGTTAATTTTACGTTTTATACCAAAAACAAAAATGCAAGCTTCCGAGCTTGCATTTTTTATGGATATTAATTAGAGATCAATTCTTCTCAATCAGTTTTTACCTTGCGATACAAATCTTTACTATAAACCACATCACTAGCATTTTTTTGATGAAATCCTGCCAAAGTGCTATTTACAAAAACGGGCGTTTGATATTGAAAGATAGGAATGATCACATAGTCTTGTTGCAATATTTGTTCCAACTTTGCATAAATCATTTGGCGTTGTTTAGGATCTTGCTCTTGTAAAGCTTGCTCTAATAATTGGTCAAATTCAGGATTTTGATAAGAAATTTTATTATCAACATTTTTTGAATGGAATTGGTTCAAAAAAGCAGTTGGATCTTGATAATCCGCGCACCAACCAGCGCGGATAATATCAAATTTCTTGTTAGCACGACGTTCTAATAATTGTTGATACAACAGTGGCTCAGAACGCAAACGCAACAAATCTAATTGTCCCCATATTCGAATTAGCTGCTCGCTAATCTGTTGGTATGGCTGCTTTTGGTCATAAGTTAAAGTTAACGCTAAAGGATTATTTTCGTTAATACCATTTTGTTCAAGTAATTGTTCTGGAACAATATTTTCCCAAACAGGTTCGCTAGCATTTTGCAAACTCGGCGGTAACAGTTGGTTCAAAGCCGTCATTTGAGGATTATTTTTTACTAAATTCGCACTAGAAATCATTGAACTTAAGGCTTTACGCACGGCTTTGTTACTTAACTGTGGGTGGGCTAAATTAAACTCATAATAATAACTGCATAATTGAGGAAAATAATCCGTTACTTGCTTTTGAGCTTGCCAAATAAAATCCACTTCACTTGATTGTTCTGAAGTAATTTTTTTGTATTCCACCGTCTTAAACGCCACACGATCTTTTTGCCAATAAAAGGGATTTTTACTCAAAAGTGCTTTATCACTGCTCCATTGTTCAAGTTGATAAGCACCGTTACTCACCCACTTTTCTGTTGCATGAGGATATTTAGGTAACAATGCAATATGTGCTAACATAGCTGGAAGATAAGGTGTTGGCTTGTCTAATTGAATCCGCAAAATACGTTCATCAACAGCCTCAATGCCAAGATTTTCAACAGGTAATTTTTTCTCTAACACGAGCTCGGCATTTTCAATATGCATAAAAGCCAAGTAGGATTTGAGTGAACTTTCTTCTTTGACAAGTTGCCGCCAGCTATAAACAAAGTCTTCGGCGTTAATAGGTTCTCCATTAGACCATTGCAATCCTTCACGCAAAATAATAAACCAAGTTTTATGATCCTCTGATTGCCAACTTTCCGCTGCTGCTGGTTGCAAATTTCCTTTGGCATCATAACTTGTTAATCCTTCATATAAATCAAACAGGATCGCCATTTGATTTAAACTTTTCACTTCAGAAGCTGTTAATACAAGATCTTGATAACTTCCCCTTAGTAAGAGTTCGCGACTATGTGTTGATTTTATTTCTATTCTAGAAGAATCAGAGTTACTGGTTATTTTAGAAGATTTATCATCACAAGCCGTTAAGCCACACAAAAGGATGAAAAAGGCGATAGCTCGCATTTTTAAAGAAAAAATTGAAGAAATGTAAAAGGAAGGAGCGCCAAACATAAAAAATCCTAAATATAAAACATTGAAGAATTATACATTAGTTCAGCGCCAATAACTTATTCGATAGTTTTAATTTTGAAGAAGAAATACCAATACTTAGTAAGCAAGACTAAAACAATGATTACCTTACCAATGCTCACTGGAGTGAAATAAAATCCAATAGCAAGCATAACGGTAGCAAGAGTTAAGATATAAATTTTAGTTTTTTTGGTCATTGCTCTACTTTCGTTGTAGCTTTTTAGATATTTATGATAAATCTGAGTTTGCATAAACCAATCGCGTAAACGGTCTGAACCTTTACCGAAAAAATACAATGCTAACAACAAAAACACGGTACCCGGCATAATTGGTAAAATAATGCCTACAATTCCAATGCCAAGAAAAATAAAGCCTAATATAATGTAAAGTAGTTTCATAACACCTCTTAAGTAATAAAAATAGTTCTCAATTATCTATTATTTCTTAGATTTTTCAAAACGAATATATTAGAATTTTTGGCTCGCCGATTAACCTTTTTTACACTGATTTAAGGAAATTTTATGTCAAATCCATTACTTACCGCCCAAGGTTTACCTGCTTTTAGCAAAATTGAAGCCAAACATGTTGTACCCGCGGTAGAACAATTAATTAAAGAAAGTCGTGAAAATATCGAAAAATTAGTTCAACAACCCCAATTTACTTGGGAAAATTTCATTGAGCCTCTAACTGAACAAAGCGAGCGCTTCTCAAGAGCTTGGTCGCCAGTTTCTCATCTCAACGCAGTGAAAAATAGCCCTGAATTACGAG
This sequence comes from [Haemophilus] felis, assembly GCA_002015125.1. Classification (GTDB taxonomy): domain Bacteria; phylum Pseudomonadota; class Gammaproteobacteria; order Enterobacterales; family Pasteurellaceae; genus Pasteurella; species Pasteurella felis. The sequence continues at coordinate 7,974 of MUYB01000009.1, forward strand.
AAGCTTACCAAGCCTGCCTACCTATTTTATCTGAATATAGCACTTGGGTTGGTCAACACACAGGGTTATATCAAGCCTACGAACAACTCAAAAATAGTCCTGAATTTACTCAATACGATTTAGCTCAAAAGAAAGCCATTGAAAATGCATTACGCGATTTCAAACTTTCTGGTATTTCTTTACCGACAGATAAACAAAAACGTTACGGTGAAATTTCAGCACGTTTATCAGAATTGAGCGCTCAATTTAGTAATAATGTGTTAGATGCAACAATGGGCTGGGATAAAGTTATTGAAGACGTAGCACAACTCAAAGGTTTACCAAAATCGGCGCTACAAGCAGCACAACAATCAGCGCAAAGTAAAGGCTTAACGGGTTATCGCTTTACGCTTGAGATCCCAAGTTATTTACCTGTAATGACCTACTGTGAAAATCGTCAATTACGCGAAGAAATGTATTGCGCTTACGCAACTCGCGCTTCGGATCAAGGTCCTAATGCAGGCAAATGGGATAACAGCGCAATTATGCAAGAAATCTTAACTTTGCGTGTGGAACTGGCAAAATTACTCGATTTCAACACCTACACCGAACTCTCCCTCGCCACCAAAATGGCAGAAAATCCGCAGCAAGTGCTTGATTTCTTAGATAATCTTGCTCAACGTTCAAAAGCACAAGGGGAAAAAGAACTAGCAGAACTGCAAGAGTTTTGCCAAAAAGAATTTAATGTCAAAGAGTTAGCGGCTTGGGATATTGCTTTTTACAGCGAGAAACAAAAACAGCATCTTTATTCCATTAACGATGAAGAACTACGCCCATATTTCCCTGAAGATCGTGTGTTAAGTGGTTTATTTGAATTAATTAAACGCATTTTTAACATTCGTGCTGTGGAGCGTTTTGATGTAGAAACTTGGCATAAAGATGTACGCTTCTTTGACTTAATTGATGAAACAGAAGAAATTCGCGGTAGCTTCTACCTTGATTTATATGCTCGCGAACATAAACGCGGTGGGGCTTGGATGGACGATTGTGTTGGTCGCCGCCGTAAAGCAAATGGCGAAATTCAGAAACCAGTCGCCTATTTGACCTGTAACTTCAACGCGCCTATCGGCGATAACCCTGCTTTATTTACTCACGATGAAGTTACTACCCTATTCCATGAATTTGGACACGGCATTCATCATATGCTAACAAAAATAGATGTGGCAGATGTTGCGGGAATTAACGGCGTACCTTGGGATGCCGTAGAACTACCAAGCCAATTTTTAGAGAACTGGTGCTGGGAAGCGGCGGCACTCGATTTCATTTCAGGGCATTACCAAACAGGCGAACCATTGCCAAAAGAGAAATTAAATCAATTAATTAAAGCGAAAAATTTCCAAGCGGCAATGTTTGTACTACGCCAGCTGGAATTTGGTTTATTTGATTTCCGCTTACATCACAATTTTGATCCGAAAGAAAATAATCAAATTCTCGACACATTAAAAGCGGTAAAACAAGATGTTGCGGTAATTAAAGGCGTTGATTGGGCAAGAGCGCCACATAGTTTTAGCCATATTTTTGCAGGTGGTTATTCTGCTGGTTACTACAGTTACTTATGGGCTGAAGTACTTTCTGCTGACTCCTTCTCTCGCTTTGAGGAAGAAGGAATTTTCAATCCAGAAACAGGAAAATCCTTCTTAAATGAAATATTGAGCCGTGGTGGTAGCGAAGAGCCAATGACTTTATTCAAACGCTTCCGTGGCAGAGAACCTCAACTAGATGCATTATTAAGACATAAAGGCATTGCAAATTAATAGATAAAAAGAAGACCTGTATCATCTGCACCTTAAAAGTTGAACGATGAGCTCAATTGATTCAGGTGCAGATTTTTTTATTGAAAATTTCGAATAAAAGCTAATAGCTTTTTCAAAGGGTATTTCGCTAATTTCAGCATAAATCCTGAATTTACCGCCGATACATCTCGTTGCTCTGCCAAATTACTGGTTAAACTTGGATTTTCAATAACCAGCAATGGACGAACCACCAACGCTTCCATTTGGAATAGTTGTTGGAACAAAATAAAATCATCCGCTAACCAAAAAGGTTTTTGCGTAGCTGTATAATCTAAAAACTTACACACGGCAGATTTACGTATTAAATAAGCTACCGTGCCTGCAAAATATGGCTCATAAGGATAAGCATAAACATATTTTCCCTGCTCAATTGGCGTGCTTAAAAAGCGAAATGTGGTAGGAAAATTAATTTCCAATTCAATGTGATTAAATTGCTTAATTTTAGATTGCCCCAACAGCACAATATCCGCCTTTGGATTTTGTTGTAATAACAAGTTTAAGTTATGCTGAAAATCCTCTGCCAACAGCGCATCATCTTCACAGATCAACACATAATCTTGTGGCGCAATTTGATCATTTTGGGCGATTTGTTGATAGATGCCCAAATGGCTCAAGGTGCAACCAATTTCCCCTTTGGTGGCTCCACGGCGGTAACGCTGTTCAAAAGCATCAAGATCAAACTGCGTTGCTAAGCTCTCCCATTCTTCTTGCATGGTGTTGTAAGCGCGAAACACAGAAAAATCCTGTGTATCCGCTTGAGTAAAAAATAGATCTCGGCGCGCTTGATCTTTATCTAAGGAAAGCAAAAATTTCTGCATTATTTATCTCGAATATCAATAACTGGAAGATGCGCTTGGCGAAATAAATCGTAACAGGCTTGATGAAAAGCGTTTTCTGTATCCACTTCAAGGGCAATTACTTCAATATTTTCGCTTTTATTCATTACGTTCAACAAGGCGCTACTAAAATAAGCATAAACGCGGTATTTACGTTGTTGGCTTTGTTGAAAAATGTAATCTTCAAAAATTAAAGGCGTTTCAATATATTCCACATCATTTAAACGATATTTTTCGCGAGGATGAGGTAAATACTGTTGAATATTAAATTGCTTAATCACGCGATTAGCCAAGGCAATATTACGTTCATCTTGCGAAAAAATAGGTTGTCCGAGCAAAATAGAAATTGGCGCTTGGGCGTCTTTTTGCACCTCAAGTGCAGGAATTAAATCAATATATTCCACGCGTTCAATAATATTCGGCATATCTTTGTAAATGCTGTAATGGCGTTGTGAAATTTCTCGTAAGGTTTTAATACTAAAATGATTACCAAGTAATTTATTGATCCAAAAACGTTTACGGCTTAGCGCGTCATCGCCAGCAAGTAATCCATTCGGAACAAGATTAATTGTGCCGTCATCAAAGGTATTTAATCCTTCAAATTGAATAGCACTCAATAAAAATTGAATTTGCAAATCGTTGATATTTGCTACAAAAACTTGCTCAAATGTCTTGCCAGCAAAATGCCTTTTCAGACGCAAGATTTCTTTTAACAAATTCAAACGATCACTATGTTGGAGCATGGCAAAAAATGAACTGCATTTTTGCTTTAAACGCTCACGATAAAATACCATTTTGGTGTTTTCTACTGTGGTGAGCATCACACCATAAAAGGATTGCTGAGGAAATTTTTCGATAATTTTTTCTGCAATCAACACTTGCAACGGTGTACAACAAATAATCAGATTCATATTATTTTTCCAGTCTCGCTGTCATAAAATAAAGGATAGGTAAGATACTAATGGCGCCAATAATACTCGCATAAGGCACAAACTCAATACGCGTTTGACTGAGTAACACCAAGCTTAGAACATATACCAACGTAGAAAAAATGGAGCAAAGAGAAATCAACTTATTTTTGCCATAATAAAATAAGTAATTCACTAAGATTAAATAAGGAATAATTAAAGTAGTTGAGAGCAAAAACAGCAAAACATAATATTTTGTTCCTACAAATTGCGCACCGAGCAACCACGTCAATACGCTTTCAGGAATAAGCCACATCACTACGGCAGGAACTGGCACTAAAAGCAAACTATACAATGCCCAACGATGAATATGCGTTAAGCGAATACGCTGTTGTTTCAGCCCCTCAAATAAATAAGGCACAAGGGCTTTATTTATCGCTTGTAGAACAATCATCAAAATCGCGGCAATTTGTGCGCCCATAGCATACAGACCTAATTCCGCTTGATTAAATTGATGAAAGATAAAAATACGATCCAACTGTCCACGCAAAAATAAACTAACATTATGAAAAATCAGCGGCACGCCAAAAGCACTTAAATACAGTAAAGCAGTTTTATATTGCTGCCAATTAAAGGATCTTATGCGGACTTTTTGGCGATATAAGGCATAACTTAAAATAAACACCAAAACATAGCTAAGCAAAATTGCCAAAATGCGTTTTTCCACCAAGGCGGTATCAAAGATTTCCAATAAAATCACGGTAAACAAGGTAGAAAAAAACGCGAGCAGAAATTGAATAACGGCATAATCTAAGGCTTTTTTTTGGCATTGACGCAGGGAAAGTTGCACATTCAAAAAAGATTGAAAAATCGCCGACAACGCCAAATACACCAAAATTTCACTTTGTAGCCAAAAACAAACCGCTAAAATCACACTGCCAACAAAAATGCTATAAGTGTAGCCCGTTTTTAACACCAAATTTAAGCCACGCTTACCATAAAAATAGAAATAACGCGCCACCGCACCATCTTGGCTTAAACCGACTACAATTAAAAATAAGGCTAAGTAAGTTTGATAATAAGAAAGTTCCCCATATCCCTCTACCCCTAATTTACGAGATAAATAAGGCAACAATAAGAACGGAACAGATTTAGAAATTAACTCACCAAATAGATAAATGGCGCTATCTTTTATGGCTTTCATTGAGGCGTTTACATGGAATAAAAAGGCTGTCATTTTAACAACAATCTTATTTTAAACAATAGACAAGGTTATATAGATGATGAATAATACCGCCAATTTTCACTGCTGAATTTACCTATGTTTATCTTAACCAAACTCTTAACAGCGCTGGCGCTACCGCCCTTTAATGTACTTATTCTGTGGCTATTAGCCCTTTTGTTTCGCTGGTTAAAATGGAAAAAAATAAGTTGTTTTTGCACCATCTTTGGTATCGCAATTTTATATATTTGTAGTATTTCTTATACCTCTCGTAAATTGGAAAATAGCTTAATTGTTCCGAACAATTTGAGTTTACAAGATTATAAAAATGCGCAAGGGATTGTGTTACTAGGCGCTGGCATTCGTGATAGCCAAGAATTATTCAGTAAAATTAGCGTAACGGAATTAGGTTTAGAACGTATGCGCTATGTTGCGTATTTACAAAAAGAAACCCAATTACCGCTGCTGATTAGCGGTAGCGCCTACAATGGCACTTCAGAAGCGGAAGCGATGGCGAGAGAACTACAACAGTTTTTTAACGTACCAACCACTTGGATTGAAAATAAAGCCACTACAACAAAAGAAAATGTGCTATTCAGCCAAGCAATTCTAAATCAAGTACAAATCAAAAAAATTATTTTAGTTACCCAACAATGGCATATGCCACGCGCTAAATACCTATTTGAACAAGCAGGTTTTGAAGTGCTCCCCGCCAGCGTTGGCTACGGCATCGTGCCTGATCACTATGCTTTGCATTTTATGCACTTCATACCTCAAGCAGGAGCCTTGCACAAAAACGCCTTGCTTCTTAAAGAATGGTTAGGATTACAAAAAGAAAAAATGGCGAATTAATGCCATTTTTTCTTTCTACAATAGATTAAATAGAAAAACGCGGAGATTGTGCTAACTTCTGCAAAAATGCCAACATTGCCCTATCATCGCCTGTTTCATAAAATTTTGTCATTTTGGCATCATATTGACGTTTATTTTTAGCAGGAATACTCACAGGTGGATAACCATTTGACATTAAATAGCCATTCATCATCAACTGTGCTGTACGCTTATTTCCATCGTAAAAAAATTGAATCCTTGCACAATCAAGAAACAGCCTAAAGGCTTTTAAATAAAGATCGCTTTCTTGATTAAATCGTTGCATAACCCAATTAAAACTGGCTTCCAATTCATCACTTTTAGGCGGGGTATAAGATTCCACACCCGCAATATAAACTTGCCCTGTTCGGAAACTCCCCACTGATAACGCCTCTCCCTCTGCCACAATTTTATTGAAGTGAATAAAATTTGCTTTGGTTACGGCAAAGCTAGACTGTGCTACTTGATAACGTAATTCTTCCCACGCACTAGACACTCGGAGAACTTGTTCTTGATCACTTAACTTTTTTCCCCCGACGGTAATTCCCTCTAAAAGCGTTTTTACTTGGGAATAAGTATAGGGATTACCTTCCAACTTGGTCATATTATAAACAAGTTCAGAATGCATACGTTTCGTCGTAAAAAGAATTTCTTCTTTAGTCATCGTTTTTTCTCTTAAGGCTTATCAAAACCCCTGCTTCACCACAGCTTCAGCCAATTTCACCGCGAGCCAAGCGAGGTTAAAACGTTGTTCATCGGCGACGCTCCAGCATTGCAGCTCGATGCCTGCGGGAGTTTGCTGGGTATTGAGTAAATTGATGTGCAATTGCACGCTATCTTGCTGGCTTTCTTGCTCACCGTTGGTAACTGGCGTTAAGACTTTTTCTGAATGATATTCAATGTAAGAATGCTGCTGCCATTCATTGAGAATGCTTTTTTGATCAAATTCATAATCCAACGTAACAGACAGCATTTGCCCTAAGCCATAAAAAACAGGCACTTGCACGGCGTGGAGCGTTACATTATCCAACTGCGGAAAAATTTTCTGAGCTTGGCGAGCTAAATGCCCTTGAATTAACGGCAGCACATCAAACGCTAAACGCTGTTGCCCTTCATCTAAAGGAATGCCATTCAACAATTGTGCCGTTTGCCCTGCTAATTTGCGAACATTTTCATTTTCAAAATAAGAAGCTGGTAGCAAGCTGGTAACGCTAACATTCGCCACATTCGCATTTTGTAAAATTGGTTGCATTAACAAGGCAAATTGGCTGACTTGTGGATCAGGTAACGCCACAATGTTACGTTGTCGTAACTCCACCAAATCTGCCTCATTCACCGTCGGCACTACCACTGGCACCTCAGATAGAGTGGCACAAACACCTTTCATATCGATTACCACGCAGCCCGCATCGGCGGCACTTAAAATGTGTGCAGCTTGCTCCACATTGCCTGCAAAAAACAAATAATCGAAGGTTGCCCAATCGGCTTTGTCAGGTTCAATTTGTGGCACAGCTTTATTATTAAAACGAACGCCTTGTTCTTCAGTAAAAGGGAAAATTTCAACAATCGACAAGTTTTGCACATTGAGTTCACTTTGTTCCAACATTTCGGCAATTTTTTCACAAAGTTCAAATTCCCCTGCAAGGGCGATATTTAAGGTTGTATTCATTTTTCTCTCCGCTGTAAAATGGACGTCATTTTACTGCAATACCGCAAAAACTCAACGAAATAGCCAGCGAGAAACCAGATGACTCCAGCGATTGATTTACTGAAAAAGCACCGTATTAATTTCATTTTGCACCCTTATGATCACGATCCTAACAACACGCATTTTGGCGATGAAGCTGCCGAAAAGCTGGGGTTAGATCCACATCAATCCTTTAAGACGTTGCTCGTTGCAGAAAACGGCGACCAAAAGAAGCTCGCTTGCTTTGTATTAGCGACGGCGTATCAGCTTAATTTAAAGAAAGCCGCTAGAGCCCTCGGCGTGAAAAAAATTGAAATGGCGGATAAAATAATCGCACAAAAAACGAGCGGCTATTTGCTGGGCGGCATTAGTCCTTTAGGGCAAAAAAAGCAGCTGAAAACCGTAATTGATCAGCGTGCTCTTGAGTTTGAACACATTTTTATTTCTGGCGGAAAACGAGGGCTAAGCGTAGAACTTTCCGCTCAAGATTTAGCCAGCTTAATCAATGCCACTTTTGTGGATATTGTGGACATTCAAGAATAAGAGGAACCTATGTCAGCAGCATTAAACACATTGATTGAATTACTCAAATTAGACAAAATCGATGATTTTTTATTCAAAGGCGAAAGCGAAGATTTGGGATTGCGTCAAGTTTTCGGTGGTCAAGTGGTGGCTCAAGCCTTATCGGCGGCAATACAGGTGGCACCGTCGGATCGCCTGTTGCATTCTTGCCACGCCTATTTTCTTTCACCTGGGGACAGTCAGTATCCTATTTTGTACGAAGTGGAAACCTTGCGTGAGGGGTATAATTTTACGGCGTTGCAGGTAAAAGCCATTCAACATAACGCGCCTATTTGCCAAATTACTACTTCATTTCAACGTCCTGAACTCGGTTTTGAGCATCAAAGTGCCATGCCTGAAGTAGATGCACCTGAAGATTTTATTTCTGAAGCAGAAATGATGAAAAAACTAGCTGCCTATTTACCGCCAGCGGTGGGGGCGAAGTTTCAAGCTGAACGTCCGTTCGATATTCGCAGCAAATACCTCAACAATCCTTTTAACGGTAGCGTTCTTCCACCGCAGCAGTTTAGTTGGGTTAAGGGTAACGGCGTCGTGCCACAAGATCTCAAAATTCAACAATGTTTACTCGCCTATTTCTCTGACTTTCATTGTTTATTAACCGCTCTTCATCCACACGGCAAAGGATTTTTGCAACAAGAAATGAAAGTTGCCACCATCGATCACAGCATTTGGTTCCACCGCCCATTTGATTTGAACGATTGGTTATTGCACGCAGTAGAAAGCACCAACGCTAACGCTGGCAGAGGCTTGGCAAGAGGGCAAATCTTCGATAAGGCAGGAAATTTAATTGCCACCACACAGCAAGAGGGGTTGATTCGTTGGAGTGAAAAATAAAGATTTACCATAAAAAATGGATACCGTGCGGTATCCATTTTCACATATAACACGAAAAATCACTGCCCCATTTTTTCCACAGTTTTCAGGAATCCTGCTGCTGAAGAAAACACGGCGGCGTTGCCTTGTGCTGTCAAAATCATATCGGACATTTCTCGGAAAGCACCACGCCCTCCGGCTTGCTTCAGCACGCAATCCGCTTGAGTTTTGATGTAATCAGCGGCATCAGCGACAGCAAAATTCACACCGCACACTGCAAAAGCAGGCAAATCCACGCTATCGTCGCCGATATACGCCGTTTGTTCAGCACTGACGCCTGCTTGTTCCATTAATTCATAGCAGGCAGTTTTTTTCTCTAATTTGCCTAAGAAAAACAATTTGATACCCAAATCCGCAATGCGGCGGCGTAAAATAGGAGAATCTCGCCCCGATAACACCGCTACTTGCACGCCGTTTTCCATTAACATTCGGATGCCTAGACCATCTCGCACGTGAAAACTTTTGATCGCCTCGCCGTTGGCGTCGTAATGTAGAAGTCCGTCGGTGAGAACGCCGTCAATGTCGGTGATAACCAGTTTAATCTGTTGTAATTTTGCGTTTAACATTAGCTAGCAAACTCCACTAATCCCACCACCGTTTGATGTTCATCAACAACCACCAAGGAGTGAATTTTTTTCTCTTTCATAAACTGCTCCGCTTCCGCTAAATAAGCATTGGCTGAAATGGTTTTTGGATTGGATGTCATTAAATCTTGTGCGGTTTTCTGCAAGGTGTCTGCACCGTTGGCGCTTAATGCACGACGAATGTCGCCGTCGGTGATAATGCCTTTGAGCTGCTGTTGCTCCATTACCAACGCCACGCCCATTCGCCCTTCATTCATAATGCTCAAGCAATCCGCAAACGCTGTGTCTAACGCCGTAATCGGCAAGCGAGTTTGCATTTGATCTTTCACTCGACACAGCAAGCGACGTCCAAGGCTACCGCCTGGGTGAAACTTAGCAAAATCTGCTGGCTGAAAATCACGTGCTTTAATTAACGCTACCGCTAAGGCATCGCCTAACGCCATCGTAACCAACACCGACGTCGTCGGTGCCAAATTGTTCGGACAAACCTCACGTTCCACGCTAATGTCCAGCACATAATCGGCGTGTTTCGCTAAGGTGGAATTTTTATTTCCCGTTAGGGCAATGATTTTATTGCCAAAATTTTTCAAGCTTGGGATCAGCTTGTTCACATCGTCCGTTTCGCCGCTGTAAGAAATCAGCATCACCACATCCACGGATTTCAGCATTCCTAAATCGCCGTGAAAGGCTTCCGTCGGGTGTAAAAAGAAGCTTGGCGTCCCCGTGGAAGAAAAGGTCGCCACCATTTTTTTACCCACCAAACCCGATTTACCAATACCGCCGATAACCAAACGCCCTTGACAATGTAAAATTAACTCCACCACTTCAGCAAATTGGTGATCCAAATTCGCACTCAATTTCGCTAACGCCTGCTCTTCAGTTTTTAAAGTTTCTTGTGCAATGGCTAAGTAGTTCATATTTATGTCCTCTTTCACGGATAAAAAGTGCGGTTATTTTAGCCTAAAACACCAAGCAACAAAAAAATATTTTCTGCTACTCTGCCCTATCTTCTGTGCTGAATTTTCGCTATAATCCGCCCCCTGAGTTGGTCAGGCAATCGCTGGTTTATTGAAGCCCTTAACCGCCTTCGGGCGACCTAGTGGGACAAGTAGACGAGAGGAAAGTCCGAGCTACACAGGGCAGAGTGCCAGGTAACGCCTGGGGGGTGTGAGCCCACGACAAGTGCAACAGAGAGCAGACCGCCAGTTTCCGCTGGTAAGGGTGAAAGGGTGCGGTAAGAGCGCACCGCGTGGCTGGCAACAGTACACGGCAAGGTAAACTCCACTCGTAGCAAGACCAAATAGGAATCCAATGGGTGGCCCGCTCAGGATTCGGGTAGGTTGCTTGAACGTGCGTGCGAACGTACGTCTAGAGGAATGATTGTCCACGACAGAACTCGGCTTATCGACCAACTCATTTTTCAATTCTTCAATACAACTTCGCCCTCTTTAATCACAAAGAGGGCGAATTGTTTATTTCCAGTATTTTTTCTTAGAAGTCATCCCTATACCAGGATTGAAACTGTTGGTAGGGTCTAAACTTTTATAGAATTTTTTCAAATCCGGTTTGGCGTGATACAAGTGCCCTACATTATGTTCTGCTGGATACTGTGCCCCGCGTTTATCAAGCAATTTCCACATTTCGTGTTCCACCTCTAAACAATCGTAGCCTTTTTTCACAATATAATCTTGATGGAAAACATGGCACATAAAATGTCCGTAGTACAATTTGTGGCTGATTTTGTTATCTAGCGCCGACGGCAACACCTCAAACCATTCCTTATCATTACGGCGTAAAGCAATGTCCAACGCCACAATATCTTCCACCTCATCAGAATGAATAGCACGGTATCGCACCGCCGCCGACGCCACCGCAAAACGATGCAACATGGCTGCTTGGCTTTCCTCTGCGTTACATTCAAAATAACCGCCCTTGGTTTGATCACTGAAATAATTTTTGAGGTACGTTCTAGCTTCTTCCACGCCGACGCCACCCATTTTCACAATCAAATGATGTTCATATTGATCACGATATTGACGCAAGCTTTCTGGCAAATGCTGTGGCAAAAATTTTGACGTAAATTGCAACACTTTATCGCTCAAATTTGCAGGCAAGAACGGGAATTTTTTCGCAATGCGATCCACTTTCGCTTTTAAGGCAAACAGCGGCGGTAAACGGTGGGTGCCCAATTTTTTAATCACCCAAAAAGTATCTTTACCGTACTCTGCCGCCACATCAAAGGCATCGCGGTGAATATATTCCCCTGAAATAGGCAGTTGTTTGAAATTTGCCAACATTTCACGGCGTAAATCCGTTAACACGTCCGTTTGATTGGTGCCAATATAAAAAACAGCGGTGTTACTTTCTAGTGGGAACGTATCCAAACGCACTGCAAAAATCGCCAATTTCCCCGCACTGCCTGAGGCTTCATAATGGCGAGCTGGATCCGCATTAAAACGCGCTGGGGAATCTTCATCCACTTGACGCACGTGATTACAATAGGCGTGATCGTGTCCTTTACCGCAATTTTGCGCAATATCTTTACTTTGATAACGCTGCGCCTGCAAATTCTGCAAAATTTCTTCTGGCGTATTCCCCAAATCAATGCCCAAATGGTTTTTCAATTCCAATTCGCCTTGCTCATTAAGCTGGGCATACAGCGCCATTTCGGTGTAAGCTGGTCCTCTTTGTACCAAGGCACCACCGGAATTATTACAAATCCCCCCAATAACCGACGCCCCAATGCAAGAAGAGCCAATCACAGAGTGCGGTTCACGTTGATGTGGTTTCAACAACAATTCCAACTCATTTAAGGTAGAACCCGGCAAGCACACCACTTGTTCCGCATTATTAATCAACTGAATACCGCCAATACGCATGGCATTCACAATAACAATATCACGATCATAATCGTTCCCATTCGGCGTAGATCCGCCCGTTAACCCCGTATTCGCAGCTTGTGCAATCACAATAACATCCGCCGCCACACAGGCTTTTAAAATCTGCCAAAATTCCAACAAGGTTCCAGGACGCACCACCGCCAAGGCATGGCCTGTGCCAAAACGATAACCACTGCGATAAGACTCTGTTTTGGCAGGATCGGTAATAATATGAGAAAGTCCGACAATATCGGTTAATTCTTTTATGAGTTGATGAGATGACATATTCCCTCCAAATAACAAAAGTAACGAAAATTAACAAAATTATAACAACAAAATTCAATTTACCTCATCTCTTTTTCATTTTTATCCGCTTTAGGCAAAATCACTCCATTCCTCAAACAAAAACGGCTTCTGATTAAATCAAAAGCCGTTTTGTATCAATTTTTGTTAACCTTTAGAATTTAAACTTATACACCACGCCGGCGCCAAAGGTTGGTTTGGAGGCTTTCTCCGGGCTTGCGGCGACTTTGAAATTGACATGGAAATTTGCCGTTGGGCGGAAGCCTACACCAAGTGCAATCGCTTGACTACTAGCGTAGCTACCCACGCCAACACCAACCCCCAGTTCACGCACATCTAACACGCCTAAATCCACTGACGACATCGCAGCCAATTGTGAGAAACCGCGGTTGACTTTTTTGTCCAATTTTTCAAATTTTTGCTCTAAAATGCCAATACGCAAATCATGTTGATTTAAGCGCAAATCATGTTGATTTAAGCGCAAGTCATGTTGGTTTAAGCGCAAGTCATGTTGGTTTAAACGAATTTCATGCTGGTTAATAGAAAGACGATTTTCCAAAATACGCAAATTTTGTTTATCGTCAGTGAGTGCTTGTAATAGTCGTGCTGTTTCAATGTCATCTTTTGCCAAATCATGAATGCTTAAAATGCCTTGGATAAGTTGAGCAGGGTTCTGCATTCCTCTTATAATATCCCCTGTTACCCTATTTACAGTTACAACTCTTTTATTTCTTGCATCATCAAATATCTTTCTTTCTTTTTCAACAACACTCGCCACATCATCAATATAACGATTTGCACCATTAATCAAATTTTCTGACGCTGGTTTTGTTGGGTTTCTTGATGCACCGAAGTTGCTTAATAAATGCTCTTCTGTGGCAATCTCAACAAATGGTTCAAGAATTTTTTCACGGTCTGAGTTGAAACTGGCTTCAAATTTTTTGGCGGCATCTTTTAGATTGTAATCGCTATTTCCATCAAATTTTGCCACTTCTTTTTTAAATTCTTCATTAAGTGTAGCCAAACCATCGTTTAACTCTTCGATAATTAGACGATGTGGGCGACCATTTTTTTCATCTTTTACTTCTTTCGCCACTTTGCTTAACAAGGTTGTCATTTTATCAGTTACTGCTTTCAACCCTTTCAATGGCTCGAGGTCTTTTATTACATCAACTTTCACTTCACCAGTAATGCCCGCAGCTTCGGCTTCTGTTTTTTTCTTTTTCGCTTCTGCTACAGCAGCATCAATGGCTTTGCCTGCGATGCCTTCATAAAACTTTTTAATATCGTAAACAAGTTTTGGATAAACATTGTTTCTGTTGTTATTTATTGGTTCAGCAGAGAACCATTCTTTTACTTTTTTAAATTTTTCTTCTAAATCATCATAACTCCCCTCATCCTCAAAAGCACTCCATCCATCCTGAGCTTCTTCTACATCAGCAAAAGTAGTGAAAGGCTTAGTGCTGCTTGATTCAGATTCAGGTTGAGCAACGGTGTTAATAAGAAGGGAAGATGCCGCAGACTCTTCATTCGCCGCCACAACGCTACCAGAAATCCCTGCCAACACAGCAAGGGCAATGAGTGAAAGTTTTTTCATACTAATCCTCCAATATAAGAACAAAAAAATCGCTTGGCAATTTACCCCCCCCGCGCAAAAGTCAAGTGAAATTTACTTATCTTAAGCTTAATTTTCATTAAAAAAATTAATAATTATTTTTGCTATTTCACAATGCAACAAATGAGAAAAGTTTTCATTTAATTTGGTTTTTGGCTAGCGTAAACAAGGGGACTTTTGTAAAATAGCCCACAAGTTTAGCCCACCAAAAAGTGCGGTTGAAATTTTTGTTATTTTATTTATTGGAGTCACTATGGCTTATACTACTTTTTCACAAACAAAAAACGATCAATTAAAAGAACCGATGTTCTTTGGGCAAAACGTGAACGTTGCACGTTATGACCAACAAAAATATGAAACTTTTGAGAAATTAATCGAAAAACAACTTTCCTTTTTCTGGCGTCCTGAAGAAGTGGATGTGTCGCAAGATCGCATTGACTATCAAGCCCTGCCTGAACACGAAAAACATATCTTTATCAGCAACTTAAAATACCAAACCTTACTGGATTCCATTCAAGGACGTAGTCCAAATGTGGCGTTGTTGCCGTTGGTGTCCATTCCTGAATTAGAAACTTGGATTGAAACTTGGACCTTCTCTGAAACCATTCACTCTCGTTCTTACACCCATATTATTCGCAATATCGTAAACGACCCATCAATTATTTTTGATGATATTGTGACCAACGAAGAAATCATTAAACGTGCCAAAGACATTTCTTGCTACTACGATGATTTAATTCGTGATACCCAACTTTACACCCTTTATGGTGAAGGCACTTACACTGTTGACGGACAAGAATGTAAAGTCACTTTACGCAATCTAAAACGCCAACTTTACCTTTGCTTAATGAGCGTTAACGCCCTTGAAGCCATTCGTTTCTATGTGTCTTTCGCTTGTTCCTTTGCCTTTGCAGAACGCAAATTAATGGAAGGCAATGCGAAAATCATTAAATTTATCGCTCGTGATGAAGCCTTGCACTTAACAGGTACACAACACATTTTGAACATTATGGCGTCAGGACAAGACGATCCTGAAATGGCAGAAATTGTGGAAGAATGTAAACAAGAAGCCTACGATTTATTCGTGGCGGCGGCAGAGCAAGAAAAAGAATGGGCGGATTATTTGTTCAAAGACGGTTCAATGATCGGCTTGAACAAAGATATTTTGGTGCAATATGTGGAATACATCACCAACATTCGTATGCAGGCGGTAGGCTTGCCGTTACCGTTCCAAGCGCGTTCCAACCCAATTCCTTGGATTAATGCGTGGTTGGTTTCTGATAACGTACAGGTGGCGCCGCAAGAAGTGGAAGTGAGTTCTTATCTTGTAGGGCAAATTGATTCTAAAGTTGATACCAAAGATTTCGACGATTTCGATCTTTAATTTTCATTCAATCTACCGCACTTTTGTTCCCACTAAAGTGCGGTTCTTTTTTCCTTGTTTTTAGCCTAATCAAACACAAAATGAAAATTCACTTGATTCACAGCCAAATTACCTTAGAACATGATAATCGTATCTCGTTATTATCTCGCTTAGAACAAAATGGAATTTTCCACGAATATCAATGTCGAGCGGGTTATTGCGGCTCTTGTCGAGTGAAAATAAGAAAAGGCAAGGTGTCATATAAAGAACCGCCCCTCGCTTTTGTTCAACCGAAGGAAATTTTGCTTTGTTGCTGTCAAGTTGAGGAGGATTTGGAGATTGAGATGTGAATTATTAAACAAAAAAGACAACCTTCTAATTCAAACTAAAAGGCTGTCTTGATAAGATTTTCAAAGCAATGCTAAACCAAATTCCTTTCGCCTCGGGATAAACTAATTAATCCTGAACGTACGATTTCTAATACGGTCATATTTTCTTTCACAGCTTTGATAAAAGCATCCAGTTTGTCTTTTGTACCAGTGAGTTGCACGGTGTAAGACTTGCTTGTGATGTCAACAATTTGTCCACGGAAAATATCTGCCATACGTTTGAGTTCATCACGATCTGCCCCTTGTACTCGCACTTTAATCAGCATAACTTCTCTTTCAACGTGTTCAATATCGCTCAGGCTCATTACCTTGAATACATCGACTAATTTGTGCAACTGTTTTTCAATCTGTTCTAGCACTTGTTCGTCGCCGTAAGCTTCAATAGTCATTCTCGACAATGTAGGATCGTCTGTGGGTGCTACCGTTAAACTTTCTATATTAAAGGCTCGTTGTGAAAATAGACCGACAACACGAGATAACGCACCAGATTCATTTTCCAGTAAAACCGATAAAATTCTACGCATTTTTATCCTCCTTTGTTAAAAGCATTTCGTTCATTGCACCGCCACGAATTTGCATTGGATAAACGTGTTCCGTTGCATCTACGTTAATATCAACAAAAACTAAGCGATCCTTGATAGCAAAAGCTTCGGCTAATTTTGTTTCTAATTCATTTAAATGATCAATTTGAATGCCGATATGCCCATAGGCTTCTGCAAGTTTGACAAAATTTGGTAAAGAGTCCATATAGGATTGGGAGTGGCGTCCTGAATAAATCAAATCTTGCCACTGTTTTACCATTCCCAAAAAGCGATTGTTTAGGCTAATGATCACCACTGGAATGCCGTATTGTTTTGCTGTTGATAATTCTTGAATGTTCATTTGTATGCTACCGTCGCCAGTAACGCAAATTACCGTGGCATCGGGGTGAGCGAGCTTAACGCCCATTGCCGCTGGCAAGCCAAATCCCATTGTGCCTAGCCCGCCTGAATTAATCCAGCGACGAGGTTTGTCAAAGGGATAGTGAAGGGCGGCGAACATTTGATGCTGCCCCACATCCGAGGCAACGAAGGCATCCCCTTGCGTGAGACGATAGACTGCTTCAATCACTTGTTGCGGTTTTATTACTTCACTATTACGGTCAAAATCTAAGCATTTCACTGCACGCCATTGGGCGATTTGCTCCCACCATTCCTCAATAGGAACCTGTGATCTCACTAAGTTTTCTTCTTCAAGTAAGGTTAAAAATTCGGTTAACACATTATCTGCACTTCCTACGATGGGGATCGCCGCTGGCACATTTTTGGAAATGGACGTTGGGTCAATATCAATATGAATGACTTTTGCGTTTGGACAATATTTCGCCAAATTATTCGTAGTGCGATCATCAAAACGTACACCGACGCCGATAATTAAATCGCTATGGTGCATTGCGTTATTGGCTTCAAAAGTGCCGTGCATTCCTAACATACCTAAGCATTGCTTATCGGTGCTTGGATAGGCACCCAATCCCATAAGAGACGTGGTGACAGGTAAATTTAGTGTTTGCGCAAATTGGATTAATTTTTCATGACATTCGGCACTAATGGCACCGCCACCAACAAATAACACTGGCTTTTTCGCCACTAAAATCGCTTTTAATGCTTTTTTAATTTGTCCTTTATGCCCTTGAATCGTTGGATTATAAGAACGTAATTCCACTTTTTCAGGATAATGATAAACATAGGAATTGGCTGGATTCATCACATCTTTCGGTAAATCAATGACCACAGGGCCTGGGCGTCCTGTTGAGGCAATGTAAAATGCTTTTTTTATCGTAGCTGGAATGTCTTCCGCTCGTTTTACCAAAAAACTGTGTTTCACCACAGGGCGAGAAATGCCCACCATATCGCATTCCTGAAAAGCATCGCTGCCAATTAAATTGGACATCACTTGCCCCGAAAGAATCACCATTGGAATAGAATCCATATACGCCGTCGCAATGCCTGTAATAGTGTTTGTTGCCCCAGGTCCTGAAGTAACCAGCACACAGCCAACTTTTCCCGTAGAACGAGCATAACCATCCGCCATATGTACCGCCGCCTGTTCGTGCCGAACTAAAATATGCTCAATGCCACCTAAAGTATGAATGGCATCATAAATATCTAAAACAGAACCGCCGGGGTAACCAAATAAAAATTTAACGCCTTCATCACGCAAAGATTGCACAACCATTTCGGCACCAGATAATTTTTTCATATTCACCTCGCCACGCTACTTTGAGCGTTGAAAGAAAATTAATGGAAATAATAGAAATAGATGAAGTTATTTGTACCCAAAAGTGAAAATGTTGTCTATTAAATTTTTAATCCAAACACTGATAAAAGCACTTTGAAATCTATATAAATAACTATGGATTTCTATTTTTTCAGTGATTAATAAATGAAAATAAAAGAAAGGCATAAAAAATGCGACGTTTTGTCGCATTTTATAAAATAACTGATTTTTTGAAATTTATTTTATTTTGTGATCAAAATCACAAAATTAACGTTTTTTGAAGAGCAATACTAACGCCGCTAATGCCACGCCAGTCGCTACAAATCCGAACACGCCTGATTGTGTAAAGCCAACAACAAGGTAACCCACAATAGACGCCACTGCAATGAGCATTGCGTAAGGCAACTGAGTGGTAACGTGATCTATGTGGTTACATTTTGCCCCTGTTGAAGACAGAATGGTGGTGTCAGAAATCGGTGAACAGTGGTCGCCACAAACTGCCCCAGCCATTACCGCCGATAAGCAAGGGATTATTAATTCTGGTGCAGCATTGGCTGCAATGGCGGCGGCGATTGGCAACATAATACCGAAAGTTCCCCAACTTGTTCCTGTGGAAAATGCCATTACTGCACTCAATACAAATAACAAAGCTGGCAATAATGCAATTGGTAAATTACCTGACACTAAAGAAGAAAGGTAAGTCCCTGTGTTTACATCTTTAACTACGGCATTGATTGTCCAAGCAAACAACAAAATAAAGATAGCACCAGCCATTGATTTCATTCCTACCACCCAAGATTTGGCGTACTCAGAAATGCCTACTTGACGGTCTAAAACAATGCACAAGGTTGATACTGCAACGGCACTCAAACCACCCACAACAAGGGAAATTCCCACTGTGGTGTTTTCAAAAGCACCAAGCACATCGAATGGTTTACCGTCGGCGGCGAGGGCTTGATTCCCCGTATATAACATCATTGCCACCGTTGCAAAAATAAGCACGGCGATAGGCAATACGAGGTTACGAACGCTGCCATTGAGATCCACTTCTTCTTGCGAATTATCTTCCGTTTGTTGCAATGCAAGTTGTTCGTGTTTTGCCATTGAACCAATGTCGAAAGAAAAATATGCCACAAAAAACACCATAAGAATGGAGAAAATCGCATAGAAATTCATCGCACTCATTGTCATAAACGCCCCCATCGGCGAATAATCGGTGATTGCGTAAGTGGCAAGCAATCCTGCAATTAAAGTGATGATATAAGCACCCCAGCTAGAAATTGGCATCAACACACACATTGGTGCCGCCGTTGAATCCAAAATATAGGCTAATTTTGCACGAGAAACTTTGAACTTGTCGGTAACAGGACTTGCGATAGCACCGACGGCTAAACTGTGGAAATAGTCATCAATAAAGGTAACAAAAACCAAGCAGGCAGCCAGCAATTTTGCCCCACGACGCTCTTTAATGCGTTTTTGTGCCCATTTTGCAAAAGCTTGATTGCTTCCTGACACACTCAACAACGCTGTCAAGATACCAAGTAACAATAAAAAGAGAAGAATGTTCACGTTATTATCATTTAAACCTTCTTCGCCATAAAAAAGTGAAGACACATTTTGTTTTAAATAACTTAACGCATTCACCAAACTAAAATCCGTTAACATCAATGAACCGACAATGATCCCGATGCTTAAAGACAAAATAACTCGACGAGTTACAATAGCAAGTAATAATGCTAACAGCGGCGGAACCACTGACCAAAGAGATGAAGAGTAATTAACAAGCTCCATAAATTTCTACCTTAAAAAAATACACATTAAGAAAGGAAGAACCACTGAATAAATAGAAATGATCTAAAAGGTAGGTGAATAAGAATAAAACCTAGCCTATCAGTAGCACTCCATAGTTCATAACTATGACAGTAACGCATCTTTCGAATACGCTACCAACCAATTAAAATGACTTTTAATTGATTTCGGCGGACACTCCTTTCTTTTTTCTTCAACGTTATCCACTCGGAAAAAATACTTATAATGTTCGCACCTCTACAGAGGTATAGGGAAGCTAAAGACTACAATAAATTTATGAAAAAGCAACAAAAATGAAATAATTTTTCACCCTAATAAAAGAATATAACAAAGAAATTAATTTTATATTTACAAAAGATTTTATTGCGATATTATGTAGCCGTTTTTTCGTATAAATATAGATATGGAGAGGACATATGAATAATCTATTAAAAACATTAAATAACATTCGTAGCTTGCGTGTAATTGCTCGTGAGGTTGCCTTAGAACAACTGGAATTAATGTTAGAAAAATTCACTCAAGTTGTTGAGGAAAAACGCCAAGAACAACAAGCATTAACGCAACAACAACACGCTAGACAAGAACAAATTAATCAATTAAAAGCATCATTAGAACAACATCAAATATCCGTTGATGATCTAATTAAAGCATTTGGACACAATCAATTATCTCGTTCAAAAGTAGCTGTACAAAGAAGAGCACCTCGCCCTGCAAAATATAAATATGTTGATAACGGTGAAGAAAAAACGTGGACAGGTCAAGGCAGAACCCCAAAAGCCATTCAAATTCAGTTAGATCGGGGAAAAAGTTTAAGTGATTTTGAAATCTAAAAATTAAATTCATCAAAACCCATTTTAATAATGGGTTTTATTTTTTATATAAATAAAATTTAAAAATTAATATTAGAATAAATATTGCCAAGGAATTAACTATGTCAGAACAAACATTTATTTTGGGTAAAGATGCCGCCCTTGAAGATAGCATTCACAAATTTCAACAAAAACTAAGCGCTTTAGGTTTTAATATTGAAGAAGCCTCTTGGCTTAATCCAGTACCAAATGTATGGTCGGTACATATTCGCGATAAAGATTGTCCTCAATGTTTTAGTAATGGTAAAGGGGCAAGTAAGAAAGCAGCCTTAGCGTCGGCGCTAGGAGAATATTTTGAACGTCTTTCTACAAACTATTTCTTTGCGGATTTCTACTTAGGTCAAAATATTGCTAACGGCGACTTTGTCCATTATCCAAATGAAAAATGGTTTGAAATTGAAGATGAAGGTTTATTACCAGTAGGCATATTGAATCAAGAACTATTGGATTATTTCGATCCAAATCAAGAACTAACGCCAGAATTACTAGTGGACTTACAATCAGGTAATTATGAGCGTGGTATTGTAACTTTGCCTTATGTTCGGCAATCAGATCAATCTACAGTTTATATTCCACAAAGTATCATCGCTAACCTATATGTATCTAATGGTATGTCCGCGGGAAACAGTAAATTTGAAGCCCGAGTACAAGGATTATCTGAAGTTTTCGAACGCTATATTAAAAATAGAATCATTGCAGAGGCAATCAGTTTGCCAATGATTCCTGAAGAAGTGATGCAAAGCTACCCTTCAATTAAAGAATCTATTACAAAACTTGAAAGTGAAGGCTTTCCAATTTTAGCTTACGATGCTTCTTTAGGCGGTAAATACCCTGTCATTTGTGTGATTTTATTAAATCCAACTAA
This sequence comes from [Haemophilus] felis, assembly GCA_002015125.1. GTDB lineage: Bacteria > Pseudomonadota > Gammaproteobacteria > Enterobacterales > Pasteurellaceae > Pasteurella > Pasteurella felis. The sequence goes on from MUYB01000009.1 coordinate 29,716, forward strand.
CGGTACTTGCTTTGCTTCTTTCGGTGCACACCCGAATTTCCAAGTTGCCTTAGAACGGACTGTAACCGAACTTTTACAAGGTCGTAGCTTAAAAGATTTAGATGTGTTTACCCCGCCATCTTTCAATAATGAAGATGTAGCAGATCACGCTAATTTAGAAACTCATTTTATTGATTCCAGCGGTTTAATTTCTTGGGATTTATTTAAACAAGATGCAGATTATCCTTTTGTGCATTGGGATTTTTCTGGCTCCACAGAACAGGAATATCACAATCTAATGGATATTTTCAAAGCAGAACAAAAAGAAGTTTATATTATGGATTATCAGCATCTCGATGTTTATGCTTGCCGTATTATTGTGCCAGGAATGTCCGATATTTATCCTGTCGACGATCTTATTTATGCAAATAATAATATGGGAATGGATTGGCGTGAGATCTTGTTAGATCTACCAAATTTCCACCATGATGCAGAAACTTACCAAGAGCTCTTAGCAGAATTTGATGAACAAGGCATTGATGATGCGACACGCATACGCGAATTTATTGGCGTCGTTGCACCACCAAAATCAGGCTGGACAGGGTTACGAGTAGGTGAATTAAAATCCATGCTGTATCTTGCGTTAGGGGATTTAGAATCGGCGCTAGATTGGGCTAGCTGGACCTTAAATATGAACAGCTCTATATTTACGCTAGAGCGCACCAACTACTATCGTTGCTTAGTCAACAGTATTGAGCTATTCCTTGATCATCAAAGAGAACCCGCACAATACCGTATGGTATTTGAAAAAATGTATGGTAAACCAGCAGTTGAATTTGCATGGAAAGCGGTACAAGGCGGTAACCCATTTTATGATTTATTGGCTGATGATGAACATTTGCAACAGTTCCAAGCCCATCAGAAATTGCTACAAGCCTATGAAAAATTACAAAAAGCAAAACGAGAGAATTGGTCTTAGGCTACAGATTATAGGGTGCAATAATGCACCCTTTCTTATAGTTGTGATCAAAGGCAAAGAATTTTTAATTTACGCATGCTAAAATCACTTTGATTTCTCATTTAATATTAAGGAGTTTCTTATGCAAAATTGGACACCAGAAATGTGGCAAGCAGCAGCTATTGGTTTAGTTATCGGTTTAATTCTAGGTTATTCATTACTTCGCATCACCAAAGGCTCTATCAAAAAACAAATTAAAACAGAAACTGAACTACAAAATGTTAAATCCCAATTAGATAGTCAAAAAGAACAATTAGAAAAACATTTTGCGGAAAGTGCGGATTTACTCAAAAATTTAGCACAAGATTATCAAAAAATTTATCAGCACCTAGCTAAAGCTTCGACAGATTTATTACCTGAACATCAACAACCAACTTTGTTTGCACCACAGTTGTTAAGTAGCGAGCCAACAGATTCTGTAGATGAGAAAGAAGACAATTTAGATACACAACCTAAAGATTATTCTGGACAACCTTCGGGTTTACTAAAAGAATCCACATCAAAATAAACAAATGTTAAAGCACGCTTAAGGCGTGCTTTATTCTTGGAGGATGTATAATTGACTCAATATTAAAGGACAATATTTAACAACTCTTGAAATTTATTAATACTGTAAGTTGGTTTAATTTCTGTTTCATTTTTACGTTGATAACTTAACCAACAAGTATCTAACCCTGCATTTTTACCGCCCAGAATATCCGATTCCAATGAATCTCCGACCATAAGCACTTGCTTTGAATCTTGGATATTCATTTTATCCAAACTATATTGAAAAATCTGTGGATTAGGTTTTGCTATTCCTAATTGTTCCGATACTGTAACAAACTGAAAATAATCACTTAAGCCATTTTTTTCCAAACGGATTTGTTGTAACTCAGTAAAACCATTAGTAATAATGCCTAATTTTGCTCGTTTAACTAAAATATCTAGTGTTTCTATAACGCCTTCTAATGGTTTACAAACATCTGACATAGCTATCAAATAATTTGAATTAAGGGTTTCGGGAGACTCCTGTAATTTTGCAGCCCAGTTTGCAAAACGCGTTATTTGTAGCTGACGAGCGCTAATTTCACCATTTTGATATTGCACCCAAAGCGGTTTATTAACGCGTTGAAATTCATCATAATCTTGAGAGGTAAAATCAATTTGATATTGTGAAAATAACTTTTGTAAACCTGCAAAAGAATTAAAAGAAAACAGGGTTTCATCCGCATCAAAAAAAATCCAAGAATACTTCATCACATACTCCATTAATTTTTGTTCGCAAGTCTTGCTTATCATGACAAGTTTTAATTAATTCAAATAAACAATTCGCTTGCTCATATTCATTTTTTAAATAACCTAACCATTGTTTAATGCGCGCAACATGGTAAAAGCCCGTATCAAATTGATTTTCTGTATGAGCATACTCACGCAATATCGACATTATTTCATGCCAAGGCATTTTCTCTTGATGATGTTTGAGTACCATACTTAAATTCGGGATATTTAGCGCGCCACGAGCAACCATTAAGCCATCGGCGTTAGTCATCTCAAGGCAACGCTGAGCGGTTGCTTGATTCCAAATCTCGCCATTTGCAATAACAGGAATCTTTAATTTCTGTTTAATTTCACCAATTTTTTGCCAATTAATCCGCTCCGCGCGGTAACCGTCCATTTTGGTTCTACCGTGAACGGCAATTTCGCTGGCGCCCCCCTGCTGCACCGCATCGGCAATTTCAAAAGCTTGATTAACATCATCCCAACCTAAGCGTACTTTGACGCTCACTATGTGCGCTGGCGCCACCGCTTCACGCAATGCTCTCGTGGCTTGATAAATTAATTCAGGTTGTTTTAATAAAGAAGCACCACCACAGCTACCATTTACAGTTTTGGATGGACAACCACAATTCAAATCTATGCCTTGTGATCCTAATTCAATAGCACGTTGCGCATTTTCAGCTAACCAATCAGGATGCTGACCGAGTAACTGCACCCGAACAGGCGTGCCTGATTGCGTTACGCCCTGATTCATCAACTCAGGGCATAGGCGATAAAAGACTTTATGGGGTAACAATTGATCAACAACGCGCACAAATTCAGATACGCATAAATCATATTGATTAACTTTGGTGAGTAAATGACGTAAAAAAGGATCTAATACGCCTTGCATTGGTGCAAGTATTAGGCGCATTTTTTGTTTATTCTCACTATATAAAATAACGCAAAACAACTTATCGTATGCAATCCGCTAAGCCCAAATGAAAGGGAAAAATGAGCATTTTTTAAAAACACTATTTCCACCCTTTTGCTTTACAAATTAAGTCATAAGCGGCTTGAATTTGTTGGGTTTTCTCTTTTGCCATTTCGAGCATTTCTTTTGGCAAGCCTTTGGCGACTAGTTTATCAGGATGATTTTCGTTCATTAAACGACGATACGCCCGTTTGACAGCTTGTTGATCATCGCTGGCGTTCACGCCCAACACTTTATAGGCATCCTCCACAGTAGGACCCGAATGAGGCTGATAGGCGCCACCGCTTTGTTGGTGCTGATATTGGTGCTGTTGATATTGATAACCGCCTGCACGAGTAAATTGGCGTGCGGCAAATTCCATTGCCAACATTTGTTCAAATTGAAAGCGAGATAAGCCCAATTCTTCCGCCACCACAAACAGTACGTCTTTTTCACTTTGTTCCAACTGGGAATCCGCAAATGCCGCCTGCACTTGCACATACAAAAACATCCGCACCAAATCCGCCCGTTGGCCACAACCAATACGAAATTCACGAATCACTTGTCGTAACGGAAAATCTGCCGCTTTGCCCCGATTAAAGGCATCTTGTGCAAGGCGACGATTGGCATCATCGAGTTTCAACTGGCTCATTAATTGCAATGCCAATTGAATATCATCTTCAGTAACCCGACCTTTCGACTTGCTTAAATGTCCAAGCACGGCAAAAGTAGTTTGAATAAACAGGGATTGACGAGTGAGTTTGCGGTTAAAAAAGCTGGAATTTACCGCCCCTAACTCATAGAGTTTTTTATCCCCCCAGTGCCCCAAAATGACGCCGAAAATGGCGCCAAAAAAGCCACCGAATTTCCAGCCCAAAATCAGTCCTAAAAATTTACCAATAAAATTCATTTTTCCTCCGTAAGTGCGGTTGTGGCGGTTATTTTTTCATTCATTGCTTAAAAAAATCTGAATTTCACCGCACTTTTATTTCTCTGTTACGCCACATTTTGCACGCCGTATTGCTCACGATAGGCACGCATTGCAGGTAAGTATTGTTGATAGGCAGGTTCTTGCTCAATAAATTGCAACAGATCCGCAAAATCAATGATAGAACACACTTGGCATTGATAATCACGCTCCACTTCCTGAATGGCAGACAGTTCGCCCTGCCCTTTTTCTTGGCGGTTTAAGGCAATAAACACCGCACTTAAACTGGCGTGATTTGCCGCAATAAGCGCCATAGACTCCCGAATGGCGGTGCCTGCGGTGATCACATCATCCACCAGCAACACCTTGCCTTGTAACGGACTGCCAATTAAATTGCCCCTCTCGCCGTGATCTTTCGCTTCTTTGCGATTGAAACACACGGGTTTGTCTTGTTGGAACTGATTAAATAGCGCCACCGATACGGTCGTGGCAATGGGAATACCCTTGTAAGCTGGACCAAAAATCACATCATAAGCCAGGGCGCTGGCGTGAATTGCGTGCGCATAAAACTCGCCCAATTTCGCCAAATCAGCGCCCGTGTTAAACAACCCTGCATTAAAAAAATACGGACTGATGCGACCTGATTTCAAAGTAAATTCACCAAATTTCAACACTTGGCGACTTAACGCAAAACGAATAAATTCTTGTTTATAACTGTGCATTTTCTATTCCTTGTTGAACTCAAATTAAGCCGCTAACGCTGCTCGTTGCGTCGCAAACAACTGTTCGCAACCTTGTTTTGCCAAGGCTAATAAGGTTAATAATTCATCGTGGCTGAAAGGCTCGCCCTCTGCCGTCCCTTGCACTTCAATTAAGCGCCCGTCTTCAAACATCACCACATTCATATCCGTTTCAGCGGCAGAATCTTCCACATATTCCAAATCGCACACCGCTTGTCCGTCCACAATGCCCACGGAAATGGCTGATACCAAACCTTTAAGTGGATTGTTTTTTAACACCCCATTCGCCAACAAGCCATTAATGGCATCGCAAAGCGCAACGCAAGCACCAGTAATGGCGGCGGTGCGAGTGCCACCGTCCGCTTGAATCACATCGCAATCCAAAGTAATAGAACGTTCACCAAGCGCTTCCAAATCTACCATGGCACGCAAAGAACGGGCGATTAAACGCTGAATTTCCATTGTGCGTCCGCCTTGTTTACCTTTGGCAGATTCCCGTTGCATACGACTGTGAGTGGAGCGTGGCAACATGCCGTATTCCGCCGTGACCCAGCCTTTATTTTGCCCTTTCAAAAAGCGCGGCACACTTTCTTCCACGGTGGCGGTACACAACACTTTTGTATCACCAAATTCCACCAACACCGAACCTTCAGCGTGTTTCGTGTAATGACGGGTAATAGTGATGAGACGGGTTTGATGATTTTCTCGTTGATTTGGACGCATTCTGTTTCCTTTGATTTTTCTATTTTACTGAAGACTAAATTTATCGGCTGCGTATTCTAACCTAAATGGCGTTTGGGATCATTAACTAGGATGCGCCAAATTGATACTTGCCAAATGCAATTGTATTCAATGCGAAAAATAAAATCGCCCAAATACTCAATTTAGAATTAGTTGGCATTATGACCCATTACCCTGTAGAAGATGAAGCTGAAATTCGTAAGAATCTGGCTCAATTTAAAGCCGACAGTGAATGGCTAATTCAACAAGCAGGTTTAGAAAGAAGCAAAATTACCCTACATTCTGCTAACTCTTATGCCACTTTAACAGTACCAGAAGCGCATTTGGATATGGTTCGCCCAGGTGGTTTACTTTATGGAGACTCCATTCCAACATTTACTGAATACAAAAAAACAATGGCATTCAAATCTAAAGTTGCCAATATCAACCATTATCCTAAAGGTTCAACGGTAGGCTATGATCGTACATTTACCTTAGAACGTGATTCACTTTTAGCGAATTTACCTTTTGGCTATTCTGACGGATACCGCAGAGTCTTTACCAATAAAGGCTATGTGTTAATTCGTGGACATAAAGTCCCTGTTGTTGGAAAAGTGTCAATGAATACCACAATGGTTGATGTAACGGACTTCCCTGATATTTTAGAAGGGGATGAAGTGGTCATTTTTGGTAAACAAGGAAAACTGGAAGTATCTCAAGGCGATATTGAAGATATCAATGGTGCGTTATTAGCCGATCTACACTGTTTGGGGAAATTCAAATCCTAAAGTCAAAAAAGCAACAGAAAATAAAACAAAATAATTTTCTACTTTTAGATTTAAGTCAAAAACAGAGTCCTGTTCTCCTACAGGGCTCAATACTTTTTAAGGATAACGAGAGAATATCTAGCTATAACGAGAAAAAAACCACCCGATTTCATCACGCAAACTGACAGAAGCGAAATTTAACAGTACAATATGCAACAGAAATTCCGTTCATCCATTCGATCACATCTCGTTAAATAATGTAAGGAAATAATATGATTTATAGTATGACTGCTTTCGCTCGCTTAGAAATTAAACAAGAATGGGGCGATGCGGTGTGGGAAATTCGTTCGGTTAATCAGCGTTATTTAGAAACTTTTTTCCGTCTTCCCGATCAATTTCGCAGCCTTGAAAATGCACTTCGTGAAAAACTTCGTCAACAACTCACTCGTGGCAAAATTGAATGTCAGTTACGCCTTAACTTAACCAACAATAACGCCGCTGAACTCAATTTAAACAAAGCGTTAGCTCAACAAGTGATCCAGTCTTTGCAATGGCTCAAAGCCGAAGCTGGCGAGGGAAAAATTAATTTAATGGATGTGCTGCGTTATCCTGGTGTGGTGGACGCACAAGAGCAAGATTTAGACAAAATCAGTCAAGATTTGCTTGCTGCTTTTGATAGCGTCGTCGCTGATTTTATTGCGATGCGTGGACGCGAAGGTGAAAAAATTGAGCAGTTGTTGCAGCAACGCTTAGGCGGTATTCACGGTGAAGCAGAAAAAGTGCGTGCGAAAATGCCTGAAGTTTTGCAATGGCAACGGGAACGTTTATTGCAACGCTTTGAGGAAATTCAGTTGCAACCCGATCCACAACGCTTGGAACAAGAGTTGGTGTTGCTTGCACAGCGTCTTGATGTGGCGGAGGAATTAGATCGCTTGCAGTTGCACGTAAAGGAAACACAATCCATTTTACGCAAAGGCGGGGCGGTGGGACGCAAGCTCGATTTTATGATGCAAGAGTTCAATCGAGAAGCCAATACCCTTGCTTCCAAGTCTATTAACAATGAAGTTACTCAATCGGCGGTAGAATTGAAAGTGCTGATTGAGCAAATGCGTGAACAAATCCAAAATCTTGAATAATAAGGGGGGACAAGATGGATTATGAACTATTAACTAAACAAAAAAACGACATTATTTGCCAACTAGAGCAATTTTCACTGATCCAAATTCAAGGCGACGACGCCGAAAAATATCTGCAAGGACAGCTTACTTGTGATGTAACGAAACTCGCTATAGGCGAATCAACGCTAACCGCCCATTGTGATGCTAAAGGAAAAGTAACTTCTCTATTTCGTTTAATTCGTGCTGAACAAGGTTTTTACCTTTTGTTAAAAAAATCCTTACTGGAGAACGCGCTAGCACAACTGAAAAAATATGCGGTTTTTTCTAAAGTCAGTTTTACCGAATTAAATTGGGAAATTATTGGTCTAGCGGGAGATAAAATTATTGAGGTTACAGACCATATCTCCGCTGAAATTCGTCTCGAACTAGATACAAAACAACCTAGAGTGATTTTGATTAATCCAATATCACTAGATTTAAAGCCAAATTTAACCGCCAATACTTGGGATTTATTAGATATTCAAGACGGTATTCCAAATCTTGATCCTAAAACACAAAATGAATTCATTCCGCAGTCTTTTAATTTACAAGATATTGAACAAGCAATTTCATTCCAAAAAGGTTGTTATATCGGACAAGAGACGGTAGCTAGAGCAAAATATCGTGGCATAAATAAACGAGCAATGTTTACCTTGGTTGGTAAAACAAACGATATTTTCCCAACCATTGGCTCTGAAGTCGAAATTGAATTAGAAACCAATTGGCGTAAAACAGGAACGATTTTGAACGCTGAAAATATTAATGGTGAACTATGGCTACAAGTTATTTTAAATACTCCAATTGAAGAAAACTGTAAATTCAGATTATCTGAACAAGTACCACTTCAATTACTGTCCTAATAACTAAGCTTCGGGTAACGCCGATGCGATATTTAGCAATTTAATTCGCAATTTTTATGCACAATAAAAGTCGCAATTATGCTCTAAACTTAGAAATGCATAGTGCGACTTCAAAAAATGAATAATCTTTTATCCTAACTGAGGTGCAATTATGACAATTCTCGTTACTGGTGGTGCTGGTTATATTGGCTCCCATACTGTAGTTGAGTTACTCAATGAAAATAAAGATGTAGTAGTTTTAGACAATCTTTGCAACGCTTCGCCAAAATCCCTTCAGCGTGTGGAACAAATCACAGGTAAATCCGTTACTTTTTATCAAGGTGATATTTTAGATAGTTCGTTGCTGCAACGGATTTTTGCCGAACACAAGATTACAGCAGTGATCCATTTTGCTGGCTTAAAGGCGGTGGGCGAAAGTGTGAGCAAGCCACTGGAATATTATCGCAATAACGTTACTGGCACTCTTAATTTATTGCAAGAAATGAAAAATGCTGGCGTGTGGAACTTTGTATTTAGCTCGTCGGCAACGGTATATGGCGATCCTGAAATCATCCCGATTACCGAAAACTGCAAAGTGGGGGGCACAACGAATCCTTACGGTACCTCAAAATTTATGGTGGAAAAAATCCTGACGGATCTTGCCAAAGCGGAACCGCAGTTTAGCCTCACCATATTGCGTTATTTCAACCCCGTTGGCGCCCACGAAAGCGGTTTAATCGGCGAAGATCCCAACGGCATTCCGAATAATTTATTGCCTTACATTAGCCAAGTGGCTATTGGAAAATTGCCGCAATTGTCGGTGTTTGGTAGCGATTACGATACCCACGACGGTACAGGCGTGCGTGATTATATTCACGTGGTGGATTTAGCCATTGGGCATTTGAAAGCTTTGCAAGTGCACGAAAATCAAGCTGGTTTGCACATTTACAATCTTGGCACGGGCACGGGCTATTCGGTGCTAGATATGGTGAAAGCCTTTGAACAAGCCAACAATATTCAAATCCCCTACAAATTAGTGGAGCGTCGCCCTGGCGATATTGCGGTCTGTTATTCCGATCCGAGCTTAGCCAAAGAAAAATTAGGTTGGACTGCCGAACGTGGCTTGGCACAAATGATGAAAGACACTTGGCATTGGCAAAAAAATAATCCCAAAGGTTACAAGGATTAATGATGCAAACCAAACCCAGTTTACTCTCGCAAATTTTCAGCCGTAATATGCTGCTGTGCATTTTTACAGGCTTTAGCTCAGGTCTGCCTCTTTATGTGCTGTACCAACTGGTGCCAGCCTGGTTAAGAAGCAGCCATGTGGATCTAAAAACCATTGGTTTTTTCACACTAATTGGTTACCCCTACACCTGGAAATTTATTATTTCGCCGTTGCTAGATCGATACTACCCGAATTTTCTCGGTCGCCGCCGCAGTTGGATGCTTATCACACAACTGGCATTACTCGCCTTGCTGGTGCTACTGGGGCAATATGATCCTGCACAAAATACCAATACGGTGGCGGCAATTGCGACTGCCATTGCCGTTTTCTCTGCAATGCAAGACATTGTGATCGACGCTTATCGCAGGGAAATTCTGTCCGATAGCGAACTGGGGCTGGGGAATTCCATTCACGTCAACGCCTATCGTATCGCTGGGCTGATACCCGGTGGATTGGCGTTAATTTTGGCGGATCATTTGCCCTGGGATAGCGTATTTCTGATTACGGCGTTGTTTATGTTGCCTGGGATTTTCCTTTCCCTCGTACTCAGCCGTGAACCGCAAATGCCGACCATTGACCGTAGCACGCCTTTTTATCTTGCCTTTTTGCTGCCCTTCAAGGAATTTTTTCAACGCAAAGGCATTTACACTGGCATCGGATTGATTCTGTTTATTTTCCTATACAAATTCGGCGATTCCCTCGCCACCTCTCTACAAACCGTGTTTATTTTGGATATGGGCTTTAGCAACAGCGACATTGGCACTGTCGTTAAACTCAACTCTCTGTGGGCATCCATTATTTCAGGTATGATCGGCGGTATTATGATGCTAAGGCTAGGCATTAACCGCTCTTTATGGATTTTCGGCTTTGTGCAACTTTTCACCATTCTTGGCTTTGTGTGGATGGCAAGTCACGGCAAATTTGAACACATTGGTAGCTACGAATTTTTCGTGCTCACCACCGTCATTATCGGCGAATACATTGGGGTCGGCTTAGGAGGTGCGGCTTTCGTGGCATTTATGGCAAGGGAAGCCAATCCCCTTTATACCGTCACCCAACTGGCGATTTTCACCAGCCTTGCTGCCATTCCAAGCAAAATTTTTGGCGCATTTTCGGGCGTGTTAGTGGAAAATTTCGGTTATTACCATTTTTTCTGGATTTGTTTCGCCGTCGCCATTCCCGGTATGATTTGCTTACGTTGGGTGGCACCTTGGTCTGAAAAATCATAGAGGTAAACATAAGTGGCTTCGTTGACTTTTCCTTAAATATCGGTACTCTTTAGCCACTTTTATTATATTGTCGCCGTCGTATTACGATGAATTTTTATCAACATTGAGGTTATTATGAACATCATTTTATTAGGTGCACCAGGTGCAGGCAAAGGCACTCAAGCACAATTTATTATGAATAAATTTGGCATTCCGCAAATTTCCACTGGCGATATGCTACGTGGCGCCATTAAAGCAGGTACTGAATTGGGCAAAAAAGCCCAAGTGCTAATGGAAGCGGGTCAATTAGTGCCAGATGATTTAATTATTTCTTTAGTACAAGAACGTGTAGCACAAGCAGATTACGCTAAAGGCTTTTTATTAGACGGCTTCCCTCGCACCATTCCACAAGCAGATGCACTCAAAACGGTAGGCATTAAAATCGACTATGTATTAGAATTTGACGTGCCTGATGAAGTAATTGTAGAACGTATGAGCGGTCGCCGTGTACACCAAGCCTCTGGTCGCTCTTACCACATCGTATACAACCCACCAAAAGTGGAAGGTAAAGATGATGTTACAGGCGAAGACTTAATCATCCGCCCAGACGATAAACCTGAAACTGTGTTAGATCGCTTGAAAGTGTACCACTCTACCACCAAACCTTTAGTGGATTATTACCAAGCCGAAGCCAAAGCAGGCAACACCCAATATTTCCGCTTAGACGGCACTCAAAAAGTGGAGCAAGTAAGCCAAGAATTAGATAAAATTCTTGCCTAATTCACCAAACATCAAAAAACCTAGATAATTGTTATTTAGGTTTTTTCTTCCCTTTCTTTTTAAGTTTCGTATATTTTTCACACAAATATCGCAAGTTTTTTAGTTTAATTTACGATACCATCTTAAATTAAACTTAATTATTCTATTGAAATAACAAACTTTTTAGTTTAATTTACGATAATATCTTAAATTGAACTTAATTTTACTATGTTATATTCCAGACAAATACTACCGTTATTACAACGCATCGCTCAACAATTTCCAGCGATTTTAATCACAGGTCCTCGCCAAGTGGGAAAATCTACCTTGCTCAAAATGCTTGGCGACTACGGTTATGTAACTTTCGATGATCCTGTGTTACTGCAACAAGTTAAACAAGAACCCACACTTTTTATGCTTAATCATCCTTTCCCGTTGATTATTGATGAAGTGCAGTATGCGCCTGAAATTTTTTCCAGCCTGAAATTTGAAATTGATAAACAGCAGAAAAATGGCTTGGTAATGCTTTCAGGCTCGCAAGCCTTTCATTTAATGGAAAATGTGTCGGAAACTTTAGCAGGGCGCATTGCAATCCTCAAATTACAAGGATTTTCTTTGCGAGAAATTCAACAGCAAACATTTAATTTGCCCTTTGTGCCGAATAAGGATTTTCTCGCCCAAAGAGAAAAAAATCTTGGGGAAATGCCTGATATTTGGCGAATTATTCATCAAGGTTATATGCCTCGTCTATATCAACAAGAAACGGACTGGCATATTTATTACGCCTCTTATGTAGCAACCTATATTGAACGTGATGTTCGTCAATTAACCAATATTAGTAGCATCACGGATTTCACCTGTTTTATGACAGCAATTGCCGCAAGAAGTGGTGAGCTACTGAATTACAGCAATATTGCCCAAGATGTGAGTGTGTCCGTTGATACCATTAAACGTTGGACCAGCATTTTAGAAACCTCTGGCATTATTTATTTGCTCCAACCTTACAGCAACAATCGCTTAAAACGAGCAATCAAAACCCCGAAAGTTTATATGCTCGACACAGGATTAATGGCGTGGCTCACCAAATGGCTCACGCCAGACACTATTCAGCAAGGGGCCAAAAAAGGACAGTTTTTTGAAACCTTTGTGATCAGCGAAATCATAAAATCCTTTTATAATCAAGGCATTAAACCGCCTATTTATTTTTATCGGGACACCAATCAAAAAGAAATTGACTTAGTGATCGAATATGACCATTGTTTGTATCCCATTGAAATAAAAACTACCGCCAGTCCCAATAAACAAATGGCAAAGCATTTTTCCCTGCTAAACCAATTGCCAGAAGAAGAGGTTTCAGTTCAAACAGGCATCATCATCAATCACTATCCACAAAAAATGTGGTTAGCGGAAAATCTGATTTCCTTGCCTTACTGGTGGATTTGAATTTGGAAAATAATTTACTAGCACAACAAAATGAACATTCATTCATTTTTATTTAGCCTAATCAAAAAAATCTTGCTATAATTTTGTGCATAAAAGTGCGGTAGATTCCGCACTTTTTCCATTATGCAAAAAAGGGAAAAATATGTTTAAACTTCGTTATCTAAATCTAATGCTTTTATCGGCGACGCTAGTGGGCTGTGCCAATATTGAGAGTTCTTACCAAGCCAGCCAAAAAGATTTTCAACAATATGAAGCGATTACGCAGCAATATGCTGTGCAAGAAGATTGGTGGCGCCTCTATCAAGATCCACAACTAAATCAATTGGTTGATCAAGCCCTTGCTAATAATAAAAATCTTGCTAAAGCCGCTATTTCTGTGAACAAAGCCCTCTATGCTGCCAATCTCGTTGGAGCAAATTTAGTACCGAATTTTTCCGCTCAAACCAAATCTAGCGCTGTTAAAAATATCGACACAGGCGGTAATTCAATCATCAAACACGAAGGCGCTTTAAACCTCAGCTACACCTTAGATTTATGGCAACGTCTTGCCGACACCGCCTCTGCCGCCGAATGGAATTATAAGGCGTCAGCGCAAGATCTCGCAGCGGCGAAATTGTCCTTAATTAATGCTGTTGTGGCTACTTATTACCAAATGGCATATTTAAATGATGCAATCGCCGCCACGCAAGAAAGCATCAACTATTACAATCAAATTAATCAAATTATGCAAAACCGCTTCAGACAAGGACTTGCGGATAGCGCTAGCGTTGCGCAAACACAGCAAGCGGTACTTAATGCGCAAAATAGTTTGATTAACTTGCAAACACAAAACAAGATTGCACAACAAACCTTACGCAATTTATTGAATTTAAAACCCGATGAAAGTTTAACCCTTAAGCTGCCACATATTTTGCAGGTGGCTGGTACGAAGATAAATTTAGATGTACCAATCTCAGTAATTGCAAATCGTCCCGACATAAAATCCGCCCAATACCGCCTAAATGCAGGATTTAAAGATGCAAAAGCCATGCAAAAAAGTTGGTTCCCAAGTATTACATTAGGGGCAAGTTTAAGCTCTTCGGGCAATAAAGTAGACAATGCTTTGCATACCCCTTTCGCTTCTAGCTTGGTAAGAATTAATTTACCTTTCTTAAGTTGGAATACAGTGAAATGGAATGTGAAAATTTCCGAAGCAAATTATGAATTGGCAAAAGTTAATTTTGAACAAGCTATTACGACGGCACTCAACGAAATTGACACACAATATTTTGCTTATAGTCAAAAACAACAAAATTTTGCCAATTTGCAACAAGCCTACAAGCACAGTAAAACCATTACGCAACATTATAAAAATCGCTATAACGCTGGCGTGGCGCAATTAAGAGAATGGCTAACAGCAGCAAATACGGAGAAAAGCACTGAACTCGCTATTCTGAATGCAAAATTCCAACTTATTCAACAGGAAACAGCGGTATATAGTGCAATGGCAGGGGTTTATACAAACAAATAGAATGGATAACTGATGATAAAAAAAGACGCTAATTTAAAATAGCGTCTTTTTTGTCAGCTTTAAATTTTAAAGCTTAAAGTGCAGATTTTGCTTTTTCAACTAACGCTGCGAAAGCAACTTTGTCGAATACAGCAATGTCAGCAAGGATCTTGCGATCGATTTCAACAGAGGCTTTTTTCAAGCCGTTGATGAATTTGCTGTATGATAAACCGTTTTGACGAGCTGCTGCGTTGATACGAGCAATCCATAATTGACGGAATTGACGTTTACGTTGACGGCGGTCGCGATAAGCATATTGACCTGCTTTGATCACCGCTTGGAAAGCAACGCGATACACGCGTGAACGTGCACCATAATAACCTTTAGCAGCCTTAAGAACTTTCTTATGGCGTGCTCTTGCAATAACACCACGTTTTACACGAGCCATTGTTTAATCTCCTACTTATTTTTGGACGTATGCAATACGTCCCTACATTTAATTACACTAAAAAAATTTACTAATCGTACGACTTGTACTAAAACGTAGCTTATGCGTATGGTAAGCAAGCTACGACTAAAACTTGGTCTGCTTTCGCAACCATTGATTTATGACGTAAATGACGTTTACGCTTAGTTGTCTTTTTAGTCAAAATGTGACGTAAGTGAGATTGTTTACGTTTGAAACCGCCAGAAGCTGTTTTCTTGAAACGCTTAGCAGCACCACGTACTGTTTTAATTTTTGGCATTGTTGGATAACTCCGCATTGTTTGAGATTTTAAACTGCCACAATCTTTGACCTGATTACTGCGTTGTTTGACTTCGCCGTGCAAGTTGCACTGTCTTCAGCCAAACGCCTTGTACTCATGTCAAATCTTCGTGGCTCACTTCGTATAATAATTAGGCGAACAAAGTGCAGTCAAAACTCGAAAAACTATAACCGCACTTTATTACTTGAAACTTGCGCTAATTATTTCTTTTTCGGGGCAAGTACCATCACGGCTTGGCGACCTTCCAATTTTCCTGGTGCAGATTCTACAACGGAAATATCGGCTAAATCGTTTTTCACACGCTCTAATACATCTAAACCAATATCTTGGTGCGCCATTTCACGTCCACGGAAGCGAACAGTGATTTTAGCTTTGTCCCCATCTTCTAAAAAGCGAATCAGGCTGCGTAGTTTTACCTGATAATCGCCTTCGTCTGTGCCAGGACGGAATTTAATTTCCTTCACTTGCACAACTTTCTGCTTTTTCTTCTGCTCTTTCGCTGCCTTGCCTTTTTCATAAAGGAATTTACCGTAATTCATAATGCGACATACTGGCGGTTCCGCATTCGGGCTAATCTCAACAAGATCAAGCTCGACAGCTTCCGCTCTATTCAATGCTTCTTGAATGCTAACAATGCCGACTTGTTCGCCATCTTGGTCAATCAAACGAACCTCTTTCACACGAATTTCTTCATTAATACGGTTCGGACGATTTGTTACTGGGGCTTTTTTTACGGTTTTAATAATTTTATTCCTCTATTAATTAAGCTAAATTTCTCTGCGGATTTATACAATTTTAATACAACACAGAAGAAGATGAACTGTTGCCCAATATTGAGCAAAACGCGCGCGATTGTACTTGATTTTAGGTAGTGATGCAATATGAATTTCCGTTGCCACACTCAGAATGGCAACGGAAAAAGAAAGAAAAGATGAGTTAAAAAGTATGTGGTTGCCCTGATTTCCTAGAACTTGTATCTTACTCCAACACTTAAAGTCCAATTTTTTGGAATGTTTTTGCTAATATCTCGTTCTACATCAAAGTAGATGTAATTATCTTCATTGATATGTTTTTGTAAGCCTAGCCCCACAGTTAGCCACGTGCCACGATTATTGGCATGATGGGTTTTAGTTTCTCCCCCTACAAGATAAGTGCCTTTATAGTTACCTAAAAACTCATGGTTTAAAAACACTTTACCGTAGAAATGAGTTTGCTTATCTTTTTTGCCAAACAAAATACCACTGCGTAAAATTAGGCTGTTTACAGCATCAAGATGAACCTTTACACCTTTTTCAGATACATAACTCGCACTACCTAAGTGGCTATATGTAAGTTGGACTTGTGGCTCGGTATAAAAACCATTCTTACTATTTCGCAACTTGCCATATTCGGCACTTATGCTGTAATAATTAGAACGCCAAATAGAACTATCGGGCTCTGTCATATGACTACGAACACGCCCAATTTTCCCCACGAAATCTAGGTAGCGACCATCTTGGTAAATATCTGTGAGATAGGCTGTTAAGATATTACCTTGAAGCTTATTTTTAAATGGAATGTTTTTAGAGCTTGAATCTCCCTGTAAATGTTCGTAGGCGATGCCTTTATAGCGGTCTTTTTGGTTATCTATGGTTTTCTTTTTGTCGTATCCAATCTGATATCTTGTATACTCGCCATTAGCTACATCGTCCTTTAAGCCATAAGCTCCTTTTTTGACCTCTGCCCATATGCCTCTTTCGCTATTTTTATCTTCTCTTAAATCACCTAGGCGTTTACGCAACGTGTCCTGAAGAATAAAAGGTACTGCATAACGATCTTTTAGGAAATTAATATGAGCTTCGTCAAAAGATACTGGGAGAACTTTTGGTTCTTTGACTAACACTGGCACTTCTACAGTAAAATTACTACCATCTTCAAAAAAAAGCTGAACTTTTACATTAGCAGGAGTATCCAGCACTTTGTCAGGAAGAGGGTCTAAGATTTTGTATTTTGTAGGTCTATTATCATTAATATATACAATTCCTGATTTAATAACATCTTCCTTTGCGGTAGGTTCATCCGTAGTTAAATACGTAACCTCTTGGCCAGTAGGAATTGCAAAACTATTATTATTTAGAAATTGTGGGATTTTTATATCTCCTGTTTTAGAATCTATAACCATCATAGGAAGCTTAAAGAGACTAGTATAAACACCATACCGATCAGGCCCCAATACAAATCCCTCTTTTTCTATCTTGAGATCCACCTCCCTACCTCCTACCCCTCTTTCTTTTTCCTTCTCAGTTGGTTCCTTGGGTGCTGGCAAACCATAAACATAAGTCCTGTAGCCATAAGGGGTGTGTATATAAAAGCTGGTGGCATATTGATTCTCCACCCATAGAGAAGGATATAAAATCCTTGGTTCAGGCACATTTTTCATAACATCAGGATCGTCTTTGTAGATAGGATCATCGAGCTTTTCATATCGTACATAAATGCCGACATTAACCTTCTCAATGGGTTTATTTGTTAAAACAAGAGGCAAATACGAGTAGTCTTCAATAAAAGTTTTACTATTATTTTCAATGATACGAGCTATAGCAGCATTACCATTCGCTCTTATAGTTGTAGTAATTTCTCCATTTTTTTCGGAAAAAATAACAGTTCTAGGAAAAGTTTTAAGCCCACCAATAATTTGAAGAACATTTTGCTTATTAAGTAGCGTCTTACGATCTATAATGTCATCATTAGATAATGTAGCCACATAATTATTTCCACTTTTTGTAGTCTCATACTCTTTATGATAGCCATTCAAATTAATGAGTACCTTCGGTAGTGCATCATAAACATTACCAGTATTAACGGATATTTTCACCTCCTTATTCGTTGTTGTTGCAGGTAGTTCTGTAGCGTAAACGCTATTAAAAATTGTGGTAGAGCCACACAGAAAGGCAGTGAGTAGTATATGTGGCTTCATAAATATATACCTATTTTGTAGTATGAGGCGTGGTGTGTGTGGGGGGGGGAAGGTGACATTGCATTGTAATCTCCTTACATGAATATTAGGTGTAATGGACAAAAATG
>MUYB01000010.1 GCA_002015125.1 [Haemophilus] felis
GCAATGCTTGAGGTTTTTTGCTATTTATTAAGTTATAATGATACATTTTCAATGCCTCGGTAAAGGGAATTTATTTTATGCCTTTTCTAAAGAAAGTAATTTTAATCCCATTAATTTCTATTTTTTCTACCCTTTTTTTATTTTATTTCGGTATGTTTTTACTCACTTTAGATCCCAAAGATAGCTGCTTAGATCAAGGTGGTAGCTATAATGATGTAACTAAAATCTGTGAGAAATCATAAAAATGAGAAACTTTGAATTATATAAATACAGTATTCCAGTCGATAGCCAATTAATTCTACGTAATCGCTTTTTGAAAAAACGCGAAGGTTTATTAGTAAAAGTTATTTGTGATGAAGCTGAAGGCTGGGGGGAGATTGCGCCTTTACCAGAATTTAGCCAAGAAACGCTAGAACAAGCGCAAGCACAGACTATTAATTGGTTAAGTGAATGGAAGGCAGCAGGCAGTGGTGCGAAAAAAATACCTCTTGATCATCTTTATCCATCAGTAGCGTTTGGACTGAGTTGTGCGTTAGCAGAAATGAAAGGTTTGCTTGGTCAAGAGGCAAATTATCAGGTGGCGCCACTTTGTTATGGTGATCCCGATGAACTCTACGACAAGCTTGCTCAAATGCCAGGTGAAAAAGTGGCAAAAATCAAAGTTGGGATGTACGAAGCGAATCGTGATGGATTGATTGCGGATATGCTTCTTGAAGCCATTCCTGATTTGCACTTGCGTTTAGATGCCAATCGTCGTTGGACGCCAGCAAAAGCACAAATGTTTGCTAAATATGTCAAACCTGAATATCGTCAACGCATACAATTTCTAGAAGAACCTTGCAGAACCCCACAAGAAAGTATCCAATTTGCTGAAGAAACGGGGATTGCCATTGCTTGGGATGAAACCTTACGAGATCCTGAATTTCAACATGATCCAACGCACTTTTTTCATCCGATGGTGAAAGCCATTGTGATAAAACCTACATTAATTGGTTCTTTGCAACGTTGCGTTGAATTGATTAGGCTTGCACATCAACAAGGTGTTCGTGCTGTCATTAGCTCTTCTATTGAAAGTAGTCTTGGATTAACACAGTTGGCTCGTATTGCACAGCAATACACACCAAATACCCTGCCAGGCTTAGATACCTTAGATTTAATGGATTATCAACTACTTCGAACTTGGGGAAATTCTACATTGCCATTGCTAGGGCTGGACTCTCAATGGGTGATGCCTATTTCAACGTAATTTGCTTAATATGTGAAAAAACGGTCAAATTTGGTGAAAATATGACCGTTTTTTCTATTGAATACTTTTAACTATTTTTAAATATTTTTGTGAAAGCCTTGCATTATTTTTTGGGGCTGTAGTAGATTAGCATCAATGCTATACTACAAAAATGAAAATAACTCATTGTAAATTAAAGAAATCTACTCAGAAAAAACGCCTTGAATTTTTTGTAGCAGAAGTCACCGCTAGAACGGCGGCAGATTTGTTGGAGATTCAACCTAATACCGCAGCTCTTTTTTACCATAAAATTCGGCTTGTGATTGAGCATCATTTAGCCCTTGAAGCTGATGAGGTTTTCGAAGGTAAAATTGAACTGGATGAAAGCTATTTTGATGGTCATCGCAAGGGAAAACGAGGGCGGGGAGCTGCAGGAAAGGTGGCTGTTTTCGGGTTACTAAAACGACAAGGAAAGGTATTTACCCTTGTAGTCGAAAAATACCAAGAGTGAAACATTACTGCCTGTTATTAAAAGGAAAATTAAGCCTGACAGCTGGGTTTATACGGATACTTATCGCAGTTATGACGCCCTAGATGTGAGCGAATTTCATCACGAGCGAATAAATCATTCTGAGCTGTTTGCAGTGAAACAAAATCACATCAATGGCATTGAAAATTTTTGGAATCAAGCAAAGCGAATTCTGCGAAAATACAACGGAATTAACCGAAAAAAAGAATGTGAGTTTCGGTTTAACTTTGGGACACCAAAAGAACAATTTAAAACGTTGAGAAAATGGTGTGAAATTTAGGGCTAATCTACTACAGCCCCAAGATTTTATTTGTTTGACGGGAAATCCGAAAACTGGCGTAAGTAATAATGAAATTATCAATGCGATCAAATTAGCGCGGAACATTTTGGGTGAATAGGGCCTGATTATCGCCGGTAAAATGCACGGCGCAGGTGTTGCCAATGAAACTGGTGACAGCATTATTTCTACCGCGGCACTTTCTGCTTTTATTGAGGCAGGTGCAGATATTATTTTGTTACCTGCACCGGGAACTATTCCAAGTATGACGGTAGAAAAAGTTGCAAACTATGTGGATTTCGTTCATTCCAAAGGCGCATTAGCCTTACTGGCCATTGGCACTAGTCAAGAAGGTGCCGATGAAGTAACGATTCGACAAATTGCCTTGAATAGTAAAATGGCGGGAGCGGATATTTATCACATCAGCGATACAGGCTATTACGGTATTGCTGTGCCTGAAAATATTATGCCCTATTCCATTGCTATTCGTGGTCGTCGCCATACTTATGTTAGAATGGCCGCCTCCATTAATCGTTAACGCGTTAATAACTTAAACTGAATAGTTATTTAAGGACTGAATTGGATTACACATCGAATTCAGTCTTTTTTATTTTAGATTGATGAATCTGATTAATTAGGTGCGTTACCTGAGTTCATTTAGTTTTTGTTGTAATTCCTGTTGTTTGAAAGGTTTTACTAAAACAGGAAAAGCCCCTGCTTTGTCTAAATGTTCCGTATGCCCTGTCATGAGCAGAATTTTTGCTTGGGGTTGATGCGTTGATACCCATTTCGCCACATCTACACCTGTTAACTTGCCTGATAGCATAATGTCAGAAAGTAAATAATCAATATTTACACCCTGTTCTAGAAGTTGAATTGCTTGTTCGGCAGAATCACATAAAACACAATGATAGCCCATTGAGTTTAATTGTTCCGCA
Organism: [Haemophilus] felis; assembly: GCA_002015125.1. Classification (GTDB taxonomy): domain Bacteria; phylum Pseudomonadota; class Gammaproteobacteria; order Enterobacterales; family Pasteurellaceae; genus Pasteurella; species Pasteurella felis. Next base: position 2,970 of record MUYB01000010.1, read on the forward strand.
AGGGTTTCACGCAAATTGATTTTATCTTCCACCACAAGAATTTGATTATTTTCTCCCCGTACTTCGCAAGGTTTTGCTAATGTCTCCGAAGATGGCTGAATTTGATGGATAATAGGTAAGTGTAAATGAATCGTTGTACCTTTATCGACTTCTGATTCAATATATACTCGCCCTTCAGATTGACGAATAAAACCATATACCATGGATAATCCAAGTCCACTTCCTCGACCATTTTGTTTTGTGGTAAAGAAAGGTTCGAACACTCGTTTTTGCGTCGCCAGATCCATACCGCAACCATTATCAATTACCGAGAGCTGTACCATTTCTTGTTGTTGATGAGCGCGTTGAACATTCACTTTTAAGGTACGGATAATAATGAATCCGCCCTCATTGAGTGCATCTTTTGCATTCACAATTAAATTTACAAGTGCTGTTTCTAATTGGTTTTTATCAATATAGACCAAAGGTAAATTTTCTGTCAGTTCTAAACGAATTTCCACATTGGCGGGAATCGTTGGTTTGATTAATCCTTTAAATTCCGAGATGAGCTGATTAAGATCTAGCGCCGTTGGTCTTAGTGGTTGTTTACGCGCGTAAGCCAATAGTCGTTGAGTTAAGGTTGCACTATTTTCTGCTGCTTTTAGTGCTCTTTGTAAACGCTTTCCTTGACGTTCAGATAATTCACTTTGATCGATGAGATCTAAATTACCGATGATCACTGCTAAGAAGTTATTAAAATCATGAGCAATTCCACCTGTTAAGTGCCCAATAGCTCGCATTTTTTGGCTATGCGCTATTTCTCGTTCCAATTTTTTACGTTGCGTGCGATCAATTAAAAAGCTCACTAATCCGTCTCTTAGCGTACTAACACGCCATTCTAAAATTTGCTGATCGTATTCAATTTCAAGAAAGCCTTGTTCTTGCCAAATTTGTTTTAGCAGAGCTAAGTCTATACGTTGTTCTCGTCCATTAATTTTGGCTTGATGAAGATTAAAGAAAGCAATTAAGGAATATAAATTTAGCTGGGCTTTGTAATCTTGGAAGAAGGACTGTAATAAGCCTTTGAATTGTTCGTTATAAGAAACTAAATTAAATTGGCTATCAAAAATGGCTAATCCGTCACGCATGGCTAAAAATGTTTGTTCTAATAGTTCACTTTTCTCTTTTAACAAGGAATCTGTTTGCTCAAGAGTGATGACGTTCTGATGAAAAATACCAAAGGTTCTAGCTAAATCTCCAATTTCATCTTGTGTTTGCTGCTGAGGTACGGTGATATTTTTGTCGCCTTGGGAAAGTCGCTTAAGGGCTTCTGTAATGGAAAAAAGCCGCTTACCAATGATCGAGTACATATAATTACCTAAAAAGATAATTAAAAAGACCGTGAAAAGACAGAAACCAATAATAGATAAAATTTTGCTGTATAAACGTTGTTGAATTTCGTCTGATTCAATTTCAACTTGCTCCACTTTATTTTGAGCTAATTCCGTATATTGTTCATTTATCGTTTTTACTAACGCATCAATTTGGAAAGCTAAAAATTTGATTCTCAAGTGAGTTTTAGCAAGTTTCTTGCCATCTTCAATTAGTGTGGGAAACTGTGCTTTTAATTTTTCTAATTCTTCATTGATCGCAAGTTTTTCTAAAAAATGAGGAAAGAATTCAAAGTTAGATTGAATGCTAGTAAAAAGGCTAGTGGAGTACTGGCTGCTTGTTGCATTACTAATCAGTTTTTCCATTCGATTTAATTGTCGTAAAAATTCTTCGTCTAGTCTGTCTCTCTCCTCCAAGCGTTTAATGTGGCGAATATACAATAGGCTTTGATTTAAATTACTAATAATTTCAGTTTGTAAAATATGGCGTTTATGACTTTGTAATAAGAGTTCTTGTATGCTTTTTTCTAGGGATTGTACATTGCTGATAATGTGCATAAACATAGCATCTTGTCCTAACGTATTTTGTCTAGCTTGGTTTAGCAATGTTTGTAGCTGTTTAGTGTGGTTTGCTAGTGCATTTGACTCAGCTTGATATTCTAAAGCCCCCGTAGTTTGAGTAAGTCGCTTTGAATAAGTGGCGATCTGTGCGGTTTTTACACCTAATGTCAGGGTGGAATACATTTGATTAAGAGAGCGATCCCGTAGGTTCGTGAGGGAATTATAGGTAGAGTTAAGCCCAACTACCGCCGTTACACTAATAAAAGAAATCAAAAAAATTGCAATGAATAGAAAAACCACTAATCTAAAACGAACGCTATAATGCTTTGAAAACAAAGAAAAATTCAACATATCTCACCAATCATAAAATTAACTCGAGGCACTTTCTGTCAAGGTAACGAAAAAGCCAAATCTTGGATAGGTAAAGTATAAACAATCCTTTTTAAATTTTGTGATCTATCTCTCAGATTTAATAAATAAATCCAATTATGACAATTATGAATGGGGTTCAACACGTTTCATTCATATTTCTATGTTTAAATGAAACCATATTTAGTTCATTAAGGGAGATAAATCCAAATGCAATCGGTAAATAAAGGCTCAATTTCCCAACCTCTATTAGAAATGAAAGGCATTGCGAAAAGATTCGGTAGTTTCTACGCACTCAAAGATGTCGATCTATCGATTTATCGTGGTGAAATTCATGCGCTTATGGGAGAGAATGGCGCGGGTAAAAGCACGTTAATGAAAATTCTTGCGGGAGCATACACCTCTTCTGCAGGAGATATTTTAATCGATGGTGAGCATTTTTCGATATCTTCACCTAAAGACGCGATTAAAGCGGGAATTACTTTGATTTATCAAGAAATCCACTTATCTCCCAATTTAACTGTTGCAGAGAACATTTTCCTTGGTCGCGAAATTAAAAACCTCTTTGGTTTAGATCGCAAAACTATGGCGGAAGAATCACAAAAAGTGCTAGATCGTCTTGGCGCACAATTCTCTGCGACACAAAAAGTATCAAGTTTAACTATCGCGGAGCAACAACAAGTAGAAATTGCTCGTGCTCTTCACCGAAAAAGTCGCATTTTGGTTATGGATGAGCCAACCGCGGCACTGTCTTCTCGTGAAACAGAACGTTTATTTGCATTAGTTAAAAAATTGCGCGATGAAGGTATGGCGATTATTTATATCAGCCACCGTATGGCGGAAATTTATGAACTTGCTGATCGTGTTAGTGTGCTACGCGACGGTAAATATGTAGGTTCATTGACTCGAGAAAATTTAGATTCTTCTACTTTAGTGCAAATGATGGTAGGTCGTCCATTAACAGATTTATTTAATAAAGAAAAAGTACCTGTTGGAGATGAAGTGCTACGCGTAGAGAATCTGTCTGACGGTAACAAAGTTCAAAATGCATCATTAGTGGTGCGTGCAGGTGAAATTGTTGGTTTATCTGGATTGGTGGGCGCTGGTCGTTCTGAAATTGCACATCTCTTATTTGGTGTGAAGAAACCAACACAAGGAAAAATGTATTTAAGTGGTGGCGAAATTAGTTTCGACTCTCCGCGTGATGCTATTGCTCATCATGTGGCGTTATTACCAGAAAACCGTAAAGAGGAAGGCTTATTCCTTGATTTGAATATTTTGAAAAATATTACTATTGCCACCTTGGAACGTGATGCCACCATGCTAGTTATTAATCAGTCTAAAGGTAAAAAGACAACACAACGTGCTATTGAGGGACTAAAAATGCGAGTACCAAGCGCGAATGTTAATGTGAGTGGTTTATCTGGCGGTAACCAGCAAAAAGTATTGCTTTCTCGTTGGGCCGCGATTAATCCAAAACTATTTATCATGGACGAGCCTACTCGAGGTGTTGATGTCGGTGCAAAAAGTGAAATTTACCGAATGATGATTGAAATGGCAAAACAAGGTGTTGCGATTTTAATGATTTCCAGTGAATTACCAGAAATTGTGGGTATGAGCGATCGCGTTTATGTGATGCGCGAAGGTCATACTGTGGGTGAATTAGAAGGTGATGATATTAATCAAGAACGCATCATGGCATTTGCTTGTGGTGCGCAATAATCAAAAAGATTTTTAATTTAGGAGAAGTAAAAAATGGCAACCTCAACTGAAAAACCAAGCTTGAAAAAATTAGCTATTGCAGATGCTATGCAAGCAATGGGAATTTTACCTGTCTTTATCCTCATCGTCATTGTGTTTGCATTTATTGCACCAAATTTTATGACCGAAGCGAATATGATGAACATTACTCGTCAAGCCTCTATTAATATTGTGCTTGCGGCAGGTATGACATTCGTTATTCTTACTGGTGGTATTGATTTGTCGGTAGGATCGATCTTAGGTGTTACCGCCGTTATTGGTTTAGTCTCTTCGTTGAATCCTGCATTAGCGGATTTCGCCGTGCCGTTGGCATTATTAGCTGGTTTAGGTATGGGAGTGTTCAATGGCTTACTTGTTGCCTTTGCCGGTTTACCGCCATTTATTGTTACTCTTGGCACTTATACCGCATTGCGTGGTGCTGCCTATCTTGTGGCAGACGGTACCACGGTGATTAACTCAAAAATTGCTTTTAGCTGGATTGGTAACGGCTATTTAGGTTCTATTCCTTGGTTAGTTATTATCGCCTTCGCTGTTATCGCTGTGTGCTGGTTTATTTTACGTCGTACGACTTTGGGTACGCATATTTATGCTGTCGGCGGTAACTTACAAGCAGCGCGCTTAACTGGTATCAAAGTTTCTTTAGTTTTAATTTTCGTTTACGCCACCAGTGGTTTGCTATCTGGTTTAGGTGGTGTAATGAGTGCATCTCGCTTATATAGCGCCAACGGTAACCTTGGTGTTGGTTATGAGCTTGATGCAATCGCAGCTGTTATTTTAGGTGGAACAAGCTTTGTCGGCGGCATTGGTACTATCACTGGTACGCTCATTGGTGCGCTTATCATTGCGACTCTAAATAACGGTATGACTTTAATGGGTGTGTCATATTTCTGGCAACTCGTTATTAAAGGTGGGGTAATCATCGTAGCTGTATTAATCGACAAATACCGCACTCGCTCAGCTTAGAAAAAGGCTGTTATTCACAATTCCAACACAGGAGAATTACAATGAAATTGAAAACATTAGCAGTATCTTTAATGTTAGCTGTCGCCCCTTTTGCCCAAGCAAAAGAATTAAAATCAATCGGTGTAACGGTAGGTGATTTAGCAAATCCATTCTTTGTGCAAATTGCAAAAGGTGCAGAGTTAAAAGCTAAAGAACTCGCTGGAGATAAAGTAAACGTTGTTTCTGTTTCTAGTGGCTATGATTTGGGTCAACAAGTGGCACAAATTGACAACTTTATTGCGGCAAAAACAGATATGATTATCTTAAATGCGGCAGATTCAAAAGGAATTGGGCCTGCGGTTGAACGTGCGCGCCAAGCGGGTGTTGTGGTTGTCGCAGTTGACGTTGCAGCTGACGGCGCTAACGCTACCGTTACTTCAAACAACTATCAAGCAGGTGAAATCGCTTGTCAAACTATCGTCGATAAACTTAACGGTAAAGGTAATGTAGTAATTATCAATGGACCACCAGTATCTGCGGTTCAAGATCGTGTTCAAGGTTGTCAAGATGTGTTTGCTAAACACGCTGATATTAAAGTGCTATCTCACAACCAAAATGCAAAAGGTAGTCGTGAAGGTGGTTTAGAAGTAATGACCTCTTTATTAATTGCGCACCCAAAAATTGATGCGGTATTTGCAATTAATGACCCAACTGCAATTGGGGCAGATTTAGCAGCAAAACAAGCACAGCGCAATGAATTCTTCATTATGGGTGTGGATGGTTCTCCTGATGGTGAAGATGCGTTAAAACAATCTGATAGTTTATTCCGTGGCACGCCTGCACAAGATCCTCAAGTAATGGCAGCAGAAGCGGTGAAAATTGGTTACGATATTTTACAAGGAAAACCAGCACCGAAAGATCCAGTGTTAATTCCTGTAACTTTAATTACGCGTGAAAATATCCAAGACTATAAAGGTTGGACGGTTAAGTAATCCATTCAATCAACAAGGGCAGATTAATATCTGCCCTTATTAACTTAGAAATTATTGTTGCTCAACAGCAACGGAAAATAAATAACCAGAACCTCGAATAGTTTGAATGTAGCTTGGTGCTTTAGGATTAGGTTCAATTTTTTTGCGTAAACGCATAATCAATACATCAATGGTGCGATCAAAAATTTCCAAACTTTCGCTGTGAGTAAGCTCTAATAACTTTTGTCGAGAGAGCACTTTTTGAGCGTTAGAGACTAAGGCGTATAGTAATGTATATTCCCCTTGAGTAAGTTCAATTTCTTGTTTTTGTGGCGAATAAAGTTTGTGATTGTCTGTATCCAAAAACCATTGATTAAAAGAATAACCTCGTTGATTTTTTGTACTGTTTAATAAAACAGGTTGGTTACGTCTGAGCACGACTTTTGCTCTTGCAACAACCACTCTTGGATAAAATGGTTTAGGAATATAATCATCAGCACCCATTTCTAAACCCACAACAATGTCAGATTCAGAATCCAACCCACTAAGCATAATAATAGGCGCAGAGGTAAGAGATTTTAAATGCTGTAATAAAATTAACCCATTAATATCAGGAAGAATTAAATCAAGAAAAATTAACGAGAAATGGGGCTGCTCCTGTAGTAAACTCAGCGCCTGTTTACCGTTGGTAACAGCAACAACAGAATAACCATGCTCCTCAAAAATATCGGTTAAAAGTTCACAAATTTGAACGTCATCATCAATAACAAGAATCTGGTTGTTTTGCTGCATTGCTAATCCTTATGAGAGAAAAGTTTCTGAAGTATATATAAATTCGCTATAAAAGAATATTTGATTATTAGACAAATTTAACAAAGAGGTTGTTATGCGTATAGGTATTGATTTAGGTGGTACAAAAATTGAGGTGATTGCGCTTTCTGATGAAGGCAAAGAATTATTTAGAAAACGCGTGCCAACGCCAAGAGGTTCTTACGAGGATACCTTAGCGGCTATAAAGGGATTAGTAGATGATGCGGAGCAAGCGACTGGCGCTAGCGGTACTGTCGGTATTGGTATTCCTGGTACAATTTCCCCTTTTAGCCAAAAAGTAAAAAATGCCAACTCAGTTTGGTTGAATGGTCAGCCATTAGACAAAGATTTAAGCGCCCTTCTCGGTAGAGAAGTACGAGTGGCTAATGATGCCAACTGTATGACGGTGTCTGAAGCTACTGATGGTGCAGGAGCGGGTAACAATGTGGTATTGGCATTAATTTTAGGCACTGGTTGTGGTTCAGGTATTGTGATTAACGGCAAACCACATAACGGCGGTAACGGTATTGGTGGCGAATGGGGACACAACCCTCTCCCTTGGATGGATGAAGAAGAACAAGAAATAGCAAAAAATAATCAGTGCTACTGCGGTCGTCACGGTTGTATTGAGCAGTTTGTCTCTGGAACTGGATTATGCGATGACTACGAACGTCGTGCAGGTGTGCGTTTAAAAGGGAATGAAATTTTGGCGCTATCGGAACAAGGTGATCCTATCGCTGAAGCAACGATTCAAGCCTATGAACGTCGTTTGGCTAAAGCACTATCCGCTTACGTTAATATGCTAGATCCCGATGTGATTGTATTCGCTGGTGGCGTATGTAATATCGAACGTTTATATACCAATGTACCAAAACAAATGCCGAATTACATTTTCGGTAAAGAATTTAATACACCGATTCGGAAAGCCCAACATGGCGATTCTAGTGGTGTGCGTGGTGCAGCATGGTTATGGCCGTTAGAAAAATAAAAGGAAAGTAAATTTATTCTGGATTAGTTTGTACTAAGGAGTGTTTATGTATCTCGGCATTGATTGCGGCACACAAGGAACAAAAGTTATCTTATTAGATAGCCAGCAGAAAAAAGTGCTTGGTGTAGGTTACGCTAGCCATGAACTCATTGAAAATTCTGCAGGACGGCGGGAACAAAACCCACAATGGTGGATTGATGCGTTAATTAGCGCCTTTAACCAAGTCATTCAACAAGCACAAATTAATCCAACCTTAATTAAAGGCATTGGCGTATCTGGTCAACAACATGGTTTGGTCATGTTAGATGAACAAGATCAACCGCTCTATCAAGCGAAATTGTGGTGTGATACAGAAACCGCTTTTGAAAATCAAGAGTTCATTAATTTACTTGGCGGTGAAGAACAAGCCTTTGCTCGTTTAGGTATCGTGCCACAAACAGGTTATACCGCCTCTAAAATCCTGTGGTTTAAAAAACATTTCCCAGAACAATATAAGCGCATCGCGAAAATCATGTTACCCCATGATTACCTTAATTATTGGCTCACTGGTGAGTTTTGCATGGAATATGGAGATGCATCAGGCACAGGCTTTTTTGATGTTATCCATCGTCAATGGCATTTAGAAGTATTTAATTTACTTGCGCCTGAATTAGAGGCGAATAAAGTGCTTCCTCCGTTGCGTAGTGCACAACAAAAAGCAGGCGTTGTGCGTGCTGAAATTGCCAAATTACTTGGTTTGTCCGAACAGGTGTTGGTGGCAAGTGGCGGCGGCGCTAGGTGGCGCGATTCAAGCCATGTGGGCAAATGGCGAAGGAGAATTGACCAGCTTATGTGAAAACATAGTGCACATCGACGCTAACTCTGTTGTACAACCGAATGTAAATAATGTTTTACAATATGAGGAAGTCTATCGGCGTTATCTTGCTCAACTATCGAAATATTATTTATAAAAATAAGGACAAACAATGGGAATTTATCAATTAACAGGTTGCTTGCAAAATTATGTTTGGGGTGGGATAGATTATATTCCTCAATTATTTGGATTGGATAAAAAACAAGGTGAACATTATGCGGAGTGGTGGCTTGGCACTCATAGTTTCGCTCCCTCAATGATTAAGGTTGAAAATCAAACCATTTCCCTTACTGAATTTATTTCTCAACGCCCTGATATTTTAGGTGAAAAAAATCTTAGGGCATTTGGCAAAGAATTACCATTCCTATTAAAAATTCTCGATGTAGAAAAACCGCTTTCTATTCAATTACACCCGACAAAACAACAAGCGGAGCGCGGTTTTGCCCTTGAGAATGAAAAAGGTATTGATCTTAAATCACCACAGAGAACCTACAAAGATCGTAATCACAAACCAGAAATGATGATTGCGCTGTCTGAATTTTGGTTGTTACACGGATTTAAAACAAAATCAGCGATTATTTATACGTTAAAACAACGTCCATCTTTGCAGGCGTTAGCGACCCAGTTAGCTAATCAGGATCTGCATACTTTCTATGGCGGAATTATGCAAGCGAACCAGTCGCAATTAGCAAATTGGTTATTGCCAATTATTGAGCAAAATCAGGCGGCTTATTTAGCTAACCAACTCAGTTTGGAAAATCCTGATTATTGGCTACTTTATGCGATTGAAGCTATGGAAATTTCATTGGATAAATTAGATTCAGGTTTATTGTGCTTCTATTTATTCAATATTGTTAAAGTGGAAAAAGGTGAAGGTATTTATCAAGCGGCCGGTGTGCCTCATGCTTATTTGCGTGGTCAAAATATTGAGTTGATGGCTTGTTCTGATAATGTGGTGCGTGGTGGCTTAACGCCAAAACACGTTGATATCGCTGCATTGCTCGACATCATTGAATGTAAAGAAGTCACGCCTGAAATCATTGCTGTAGCGCCAGAGACAGAATCCGTATTTACTTATTCCACTCCTGCGCAAGATTTTGCTTTGATGCAAGTTAAATATAAAGTGCAGCAATCGCATTCCTTAACCTCTCAAAGTGCACAAATCTTGTTGGTTATGGCAGGAACATTAACACTTTCTCATGAAAATCATTCACTGACTTTACAGCAAGGAGAGTCGGCATTTATTGAACAGGGTGTTAACTATGAATTGGCAGGGGTATCGGAGGGCTATGCCGTAGTCGCAAAATTGCCTTAAATTTAATTGGATAACAAAAGTGGCTAAGTAAAAATTAGCCACTTTTTTGTTGGGTATTTTTTCTCGCGCTTTAATTTCTTTGCTAAACTAATAGCCACATTACGCCCTTTAGGTAAAGTATGCTGTGAGTATGTCTCGTTCTGTTTCCACCAAAATAGCTAATCATTTATTTGTCATTATTATTTTTGCGGGGCTAATTGCCTCTTTAAGTTTAGTGATAATGGCGAGTAATAAATCTGATGCAGAATCTATTAATATTGCAGGTTCTTTGCGTATGCAAAGTTATCGCTTGCTGAATGATATGGAACATCACCCTGAGTCGGTGGCGATAAGCCTGCGTAAATATCGTATTAGTTTGCACTCACAACCTTTATTGCATATTAATGAGCATTGGTTTGTTACTCATGAAGTGAGACATTCCTATCAGCAATTGATTAAGCGCTGGAAAATTATGGAGAGCTACGCGTTACAAAATAATTTATCTGCCTATCAAAATGACATCGCGGATTATGTGGCGCAGGTGGATCAATTTGTTTTTAGCTTACAGCGTTTTTCCGAACAAAAATGGAATATTGCTTTGTTAACCATTTCTTTTTCCATTTTGTTTATTCTTGCGATGGTGTCTTATGTGATTTGGTATGCTCATAAAGAGGTGGTAGCGCCATTGAATCGCCTGACCCAAGCAAGTACACAAATTCAAATGCGCCAGTTTAAGCACATTAAATTGGATACGGAAAAACAAAATGAACTGGGGAATTTGGCACGGGCATTTACGCAAATGTCGAGTGAATTAGAAAAGCTCTATTCTTCCTTAGAACAAAGTGTGAATGAAAAAACGCAAAAATTACGCCAAACCAATCGTTCTTTGAGTATGTTGTATGAAAGCGCCCAATTACTTAATACGGCGAACATTGATGAGAAAACCTTGAAACAAGTGTTGCAAAATGTGCTCACCAGTGAATATCTACGTTATATTGCGTTGGAAGTTGAAGGTGCGGAGCATTGGAATATTGTGTTTGGTAGCAAGCAAGCGCATTTGGAATGTCAATGTGCAGAATTAAGTTTTGAAGGGAATAGACTTGCTACTTTATACTGGCAAGCTGGTTTTCCTTGTCCTGATCCAAGAACTATGCACAACATTGCTCAAGTGTTGAGCCGAACCCTGTATTTTCATCAAATGCAACGTCAGCAACAGCAATTGTTGCTTATGGAAGAACGTTCCATTATCGCGCGTGAACTGCATGATTCCTTAGCGCAGGTGTTGGCATTTTTACAAATTCAGCTCACCTTATTAAAACATAATTTGAAATCGAATAATGAAGAGTCAAAAGGGAAAAGTCTAACGATTATTGCCAATTTCGAGCAAGCTTTACGGGACGGTTATGTACAATTACGAGAATTATTAGCCACATTCCGTTTAACCGTACAAGAAGCCAATGTAAAATTAGCCTTGGAACAAGTGCTTGATTCTTTGCGCGGTCAAACATCAATGCAAATGCAACTGAATTGCAGTTTACCGTCCCATAGTTTTAACGCACAGCAATTGATCCATATTTTACAAATTGTGCGTGAGGCGGTGTTAAATAGCATTAAACATTCTCAAGGAAGCCAAGTGCAGGTGAACGCGCATCTTAATGCAATGGGCGAGTATGAATTAAGTATTCGTGATGATGGCGTAGGTATTGCGAACTTACAAGAACCTGACGGACATTATGGGCTGAATATTATGCACGAACGAGCAAGCCAATTGCAGGCGACGTTACATATTGCGAAACATCAAGGTGGTGGCACGGAAGTGCGAATCACTTTACCACAACGAGATTAAATGATTTATCAAGGACAACAAATGGCGAATTTAAAACCTTTTCATAGCTTTCATATCAGTGCGCAAGCCAAGCAAATTATTGAAATTCAGGAGATAGCACAGTTACAACAACAGTGGGCATTGGCGCAAGCGCAAGATTTGCCTGTGGTAATGTTGGGTGAGGGCAGTAATGTACTTTTTTTACAAGATTTTAATGGCGTGGTGCTGCTTAATCGCTTGTTAGGAAAAGAACATACAGAAGATCCTGATTATCATTATTTGCACGTGGCAGGCGGCGAAAACTGGCATCATTTGGTGCAATGGAGTTTGCAACAAGGCATCTATGGATTGGAAAATTTAGCGTTGATTCCCGGTTGTGTTGGTTCGGCGCCGATCCAAAATATCGGTGCTTACGGTGTGGAATTTAAAAATTTGTGCGCTTATGTTGATGTGTTGGATTTGGCTAAAGGGGAAATTTTCCGCCTACGCAATCGACAATGTGAATTTGCTTATCGCGATAGTGTGTTTAAACATCAATATAAACAAGGTTATGTGATTGTGGCGGTGGGGCTTACCCTGAGGAAAAATTGGCAGCCTCGTTTGCACTATGGCAAGCTGCGAGAATTTGATGAAAACACAGTAACGGCGCAACAAGTTTTTGACACTGTGTGTGAAATGCGTCGCAGCAAATTGCCTGATCCTGCGCAGCTAGGCAACGCTGGCAGTTTCTTTAAAAATCCGATTGTGTCTAACACGCATTTCCGCGCGTTGATTGGCGAATATCCTGATATGCCGCATTTCCAGCAACTCAACGGTGATATTAAATTAGCCGCAGGCTGGCTTATCGAGCAATGTGGCTTAAAAGGTTACCAAGTGGGTGGCGCCAGCGTGCATCAACAGCAAGCGCTGGTGATTGTTAACCACGCTGACGCGAGCGCCTCTGATGTGGTGGAACTGGCGCATCATATTCGTCAAAAAGTGGCGCAGCGCTTTGCGGTTTGGTTACAGCCTGAGGTGCGCTTTATTGGTGCCAATGGCGAAGTGGATAGCGAACAATTAATTAGTTAGGAACGGCAAAATGACTGAACAACGGCGAAATTTCCCCATTCCAGTAGGCTATTTCAGTATTATCTTAGGTTTGGCTTCTATGGGCTTGGCTTGGCGTTTGGCGCATAGTTTTTTCCCTGCTATTCCCTTTTGGATCGGTGAAGGATTATTGGCTGGCGCCAGCGTGGTTTGGTTATGTTTTATTTGCGCCTATATTTGGCAATGGATTAAGTACACACAATCAGCCATTGATGAAGTGCAACATGTGATCACGGGCGGCGCGGTGGCGCTCGTGCCCATTTCAACCATTTTCGTGGGTATGGCGGCGCTACCTCATATCGAACTATTGGGTAAAGTCATTTTAGCCATTGGTATCGGTGGGCAAGTGTTATTCGCCAGTTACTATGTGGGCGGTCGTTGGCGCGGTACCCATACCGCCGTCGCTGCCACGCCTGTGATGTACCTTCCTGTGATTCCTGCCAACTTCCTTAGCGCCACCGCACTGGGTTTTTTAGGTTACATTGAATTAGGGGAATTATTCCTAGGGGCAGGATTAATTTGTTGGCTCATGTTTGAGCCAGCGGTATTACAACGCCTGCGCACCGATGTGCCTTTGGTGGAACAATTACGTCCCGTGTTAGGTATTCAATTGGCGCCAGCGTTCGTGGGCTGTTCCGCGTATTTAACGCTCAATGGCGGTGAAATTGATTTATTGGTGAAATTATTAATTGGCTATGGGTTATTGCAATCTATTTTGCTCGCGCGCCTGCTGCCTTGGATTTTCGCCTGTGGTTTCACCCCCTCTGCTTGGGCATTCTCCTTCGGCTTAGGCTCAATGGCAAAAGTTGGCGTGTTTTTAAAACAAGCGCACCCTTCAGATGGCTTGGGGCTATTGGGTTCAGGGCTGTTTATTTTCGGCTCTTGTGGCATTCTTATCTTAATTATTGGCACGCTTCTTTTACTGTTCAAAGGACGCTTTCTCGCCAAATAAAATACTAGTAAAACCCTTTGCGTTAGTTGGTTTTTCCGCAAGATTTGAATAAAAAAGCATTTTTTGCTACAATTTTGCGGTTTTTATGTAATATATTAAGATTTTTCTAGAAATCACCCTCAATTTTGCACTGGCTGTGCAGCGTCTTCGTCGGTATCGCCGACCACTTCCCCATATTGCATACAGTTTTTTCAATCGTTTTTGTTATTTGCCCTTAAGCTATTTCAAAGGAGTATTGTTTTGCTTAAATTTATTGAGATGAGATCATCTTTCAATCCATTTGTGATCATCACCACGCTCAGCGTCGTTTTATTATTGTTATTCTCCACACTGATCTTTCCTGAATCCATGCAAGTGGGACTAAATTGGGTTAAAAGTGCCATTTTTGCCCACTTCAGTTGGTTTTATATTTTGGCGTTTTCTTGCTTTTTATGCTTCCTGTTTATTTTATCCCTGAGCAGTTTTGGCAGTATTAAATTAGGCATGGATGAAGAAGAACCTGAATTTTCTTTTGTATCATGGCTCGCCATGTTGTTTGCCGCAGGGATGGGCGTGGGATTAATGTTCTTTGGCGTGACCGAACCTCTCACCCATTATTTTTCTGATATTACCTCAGGCAATGCACAACAGCAGCAACAGCAAGCGCTGCTTCACACCTTATTCCATTGGGGATTGCACGCTTGGGCGGTGTACGCAGTGATCGCGCTGGCGCTAGCCTACTTCGCGTTCCGTTATAAATTACCGCTGGCGCTACGCTCCTGTTTCTATCCCCTATTCAAAGATCGCATTAACGGCAAACTCGGCGACCTCATTGATATTGTGGCGCTAATTGCCACCCTGTTCGGGATCATCACCACCTTGGGCTTTGGTGCCACCCAATTAGGCGCAGGATTGGTTCAACTGGGTTGGTTGTCCGAAAATCATTTCGGCTTGCAGGTCGCCATTATTATCATTGTGATGAGCCTTGCCATATTTTCCGCCGTCTCAGGCGTAGGCAAAGGCGTGAAAATGCTCAGTGAAATCAATTTGGGATTAGCCTTTACCTTACTGCTTTTCGTGCTTATCGCTGGTCCAACGCTCTATTTGCTTTCCGCCTTCAACGATAATTTAGGCACTTATCTCAGTAATTTAATGTCTCTCAGTTTTAACACTTATAGTTACGACAGCGATCACAGCGGCTGGTTTACTGGCTGGACGGTGTTGTATTGGGCGTGGTGGTGTTCTTGGGCGCCTTTCGTCGGATTATTTATTGCTCGAATTTCGCGCGGTCGCACCATTCGTGAATTTATCTTCGGCGTGCTTGCCATTCCAACGCTATTTTCCGTACTTTGGTTTACGATATTTGGCAATAGCGCCATTTGGTTTGAAAATCATTTCGGCGGTTTAACCGACTTTTTAGCTGTGCCTGAAGCCTTGCTATTTGAATTTTTACATCGTTTACCTTTGCCAACCATCACCAGTATGGTGGCGCTAGCGGTGATCGCCTTGTTCTTTATCACTTCCGCAGATTCGGGGATTTATGTATTGAATAACATTGCTTCACGCGATAAAAGTCAAAGCGCACCGAAATGGCAGGCGGTAGTTTGGGGCGTGCTTATGTCAATTGTGGCGATCACGCTGCTCAGCATGGGTGGATTAGGCACGTTACAAACCATGACCTTAATTGTCGCCCTGCCTTTTGCCATGTTAATGCTGCTTATGTGCGCCAGTTTATGGAAAGGCGTGAGCGCAGACAAAAAATATTTTGCCACCAAAATCACCCCAACCAGCACCTTTTGGACGGGGGACAGTTGGAAAGAGCGCTTAGGGCAAATGTTAAGTCAAACCCAAGAAAAAGATATTGTGAAATTCTTAAAACGTACCGCCTTGCCTGCCATGGGCGAGTTACGCCAAGAACTGATTAATGTGCATAATTTAAGCGTGGAGGTGGTGCAAAATTTTGAACAAGAAGAACCGAGCGTAGAAATTCATATTAAGAAAGATTCCATGCGCGATTTCGTCTATGGCATCAAATCTGTTGGGCATAACATCGCCGAGCATTTAATTAAAGATGAGGCGCTACCGCATATTCAACATGATATGACCTATCAGCCAATCACTTATTTCTTCGACGGGCGAACAGGTTATGACGTGCAATATATGTCTAAAAATGAACTGATTGCCGATATTCTTAAACAATATGAACGCTATTTAAGTTTATTGGCAGATATTGGACAAGAATTTATGGCGCACGAACAGGCGGAATTGGCGGAATAAACCAACAACAAGCACAGATTTGTGGTGATTTGGGAACTTTTTCGCCAATTTATTGTCTTATTCTAGATAAACATTCATCGGGGCGACTTTTCAGTTGCCCTGTTACATTGATGAAGATACATTGGATCGCGCTAAAATTTGTGCTATAAATAGCGATCTGCCTTCACCTGAACTTTATGAAATAAGGAAAAGAATGAACAAAGAACATGCAATGATGTTAATTCCACAAGGTAGCATTGAGGCTTATATTCGCTCTGCCTATGAATATCCCATGCTCACCCTTGAAGAAGAAAAAGAATTAACAGAGCGTTTGTATTATCACGAAGATTTGGAAGCGGCGAAAAAGCTGATTCTTTCTCATCTGCGCTTTGTTATTCATGTGGCGCGTGGATATTCAGGCTACGGTCTTCCTCAAGCGGACTTAATTCAAGAGGGCAATATTGGCTTAATGAAAGCAGTAAAACGTTTCAACCCTGAAGTGGGGGTGCGTTTGGTGTCTTTCGCGGTGCATTGGATCAAGGCAGAAATTCATGAATATGTTTTGCGTAACTGGCGAATCGTGAAAGTTGCCACCACCAAAGCGCAACGTAAATTATTCTTTAATCTACGTAAAACCAAACAGCGTTTAGGTTGGTTTAATGACAACGAAGTTGAAATGGTAGCGAAAGAATTAGGCGTAACACCTGAAGATGTGGTGGAAATGGAATCTCGTATGACCGGCGCTGATGTGGCATTTGATTTGCCTAGCGACGATAACGATGAAACCTATGCGCCGTCTTTATATTTAGAAGACAAAAGTTCTAACTTTGCCGCTGAGTTAGAAAACGAAAACTACGACAACCTTGCCACAGAGCAGCTTTCGGTGGCGCTAGAGACCCTAGATGAACGCAGCTTAGACATCATTAAAGCGCGTTGGTTGGACGAAGAAAACAAAATGACGCTGCAAGATTTAGCGCAAAAATACAACATTTCCGCGGAACGCGTACGCCAAATTGAAAGTAACGCGCTGAAAAAACTCAAAAGCGCAGTCAATTTCTAATCTCATTTATCCACTGACAAGCCAGCTTCAACGCTGGCTTATTTTTGGGCTGAAAACGCCTTTTCTGTTAATTTGTAAATAAAAAATTACAACCATTGTATTTAAATTTTCACACAGCACTAGATTTCGTATTAGGTTCCTGATAGGATTGGTGCATTCAATTTACATTGAATGTAAACATTATTTTACAAATTCACAGAGGATACTATGAACAAAACCGTTGGAAGTACTTTACTTGTTTCCGGTACCATGATCGGTGCAGGTATGTTAGCAATGCCGCTCACTTCCGCAGGCATTGGCTTTGGCTTTACCTTAGTGTTGCTTTTCTTGTTATGGGCATTGCTCACTTGCACCGCGCTACTTTTCGTGGAAGTTTATCAAACCGCAGAGGCTGACGCTGGCATCGGCACCTTGTCCGCGCAATATTTTGGTGCCGCTGGGCGCGTTATTTCCACCATCGTGTTATTGGTGTTTTTATACGCACTTTCTTCCTCTTATGTCACGGGGGGCGGATCCATTCTTTCATCCTTCTTGCCTGTTATCGGCGATAAAGCTACCACCGCGCAAATTGGTATTGGCTTATTTACCTTAATTTTTGGTGGCTTCGTGATTATTGGCACAAAAAGCGTGGACGGCATCAATCGCTTATTGTTCTTCGCTATGTTCGCCACCTTAATCGCGGTGTTAGTGTTAATGCTGCCTGAAGTGAAAATCGACAATCTTATGGCAATGCCCATTGATAAAGCTTTATTAATTTCCGCTAGCCCGATTTTCTTTACCTCCTTTGGCTTCCACGGCTCCATTCCAAGTTTAAACAACTATTTGCAAGGCAATGTTAAAGCACTACGTTTTTCTATTTTAGTGGGTTCAATTATCACCCTCATTTTCTACATCGTATGGCAGCTTTCCACGCATGGCGTGTTAAGCCAAGGCTTATTCATGGAAATTTTGCAACAAGATCCAACCCTAAATGGCTTAGTAAGCGCCACCTTACAAATTACAGGCAGCCCAATTATTGCCGATGCGGTGAAAATTTTCTCTGCGCTAGCGCTTATCACTTCTTTCTTAGGCGTGTCCTTGGGGCTCTTTGAATGTATTGAAGATCTGCTAAAACGCGTATTTAACCTTTCCGCAGGCAGAATTAGCTTAGGCGTACTCACATTCTTACCGCCACTGTTGTTCGCCTTGTTCTATCCTGAGGGCTTCGTATTGGCATTGAGCTACGCAGGTCAAATGTTTGCATTCTACGCGGTGGTATTACCGGTGGCGCTAGTATGGAAAGCACGCCAACTCCATCCAAACCTGCCTTACCGCGTCGCAGGCGGAAAACCAATGCTACTTTTGGTACTGGTATTAGGTGTAGCAATCACCTTGATTCCTTTCGTCATGCGAGCAGGCTACTTACCAGCGGTGGGATAAACCTGAGTTCATATTTATGAAATAATGCGAGGTATTTTCAGAGATTTACTAAAAATACCTCGCATTTTTTATTGGGACTTCATCACCTTATCTTATGAGCAGATGAATTAGCGTTTTACCGCCCCTAAAATACCTCTCATAATTTGTTTTGTAATTTGAGAACGAATAGATCTGCCAACGGATTTAGCAACTCCACTAACTAATTCTTCTGTTACCGTTAATTTTTCGCCCCGTTTTTTCGTACCAAAAATCATTCTACTTAGGCTTCCAATCAAAGAGTTTTCTTCCTCTGATTCTAATTGTTGAGCTTGTTTTTTAGCTACTTCATCAAGAGAAGCTTGTTGTGCAAGAATCTCAAATGCAGATTCGTTATCAACAAAGTCGCGATAATAAGGATACAAATCATCATCTTTAACCCAACGCAGGCGATCTTCTGTTGTAATTGGTTTTAATTGGCTACGTGGCGGAAAGATATAGGCGATTTCTACCGGCGTTGGCATACCTTTTTCATCAAGAAATGAAACTAGCGCTTGCCCTACACCTAAG
Organism: [Haemophilus] felis; assembly: GCA_002015125.1. GTDB lineage: Bacteria > Pseudomonadota > Gammaproteobacteria > Enterobacterales > Pasteurellaceae > Pasteurella > Pasteurella felis. Next base: position 22,012 of record MUYB01000010.1, read on the forward strand.
GTTGTTATTGTTTCAATCACGTTTACGTTAGGATTTACACGAAAGGTTTCCGCTGCTGCTTTAACTGCTTTTTGATCTCTTGGAGTAAAGGCACGTAGTGCGTGTTGTACTCGATTACCCAATTGCCCTAAAACCGTATCTGGTAGATCAAGAGGATTTTGCGTAACAAAGTAAATGCCAACACCTTTGGAGCGGATCAATCGTACCACTTGTTCTATTTTATTGATTAAAACCGTAGGTGCACCATCAAATAATAAATGGGCTTCATCAAAGAACATCACAAAGTTTGGTTTATCGGGATCGCCGACTTCTGGTAGCTGTTCAAATAGCTCTGCCATTAACCAAAGTAGAAAAGCGCTGTACATTTTGGGCGAATTGATTAAGCGTTCGCTATTTAAAACATTAATTACACCTTTTCCATCTCGAGTTTGTAACCAATCATCTAAATTTAAGGCTGGCTCACCAAATAAATTACTTGCTCCTTCATTTTCTAGCGCCAGTAGGCTACGTTGAATTGCACCTACGCTAGCGGCGGAAACATTGCCATATTCCACTTGGAAGGTTTTTGCGTTGTCTGCAACGTATTTCAGCATTGCTCGCAAATCCTTTAGATCAATTAGTAATAAGCCTTTATCGTCGGCAACGCGGAAAACTAAGTTAAGTAAGCCTTCTTGTGTGCTATTCAAATTGAGTAGGCGAGAGAGTAGTAGTGGCCCCATTTCAGAAATTGTTGTGCGTAATGGAATGCCTGATTCACCAAACACATCCCAAAATGAAACTGGATAACCTGATAAATAATTTTCTCCGCCTAAATTGAATTTTTCTATGCGCTCAGCAATTTTGCCTTGATATTGACCGGCGCTAACAAGGCCAGATAAATCACCTTTTACATCAACCAAAAAAACAGGGACGCCATCGTCGCTAAAGGATTCTGCCATTGTGCGCAAAGTAACGGTTTTCCCTGTTCCAGTTGCACCTGCAATTAAACCATGACGGTTTGCCATTTTGGCGGTAATGCCTAATTGTTCCCCTTGTGTTGTTTGCGCTAAAAGATATTGCATATAAAGTTCCTCATTTTTATTAAAATTGAACGGATCATAAGAAAAAATTTGTGTGCGGTCAAAGAGCTAATAGTTGGAGTTCATTTGGTGTAAGGCAAATAAGATGCTATATTGCTTCCTTTTTACAGAGGCTTTTCTCATGGCTCAATTTTCGGAAATTTCCCCCCAACAAGCTTGGCAGCTAGTGCAAACCACAAATGCGACTTTAGTTGATGTTCGCAATGAGCTTCATTTTATTGAACAACATCCTGCTCAAGCCTTTCATCTGACTAATGAAACTTATGGTGAATTTGAAATTCATCATGAAGATGATCAACCTGTGATTGTGATTTGTTACCATGGTGTAAGCAGTCGTGGTGTAGCAATGTATTTAATTGAGCAGGGCTATACAAATGTGTATAGCGTAACTGGCGGATTTGAGGCTTGGCAACGCGAGGCATTGCCAGTAGAAAGCGGAAAATAAATTACCTATATAAATTACCTATAAATTAAGCAAAACCTGTTGCGACATAAAAGGTTAATAAATAAAACACTACATAACTTAAAACGAGAAGTTGGCGAGCGAGCATCGATTTGCGCTGATATAACAGATATAAGCAGCGAGCAATAATTGCTAAACAGAAAGGATAAATCCAAAGAAATACCGACATTAAAGTGCTAGCGGTTTCAGATAGATTTGGATTTTTCAATAAGTTTGGTGAGATTGTTAAGGCTAGAGGCCATAACAAAACAGGTATGCAAAAAATCGCAATAGCCCAGCTAAATCCACTAAACCCTGAAGGCAAATTTGTTCTTTTCATTTTTGTTCCTTGTATTCATCTGAAAACTGGCGAAATATAGCAAATGAAATATTTATTTGGTAGTGAAATTCCTTCTTTCTCTTTACATTTTAGAGATTACATTTTGAGTAAATATCATGTTGAATTAATACTCAAAGAAGTTGACGAGGGGAGTGGGACTATTTTAGGCATATTTATTCCTGAAAATTCGCCATATCAAAAAGAAATCGAACAAGAGCTGGTGCAATTTATTCAGCAACCTTGGGAAGATAAATATCAGCAAGCAAGTTGGCAAGCAGGTGATTGCAATTCAGTAAATTATTCTTTTACTTCTCTTGGACACGGTCTATCTTTGCTCCCGCAAGTATTAAAATTGGGTCGCTTCACTGGCTTTATCGCCGTTCTATGTATAGCTGTCTATGTTGCCCAAATTTTAGGTTATGCGCAGGCTATTTTCGACTTCACTCATTTCCCTATGCAAAGGGAAGAAAAGGAAATTTGGCGCTATTTTAGTCATAGCCTTGTGCATCTTTCTCATTTACATTTTTTATTTAATCTCGTTTGGTGGAGTATTTTTGCATATAAAATCGAAACAAGTTTAAGTAGGGGTGTTTTAATAAAGTTATTTTTTATCAGCGCTTTGTGTAGTGGCATTTCTCAAAATATGAGTAGTCCAGATTCATTATTCTTTGGACTTTCTGGCGTGGTTTATGCTGTTCTTGGCTGTAATTTTGTGTTGAGTAAGAAGTTTCCTGAACAATTTCCTCTTCCAACAGGTTTTTTATCCATGCTTGTTATCGGGATTTTATTGGGATTCATCAGCCCATTTTTTGGAATACACATGGCAAATGCAGGACATATCGCCGGTTTAATGAGTGGCGTTCTTTATGCTTTATTCTTACGCTTACCTTCTCAGAATAAAAAATGAGCATGATAAATTCTTCAGTTGGCGTCGTTAAAACATATATTGATAGTTGGATAATTGACAAAAAAATACCGCATCATGCGGTATTTTTTCTTCTCTTCTTCGTTGGTTATTTAGCGAAGTATTTCTCTAAATCATCGCTACCGCCGATGTATTCACCGCCGATAAAGATTTGTGGAACGCTTGTTTTACCAGTAATTGCGCGTACAGAGATAGTACTTGCATCACGACCTAAAACGATTTCCTCGAATACATAACCTTTCTCTTTTAACAAGGCTTTTGCTTTCGCACAATATGGACAACCTGGTTTAGTAAAGGCTGTTACTGAGGCTTTCGGTTCCCAACCTGGTTTTAAGTATCTTAGCATGGTATCTGCATCTGATACTTTGAATGGATCGCCTGGTTCTTGAGGTTCAACGAACATTTTTTCAATTACGCCATTTCTCACCAACATAGAATAGCGCCAAGAACGTTTACCGAAGCCTAAATCTTCTTTGCCAACAAGCATTCCCATACCTTCTGAGAATTCTCCGTTACCGTCTGGAATAACGATAACATTTTCGCATTCTTGATCAGCTTTCCACGCATTCATTACAAAAGTATCATTTACTGATACACAAATAATGCTGTCAATGCCTAATGCTTTGAATTCACAAGCTAATTCATTGTAACGCGGAAGATGTGTTGAAGAGCAAGTTGGGGTGAATGCACCAGGTAGTGAGAATAACACCACATTTTTGTTATCAAACAATTCTGCTGATGTTACATCAACCCATTGATCACCTTGACGAGTGTGGAATGTAACTTGAGGAACTTTTTTTCCTTCCATCATTTCTGCCATTTTTTTCTCCTATTGTTGAGTGTGAATGATAATTAAAATCGAGTCGCGTCCCTGAATTCTAACAAAATTTATGTTATAGTCATAGGATGAATTTCACCTTATTTTATAACGGAAAGGAATATGAACATTCGCGATCTAGAATATCTTGTAGCACTTTCAGAATATAAACATTTTCGCCGAGCTGCAGACGCTTGCCACGTTAGCCAACCGACTTTAAGTGGTCAAATCCGTAAACTTGAAGATGAGTTAGGCATTATTTTATTGGAAAGAACGAGCCGAAAAGTTTTATTTACTCAATCAGGATTGCTTTTGGTAAACCAAGCGAGAATCGTATTACGAGAAGTAAAATTATTACGAGAAATGGCAAGTAATCAAGGTAAAGAAATGGCAGGGCCGTTACATCTTGGGGTGATTCCGACGTTAAGCCCATATTTACTTCCTTATGTTATTCCTGCATTAAGAGAAAATTTTCCAGAACTAGAACTTTTTATTTACGAAGCCCAAACCCAGCAATTGCTAGATCAACTCCAAGTTGGGAGTTTGGATTGTGCGGTTATCGCCTCTGTACCTGAGTCTGAATCTTTTATCGAAATCCCGATCTTCAAGGAAAAAATGCTTTTAGCAGTATCAGATCAACACAAATGGGCAAAGGAAAAATCCATTAATATGAATCAGCTAAATGGTCATGAGCTATTGATGTTAGATGACGGTCATTGTTTAAGAAATCAAACTTTCGGTTATTGTTTTAGTGCTGGCGCTAGAGAAAATACTCGCTTCCAAGCGACTAGTTTGGAAACTTTACGCAATATGGTAGCGGCCAACGTAGGAATTACATTAATGCCAGAGTTGGCGGTATTGAATGAAGGTAATCGAACTGGCGTGAAATATATTCCTTGTCATTCGCCAGAGCCTATTCGTCAAATTAATTTTGTTTATCGACCTGGCTCGCCGCTACGTAGTCGTTATGAAAGAGTTGCACAAAGTATCAATAATACAGTTAATGATATTCTAAGTTAGAGCTTGCTATGCCAAATAACAGAGCCATTCAAAAGGGAAAAACACGCAGAGCGTTAATTGATGCGGCTTTTAATCAGCTTACCGCCGATAAGAGCTTTTCCAATTTAAGTTTACGCGAAGTGGCAAGAGAGGCTGGAATTGCTCCAACCTCTTTTTATCGTCATTTTGCTGATATGAATGAACTTGGTTTAACGATGGTCGATGAAGTGGGACTATTATTACGCCAGTTGATGCGGCAAGCTCGTAAGCGGATCGAAGGCGGTGGAAGCGTTATTACCATTTCCGTAGAAACTTTTTTTGAATTTATCCAACATAACCCGAATATGTTTCATCTATTGTTGCGAGAAAGCTCTGGCACCTCTTCTGCTTTTCGTACCGCTATCGCGAGAGAAATTAAACATTTTGTTGATGAACTGGCGGAATATATTTTAGATAAAAATAAATATTCTATTGAGCAAGCTCATACAGAAGCAGAAGGAATGGTGGCGCTAGTATTTACCGCTGGTGCACAAGCTCTTGATATGCCAAAAGATAAGCGAGACAATCTCAAATCTCGCTTAATCTTTCAGTTAAATATGTTGGCAAAAGGTAGTTATTATTTAGCCAATAAAACGCAAAATAGCTAAACTACTTTCTCACCCGATAACTTTTTTGCGCCTGATCTACTTTATACAAATAGTTTCTCGCTTGTTCTGACGGATGTTTTGTGGTCAAAATGCGGTACACCTGCTCTGGGTATAATTGATTGATTTTATTGATAGCAATATTTTTATCTGCATCAAAAACCCTCAACACTGCGCCAGCGCCACTATTGTAAGCGGAAATCATCGCAAAGCGTTTTGACGCAGGATTGGCGATTCCATCTAAATATTTATTTTGTAATAACCACAAATAAGACACGCCAGAATCAATGTTGCGTTCTGGATCGAATAAATAAGATTTAGATGGTTGTCCGCTTTTACCATGTAATTGGAATACATCTCGACCAGCTGTATGAGGAACCACTTGCATTAAGCCGATAGCGTTGGCATAGCTTATCGCATAAGGATTAAAGCTGGATTCCGTTTGCATAATGCCTAAAATTAAACTTTCATCCACGCCATAACGCAACGCCATTTTACGCACCAAAGGTAAATATTTTTGCGCACGCACGGCAACGTGGTTAGCAATCATTGGAATAGCAACAAATTGTACTGGGTTTCCATTACCTAAGCGACGAGTTTGCAATTTGTTATTGATGAGATAAGTAGCAAACTGACTGGCAATTTGTTGATTGGTTATTGAATTACCCAAATGATCTACAACCTGACCCACAAGGAATGGGCGGGAACTAATGGGTACATCGCCAGAAGCAAATAAATCAATACCATTGGCATCAGAACCCATTAATAAAATATGCACAATGGCATTGTGTAAACGGTTTAAATCTCCTTGTGTTTCCACGCTAATCAAACCTTCGTCAAAACTCACGTGGCTACGAGTATAAAAACCGTCGGTGTATTTCACATAATCTTTACGGCTAGCGACTAACAGCTCATTGACTCCCCAGATTCTGTCAATATTATGGGAAAATTGCCCTGTTAATATATCTAGTCCGCGAGTATCTTTGCTGAATGCTTCATCAAAAGGATTGTTTTTTTTGGTTGATGTATTGCTGCTGCCACAAGCTACAAGCATAGGAATAATGGCGGCGGCGAGAAATTTTTTTATTTTTGTCATAGAAATTTATTCGCTTACAGGAACGTAGCCTTCAATATGAACATCTTTACCTTCAAATAAAAAATTGACCATTTCTTGTTCTAATAGTTTGCGATGCTCAGGATTCATCATACTGAGTTTCTTTTCGTTCACTAACATTGTTTGCTTTTTCAACCATTCCGCCCAAGCTTGTTTGCTGATTGAATCAAAAATTCGCTTGCCTAGCTCGCCTGGATATAGTTGAAAATCCAAGCCCTCTGCCTCTTGTTTTAAATATTCACAAAACACCGTTCTCGCCATAATAAATCCTTATAAATTGAGTTAATAAATTTTTCACAGGGGTTGCAAGCCCTATAGAGACTGGATTTTGTGGATCATACCAATATTTATCAGAAGTGGATACCCTAAACTGAACAGCAGGTTCAGCAATTCGCCGCCAGTCAGTGCGATCTTGTCCTGTTAAATTCGGCGAATCCAGCGTGGCAAAAATGGGGTGAATATCCAAATGAAAGTGGCTAAACGTGTGGCGAAAAACATTCCATTCTTGATAGTGCTGAACGCCTTGTTGTGCCAAGTGTTGCAACAACGTAGCCTTACTTTCAAATTGAGGGAAACAATACAAACCACCCCAAATGCCCGAATTTTCACGTTTCTCTAACGCCACTTTGCCTTGTTGTTCCAAAATTAAAAAATAACTTTGCCGCTCAGGTAGAGTTTTCTTCGGTTTTTTCGCAGGATAATTCGCCCACTGCTGTTGCTGATTGACTTGGCAATCTTTTTGTAACGGACAAAGTTCGCATTTCGGCTTCGTGCGAGTGCAAACCATCGCCCCAATATCCATCATCGCTTGATTGAAATCGGCGACCTGTGTCGTCGGCGTTACCGTTGCGCTCAGTTGCCAAAGTTGGTCTTCCACCTTTTTCTCACCAGCCCAACCTTCTACCATAAAGTAGCGAGATAACACCCGTTTTACATTACCGTCTAAAATGGGATAAGGTGCATTTAAACAGGAAGAGAGGATAGCGCCAGCGGTACTGCGCCCAATCCCCGACAACGCCAGCACATGCTCAAACTCCCTTGGGAATTGCCCAGCGTGCCTATCTCGAATAGTTTGTGCTGCTTTATGCAAATTGCGTGCTCGAGCGTAATAACCCAAGCCAGTCCAAAGATGCAATACTTCATCTAAAGGTGCATCGGCGAGAGCGACGACGCTAGGAAAGCTTTGCACAAAACGCTCGAAATAGGGAATCACCGTCGCTACCTGCGTTTGCTGCAACATCACCTCTGACAACCACACGCCATAAAGCGTTTTATTTTGCTGCCAAGGCAAATGTTTACGCCCAAACTTGACATACCAAGCCAACACTGCCCGAGCAAAGGGCGCATCAACAGAAGAATGTGCTTTAAACATTATTTTTCACTAAACCAACGATTTTGTTGTAACAATTCATCAGCATATTGCATTTTGAATTGCATCATTTCTAAACCTTGTTGCATTGTTTCATTAACAGGTTCTGAAGATGATTGAATACCTTGATTAGTAAAGGTAAGCCAATTTTTCTGTGGATATAAAACGCCGACAACATCGCCTCGATTGAGCATTACTGAATCGCTGGTTTCCTGTGAGAACAATGATTTACCAAAAGTGTGAATAGGATCATTAAAACCTAATAGATCCATTACCGACGGAAATAAATCATACTGTGAAGCAAGTGTATCAACACGTTGCGCAGGTAGAGAGCCATCAGGTGAAAAGATCACGAGCGGAATGTGGAATTGCTCCGCAACATCACCCTTGCTTTTGGTTTTTGCATTTAAGGTATGATCGGCGGTAAAAATGAACACTGTGTTTTTATACCAATCTTGTTTTTCTGCTTCTTGCATAAATTGCTGCACAGACCAATCGCTATAACGTAATGCGTTTAAGAAACCATTTTCCCCTTTACTTTCATGAGGATAAATTTCAAATTCAGGATCCAATTTCGGGAATGGCTCGTGTGTTGTACCTGTAAATAGGAATGCAAAAAAGGGCTTGTCTTTAACTTTGCTGAGACTGTTTTTCAAAAATTGTAACGCATCATAATCCCAACCAAAAGGCGGTTGCTCTTGAGGGTATTTTCTCAAAATAGGAATATCTTCTTTGCCATAATATTCTTGGAATCCAAGGATTTTGGCGATATTTTCCATATGGAAAGAACGGCGAGCCGATGATTGCATCATTAAGGTAAAATAGTTATGTCGATTAGCAATATTGGCGATTCGGCTCATATTTTTCATTTCTAAACCAAATCCCAAGGTTGGGTAGTTTTGTAGCGATGGCATAGAAGATAAAATCGCTTGAATACCAATAATGCTACGTTGTCCTGCTGCATAATAGTTATCCCAAACCATGGATTTTTGCACTAGGCTATCCATAAATGGCGTTACCTTATAGTTACCGCCAGCTAAACTATCAATGTATTTATAACTCCAACTTTCCAGCAGAATAATCACCACATTTTTGCCTGTTGGTTGATTATTTTGATGTTGCCAATGGAAAACGTCGGGATAACGGGTTTTCAATGTATCCATTTCACTAGGAGATAAAAACTGTCGAGGCTGTTGATTTTCTCTGTTTTTAATTTCTTTATAAGCTACATAAACAGGATTTAAAGTTAAGTTAGCTTGCTCGATTTTGCTCCCTGTGAATGCGTCTGATAAATTTATTGGACGACCTTGCAGCACAAAACCGCGCACAGAAATAACGTATAAAGCAATTAGGCAAATACAGGAAAGCAGTTTTAATGCGAGACTTTTAGGGAGCCGAATGGCATTATATTTAAACACAAAAGGATACCAAATTAGGCTCACAACAACTAAGAAAAGCGCAATAATAAAAATGTCTAAAAGCCTGGAAGAAAAACCAATTTTCAGCATTGATTGCAAATCAGAAGATAGATTAAATACATCTGCACCGATGTGTCTTTGCACCTCACCAAAATAAAATAAATCAGCCAAGGAAAAAGCAAACATAGCTAAACAAATTATATGCATAACAATCAGTGCGATTTTGCTAATTTTGCCATGATATATCCATTTGAACGGCAGACTGATTAACAATAGCAACGGCGATAGCGCCAATACCATGATTGAGGCATCAAATTGCACACCTTTCAAAAGAGAAAGGAGAAGAGCGTTGAAGGTTAAACTCGAAAAATAATCTTGATAGGTCCAATACAAGGCGAAACGAGATAAGAAAAAAACAAATAAGCCAAATAAAATTACTCGTATTGGAAGAAAGAAAAAATACATGGTAAGCCCTCACAAAACTGTTAATACAGCACCTCTATTCCTTATCTTGTCTTTATATTTTTTAGCAAAAAACGTATAATCCGCAAGATTGAGCGCATTATAAACAAAAAATATGTCATTGAATAATCAAGAATCATTTTCTCCCCCAACCTTTGCTGATCAAAAACGTAAAACCGTTGAAGTCGCAGAATTTACTGAAGACGGACGCTATAAGAGGAAAGTGCGTAGCTTTGTACTACGCACAGGGCGTTTAAGTGAATTTCAAAAAAATGCGATGAATCAAAATTGGCATTACTACGGCTTAGAGCATCAAAATCAACCTTTTGATTTTAAGAAGATTTATGGCAACGATAATCCCGTCGTTTTAGAAATTGGTTTCGGTATGGGTTATTCCCTGGTGGAAATGGCCTTAAATAATCCTGATAAAAACTATCTAGGCATTGAAGTTCACACCCCTGGCGTCGGCGCTTGCATTGCTTATGCGTTAGAAAAAGAAGTGAAAAATTTACGCGTTATCTGCCATGATGCTACGGAGATTTTGCGTGATTGTATCGCCGATGAAAGTTTGGGCGGACTGCAACTTTTCTTCCCCGATCCTTGGCATAAAAAGAAACATCACAAACGTCGTATTGTGCAGCCGCGCTTTATTCAAACCATTTGCCAAAAATTATACGCTGGCGCCTTTGTGCATTTCGCTACCGATTGGGAAAATTATGCACAACAAATGTTAGATGTATTACAACAGGAACCTTGCCTGCAAAATACCTCTAATACCAATGATTATATCCCAAGACCAGATTTCCGCCCACTCACTAAGTTTGAGCAACGGGGTAAAAAGTTAGGGCATGGTGTTTGGGATCTGTATTTCTTAAAAACAACAGAATAAAAATTGTTAAAAATATTTTATTAGCCAACAGAGGAGAACCGAAAATGGCAATTAAACGTAACCAAAGACAACGCAAAAAAATGCACTTAGCCGAATTCCAAGAATTAGGCTTTTTAGTGAACTGGCAATTTGCAGAAGGCACGGCGGTTGAGCAAGTGGATGAAGTGCTTGATCGTTTTATCCGTGAAGTGATCCAGCCAAACGGTTTAGCTTACGAAGGTAGTGGCTATTTACACTGGGAAGGCTTGGTGTGTCTTGAAAAAATTGGTAAGTGCGACGAAAACCACCGCACTTTAGTGCAAAATTGGCTAGAGCAAAACGGTTTACAACAAATTGAAATCAGCCAATTGTTCGATATTTGGTGGGATTACCCAGCCAAATAATAGGTATCAGGCGTTCTAACAAGGACGCCTTTTCTCATCATTTTTTATTTTTCAGTTAATATGCAACTTTCACGCGCTAAACTTATCGCTTATGCACAATTAATGCGTTTAGATAAGCCTATTGGCACATTGCTTTTATTATGGCCAACCTTATGGGCGTTATTTTTATCTGCTAAGGGAATACCCAATATCTCAACATTGGTTATTTTCGTGCTAGGCGTATTTTTTATGCGAGCGGCAGGCTGCGTGATTAATGATTATGCAGATCGGCATATTGACGGTGAAGTGAAGCGCACATCCAAGCGTCCTCTTGCCACAGGCGCTGCCACGCCACAAGAAGCCAAAATCTTGTTCGCCGTGCTGGTGTTGTGTTCCTTTATTTTAGTGTTATTTTTGAACAGCTACGCGATTGCACTGTCCGTGATTGCAGCGGCGTTAGCGTTTATTTACCCTTTTATGAAACGCTACACTCACCTGCCTCAACTGTTTTTAGGTGTGGCGTTTGGCTGGTCAATTCCTATGGCATACGCTGCTAGTATTGAATCTTTACCGCTGGAATGTTGGTTGCTGTTCTTCGCCAATTTGGCTTGGACTGTGGCGTATGACACTCAATACGCTATGGTAGATCGGGACGACGATTTACGCATCGGCGTCAAATCCACCGCCATTTTATTTGCTCAATACGATAACAAAATCATTTCATTATTGCAGATTCTCGCTCTTAGCTTTTTAGGTGCTATCGGCTACCTCTCACAACTGCAAATCAGCTATTTTGCTGTACTATTTATCGCCACCTTATTTTTTGTTTACCAATGCAAACTCATCAAAGACCGAGAACGAGAATCCTGCTTTAAAGCCTTTTTAAATAATAATTATGTCGGTGCAACGGTGTTTGTGGCGTTTTTGTGTGGGGTGTTTTTGAATTAACGCTATTTTTCTTCGTTATTATTTTGAATAGACTTTGTAACATCGCCAATCAGTTTGCCAAGTTCAATGGTGTTTTTAGAAGTTATCACTGGTTGTCCTGTTTGTTGCTCAATTTCTTTTCTTGCGTTGCCTGCGATGGCGCCACCGCGTTTTGCCACTTGCTTGTTTTCTTCTAATCCTTGCGGATTTGTGGCATTAGTGAGTTCTGTGGTGGTTGCTTCTGCCAGCATATTTAGCACGAGTTCAAGGGTACTCATATTATCTCGCAGATTTTCTTTTTTCAGCCCTTTGTGATCTTTGTATTCTCGCGTGCTCATGCCTGACCAGGCTTTGGTGATTTCATTGGTCAGAATGGCATACTCTCGCCCTTCTTTGACGCCGTGTTCTTGCCAAACATCGGTTAATTCTTTTCTCACTTGAATGGCTTGCAATCGCTGGTTGATCCACTCTTTGGTATAACCTTTTTTGAGATAGGTGGCTAAGGCTCTATCAATGGTTAGCTCTGGGTCAATAATTTCGTCAATACGCTCTTTACCCACTTCCGCTAACCACATTTTAAAAGGCTCCGCTTTTGGTGAGGGAATGGATTGAATAATACGGAAAATGCCTTGCATATCAGCGACATCGGTATTGTATTTTTTACCGTCAGAAGAGGTTAATTTCAGTTGTACGATTTTTTCGTACAACTCATTTGCACCTTCTTCCTCTTTCATTTTCCGCTTTAAATCGCTCCAATAGCGTCTTGGATTTTTACTTTCCGTCAATGCACCGACCACATCAATGATACTGAAATACCATTCTTCTTGTTCGCTATTCCACACCGAACGAATTTGATTGCCTTCAAATAATTTAATTGCGTTGTTCATTTGTATTCCTTCCTTTGCTTAAAACTTATCTATCTTAAACACTCATACTGCAGAATCAACAAAAATTCCTTTGTTATGCGCTTTCTTATCTTGATCTTTCCTCTTTCACCACCATATCTCGCCCATTGTTTGCAAACTAAGAAGGATACAAAATGACAACGATTGTAAGTGTGCGCCGTAATGGACAAGTGGTCGTCGGTGGTGATGGTCAGGTTTCGCTAGGCAATACCGTGATGAAAGGCAATGCCCGCAAAGTGCGCCGTTTGTATAATGGCAAGGTATTGGCAGGGTTTGCTGGCGGCACCGCTGACGCTTTTACGTTATTTGAGTTATTTGAGCGTAAGTTGGAAATGCATCAAGGGCATTTGTTAAAAAGTGCGGTGGAATTAGCGAAAGATTGGCGCACCGACCGTGCGTTGCGTAAATTAGAAGCGATGCTGATAGTGGCGGATGAAAAAGAAAGTTTAATTATTACGGGAATTGGTGATGTGGTTCAGCCCGAAGAAGATCAAATTTTAGCCATTGGTTCGGGCGGTAATTTTGCCCTTTCTGCCGCTCGTGCTTTGGTGGAAAATACGGATTTATCGGCTCGTGAAATCGTGGAAAAATCTTTGCAAATCGCAGGGGATATTTGCGTTTACACCAACACCAATTTCACTATTGAAGAATTACCTAATCGCTAGGTTGTAGGAGTTAATATGTCTGAAATGACACCAAGAGAAATCGTTTCTGAATTAGATAAGCACATTATTGGACAGGCGGATGCGAAACGATCCGTCGCTATCGCCTTGCGTAACCGTTGGCGCAGAATGCAATTGCAAGAGCCGTTACGCCACGAAGTCACACCGAAAAATATTTTGATGATTGGTCCAACTGGAGTGGGTAAAACAGAAATTGCTCGCCGTTTAGCCAAACTTGCCAATGCTCCTTTCATTAAAGTGGAAGCCACCAAATTCACTGAGGTGGGTTATGTGGGCAAAGAAGTGGATTCTATTATTCGTGATTTAACGGATAGTGCAATGAAGTTAGTGCGCCAAACGGAAATTGAAAAAAATCGTTTTCGTGCGGAAGAAGCGGCGGAAGAGCGCATTTTAGATGCTTTGCTACCGCCAGCGAAAAATCAATGGGGTGAAGTGGAAAATGCCGATAATAACAGCACTACTCGCCAAGTGTTCCGCAAAAAATTGCGTGAAGGGCAGTTAGACGATAAAGAAATTGAAATTGATGTAGCCGCACCGTCAATGGGCGTGGAGATTATGGCACCACCGGGAATGGAAGAAATGACCAGCCAGTTGCAATCCATGTTCCAAAATTTATCCAGCGGACAAACTAAAAAGCGCAAAATGAAAATCAAAGATGCGCTCAAAGCCATGATTGATGATGAAGCGGCGAAACTGATTAACCCTGAAGATCTGAAACAAAAAGCCATTGATGCGGTAGAGCAAAACGGCATTGTGTTTATTGATGAAATCGACAAGATTTGTAAGAAAGGGGAATACAGCGGCGCTGACGTGTCCCGTGAGGGCGTGCAACGGGATTTGCTTCCCTTAGTGGAGGGGACCACCGTAAACACCAAGCACGGTATGGTAAAAACCGATCACATTTTGTTTATCGCCTCTGGTGCATTCCAAGTGGCACGCCCGTCGGATTTGATCCCAGAATTACAAGGTCGTCTGCCAATTCGTGTGGAGCTCTCGGCGCTAAGTGCGGTGGATTTTGAACGCATTTTAACGGAGCCAAACGCCTCCTTAACAGAGCAATATAAAGCCCTTATGGCAACGGAAGGGGTGAATATTGAATTTAGCGAAAGTGCGGTGAAAAAAATCGCCGAAGCAGCTTTCCGTGTGAATGAAAAAACCGAAAACATCGGCGCCCGTCGTTTGCACACCGTAATGGAGCGTTTAATGGATAAAATTTCCTTTAACGCCAGCGAAATGAATGGTCAAGTAGTGAATATCGACGATGCTTATGTGCAAGACGCCCTAGGCAACGTGGTAGAAAACGAAGATTTAAGTCGGTTTATCTTATAATCTTCTCGCTAGATGTTTTGAGTATTTGGGTTAGCGCCGTTGGGCACTAACCCAATTTTTTTATTTGTGTTTGCTGGTTTAAATCTTCGGTAAATGTAAATTGAAATGCATTGTCCACATACGAATAGCAATAACTGTGCTGACTGTTGCCACATCAATCCAATTACTTTCGAATCCTGCATCTCGGAAAAGAATGAAAATAATACCGCCAACCAAACTTGCCGTTACATAAACTTCACGTTGCAAAATAATTGGGACTTCATTGCGTAAAATATCTCGGATTAATCCGCCAAAGCAGCCTGTAATACCGCCTAGCGCGACACAGATTAATGGGTGTAGTCCGAAGTCAATGCCCTTTTGTACACCAATCACCGTAAATACACCTAAACCAATCGCATCGAAAATTAATAAGCCATTTTGCCAACGAGCGGAGTCAAATTGGCGTTTGCAAACAACTGTAATGATCACAGCAAGAGCAATCATTAATACATAAATTGGTTGTTTTATCCAAAACACAGGCGTACTTCCGATCATAACATCTCGCAATGTTCCTCCGCCCACTCCAGTAACAAAGGCGAGAACGAACATACCGAAAATATCCATTTTGTGTTCTCTTGCAGCAATTGCACCAGAAATAGCAAACACAACAGTACCGATTAAATCTTGAATAAACAAAAAGGTCCAAGGAAAGGCTGGAAATATATCAATAGTATTATTCATTTGAGAATCTTTAATTTTGCAGGAAAATAGGAGGGAAATTTTACTCCACAAATCCTCTACTTACCTAGAATACTTATCTATTTTAAGAAATTTTTTCGGAAAAGATTGATTTGAGTAAGGATGAATGGAATTAGCTGGATAATCATTAATGAAATGTCCTTGATGTTTAAAGGTATGAGTAGATTAAAAATTAGATACCTTATATAGGATATTCTTTGCATTTATGCTATTTTAGTGCGCCTTTTGTTCATTAGGACTTCTTATTATGGAAAAAATCATTATTGATGAAAGCCAGTTTCTACGCACCATTTCTCGTATTTCCCATGAAATCATTGAAAAACATCAATCTCTAGATAATATTTTGATTGTTGGAATTAAGCGTCGAGGTTCGGAACTAGCAGAATTAATTAAGAAAAAAATTGCAGATTTAACGCAAGTTGAATTACCTTCTATCGATCTAGATATTACTTTTTATCGTGATGATCTTGAGCAAACAGAAGAACATGAACAGACACCAACTTACAGTGGCGCTTCTAGCTTTGTGAATATTCAAGGTAAAGAAGTGATTTTAGTTGATGATGTGCTCTTTACAGGTAGAACTATTCGCGCCGCCTTAGATGCTCTAGTGGATTTTGGTCGTGCTGCCAAAATAGAATTAGTGATCTTTGTGGATCGTGGGCATAGAGAATTACCTATCAGGGCAGACTATGTTGGCAAAAATGTGCCAACAAGCCGTAGCGAAAATGTACAGGTGCGCACAATGGGCTTTGATGGTTGTTATGAAGTTGCTTTAGTTACCAAATAATTTTGTGAACCTTTTACAAAATTGATACTCTAAGCAAAGTATTTTTTTAATTCAAATAACGGAAATATCAAAATGATTAAAGTAAAAGCGCTTTTTTTAGCAATTGCAGGTTTAATTGCGGTTACCACTTCGGCTCAAGCAGCAGAACGTGTGATAGCAACAGTTAATGGTGTTCCAGTATTGCAAAGCCAAGTCAGTAAATTCACAGGAAAGAAAATCAATGCTAAAGCTGCGTTGGATAAAGTTATTGATGACATCTTAGTGCAACAAGCTATTCAGAATTCTGGTATTAAAGTGAGCAATGCTCAACTTGATAATATTATTCAAGGTATTGCGGCACAAAATGGCTTAACTTATGGCCAATTCCTTGATGCTCTTGATTATCAAGGAATCAACTATGCGAATTATCGTAAGCAACTTGAAAATCAAATTGTTGTGAACGAGCTACGCAATCAAGTGATTGGTCAAAGTGTACAAGTTACACCAGAGCAAATTAATGAGCTGAGCAAACAGTTATTAGCTGATGCGGATATGAAAGGAAAAACTCAGAAATTTGTGGGTAAAGAATACGAAATTCGCCATATTTTGTTAAAGCTTAATCCGTTGTTAAATGATGCTCAGGCTAAAGCACAATTAGATGCAATTCGCGCGGATATTTTGGCGAACAAAATGTCTTTTGCCGACGCAGCATTAAAATATTCCAAAGATTATCTTTCAGGTGCTAACGGCGGTAGCCTAGGTTTTGCGGTGTTAGATATTTACTCGCCTCATTTTCAAAACGCGGTACAAAACACACCAATGGGTAAAATCTCAGCGCCTTTTAAAACAGAATTTGGTTGGCATATTTTAGAAGTGGTTAACTCTCGTGATTTGGATCGCACAGAGGATCTATATCGTCAAAAAGCCTATGAACAATTGGTGGGTGAAAAACTGGAAGATGTTGAAAACGATTGGGTCAAAGTATTACGTCAAAACGCAGATATCCGCTATATTAATTAAATGCTTGAAAGCATCGAAAATCCCAGCGAAATGCTGGGATTTTGCTTTATAATACGCCAACTTTTTATTTTAGACTCCATACAAATAAGTAATTTATGAATTCAAAAAAACATTTAGGTCACACCGCCCGTAAGCGTTTTGGGCAAAACTTTTTACACGATGATAATGTGATTCAAGGCATTGTGTCGGCGATTTATCCACAAAAAGATCAATTTTTAGTGGAAATTGGTCCTGGTCTTGGGGCATTAACGGAGCCAGTGGGCGAGTTGGTTGATCATTTAACTGTGGTGGAGCTAGACCGTGATTTAGCCGAACGTTTACGCCACCACCCTTTCCTCCATCATAAGATTACGGTGATTGAAACCGATGCGATGCAGTTTGATTTTGGCAAACTTTATCAAGAGGCAAAACTGGCAGAAAAAAATCAAAAAATGCGTGTGTTTGGTAACTTGCCTTATAACATTTCTACTCCGTTGATGTTTCATCTTTTCAAATATCATGATGTGATTGCGGATATGCACTTTATGTTGCAGAAAGAAGTAGTCACACGTTTATGTGCGGCACCGAATAGTAAAGCCTATGGGCGTTTAACTATTATGGCGCAATATTTCTGTCAGGTAATGCCTGTGTTAGAAGTACCGCCGACAGCCTTTAAACCAGCACCCAAAGTGGATTCTGCAGTGGTGCGTTTAGTGCCACATAAGGAGCTGCCACACCCCGTCAAAGACTTATATTGGTTAAATCGGGTATGTAGTCAAGCCTTCAATCAACGCCGTAAAACCTTACGCAATGCCTTATCCACCTTGTTTAGTGCCGAACAACTCATCGATTTAGGCATTGAATTAACGGCACGAGCAGAAAATTTATCCATTGCAGATTATGCACGTTTGGCGAACTACTTAGCGGACAATCCACCTGCGGATCTGAATAAAGAGGATTTCATTGAATCCCTAGAGGACGAATAAAGCAAATAAGGCGGTGTAATATGGCGACATATTTGGTTGGTGATTTACAAGGTTGTTATGATGAACTACAACTTTTACTTGATAAAGTGAAGTTTAATCCCACACAGGATAAGCTTTATCTTGTTGGTGATTTAGTTGCTCGTGGTGATAAATCCCTCGAATGTTTACGCTTTGTCAAATCCCTCGGCGAATCCGCTCAAACTGTGTTAGGCAATCACGATTTACATCTCATTTCCACCGCACTTGGCATTAAAAAAGTCAAAGCACGAGATCGTGTTGATACCATTTTTAATGCCCCTGATTTTGAAGAATTAATCTATTGGTTACGCCATCAGCCCTTGTTGGTGCATAATGAGCAACAAAATTTTGTAATGACGCACGCTGGCATTTCGCCCGATTGGGAGCTTGCCACCGCAAAACGTTGTGCACAGGAAGTAGAAGCGGTGCTACGCCATGGTGATTACCGGCACTTAATCGAAAATATGTACGAAAACCACCCTGACCGTTGGCATAATGAGTTACAAGGGTTGGATCGTTTACGTTATAGCATTAATGTGTTTACTCGTATGCGTTTTTGCTATTGGGATCACCGCTTAGATTTCGATTGCAAACAACCTCCAGAATCCGCCCCTGAAACCCTCACGCCTTGGTTTAACTTGGATAATCCCCTTTACCAAAGCCTGCCGATTGTGTTTGGGCATTGGGCAAGTTTGGTGGACACGGTGACGCCACCGCATATCTATGCCCTTGACACAGGCTGCGTGTGGGGCAATCGCATGACGATGTTACGCTGGGAAGATAAACAGATTTTCAGCCAAAGTGCGGTGAAAAATTATCAAGTTTGAGTGCGTTTAATCCTTATGGGCAATAAAAAACCCACAGATTTTGCATCAGTGGGTTTTTTGTTGTGAGCTATCTTAGTTTTTCGCTTTAGCCGCGGCTTTCACGATAGTGGCGAAAGCGGCTGCTTTAAGAGAGGCGCCACCAACCAATGCACCGTCGATATCTGGTTGGGTGAATAATTCCGCTGCGTTCGCATCGTTCACAGAACCGCCGTATTGGATAATCACTTGTTCTGCTACTGCTTTGTCTTTTTTCGCAATATGACCACGAATGAATGCGTGTACCGCTTGTGCTTGGGCTGGGGTCGCAGATTTACCCGTGCCGATTGCCCAAACAGGTTCGTAAGCAATCACCGCACCGTTGAACGCTTCCGCCCCAAGGCTGTTTAACACCGCATCAATTTGACGCGCGCAAACTTCTTCGGTTTTACCTGCTTCGTTTTCTTCTTCGCTTTCACCAATACATAATACTGGCACTAAACCTGCAGTTTTTAATGCCGCAAATTTTTTGGCGATAAAGCCATCACATTCTCTGTGATAGGTACGACGTTCAGAGTGACCGATAATCACATATTTCACGCCAAAATCTTTTAACATTTCAGGGGAAATATCGCCAGTGAATGCGCCTTGCACGTTAACATCAACGTTTTGTGCGCCTAGCTCGATTAATTTTCCGCCACAGCTGCAACCGCAATTTAATGCGGCTTCTGCTTCCGCTAAGTACATTACTGGCGGTGCAATTGCAACGCCACAGCCTTCAACACCTGCTAATTCTTTTTTCAAACCTTCAACTAATTCTTTGGTAAATGCTTTGCTACCATTTAATTTCCAGTTACCCATTACTAAAGGACGACGAGCCATAATGTTTCTCCGTATAAATTAATGAAAAAATAACCACACTACTATAGCAAATTTTTCCCCATTTCTGTTGATTTGAGGCAAATTTAAAAAATTTTTTCTAGAAAGATGATTATTTTGTGTGAAAAGGCTACAATCCACTGTATGAATTTGATGAAAATTAGTCAATTTTACCAATGAAAATCTTTAAAGCTGAACAGTGGAATTTGGAAATTCTGTTACCTTTGTTTGAACAATATCGCCTCGCACAAGGCATGTCGGAAAATCCCGACCGCACCCTTGCTTTCCTCGCCAATCGAATTCGCTTCAATGAAAGTATCTTTTTTATTGCGGTACACCAACAACAAGCCGTTGGTTTTATTCAACTTTATCCACGCATTTCCTCTTTGCAACTGCAACGTTATTGGCAACTCAACGATATTTTTGTCGTCCCTCAACACAACCACGCAGAAATCTGTCACCAATTGATTGCAAAGGCAAAAGAGTTTGTTTTTTACACACGTTCCAATCGTCTTGTGGCAGAACCTTACCTGCAACAACAAGGGATTTTTGAACAGGCTGGCTTTAAGCATAACGCCACAAAAACGCTGTTTGAGCTTTCCCTTACTCGCCTTTAAAGGTCGTTTTCAGTCCTAACGCCGCATAAAGTGCGGTCAATTCTGAGGTAGAGAGTGAACGAAACGTCCCCTGCGGTAAATTTTCCAAGGTAAACAACGCCAATTGATACCGAATGAGCCGTAAGGTTGGAAAACCAATATGCGCCGTCATCCGCCGCACTTGACGATTACGCCCTTCACAAATTTTAATTTCCAACCAGTTGGTAGGAACGGTTTTCCGCTCTCGAATGGGAGGATTGCGCGGCCACAACCAAACTGGCTCACTAACTAACTGCACTTTCGCAGGGGCGGTAACGCCGTCGTTAAGTTGCACGCCCCTCCGTAATTTATCGAGATCCTGTTGCGAAGGAATGCCTTCCACTTGAGCAAAATAGGTTTTTTCCGTCTTAAATTTCGGTTCCGCCAAGCGATGCTGAATATCGCCATTGTTAGTCAACAGCACTAGCCCCTCGCTATCCCGATCCAACCGTCCAGCTGGATAAACCTGCGTAAGCGGAATAAACTCCTTTAAGGTTTTGCGTCCATTTTCATCGCTAAACTGGGTCAACACGTCATAGGGTTTGTTAAATAAAATCACTTGCGTTTGAGCCAAACCAAGTGGTTTTTTCTTATTTTGATGATGTTTTGGCGTAAAGGTTACTTTCTTTCTCATCTTATTTTTGTGCTTTTTTCTTATTTTTAACTTTTTCTTGTAGTGTCTTTTGTAGCTCCACAGCAGGCAAAAAACCTTGTTGAACAGCTGCCTTTGCCCATTTTAAGGCGAGCTTATTATTCCTTTTTGTAGAGAACATTGGATCATCGCTAGAATAAAGTTGCGCTAAAAGGTATTGTGCTTCTACTATTTTTGCTTGAGCGGCTTTTTCTAAGTGGAAAAATATTTTGTCGATATTCACTTTATGTCGTGGATCAGACATACCATATATAAAAACCAAATAAAAATGGGCGATGTGGTAACCCTGTTCTGCTGCTTTGGTGTAGTGGTAAATGGCTTTATTTATGTTATTAAAACTCAGATAGAGTTCTCCTAAAATAAAATGATATTGCTCTTGGTGTGCTGGTTTCTCCAACCAGCGTAGAAAATGCTGTTGCACAAACTCGCGTAATTCCGTTTGCCCACTCGGCTTATAAATCAACTTGGTTTCCAGTAAAGGCTGAAGATAATCAAAGGCGTCATCATAATTTTCCTCTTGAATAGCAATCATCGTGAGTTGTGCTACCGCCTGTTTATCATCGGGGAAAATCTGCTTCAACCATTTTTTGGCTAATTCGTTGTTTTGTTCCACACCTCCGCCTCCATAAAAATAGATGTGGCTAAGCCATTTAATGGATTCAGGGTCGTTTTGCTCCGCACTTTTGGTTAACCAATACAGACCAGCTTCTATATCTTTTTTCGGGCTATCGTTATCCAAATACAGTCGTGCCAATTCCAGTTGCGCAGAGGCTAAATTCTGTTCAGCGGCTTTTTTGAACCACTCTAATGCTTTGTCTTTGTTGCGTTTTACGCCAATTCCATCTAAATAAATTGAGGCAAGATGATATTGCCCTTGCGCATCGCCACTCAAAGCGGATTTTTTAAACCAATTTAATGCTTGTTTTAGATCTTTTTTCACGCCAAAACCATTCATATAAAACAATCCCAGTTTGTCAAAGGCGGCGGTGAAATGTTGTTTTGCGGCTTTTTGCATAAATTGAAAGGCTTTTTTGGGATCTTTGTTGAGATGTTTTCCCTCAATATAAAAATTAGCTAATGTAAATTGGGCGTCGGCGTTGCCTTTCTGAGCTGCGGTTTGCAAATCCTTTAGGGTGGCATAAGGCTTAAAGGGATTTTCGTTTGCGTTAATCGCATCTAAGATTGTCTGCGCATCTTTTCGCCCCCAGGCTACCGCTTTAGTCGCCCAAAATTTCGCCTCTGCTAAGGAATTATCCCCCGACAAGTTATGATGATAATTCAACCAAGCTAAGCCGAAAGCGGAAGCTGGATCTTGTAATTTAACGCCTTTTTCTAACCAATATTTTGCTTTGCTGAAATCTTGTAGTCCTGATTTTAGATGGATATAAAGCTCCGCCAATAAAGTGATTGCAGCAATATTTTCAGGCTCCACTTTAGCCGCTTCCAATGCCCAATATTCCGCTAATTTGTAATTGAGAGTTACTTTTTTTCCTTCGCGATAGGTGTGAGCAAGGATCATCATGGCTTCCGTGTTCTTTTCGTTGGCGGATAATTGGAACCATTGCAAGGCTTTCTCGGGATTTTCTGGCACGCCGTCGCCAGCTAATAACATTAAGCCAGCGTTATTCGCACCTGCCCATTCCCCTTGTTTGGCAGCAAGTTCAAATAAAGCGAGTGCTTTGGGTTTGTCTATTTTTACATTGCCTAATCCTTCAGCGTAACAGCGCCCAAGAAAAAAATTCGCACTCGGATAAATGGATTGACTGGCTTTTTCCAACAGCGCACAACCTTGCACAGGATCTTGTTTAAATCCATTGCTTCCTTGAAGATAATATTCACCTAAAGCGGCTTGGGCGGCAGCCGAATTATGCTCTACAGCAAAGGTTAATAGCCGCTCCGCTTCTTGCTGAATACTGGGGTTGTTGGCGGCATCGGGCTCCTCTAGTAATAAACTCGCTTTCAAAAATTCCGCTTCTGCCAAAAAACGAAAACCAAATTCCCCATCTTCTTCCACTAAATTTAGCCAATATTTTGCCTGTTCAAGATTTTTTTCCACGCCCCAGCCGTTAAAATAAAGTTTTGCCAAGCCTAAGCGAGCTTCATTGTCCTTTTGTTCCGCGGCTTTCCGAAGCCATTTCGCGCCTTCGTAATAATCTTTATGGCGAATATGAATTTTCGCCATATTGACTTGAGCGAACACATACCCAGCCTCAGCATCATCAATATACCTTTGTATCAGGTCTTGTTTATCATTTTGTTCAAACTGAGAGAACGCAGCTGCGGAAGCAAGGCTGAGGCAGCATAATAACCAAATGTAGCGAATCAGCGATGTCATGATTGAAAGTTTCCTTTGAGAAAAAAATATTGCGGAAAAAATAACATATAATCCCTGATAAATTGAGTTTTTTTCTCCACAAATTCGTGCTTTTTGCGATGAAATTCGGCTAACAAGCACCGCACTTTTACCTGAAATAAAGATTCAAGTGTGGTTGAAAAATGCGAAATGTATAGTGGTGTAAACCTCATAAAAATGCGATCTTGATCTAAAAATCGAAAAAAATTTAACAATTTTTTAATAAATGCCTTGCGAACTGGGTGGAGTTGCAATAGTTTTGCTTGCTGGTTGTTAAAATGAAATTCCATTAAACAACACCTCATCATTCAAAGCAGAAAAAAGGAAAACTATATGCAATCAAAGGTTGTTATCCCACAGGGTCAAAAAATTCAATTAGATGCACAAGGCACGTTAGTTGTGCCTGACAATCCGATTATTCCCTTTATTGAGGGCGACGGCATTGGCGTGGATGTAACGCCAGCAATGCAAACGGTAATTAACGCCGCCGTGGAAAAGGCTTACGGTGGCAAGCGTAAAATTTCTTGGGTAGAAATTTACGCAGGCGGTAAAGCCAATGAAGTGTATGGCGAAAATACGTGGTTGCCTGATGAAACGCTAGAGCTCATCAAAACCTACCACGTGGCAATTAAAGGCCCGTTGATGACCCCTGTCGGTGGCGGTATTCGCTCCTTAAACGTGGCGATGCGTCAAGGGTTGGATTTGTACAACTGCTTACGCCCGATTCGTTATTACGAAGGCACCCCAAGCCCAGTGAAGCACCCTGAATTAGTGGATATGGTGATTTTCCGTGAAAATTCCGAAGATATTTACGCTGGCGTGGAATGGGTGGCAGGCTCCGATGAAGCGAACAAAGTGATCGCTTTCTTGCAAAATGAAATGGGGGTGAAAAAAATCCGCTTTACCGAAGATTGCGGCATCGGCATCAAACCCGTTTCCAAACAAGGTACCCAACGTTTGGTGCGTGCAGCGTTGCAATATGTGATTGATAACGACCGCGACTCCTTAACTCTTGTGCATAAAGGCAACATTATGAAATTCACTGAAGGTGCCTTTAAAGAGTGGGGCTACCAAGTGGCGAAAGAATTTGGGGCAGAGCCTATTGATAACGGCCCGTGGCACACATTGAAAAATCCAAAAACAGGCAAAGAAATCATCATCAAAGACAGCATTGCCGATGCGTTTTTGCAAGAGATTTTATTGCACCCAACGGATTACGATGTGATCGCCACCTTGAATTTAAACGGCGACTATATTTCCGATGCCTTAGCCGCCCAAGTAGGGGGCATTGGTATTTCACCAGGGGCGAACATCGGTGCAGAAGCTGCCATTTTTGAAGCCACTCACGGCACCGCCCCAAAAATTGCAGGGCAAAATAAAGCCAACCCAGGTTCGATTATTTTAAGTGGTGAGATGATGTTGCGTCATTTAGGTTGGGTGGAAGCGGCGGATTTGGTGGTCAATGCGGTGTCCAAAACCATTGCCAACAAAACCGTAACCTTCGATTTTGCCGAAATGCTAGAAGGTGCAACTTTACGTTCTACGTCTGAATTTGCACAGGATATTGTGGCGAATATGTAATTAAATCCTTTGTTTAAAAACCGCATTATTTCGTAGATAATGCGGTTTTTTTTTTGATTTCAAGGTAAACTAGCGACGTTTTTTTGAATGGGTGAATGGTATGCGTTTATTTATCTTGTTATTGATATCAATATTGTTGCTGTTTCAATATGATTTTTGGTTCGGCAAAAATGGTTATTTGGATTACAAAAGAGTGGCTCAAGAAATTCAACAGCATAAGCAAGAAAACGAGAAATTATCTCAACGTAATCAAGTGCTTGCCGCTGAGATCAAAGATTTAAAACAGGGCTTTGATGCCATTGAAGAAAAAGCGCGAGCAGATCTGAAAATGATTAAGCCAAATGAAGTGTTTTACCATATTGTCAAAGAGACAAAATAATGAAAAAACCTGTTCGTCATATTGTTGCCATTGTGCCCGCTGCTGGCGTTGGAAGCCGTATGCAAGCGGATAAGCCGAAGCAATATTTGCAAATTTTAGGCAAAACTATTTTAGAGCATACGTTGTCTATTTTATTGACCTATCCTGCTATTGAAAAAATTATTCTCGCATTGGCACCTGAGGATCCTTACATTGGGCGTTTGTCGTTGTTAAATCATCATAAAATTCAACGCGTTGACGGCGGTGAAAATCGTGCGGATTCGGTGTTGAATGGGCTAAAAGCGTTAGCGGCGATGAGCGATACCAGTGATTATTGGGTGCTGGTACACGACGCCGCCCGTCCTTGTTTGACGCATCAGGATTTAGATAAATTGCTGCAGGTGGAAGATGAACAGGGAGCGATTTTAGCCATTCCAGCGACGGACACCATTAAGCGTGCTAGCCCGAATTTACAAATTCAACATACGGAAGATCGCTCTCAACTTTGGCTGGCACAGACGCCGCAGTTTTTCCCCGTACCGCAGTTAACGCTGGCATTAGAACAGGCGTTAAAGCAAGGATTGGCGATTACCGATGAAGCGTCGGCAATGGAATTTGCAGGTTTTCGACCTCATTTGATCGCTGGACGGAGCGATAATTTGAAAGTTACACGCCCCGAAGATTTGGCGTTGGCGGAATTTTATTTAACTCGAATGATAAAATAGGAACAAAAATGATACGAATTGGTCATGGTTTTGATGTGCACGCCTTTGGCGGCGAGGGACCGATTATAATTGGCGGCGTGGCAATTCCTTACGAAAAAGGATTGCTGGCTCATTCCGACGGCGACGTTGCGTTGCACGCCTTAACGGACGCGCTGTTGGGCGCGGTGGCGCTAGGGGATATAGGTAAACTTTTTCCTGATACTGATATGCAATATAAAGGCGCGGACAGTCGTGGCTTGTTGCGCGAGGCTTATGGGCAGGTGCAGAAAAAAGGTTATAAAGTGGGCAATGTTGACGTCACGATTATTGCGC
Organism: [Haemophilus] felis; assembly: GCA_002015125.1. Classification (GTDB taxonomy): domain Bacteria; phylum Pseudomonadota; class Gammaproteobacteria; order Enterobacterales; family Pasteurellaceae; genus Pasteurella; species Pasteurella felis. The sequence goes on from MUYB01000010.1 coordinate 48,521, forward strand.
AAGCACCGAAAATGCGTCCCTATATTGATGAAATGCGCGCAAAAATTGCGCAGGATTTGTGCTGTGATATTGAACAAGTGAATGTGAAAGCCACCACCACAGAGAAATTAGGTTTCACAGGGCGTGGCGAGGGCATTGCTTGCGAAGCGGTGGCGCTCGTGGTGAAAGCATAATGGAACTAGCGTATTTACAATCAGTTCCACTACAACGCGCACGCTTAAAAGCAGAATGCGCAGATTTTGTGGTGAAAGAAGATTTAGGCTATTCCCTGTCTGGCGACGGTGAATTTGTGGCGGTGAAAGTGCGTAAGACGGATTGCAATACCCTTTTTGTGGGCGAAAAGTTGGCACAATTTGCTGGTATTTCCGCGCGTAATATGAGTTACGCAGGATTAAAAGATCGAAAAGCCGTTACAGAACAATGGTTCGCTTTGCAAATGCCTGGGCAGCCAACTCCTGATTTTAGTCAATTTCAGTTAGAGGGCGTGGAAATTTTAGAGGTAACACGCAATAACCGCAAAATTCGCACAGGCAGCTTGGCGGGCAATTATTTTGAGATTTTATTACGCGATGTGCAGCCTTGCGAAGCATTAAATACGCGTTTGGAAAATCTGAAAATCTTCGGTTTTCCCAACTATTTCACCGAACAGCGTTTTGGGCGCGACGGGCATAATTTAACCCAAGCCTTACGTTGGGCAAAAGGTGAAATAAAAGTGAAAGATCGTAACAAACGCAGTTTTTATCTTTCCGCGGCGCGTAGTGAAGTGTTTAATTTAGTGGTGTCAGAACGCGTTGAATTACAACTGGCAAGACAGGTTTTGCGTGGCGATATTTTGCAATTGCAAGGATCGCAAAGTTGGTTTCAAGTGGATGACACAGAAGATTTGGCGCAGTTGCAACATCGTTTAGAGCAACAAGATGTTTGCTTAACCGCCCCCTTAATTGGTGAGCAAAATGTGGTTGCCACGACGTTGGAAAATGGCATTGTGGAACAGCATCAAGATCTATTAAGTTTGATGAGCCAAGCGCGTATGAAAGCAGCGCGTCGTCCTTTGTTGATGCAAGCAAAGGAATTTCAGTGGCAATTTGTTGATGCTGGTTTGAAACTGCATTTTTATTTGCCAGCAGGCAGTTATGCAACGGCGTTAGTAAGAGAGTTGGTGCAGATTAAACAAGATGAAGCGTACTAATTTACGCCAAACAGAATAAAAAAATAAGGAAAGAAAGTGAGAATTTTACTGAGTAATGATGATGGTATTCATGCCCAAGGGATTCAGGTGTTAGCACAGGCATTACGCCAGTTTGCGGAAGTGATTGTGGTGGCGCCTGATCGTAATCGTAGCGCCGCTTCAAGTTCGCTGACCCTAGTGGATCCCTTGCGTCTATTGAAAGTGAGTGAAGGAAATTATAGCTTAAACGGCACGCCAGCAGACTGTGTACATTTGGCGATGAACGGTTTTTTAAAAGGGCAGTTTGACTTGGTGGTGTCGGGCATTAACGCTGGCGCTAACTTAGGCGATGATGTGCTGTATTCAGGCACGGTGGCGGCAGCGCTAGAAGGACGTTATTTAGGTTTACCCTCCGTCGCGGTGTCGCTATGCGGTCGCACTCATTATGAGACGGCAGCAAAAGTGGTGTGCGATTTGTTACCGAAATTGTCAGCAAATTTGTTAAATCCACGAGAAATTTTAAATATTAACGTACCTGACCTTTCTTATGAGCAATTGCAAGGAATGCAAGTATGTCGCTTAGGCTATCGCACGCCAGCAGCGAGCATTATTGAGCAACAAGATCCGCGCGGCGAAGACATTTATTGGATCGGTAAAATGGGTAAGCCAGAAGATGAAGCGGAAGGTACTGATTTTCACGCCATTAAGCAAGGCTATGTGGCAATGACGCCGTTGCAAGTGGATATGACGGCACATCATTCAATGCAATCTTTACAAGATTGGTTAAAAGGTCAATAATGACGCGTTTTTATAAGTGATAGGAAGATGTCGTTGAAAATATTTGGTGCGATGTATGATAAAACAATGTTATGGGCAAAGCATCGTTATGCCAATTTCTTTTTATGTTTAACAAGTTTTATCGAAGCAATTTTTTTTCCGATCCCTCCCGATGTGATGCTTATTCCTATGTCTATGTCGAAACCAAATAAAGCAGCTAAATTGGCTTTATATACGGCCTTAGCGTCGGTGTTAGGTGGCATTGTTGGTTATGGACTTGGCTATTTCGCAACAGATTGGGTGCAAATTCAAGTGGCGAATTTTGGTTACCAAAATCATTGGCATAAAGCCATATCTTGGTTTGAGCAATGGGGTATTTTGGTTGTGTTTGTTGCGGGCTTTTCACCAATTCCTTATAAAGTTTTTACGATTTGTGCAGGTGTGCTGCAAATGGCATTTTTACCTTTCGTGGTTACTGCATTTATCTCTAGAGCTGCGCGTTTTTTGTTTGTGGCAAAATTGGCTGCTTGGGGTGGCGAAAAATTTGCCGATAAATTACGTCGTTCCATTGAAGTGATTGGTTGGGCTGTTGTGGCCTTAGCGCTTGTTGCCTACTTGATTTTTAGATAGCCAAGCTTTTATTAATTTAATCAATAGAGGAATTAGATAAATGAAAAAATCCTTTTTAATTTTACCTGTTAGTTTTGCCTTATTAACCGCTTGTAGTTCTTCCGAACCACCTGCGCCCATCGAGCGTGTTGGAGAAACTTTAGAGCCGGGTATGGTACAGCCAGTTGGTGGAGGCGCGAATGGAAGTTGGGTGCCTCATGTTCAGCAAAATAATCAGATGCCTGTTGGTATGAATCAGCCTACACAATTCCAACCGCCTAAGCCAGTTCAAACAGTAAGCTCAGCTGCTATTCCTGATATGGCTACTCACTTCCAAATTCCGCGTAACCCAGTTACGAATGCACCTGATTACAGCAAAATTGCGAAGGGCTCTTATCCTGCTTTGAATTATAAAGTGGGTAAAGGCGATACCATGTATCTTATTTCTTATATTTCTGGCTTGAGTCAAGATGAAATCGCACGTATGAATAATCTTTCGGCTCCTTATAATTTAAAAGTAGGTCAGGTTTTACGTGTAAAAAAGACTGATGCGGTAGTTTCGACTTCAGGAGCAACAAATGCACCGCAAACAGTTCAAGTTGCTCCAACAAATTTTGAAGTGCCTCGTAATCCAACCACCAACGCGCCTGATTACAGCAAGATTGACAAAGGTTTTTACAAAGCTAGTAATTACACCGTGCGTAAAGGCGACACCATGTATTTAATTGCCTATATTTCTGGATTAGATGTAAAAGAATTGGCGGCAATGAACAATATGAAAGAGCCTTATCGTTTGAGTGTAGGGCAAGTGCTGCGAGTTTCTAATGGTAGCGTCGGTGTGCCGACAAATGAGCCTGTGATGGCAACGCCAGCGCCTGTTGCACCAACTGTGATGGCGCCTCAACCAGCGGTAACAGCACAGCCAGTAGTTACAACTCAACCTGTGCCTCCTCAGCCAACGGTAACGCCACAACCGGCTGTTCAACCGCAGCCGTTACCTTCTGTTGCTACTAAACCAGCGCTATCCAACGTGAGTTGGCAATGGCCGACCCAAGGCAATATTGTGCAAGGTTTTTCAAGAGCTGATGGCGGTAATAAAGGGATTGATATCGCAGGTTCTAGAGGTCAAGCTGTTAACGCCGCTGCAGGTGGTAGAGTGGTGTATGCTGGTAATGCATTGCGTGGCTATGGTAACCTGATTATTATCAAACATAATGATGATTATTTAAGTGCTTATGCACATAACGAAAGCATTTTAGTTAAGGATCAGCAAGAAGTGAAAGCAGGTCAACAAATTGCAAAAATGGGAAGTTCGGGAACAAGTAGTGTAAAACTTCACTTTGAAATTCGTTATAAAGGAAAATCCGTCGATCCGACAGCTTACCTTCCAAAACGTTAATTAAAAATGCCAGCATATGATTGCTGGCATTTTTTTACTTTCTTAATTTAACCCACTCAACTGCGTGATTTTCACCTTTAGTTAGGATCAAATTAGCTCTTTCACGAGTTGGAAGAATATTTTGTTTTAAGTTTAGGCCATTAATTTCGTCCCAAATTTTACTCGCTGTTGAGATTGCTTCTTCTGTGGATAGGGTTGCAAAATGTTTGAAATAAGAATCAGGATTGGTAAAAGCACTACGGCGGAATTTTAAGAAACGATTGATATACCATTGTTTTAACAATGTTTCTTCGGCATCTACATAAATAGAAAAATCCACGAAGTCCGAGACGAACATTTGATTAGATCGGTTATTCCCTGTTTGTAATACATTCAAGCCTTCTAAAATTAGAATATCGGGTCTATCAACGATATCAAACTGATCTGGGATAATATCGTAGATAATGTGAGAGTAAACTGGGGCTGTTACCTGTGCTTTACCTGATTTGATATCGGCCAAGAAGCGTAATAAACGAGCAGTGTCGTAGGAAATTGGAAATCCTTTTTTATCTAGAATATTTTCTCGTTGTAAATGTTCTAATGGATATAAGAAGCCGTCAGTCGTAATGAGATCTACTTTCCGCGGTTCAGGCCATTGGGATAATAGGGATTGCAGAATACGAGCAGACGTACTTTTGCCTACCGCAACACTTCCTGCGATGCTAATGATATAAGGTACTTTTTGGTGTTCAACGCCTAAAAATCTATTCAACACTCTTTGGCGATGTAAGTTTTCTTCTATGTAGTAATTAATCAAGCGAGTGAGAGGCAAATAGATCGTACTCACTTCATCTAGAGATAAATCTTCATTAAAACCTAATAATGGTTTGAGATCTTGTTCCGTCAATTTTAAGGGAACAGATTTACGCAAATCAGCCCATTGTTGACGATCAAATGTTAAAAAAGGTGTTTGATTAGATAAAAAATCCAAACTCGGGTTGCTTACTTTCACAATAATATCAATTGATAGGAATAAAATTGGGTAAGAAATATACCTTATAAAGAAATAAAAACGCATTGTTTTTTGTTAAATATGTGAAAATTGTATTAAAAAATAATCGTTTTGCTTGATAATTAGCCGAATGCATCAAAAAATTTTTTTTTTACAAAAAATTACTTGTCAGTCATAATTTTTTACATATAATACGCACCACTTGCTTATGAGGGCCGACTTAGCTCAGTAGGTAGAGCAACTGACTTGTAATCAGTAGGTCACCAGTTCGATTCCGGTAGTCGGCACCATTCCTTTTTTTATGCAAGATTCATTTAGTATGGAGGGATTCCCGAGCGGCCAAAGGGAGCAGACTGTAAATCTGCCGGCTCAGCCTTCGAAGGTTCGAATCCTTCTCCCTCCACCACTCAATAAATGAAAATCCTGATGGGTCAGATGAATTTAGGACTGCGGGCATCGTATAATGGCTATTACCTCAGCCTTCCAAGCTGATGATGCGGGTTCGATTCCCGCTGCCCGCTCCAAGCGCTGATATAGCTCAGTTGGTAGAGCGCACCCTTGGTAAGGGTGAGGTCGGCGGTTCAAATCCGCCTATCAGCACCAGTCTTAATTTCTTATTCTGTCCTTTTATCAGCTGTCCGTAAAACCACGTCCTTTAGGGTGTGGATATAAGGCACAAGATCAGGTACAATCTTTTTGCCAACAGAGATATGCTTAGGCTTTCTCAATGACGGCAAAATCAGGGCGGGACACGTCCGCAGAGCTTGTGAAGTGAACCGCAATAGCGGTCAGCAACAAGAACCCACCGATAGTAGCCCACGCAAAGCGTGGGAGCTAGTAGGAATCTCCATTCTTTAGGGTGGGGAGGATGTCAATAAATACAAATTTTAACTTTGGTTAGTCTGGTATTTTGATCCACCGATAACCGTGTTTGTTTAGAGGGACTCTCAATGTCTAAAGAAAAATTTGAACGTACAAAACCGCACGTAAACGTGGGTACAATCGGCCACGTTGACCATGGTAAAACAACATTAACAGCAGCAATCACTACCGTATTAGCAAAACACTTCGGTGGTGCAGCTCGTGCATTCGATCAAATCGATAACGCACCAGAAGAAAAAGCCCGTGGTATCACCATCAACACTTCACACGTTGAATACGATACAGCAACTCGCCACTACGCACACGTTGACTGCCCAGGACACGCGGACTATGTTAAAAACATGATTACCGGTGCGGCACAAATGGACGGTGCTATTCTTGTAGTAGCAGCAACCGACGGTCCAATGCCACAAACTCGTGAGCACATCCTTTTAGGTCGCCAAGTAGGTGTACCATACATCATCGTATTCTTAAACAAATGCGACATGGTGGATGACGAAGAGTTATTAGAATTAGTTGAAATGGAAGTGCGTGAACTTCTATCTCAATATGACTTCCCAGGTGATGACACACCAATCGTACGTGGTTCAGCATTACAAGCATTAAACGGCGTTGCAGAATGGGAAGAAAAAATCCTTGAATTAGCAAACCACTTAGACACTTACATCCCAGAGCCAGAGCGTGCGATTGATAAACCATTCTTATTACCAATCGAAGACGTATTCTCAATTTCTGGTCGTGGTACCGTAGTAACTGGTCGTGTTGAGCGCGGTATCATCAAAGCAGGTGAAGAGGTTGAAATCGTAGGTATTAAAGAAACTGCGAAAACAACCGTAACTGGCGTTGAAATGTTCCGTAAATTACTTGACGAAGGTCGTGCAGGTGAGAACGTAGGTGCATTATTACGTGGTACAAAACGTGAAGAAATCGAACGTGGTCAAGTATTAGCGAAACCAGGTTCAATCACGCCACACACAGACTTCGAATCAGAAGTGTACGTATTATCAAAAGAAGAAGGTGGTCGTCACACTCCATTCTTCAAAGGTTACCGTCCACAGTTCTACTTCCGTACAACGGACGTGACTGGTACTATCGAATTACCAGAAGGCGTTGAGATGGTGATGCCAGGCGACAACATCAAAATGACTGTAAGCTTAATTCACCCAATCGCAATGGACGAAGGTCTTCGTTTCGCGATCCGTGAAGGTGGCCGTACAGTAGGTGCTGGCGTAGTAGCGAAAATCATTAAATAATTAACGCTTTGTTAATGATTTGAACGAAAGGCGTATCGAAAGATGCGCCTTTTTT
>MUYB01000011.1:0-174 GCA_002015125.1 [Haemophilus] felis
CCCTTGCCTTTTCAACACCCAAAAAACAGCCATTTTTCCTGCTGCTCCACGACCTCGTTTTCCTTTACGATGTCCACCGAAATAGCTTTCATCCAACTCAACTTGTCCGTCAAATACTTCATCAGCCTCAAGTGCTAAATGATAGCTAATGACCTCACGGATTTTACGATAAAA
>MUYB01000011.1:197-7214 GCA_002015125.1 [Haemophilus] felis
AGTACAAAAAACTCAAGGAGCCTTTTCTGTATAGATTTCTTTAATTTACAATGAGTTATCTTCATTTTTGTAGATTAACATACTAGCTAATCTATGTCAGCCCCAAAAATTAAACACCCAATTTTCATTTAAATGCCCGATTTTTGAAAAACTTGCTAAAATCGGGCATTTTTGGTGTGTATATTTTTCTAGTTTTGTGATTTTATTCACAAAATCTTAACTAAATTTAAACAAAATTGCCAAAGCACTCGAAATGAAGTTAATTTTGGTTAAGATATGGGCAATGCAAGGGGGCAGATCTTGGGTAAAAACTGCAAAATGTTGCTCTCTTATTTATCCGCTCTCAACCCAAAAGGAGAACCCTATGAAGCAATACCAAATGTATATCAACGGCGAGTTCAAAGATGCTGCTCACGGTCACACCTTTGAAGTGTACAACCCAGCTACCGAGCAAGCGGTGTCCACCGTGCCACGTGCGAGTGATATTGATGCCAAAATCGCCATTGATGCCGCCGACAATGCACAAGAAGCGTGGGAAAGATTGCCAGCGGTTGAGCGTGGTAAATACTTGCGTTTAATTGCTAACGGCATTCGTGAGCGTGCCGATGAAATCGCCCGCACCATTACCGAAGAGATGGGTAAAACTTTAGCACTTTCCTTAGTAGAGGTGAATTTCACCGCTGACTATCTCGACTATATGGCAGAGTGGGCACGCCGTTATGAAGGCGAAATTATCCAAAGCGACCGCCCGAACGAACACATTTTCCTGTACAAAAAAGCGATTGGGGTCACTACAGGCATCTTGCCTTGGAACTTCCCGTTCTTCCTTGTGGCACGTAAAGCTGCTCCTGCGTTGGTCACAGGCAATACCATCGTGATCAAACCAAGTGAAGACGCCCCAAACAATGCGATTTTGTTCGCAGAAATTGTCCACAAAATCGGCTTGCCAAAAGGCGTGTTTAATGTGGTCACAGGTTATGGTAACGAAGTTGGCCCCGAGCTGTCTTCCAACGAAAAAGTGGGTATGGTGTCGTTCACGGGTAGCCAATTATCAGGTCATAAAGTGATGGAGGCCGCAAGTAAAAACATCATCAAAGTCAACCTAGAGCTAGGCGGTAAAGCCCCTGCGTTAGTGTTAGACGATGCCGATTTGGATTTAGCGGCAACGGCGGTGGTGAACTCACGGGTTATCAACTCAGGGCAAGTGTGTAACTGTGCAGAACGTATCTACGTTCACCGCAGCATCAAAGACGCCTTCGTGGCAAAATTGGTCGAAAAAATGAAAGCAGTTCGCTACGGCAACCCATTAGAGCGTGACGACATTGATATGGGCCCACTCGTGAACGAAAAAGGCTTGGTCAAAGTGAAAGAAATGGTGGAACGTTCATTACAACAAGGCGGACGCTTAGTAATGGGCGGAAAAGTGGTGGAAGGCACAGGCTACTATTTCGAACCAACCATTATCGAGAACGTAGATAACTCAATGGAAATTATGCGTTCAGAAATTTTCGGCCCTGTGATTCCGGTGGCGACATTCGACACCATTGACGAAGCAATCAAACTTGCCAACGACTGCGAATACGGCTTAACGTCTTCCGTCTACACTCAAAATATCAACAAAGCGATGAAAGTTATCTCTCGCTTAAAATTCGGCGAAACCTATGTAAACCGTGAAAACTTCGAAGCAATGCAAGGCTACCACGCTGGCTGGCGTAAATCTGGCATCGGCGGTGCCGACGGCAAACACGGCTTAGAAGAGTACCTCCAAACCCAAGTCGTGTACTTGCAGTTTGATGATAAGGTCTAGATATTTTGAGCGATCATGGAACAGTAAAAAATTTTTCAAATAAAGAGGGATAAATCCTTGTAATATAAAACTCTAATCCACTTTTAACAGAAGAACAATCCCAATCTGACAAATCATTACAAAAAATGAAAGCTTTCTATTACCCATTATGGGAGGCGGTCAGATTTGGGTTTCTCCTCGACAAATAAAAAATCTAGAATAAACGTATTTGGCTTTAATTTTGAATTTGATTATCTAAAAATGAGATTACTAATTTTTCAACGGCACCAACTAAACTTAAAAAGTTTGGCAGGTTTTCTCAATATACAACTCAACTAATGATTGATCATCAAAATTTATTGCTTGATATTGCGTATAAACATATTTACTTATACGTCCATTTAACGATTACTAGGAATAGTAATCTATAAAGATCTGCTAATAATTTAATCTTCAATTGATTTATCAAAAAAAATATTGGGGCTGTAGTAGATTAGCAGCTATGTTAGTCTACAAAAATGAAGATAACTCATTGTAAATTAAAGAAATCCACTCAGAAAAAATTGCTTGAATTTTTTGTAGCAGAAGTTACTGCAAGAACAGTGGCAAATTTATTAGCGATTTAGCCCAATACAGTCGCACTGTTTTACCATAAGATTCGTCAAGTGATTGACTATCATTTATCCCTTGAAGCAGATGAAGTTTTTGAGGGAAAAATTGAATGGGATGAGAGTTATTTTGCTGGGCATCGCAAAGAAAAAAGAGGACGAGGAGCAGCTGGAAAAGTAGCAGTTTTTGGTCTCTTAAAGCGACAGGGGAAAGTGTTTACTGTAGTGATTGAAAATACCAAAACCGAAACGTTACTGCCTGTCATTAAAAGGAAAATTAAGCCTGATAGTTGGGTTTATACTGATACTTATCGCAGTTATGATGCCCTTGATGTGAGTGAATTTCATCACAAGAGAATCAATCATTCAGAGATATTTGCAGAGCGAGAAAATCACATCAATGGTATTGAAATTTTTGGAGCCAAGCAAAGCGAGCACTTCGAAAATATCATGGAATAAACCGAAAAAACTTTCCGTTGTTCTTGAAGGAATGTGAATTTCGGTTTAGCGTTGGGTCACCTAAAATGCAACTCAACACATTGCGAAAATGGTGTGAAATTTAGGGCTAATCTACTACAGCCCCAAAAATTAAATAGGGAAAATTACGTTTTATGGGGAGGTAGAGAGGGATATGAAACCTTGCTAAATACCGATTTAAAACGTGAAAGAGCTCAACTTGGTCGTTTCATGCAAATGGTGGTAGAGCATAAACATAAAATAGGTTTTAAAGGTACATTACTAATTGAGCCTAAACCACAAGAACCAACAAAACATCAATATGATTATGATGTAGCAACAGTGTACGGTTTCTTAAAAGAATTTGGTTTAGAGAAAGAAATTAAAGTAAATATTGAAGCCAATCATGCAACATTAGCAGGACATACGTTCCAGCACGAAGTCGCTACCGCTTATTCTCTAGATATTTTTGGATCTATTGATACCAATCGAGGCGATCCACAACTTGGTTGGGATACGGATCAATTCCCAAACAGCGTAGAAGAAAACACATTGGTTATGTATGAAATCCTAAAAAATGGTGGGTTTACAACTGGTGGTTTTAATTTTGATGCCAAAATCCGTCGCCAAAGTACTGATCCTTACGATTTATTCTACGGACATATTGGAGCTATTGATGTATTAGCTCTTTCTCTTAAACGAGCAGCCAAAATGTTAGAGGAAAAAACATTAATTCAATTTGTAGAGCAACGTTATGCTGGTTGGAATAGTGAACTTGGTCAAAAAGTTTTAGCAGGCAAATCTTCATTGGAAGAACTCGCTAAATTTGTTGAACAAAATAATCTAAATCCACAAGCAGTATCAGGGAAACAAGAATATCTAGAAAATATCGTAAATGGATTTATCTATAAATAACATCATCTTTCTAAAAAATGCGGTTTTACACCGCATTTTTCATTTAATTTTTAAGGAGTGTTTATGTATCTCGGCATTGATTGCGGCACACAAGGAACAAAAGTTATCTTATTAGATAGCCAGCAGAAAAAAGTGCTTGGTGTAGGTTACGCTAGCCATGAACTCATTGAAAATTCTGCAGGACGGCGGGAACAAAACCCACAATGGTGGATTGATGCGTTAATTAGCGCCTTTAACCAAGTCATTCAACAAGCACAAATTAATCCAACCTTAATTAAAGGCATTGGCGTATCTGGTCAACAACATGGTTTGGTAATGTTAGATGAACAAGATCAACCGCTCTATCAAGCGAAATTGTGGTGTGATACAGAAACCGCTTTTGAAAATCAAGAGTTCATTAATTTACTGGGCGGTGAAGAACAAGCCTTTGCTCGTTTAGGTATCGTGCCACAAACAGGTTATACCGCCTCTAAAATCCTGTGGTTTAAAAAACATTTCCCAGAACAATATAAGCGCATCGCGAAAATCATGTTACCCCATGATTACCTTAATTATTGGCTCACTGGTGAGTTTTGCATGGAATATGGAGATGCATCAGGCACAGGCTTTTTTGATGTTATCCATCGTCAATGGCATTTAGAAGTATTTAATTTACTTGCGCCTGAATTAGAGGCGAATAAAGTGCTTCCTCCGTTGCGTAGTGCACAACAAAAAGCAGGCGTTGTGCGTGCTGAAATTGCCAAATTACTTGGTTTGTCCGAACAGGTGTTGGTGGCAAGTGGCGGCGGCGATAATATGCTCGGCGCAATTGGTACTGGCAATATTCAGCAAGGCATTGTCACTATGAGCTTAGGTACATCAGGAACATTGTATGCTTATACGGATCAACCACTTTCTGATTTACCAAAAGAAATTGCGAATTTCTGCTCAAGTACAAATGGCTGGCTACCATTGGTGTGCGTGATGAATATGACCTCAGCCAATCGAAATCTTATGGAACTGTTGAATATTGATGTAGTGAAGTTTAATGAGTTAATTCAGCAAAGTCCTATCGGCGCTAAGGGCATTAGTATTCTGCCATTTTTTAATGGAGAACGCGTTCCCGCCTTACCTGAAGGCAAAGCCAGTATTTTAGGTTTAGATGCTGCGAATTTCACTCAAGCCAACCTGTGTCGAGCAATGATGGAATCTGCCAGCTTTACTTTACGATATGGATTAGATCTATTTCGTCAAGCAGGGCTATCTACATCGCAAATTCGTTTAATTGGCGGTGGCGCTAAGAGCAAAATATGGCGGCAAATGATCGCGGATATTCTGAATACAGAAGTAGTTTGTTTACAGGAAGAAGAGGCGGCGGCGCTAGGTGGCGCGATTCAAGCCATGTGGGCAAATGGCGAAGGAGAATTGACCAGCTTATGTGAAAACATGGTGCACATCGACGCTAACTCTGTTGTACAACCGAATGTAAATAATGTTTTACAATATGAGGAAGTCTATCGGCGTTACCTCACCCATTTAAAGCAAACTCACTTTATTCATAAATAATTTTTTGGAACAAATTTCACAAATTTTATAAAAAGCCCTTGATACTGTTTATTCATACAGTTAATATACGCTAGAAATTTTAGTTTATGACTATTTGAGGAATTGAAAATGGCAACACCAGAAGAAAAAAGTAAAGCGCTTGCAGCAGCCTTAGGGCAAATTGAAAAGCAATTTGGTAAAGGCTCAATTATGAAATTAGGTGATACCAAAACATTAGATGTAGAATCAGTTTCTACAGGTTCATTAAGCTTAGACGTTGCCTTAGGGATTGGTGGCTTGCCAATGGGACGTATTGTTGAAATTTACGGACCAGAATCTTCAGGAAAAACCACGCTGACGCTATCGGTTATCGCCGAAGCACAAAAAAGCGGAAAAGTATGCGCCTTTATTGATGCAGAACATGCATTAGATCCAATTTATGCGGCGAAATTAGGCGTTAATGTAAATGAACTTCTTGTTTCTCAACCTGATCATGGTGAACAAGCCTTAGAAATTTGTGATGCGTTGGTTCGTTCTGGTGCCGTAGATGTGATCATTGTTGACTCCGTTGCCGCCTTAACGCCGAAGGCAGAAATTGAGGGGGATATGGGGGATGCTCATGTTGGTTTACAAGCTCGTTTAATGTCCCAAGCGTTACGCAAACTAACAGGTCAAATTAAAAACTCCAACTGTTTAGTGGTGTTTATTAACCAAATTCGTATGAAAATTGGCGTAATGTTCGGCAACCCAGAAACCACCACCGGCGGTAACGCATTGAAATTCTATGCCTCTGTGCGTTTAGATATTCGTCGTACTGGTGCGATTAAAGACGGCGATCAAGTTATTGGCAATGATACTCGCGTTAAAGTGGTGAAAAACAAAGTTGCCGCACCATTCCGTCAAGTGGATTTCCAAATTTTGTATGGTCAAGGAATTTCCAAAACTGGTGAGCTCATTGATTTAGGAGTTAAACATAAATTAGTGGATAAATCTGGCTCTTGGTTCTCTTACAATGGCGAGAAAATTGGTCAAGGTAAAGCTAACGCAATGAAATGGTTAGACTCCCACCCTGAAGAATCTGCAATGCTAGAAGAAAAACTACGTTCAGAACTATTAGCAAATCCTGAGAAAGTTTTAGCAGCAGATATTGAAGAACAAAATGGAGAAAACATTTTAGAAGAGGACTTATAATCCACCTTTTTAGCTTATGACAAACTATTGTCATACTATTAAAATGTATTTCATGAAAAAAAGGTGTAATGGACAAAAATGTGGGAAAAAAGTGCAGTTAAGCCTTATACTATAAGCCTTTAACCCACATTTTTGAAAATGAACCAAAAAATTGCCCTTACTGCCAAAATACTGTTATTCATAAACACGGATTAAAAAACAATATCCAACGCTATAAATGTCCTTCCTGTAATAAGACTTTTACCTTCCAAAAGAAATTAAATCCTAGCGATATTTGGTTTAATTATTCACAAGGAAAACAAACCTATAAAGACCTCGCTTTAAAATATAAATGTTCCGTTAAAACCATTCAAAGATATATTGATAAAGCCCCTAAATCAGCCTTAAAATCGCCTATTTCAACTTATTTGAATATTATTATGGATACCACTTTCTTTGGGCGAGAATTTGGCGTTTTGGTCATAATGGATAGCTTAAGTGAAAAGGTGGTTTATCATCAAATTGTGAACACTGAGAAGGCAGAGTATTATCAGCTCG